>NZ_JBIURS010000008.1:0-385907 GCF_044740965.1 Streptomyces sp. NPDC088252 | reverse complement strand
ACACCCAAGCCCTCCTCCGCCTCGCCCGCCAACGCACCAGCGTCCTGTTCGCGATGCTCCGAGACGGCACCTTCTACGAGTCCCGAACCCCCACCGTCACCCTCGCCGCATGACCAGGATGAAAACCCTCAAAACCGGCAGCGCGAACTTGACGAAGGACATAGAGGCACCCCCCGGCGGCGGGCTGTTCACGACAATGGGGCCTCCGGCCGCGGCGCTCTCGTGTGCCGGTGCCGTCGGACCGGCCGGCAGGTCCGCACCGGACAGGTTCGCCCAGAGGGCCGATCGCCATCAGGACGAACCCAGAGGCCGACAGCCAGGACGATCAACGGCATGCCGGCCGAGCGGGGCGTCCGTCGATCGGCGGCGCGAGTCCCGGCCACGCGTGGCCGGGCGAGCCGCGTGCCGGTACCGGCCGTCACGCTCTGTGTCCGGCCCAGGTGCTGCGAAGAGGGTGAGTCACTAGGCTCATGATCGTGTCCACCGTGTGCGTGACATCTGCCTCCCTGATTCCCGCCGGTATCACGGTCGCGACCCGGTACCTCGACCTTGCCGGTGTCTTCTCGTGCGCGCTGCTGGGTGGTGCCGTCGCCCGTACGGCGGGCCTGGACCTGTTCGGGTTCCTGGTGGTGGGCATCATCTCCGGCTTGGGCGGAGGCATGATCAGGGACGTGCTGCTGCAGCACGGCACCCCTGTCGCACTGACCGACTACGCCTACCTGCCGACCGCCGTCGCCGGAGCCGTGGTGGTTTTTCTCATCAAGATCAGTGAGGAGTCCTGGGGCCGGCTGTTCACCGCCCTCGACGCCGCGGTCATCGGGTTCTGGGCGATCACCGGTGTGAACAAGACGCTGGCCGTCGGCCTGGGCTGGCTGCCGGCCGTCCTGCTGGGCACCGTGACCGCCGTCGGCGGCGGCGCCCTGCGCGATGTCGTCCTCGGTCGGGTGCCGGCTGTCTTCGGCGGCAACGGTCTGTACGCCACCGTCGCCGTTGCGGTCGCCGGAGTCACGGTGATCTGCGTGTACCTCGGCGTGCCGGGGGTCGGCGTCGGCCTGGGCATCGCCCTGGCCCTGGCCTTCCGGCTCACCGCCGTGCGGTTCGGCTGGAACCTGCCCAACAGCCTGGACTGGCAGCCCCGGTCCGAGGCGGCCGCGACGCTGCGGCGCCGCACCGATCCCGCCACCCGGAACGGGAAGGACGAGCAGTCCCACCCGCGCAAGGAGCCATCGTGATGGACCGTACCCATGCCGTGCTGTCCGGCCTCGCCGAGATCCGCTCAGATCTCGAGAACCTCTACCAGGATCTGCACAGGCATCCCGAACTCGGCCTGCGGGAGCACCGCACGGCGAAGAAGGTGTCCGACGCCCTGCGGGACTACGGCTATGAGGTCACGGATGGCATCGGCGGCACCGGTGTGATCGGTGTGCTGGCCAACGGCGACGGACCCACCGTCATGGCCCGCGCGGACATGGACGCCCTCCCGGTACGCGAGCAGACCGGTCTGCCCTACGCCTCCAGCGCGACCCTGATCGGTCCGGACGGCACCGAGCAGCCGGTCATGCACGCCTGCGGGCACGATGTGCACGTGACCGCTCTGATCGGCTGCGCACGGCTGATGGCTCAGGCCGAGGACGCCTGGCGCGGTACCTTCGTGGCGCTCTTCCAGCCCTCGGAGGAGAACGGCGACGGCGCCCAGGCCATGATCGACGACAGGCTCACAGCAAGGGCTCCCCGGCCCGACGTGGTGCTCGCCCAGCACGTCCTGCCCTATCCGGCCGGCTACGTCGGCACCCGCCCGGGATCCTTCCTGTCGGCCGCGGACAGCCTGCGCATCACCGTCCACGGTCGAGGGGCGCACGGCTCCATGCCTCAGGCCGCGGTCGACCCCGTGGTGATGGCCGCCATGATCGTCGTGCGCCTGCAGACCATCGTTTCCCGGGAACTCGCCGCCACCACCCCCGCCGTCGTCACCGTGGGCAGCATCCACGCGGGCAGCGGCCCCAACGTCATCCCCGACAGCGCCGTCATCCAGCTCAACGTCCGTACCTACGACGATGCCACGCGCAATCAGGTCCTGAAGGCGATCGAACGCATCGTCCGGACCGAGTGCGAGGCGTCCGGGGCGCCGAGGGCACCCGAGATCGAGAAGACGGCCGCCTTCCCGCCCACCGTCAACGACGAGGAAGCCACCCGGCGCGTCGCCGAGGCGTTCGCCGCCCACTTCGGCGACGACGCACACACCATCGACCTGCAGACCGCCAGCGAGGACATGAGCGAGCTCCCCCGAGCGTTCGGCGCGCCGTTCACCTACTGGGGCATCGGAGGCATCGACGCCGACCTGTACGCCGAAGCCGCCAAGAAGGGAACCATCGCCCAGGACGTCCCGGTCAACCACAGCCCGAACTTCGCCCCCGTCATCCAGCCCACCCTGGACACCGGCGTCAGCGCCATGACGGTGGCCGCGCTCGCCTGGTTCGACAGTTGACACGAACCCGGCATCCCCGGCGAACCGTGGCGGAGGCGGTCGCCGGCTGTCGGAGCCGGCGCCGGAGTTACGGCCCCGGAAGGTCGTGCCATGCCAGTCCAGGCGCGCCGCCCGGGGTTGTCGAAGCGGGATCGGCGGCGAGTGGGTGGCGAGGTACGGGGTGAGAGGTGCGAGCCGCTCGATCCCGACATCGGCAGATCGCGCTTACGGCTCCGAGCCCAGACGGGGCTCGTCCCGCCCCGCACCTCCCTGATCGGAGCGCCATCGGTCAAGCGCTCCTCCTCCGAGAGCCCAGGGGCGCCGGCGACCTCAGCGGCCTGTGCGAACGCCATCCTGACCAGGCTGAACAGCAAAGAGCAGGACTCGAATGGTATCCGCCCACCGAATCCACCCAGAGCAGCGGGCCGCTGGCAAGATACGGTCCATGACCGACAGCGACCCCGGCCAGAAGGCCCGCGAACTGCTTACCCAGGCATCCCATCACCCGGTCGCCAGCCCTCAGCGCGACGCGCTGGTGGCCGAAGCCGCCGTGTGGGCGCGGCTGGACCACGTAGCCGGTATGGGCAGCCACACAGCCGCCACAGTCGACATCAAGTCTGCCCTGTCCACCCTCGCCGACCCCGTGCAGAAACTCGGCAGCGCGATCGGCGATCTGACCGAACGCATCAAGCTCAGCCAGAAATGAGCGAGGACACGGGCCGGCTCATCGCGACCGTGAGCTGAGATGAGGATGAGACACAGGAGACGGTCCCACTGCTCGTTCTAGAAGGAAATCGGTGTGGTGGCTCGGCGGTTGGGTGTTGCGTCGGCCAGATCTGCCGGGCGTCTGCTGATCCCGCACCACGAAACGTCCTTCGGGCCCCAAGAGCCAGGACCAGGTGCAGCGCCGAATCCCGTACGGCCCACAACAGCCGAGGGTCACACCTCGGCGAGGAGAGCTGGTAGCTCACGCATGTCGTCAAAGACCACCGTGCCCGGTCCGTGCAGCCATTCTGCGGGCGTGAGCCCGCCGCAGTAGCCGAACGCGCGCATGCCGGCGGCGCGGGCGGCCTGTACGCCGTAGCGGCTGTCCTCGACAACGGCGCAGACCTCGGGGGCGAATCCCATTTGCTGTGCCGCGTGGAGGAAGAGGTCGGGCGCGGGCTTGCCGTTGACCACTTCCGCCGCGCTGTAGATGCGTCCTTCGAAGCGCGAGTACAGCCCGGTCAGGCCCAGGGTGTGGCGAAGGCCGTCATGGCTGCTGCTGGAGGCCACACAGGCGGGCAGCTGGATCTGGTCGAGGGCCTCCACTACGCCGTCAACAGCGGTGAGTTCGGCTTCCATGGCCAACTGGTACAGATGGCGCTGCTCCGCCTCCCACCCGTCCGGAAGCTTGTAGCCGAGGTGCTCCTCGACATCGGTGATCATGTCGGCGTGCGAGCGGCCTACAAAGCGTTCGACGATTTCGGCCTCGCTGAGCGGCCAGCCGAGCGACGCCAGGCTCATCGCGTCCACGCGTACTGCGATGCGCTCGCTGTCCACCAGAACGCCGTCACAGTCGAATATCACGAGTTCAATGGGCTTGATCACACCTGCATGCTACGGGAGCACACGAGTTGGTCCGTGATGGTGGGTGAAGTCGTGGTGGCTCGCCCGGGGGCTGTGGTCGAAGAGCTACCACTACTCCCACCACCATGTCGTCGTCGACTCCGAAATCCGTCTCGTCGTCGACGTCGGTCGGCCAGTGGGCGCATGATCGACCGATTACCGGCCCAGGTCTGGGTGCTCGGAGTAATCGTCAAATCCTGTGGACGGGACTGCTCGCAAGCCCTGGGCCAATCCGCTTTTGGCCTGTGACCGCGGTGGATGGGTTACGTCTTGAGGCCGTCTGCTTCGCAACCCGCGTTCGATGGTGGCGCGGCAGCTGCCCTTGGCCGGTGCGGTAGCCATGATGACCCGGTCGTTGGCCTTGATGATCCGGTCGACGGTGCCGACACGGTCGGGGGTGACCAGATAGGCCCCACAGCCGTCCCCACGGCGGCCGTCGGCGGTGGCAAGCTCGTCGGCCCGGCAGGCGTCCACGACCCGTACCGCCCCGGACACCGCGCGCGTCCACTGGCGCTCACCCGACCAGGCGTTCCAGCCGGTCATGCGGCAGGATCCGGGGCGGCAGACCGCCGTCAGCACCTCGAAGCTGTTCTCGAACGGGAAAACCTGGCTGCCTGGCGGCAAGGCATGCCGCCAGGTCAGGAGCCCCCGCTCCGGGTCGAGCCCGGCGATCGCACTCGGCCCCCGGCGGCCGTCCCTGCCGCCGACCAGCACCACCCGGTCACCACGGACGAGCGCGGAATGCGCCGCGCCGTGCTGGTGCGAGGTCAACGCGAGCTCGGCCGGCAATGCCGGCCGCCAGCCCTTGTTCGCTGTGCCATCCCGGCGGACCAGCGTGCGGCCCTCGCCGAGCAGCCCCGCCGCGGGGGCGTTCAGCGCCCAGGTGCCATCGGGGCCGGGCAGCACCGGCAGCGGAACACGAGAGGCCTCCTCGGGCACCGCCCCACCGTCGCCGAACATCGGCGGCAGTGGGGCGAAACAGCCCGCCACGAGCAGCCCCACCAGCACGGCCAGTAACCCTCGCGGCCACAGATGCCTCATCGCGCCCCCGGATCCGCCCGGTGATGTTCAGAAAGGCGCCCCAGCCCGACGCGGAGCCGCCCCGGACGCCGGGTCCCGGACCCCGTCCGGTCCCCGAGCCGCCCCGACCGACGGAAGAGTGCTGTTCCCACGGCCGTTCCTTCCGGATGCTCGTGAGTGCGCCGCGTCACCGATTGCGGCCTCGGAGTGATCGACGCAAGGTGGATGCGTCAGTCCCCCACAGTGAAGGACGGAATCGTCATGGGTAAGGCAAAGGCGAAGGCCAAGCAGGCCAAGGGCAAGCTGAAGGAAACCGTCGGCGGTGCCATGGACGACAAGGGCATGCAGGCAGGGGGCCGCGGTGAGCAAATGACGGGTGAGGCCCAGGAGACCGCGGCAAAGGCGGCTGAGCGGCTGAAGAAGTCCGGACGGTAGGACCCGCGTTCTGGGCTGCGTACCCGGGGCGGCCGCATCCGCGTCGCATGCCCGCCGGGGCGCCGCCTGGGGCCGGCCGAGTGGTCGGCCCCAGGCGTCAGGTTTCGTCGCTCGACAGGAGTTCGCTGACGGTCGGCGGTCTCGGGCGATTGCGACGCCGGGGCGCCGAGGCTGCCCCACCAGCCCGGGGTGAGATGCCCTCGGGCTCCCCGGTCAAAGGGGCATCCAGGGAAGGGCTCGCAGGATCGAACCGGCGAAAGCAGCCAGACCCAGAAGCGTAAGGGTGTCCGAGCCGACCCGGGCGATCACGCGGGGGGCTGACCAGGCTGGCCAGCACAGACGCGGCGCCGAGGAGCGCTGTGGGCACACCGAGGTGGCGGGGCGGCTGATGCAGCCCGGCGACCAGGCTGTATTGGGCCGCTACGCCCATACCCGACACCGCCGTGACCAGTGCGGCGACGACGAGGATCCGCGCGAGTGGCGGAGTGAGGCGAATATGGGCGACGTCGGCGAGGAATTCGGTGCGCCATCGGGTCCGCGGCGGCCGGGGTTGTTCGGGTGGCGGCGTGAGCAATGCCGTGGCAGCGGCCGCCGTCACGAAGGCGGCGGCGTCGAGTGCGGCAACGGCCCCACCGCCGAGCAGGCTGAGCAAGCCTGCCCCGACCAACGGCGAGACCAGGCGCCCTGATTCCTGTACTCCCAGGCGCCAGCCGTTGATCCGTCGGCGGGTCCGCGGCCGGAACGTATTGGGCGAACAGGGCGGTCTCGGCCGGATCGACAAGTACCAGGGAGGTGCCGTATGCGGTCATCACGGCGAAGACCGCCCATATCTGCTCCCGGCCGTGAACGAACAGCAGGCACGCGACGGCGATCGAACTGCACAGGTTCACGACGATGAGGAAGCGTTGTCGCGGGACCCGATCCGCGACCAGTCCCGCCAGCGGCCCGAACAGCGACGGGATGTAGATGCATGTTTGCGTCAACCCGGCAAGCGCGCTGCTCCCCGTGAGCGACTTGACCCACATCCCGGCCACCAGGCTGAGCGCGGTATCGCCGACCACCGAGAGCCCGAGCCCGATGAGATACAGGCGAGCGTGACGACGCTCCATTGTCGACGCCGCCAACTCCGGTGCTCTGCTCATCGGTTCCGCTCCGGAGTCCGCCGACTGCCACTACACCCGGGCGAGCCGGACAAAGGCGATGTCACGCGCAAGAGGGCATGCGTCGCCCCGACGCAGTCCCGGGCGCACGGCAGGGACGATCCCATGGCCCGGTTGGCGCACACGCATCGTGCTTCTCCCACGGTGCAAGCCATCTCCGTTGGTCTGCGGCTCGGCATATCGACCCCGAAGTCGGCAGATCTTGACATGCCTTGCTCGAACTGGCCGGCACAGGCACACGTTGCCGCGAACGATGGCAGGCTGCTTCGCGACCGGCTCACCGATTCATCCGCATCCGGACCGTGCACCCCCGGACACCGCCCGACGGCCTGTTCCTGCCGGTGCGCTCCACTTCCGAGGAGGACTCCGACGTGCCATCTCCCACTTCCACGAAACGAACTGTCGCGGCGGTGCACGCAGCCCCGGTGTTCATGGACACCGAGGCGACCGTCGGCAAGGTCATCGGCTTCATCGAACAGGCCGGCCGGGAAGGTATCGACCTGCTGGTGTTTCCCGAGACCTTCGTGCCCGGATACCCGTACTGGATCGAGGCCTACGCCCCGCTCGACCAGCAGGGTGCCAACGCCGCCTACGCCGAGGCGTCCGTCGAGGTGCCCGGTCCGCAGATCGCCCGGGTCCAAGCCGCCTGTGACCGTGCCGGGGTCGGCATCGTTCTCGGCGTGAGCGAACGGCTCGCGGGTACCCGCACGTGCTTCAACAGCCAGGTCTTCATCGAACCCGACGGTGCCCTTCTCGGAGTTCACCGCAAGCTCCAGCCCACCTACGCCGAACGGATCGTGTGGGCTCAGGGCGGCGGTGCCACTCTCAGAGTCTTCGACAGCACACTGGGCCGGATCGGAGGCCTGGCCTGCTGGGAACACACCATGAATCTGGCCCGCCAGTCACTGATCACCCAGGGCCAGCAGATCCACGCCGCGGCATGGCCCGGTCTGTCCACCATGACCGGCTTCGAGACCGTCGCCGACGTCCAGATCGACGCCATGATGAAGACCCACGCTCTCACGGCCCAGGCGTTCGTCATCTCTGCCGGAAACCCGGTGGACGAGATGTGCCTGCAGTGGATGGAGCACACCATCGGACCGCAGAAGCACATCACTGCGGGCGGCGGCTGGTCGGCCGTGATCCACCCCTTCAATCAATATCTCGCCGGCCCGCACACCGGCCTTGAGGAGAAGCTCGTCACCGCCGAGATCGACCTTGCCGACATCAACGCCGTCAAGGTCTGGGTCGACTCCCGCGGCCACTACGCGCGACCGGAGATCCTCGGCCTACGGGTCGACCGACGCCCGCTCTGGCACGACGAAGGACACCGCGAATGGCCTGCCGCCCCGAGCGACAGCACCGCAGCCCCGGCGGCCGAAACGGCCTGAGCCCGAGTGCGGAGATCGGCCTTCAGGGGTGCTCCGCCGGGAAGCGGAGCACATCAGCGGCCGACACCACGGGTCCGGCGCGGGGTTCGGCCTCTTCCTGGCCTGACCAGCCGGCACACCGCCACATGAAACAGAGGTCCGTGCTCTGGGAGGACGGACCCCTGTTCCCACGCGGCGGACAGCCGTGCTGGGGGAGTTCCGACCTCCGCGCGGCGGACTCCGGTCGCGGAGGTCCATTGGCGAGAAGGTTCGTCATGCTGTTGCTTCAGCGCAGTTCAGCTTCGGCGGTGTCCGCTCGCAGGCCATCACACGTCACAGCCCGCGGCAGGCCGGGCGTGCACATGGAACCTTCCGATCGACAGGCCGCGACTGCGGTAGGCGGACCTGACCCCGGTCATCTCGTTGAAGACGAAGCCGGCGGCTCTCCGGTCCGATGTCGCGGCGAGCCCGCACCATATGTCGTCGTCGAGCGCGATCACGACTCCGCGCGGATCGTAGGAGGGGACGTCGATCCTGCACCCGAAGTACTCGTCGAAGGTGTAGAACTCGCCGCGGGCAGGGATGTCGGCGGAGCACTCCTTGTTGAGTTCATAGAGTGCGCGCTGGTGCTGTGGGGTGTCACCCAACTCGGCCATGGTGATCAAACGTATCCCGGCGTCCTGGCAGCGCTTCACGTACCTGTCGAAGCGCACCGCGTCGAAGGTGTTCACGTCGAGTTCCAACTCGACCCAGCGGTCCGACACGATGGATTCCTCCCTTGATGGTGCCGAGGGCCGTGCCCAGTCGAGCTGTTGCTCGACCACCATGACGGCCGCAGCCGTTTCCGCTCGGCCCCGTCGAGTCACCCCGCCCCGCCCGGCGCCTGCATGTGACGGTCAACCAGCCGTCTGGCGGTCAGTGGCCGTTGACTGTTCGAGGCTTGCGTCGAAGCCACTGGCCGGGTGTGCGCCGTGGCGGCCGAGCGACGATGTCGCCACCGGTCGACTTGCCGCTCAGCACCACACGCAGTCGTACCGGCGCATCCTGGCCGGCAACCGGGCGGAGCTTGATGTCGCCGCGACTGTAGGTGACGTCGTCGGCGTCGACCACGATCCCCGGCGGGGTCACCAGCGTCAGATTTCCGCCGATGCGTAGGTCGACCTCGATGTGCAGGGTGTCGTGGGTGATCACGGCCTCGGTGAAGTCGAGCCTCAGGTCGCTGAACATCAGCCGGATCTCCATCCGGCGTGGAACCAGCCAGCGACCAGTGCGCTTGCCCTCTCCGAAGCGCTGGTCGATCCGGATCACCTCGCGAGCCCGCGACGGCATCCCTTCAAGCGGTAGATCGGCGGTCAGCGCCGCGAGGTCGGAGGCGGTACGTGCGGCAAGCGCTGCTTCCACGCGCTCGTCCAGCTCGGCGATGGTCAGCCGGCCGTCTCCGGCCGCGACCTGAAGGATCTCCACGGCCTGATCCCGGTCTCGATGAGATACCCGCTGATCGGACACGTGGTGACGAGGTGAAGAAGAATCGTCTGCTCTGGTGACATCGCCTGGCATGCGGTCAGTGTGCTGGCAGGCTCGTAGGGCCGACAACCTCTGATCGAGGAAAATGGGGGATCACCCCGACAGATCTCAGGGGATGCCGGTGCATCCTCCAACGCCCGGACCGGCCATGACCTCCGGGCCGGTTCCCTTCGCGACGGCTTGCCGGCACGTGCTCGTCGCACTCCGTACGGGAAGCGGCCCCCTCCATGGACCGCCCGGAGTTCAGCGGAACCGGAGCTGCTTCAGCCCGGACTCAGCGGCCTCAAGGGTTGAGCAGTTGGTGGAGGCGGGAGCGCCCAGGAATGCGCTGCGCGGTTCGCAGGTCGGGGACGGACCGAAGGGGGAGCGACCCGGGTCGTGGGGGAGCGGGGGACAGGCGTTGAGGTTGTGCGATGTACCCCTCTCCTGGCGATGTCGGCGGTCCATCGATGGGCGGCTGTCATTCCCCGCTCGCGGCCACTGGCCGGCTGGGCGATGCCCGGCTGCGGGTCACCGTGGGTGAGCTCTGCGACAGGTATTGCTGGTTGATCTCTTCCGGCCGCCGGGAGGGGCCATGATGACGGCATGGCATTGTCGACGGCGTTCACGAGGTTGTTCGGTGTGCAGCATCCGATTGCGTCTGCGCCCATGGGCGGGTCGGCCGGCGGAGCCCTGGCTGCGGCTGTCTCCCGCGGCGGTGGGCTGGGGTTGCTGGGCGGTGGGTACGGAGATGACCGGGACTGGCTGGACCGTGAGCTGGCGATCGTGGCCGGGGGCGGGAAGCCGTGGGGAGTCGGGTTCCTGAGCTGGGCGGTCGGCGTCGACGCGGTCGAGCAGGCGCTGGAGTACGGCCCCGCGGCTGTGACGCTGTCATTCGGGGATCCGACCCCGTTCGTCGCGCGAATCCGTGCGGCCGGTGCTTCGGTGATCGTTCAGGTCACCGATCTCGAAGAGGCCCGGCAGGCGGTGGATCTGGGGGCCGACGTCATCGTGGCGCAGGGCAGCGAGAGCGGTGGGCACGGGGCCCGGCACGGGAGGGCCACGCTGCCGTTCGTGCCCGTTGTGGTGGATCTGGCGGCACCGGTGCCGGTGCTGGCGGCCGGTGGGATCGCCGACGGCCGTGGCGTGGCCGCCGCCTTGGCCCTGGGGGCCGCCGGGGCCCTCATCGGCACCCGCTTCCAGGCCACGGCGGAGGCCCTGGTCGACCCTTCGATCGCCGAGACGATCGTCCGTGGGCGGGGCGAGGACACAGAACGCAACAGTGTCCTCGACATCGCCCGGGGAGCCCGATGGTCGACGACGAAGTACACGGCTCGCACCCTCGGCCATCCCTACCTCGACCGCTGGCGGGGCAGGGAGGACGAACTCGCCGCGGACGCCCGGGCCCGACAGGCCTATCAGGCCGATGTGGCACGCGGCGCCGTGCCTCCGCTGCCGGTGTGGGCCGGGGAGGGCGTCGACCTCGTCGACGACCTGCCGCCCGCAGCCGATCTGGTCGCCGCGCTGGCCGCCCAGGCCGACAAGGCCCTCGCCCGAGCGGGAAGGCACTGACTGCACCACCCCAGGAGCGACGGCCGCCGGAGCCGGCCGGCGCCGCAGGATCGTCCGGGACTCGGGGCGGTGCCGTCGGCGAGGATCCTGCCGTCCCGCTGGATGACGGCGGCCGAGGGCGGCCCGCCTTCCGTGTCCGGGCCGCCTCGTGACCGCTGTTCGCCACAGGAACGGTCGGGTGTCGGCCATGCTCGTCACGCGTACAGGTGACGATGGAGTGCCGAGTGCCGAGTGCCGAGTGCCGAGTGCCGAGTGCCGAGTGCCGAGTGCCGCGTTCGGACAGGGCAGCCACGACGCGGCTCGGCAGAACTCTATGAGCGAGTCGCCTCGTATTCGGGGAGTGCGGCCGGGGCGGTTCGTGTCTCCGGGCGCATGGCCAGGATCAGGGCGGCCAGCCCGGCGAAGATGACAGCGGCGACGACACCGGTGACGTGCAAGCCGGCGGTGAACGCCTCTCGCGCCGTGCGCAGCAGTTCCGCGCCCCGGTCGGCGGGAAGATGTCGGCTGGCGGCGACCGCGCCGGCGAGTGAGTCGGACGTTCCGTTCATCCGGCCGCGGTAGACCACCGCGGCCACCACACCGAGCAGCGCGAAGCCGAGCGAACCGCCGAAGTAGTTGCCGGTCTCCGACATCGACGCCGCCGAGCCGGCGCGCTCCGGTGGTACGGACCCGACGACCAGCCCGGTGCCGAGCGCGAACAGCGGGCCGGTACCCAGCGCCAGCACGGCGATGCCGGTCATCACCAGCGGCAGGGCGCTCGCACCGTCGACGCCGACCAGCAGGAGGCTGCCCAGCGCCGACCCCACGAGCCCGCCGGCGATCGCGGTCGTCTGTTTCATCCGCCGAGCCAGCGCCGGCGCGGCCATGGTGCCGACCGCCACGCCCAGGCCCATGGGTGCGAACAGGACCGCCGACGCGAACGGCGAGTGGCCCAGCACGCTCTGCAGATACTGGGTCACCAGCAGCCCCGTACCGGCCATGGCGATGCCGGCGAAGACCAGCGCTACGAGTACGGCTGTGAACGGGCGGTTGCGCAGCAGCCGCAGGTCGAGGAGCGGGGTCTCCAGCCGCAGTTGTCGGCGTACGAACAGCAATCCGAAGGCGGCGCCGATGGCGAGGGCCGTCATCGCCACGACTGGCGCGCCCTCGACGGTCAGCTGCTTGATGCCATAGACCATCAGAAGCACCGCCACGAGCGACAGGCCCACGCTGCCCGGGTCCAATCGGCCGGCCCGGTCGCTGCGGAACTCCGGCAGCAGGACCGGCCCCGCGAGCAGCAGCAACACCATCGCCGGCACGGCGAACAGGAACACCGAGCCCCACCAGAAGTACTGGAGCAGGAATCCGGCCAGTACGGGTCCGAGCGCGCCGCCGGTGAACTGGCAGGTCGCCCAGATCGCGATGGCCTTACCGCGCTGTCCCTCCTCGCGGAACATGTTGGTGATCAAGGCGAGTGTGGACGGCGCCAGGGTCGCGCCGGCGACGCCCAGCAACGCACGCGCGACGATCAGCATCAGCGGATCGACCGCGAAGGCAGCCACGAGCGACAGCACCGCGAACGCGGCTCCGCCGATCATCAGCAGCCGTCGGCGACCGATCCGGTCGCCGAGCGTACCCATCGTGATGACCAGGCCGGCCACCATGAACCCATAGCTGTCACTGATCCACAGCTGCTCGACGTTGTCGGCCCCCAGGTCGGCGCTCAGCCGTGGGAGCGCCAGGAGCAACGCCGTCGCGTCCATGGCGACGAGCAGTGTCGGAAGCATGAGGACGGCCAGCCCCAGCCATGCCCGGTTGACTCGCATTTCCGAAACTCCCTGTTCTCTTGACGTTTCGCCGGTCGGTCGGAGCGGTCGAGAGCTTCTTGACATCGGTACGGCCGGAAATTCCTCGTGCCCGGCTCGGCGGGGCGCCCGCGGAAGTGACGACCTCACGGTCCGGGCGATGCGACGGTGAAAAACTGGTGCGAACTTTTCGGTGGGGGATGTCAAGACGGCGGCGGTGACTCCGACCAACCGGTCGAAGGGCCCCGCCGGGGCTCGCGAACCACAAGGAGTACGAGATGAAGTTCCTGATCAGTCTGCACATGAACCCGGCCGTGCTGGACGCGTTGACCGACGAGGAGAAGGGGGCGATCGGCAACGGTCACGGCGAGTTCATCGAGGCGCTGAAGCAGTCGGGTGAGCTGATCACCACGCAGGCGCTGGTCGATCCGTCACAGGCCGCCGTGGTGGCCGTACGCAACGGCCAGCCGGTGGTGACCGACGGACCTTTCCTGGAGTCCAAGGAGTATCTGGGCGGTTTCTACCTGATCGACTGCGAGAACAAGGAGCGGGCGATCGAGCTGGCATCGCAGATCCCGGACGCCACGATCGAGGGTCTGGGGGTCGAGGTGCGACAGGTGATGTTCGCTGATGGACAATTGGAGGCATGACAGCGCCAGCCGCAGAGGACCTGCTGCGTGAACTCGCGCCGCAGGTCCTCGGTGTGTTGGTACGTCGGCACGGCCAGTTCGAGGGGTGCGAGGACGCCGTACAGGAGGCCGTCCTCGCCGCCACCGTGCAGTGGCCGGCCGAGGGTGTGCCGAACAACCCGCGCGGCTGGCTGGTGACTGTCGCGTCCCGGCGCCTGATCGACCAGATGCGCAGTGACCACGCGCGCCGCGCGCGGGAGTCGGCGACGGCCGCCGAGGTGGTGCCCGAGGACGTACCGGACACCGACGACACGCTCGTCCTGCTGTTCCTGTGCTGCCATCCGACGCTGACCGCGGCCTCGCAGACCGCCCTGACGCTGCGGGCGGTCGGCGGTCTGACGACCGCCGAGATCGCCCGCGCGTTCCTGGTGCCGGAGGCCACGATGGCGGCCAGGATCAGCCGGGCCAAGCAGCGCATCAAGGCCGCAGGCAGTTCGTTCAGCCTGCCGGACGGCGCGGAACGCGAAGAGCGGCTACGGGTCGTCCTGCACGTGCTCTACCTGATCTTCAACGAGGGCTACACGGCTTCCTCGGGCAGCGAACTGCACCGTGCCGACCTCGCGCACGAGGCGATCCGGCTGGCCAGGATGGTGCACGCGCAACTGCCCGAGGACGGCGAGGTGACCGGGCTGCTCGCGCTGATGCTGCTGACGCACGCCCGCCGGGAGGCGCGTACGACGGCGGTCGGCGGCCTGGTGCCACTGGACGAGCAGGACCGTACGAAGTGGGACCGCGGGCTGATCGACGAGGGCACAGGGCTGGTCAAGGCGTCGCTGGCAGGCCCGGCGCTGGGGCCTTACCAGCTGCAGGCCGCCATCGCCGCCACGCACGCCGACGCGGCCACCGTCGAGGAGACCGACTGGTCGCAGGTGCACGCGCTCTATCTGATCCTGGAACGGATCGCGCCCAACCCGATGGTCACCCTCAACCGGGCGATCGCGCTCGCCGAGACCGAGGGGCCGCAGGCCGGGCTGGCCCTGCTGACCACATTGGACGGTGACGAGCGGATGGCCGGGCATCACCGGCTGCTGTCCGTACGGGCGCACCTGCTGGAGAGGACCGGCGACTCGGCCGGGGCGTACGAGCACTACCGGCGCGCCGCGAAGGCCACCGCCAGCCTCGCCGAGCAGCGCTACCTGGAGTCCCGGGCCGGCTGGGTGAGAGAGTCTGAAGCAGCTGTCGGAGGACGCCCGCCCGGTGCAGCGGCGTCTCGGCCTCGAACGTCGCCGGCGCGCCGAGCAGTTCCAGCGGCGGACGGCCGGGGCGAGGCAGACTGCCGAGCGCACGCGTGAGCCGCCCGTCGCGCGGCGCGAGGCGCCGACGACGGGCCCTCATGACCGGACATCCCATCTCGGTCCGGTTGTAAAATGTCATCCAAAGGATGACAAGTGGGATGTCATGCGAACGATGACACGCATTTCACCTGGTGGGTTGTCCGTGACCGGAACAGCCTCGAAGACGCCGGACCTCCCCGGTCCGCCGGTCTCCTTTGCCGCCGCGACGCAGGCGCTGGGCGCGGTGGAAGCCGCCGTGCGTCGGGCCGGCGCACCCGACGGGGCGGAGATCGCCGGTGACGCGGCAGGGCCGGGAGAGGCGCTGGACGCTCTCCGGCTGTTGCGCGACGTATGCCGTCGGCTGGCTGTGTGGGAACCGGCGCTGATCGAAGCGGCACGTGGAGCAGGGGCCAGCTGGGCCGATATCGCTCATCCACTGGGCGTCAGCAGCCGCCAGGCCGCCGAGCGCCGATACCTGCGACTGTGCACAGGTCACCTGGGCACCACTGGGGAACAACGGATACAGGCCGTCCGCGATCGCCGGGCTGCCGACCGCGCCGTCTCGACCTGGGCGCGGGGCAACGGGGCGGACCTGCGCATTCTGGCCGGAGAGATCACGTCCCTCCACGATCTCCCCGAGGCGGCTCGCGGCACCGTGGCCGAACTCGGTGTGGCTCTCGACGGAAAGGACCCCGTCCGTCTCGTCGGGCCGCTTGCCACGGTGCGCCCGTACCTGGAGCGGCGCCGCGATCTCGCCGAGCGCGTGGACCGCATCGTCCGGCAGGCCGAGAGTCTGCGCAGCAACAGAAAGCCCCGCGCAGTGAGCGGCAGGCCGGGGGCATCGGGGCCGGAACGCCCGACGGCCGGGCCTGGGAGGTGAAGCAGCAGGCAGACCACTCGTTCAACAGCTGGCTCAGGTTCATCCGTGAAAGACATGAGGGAGGCAGTGATGGCGCGGGCAGTAGGCATTGACCTGGGAACGACGAACTCCGTGGTGTCCGTGCTGGAAGCCGGCGAGCCGACGGTCATCACGAACACCGAGGGCACGCGGACCACTCCATCGGTGGTCGCCTTCGCGAAGAACGGTGAGGTGCTGGTCGGCGAAGTCGCCAAGCGGCAGGCGGTGACGAACGTCGAGCGCACCGCGCGGTCGGTGAAGCGGCACATGGGGGACACCCAGTGGCGTTTCCCCGATTCCGGCGACATCGACGGCAAGCGGTACACCGCGCAGGAGATCTCCGCCCGGGTGCTGCAGAAGCTGAAGCGGGACGCCGAGGCGCATCTCGGGGAGGACGTCACGGACGCGGTGATCACCGTCCCGGCCTACTTCAACGACGCTCAGCGCACCGCGACCAAGGAGGCGGGCCGGATCGCGGGCCTGAACGTGCTGCGGATCATCAACGAGCCCACGTCCGCGGCGCTGGCCTACGGCCTGGACAAGGAGAACGACCAGACGATCCTCGTCTTCGACCTCGGTGGCGGCACGTTCGACGTCTCGCTGCTGGAGATCGGCGAGGGCCTGGTGGAGGTGAAGGCGACCAACGGTGACACGCACCTCGGTGGTGACGACTGGGACCAGCAGGTCGTCGATCACCTGGTGAAGCAGTTCAAGAACGGCTACGGCGTGGACCTGTCCAAGGACAAGATGGCGTTGCAGCGTCTGCGCGAGGCCGCGGAGAAGGCGAAGATCGAGCTGTCGGCCGCGACCGAGACCACGATCAACCTGCCCTACATCTCGGCTTCGGCCGAGGGTCCGCTGCATCTGGACGAGAAACTCACGCGCGCACAGTTCGAGCAGCTCACGGCACCACTGCTGGAGCGGTGCAAGGGGCCGTTCCACAACGCGGTCAAGGATGCCGGGATCAAAGTGGCGGACATCGACCACGTGATTCTGGTCGGCGGTTCGACGCGGATGCCGGCGGTGACCGAACTGGTGAGGGAGCTGACCGGCAAGGATCCGCACAAGGGTGTGAACCCGGACGAGGTCGTCGCCATCGGTGCCGCGCTCCAGGCCGGTGTCCTCAAGGGTGAGGTCAAGGACGTCCTGCTGCTCGACGTCACCCCGCTGTCCCTCGGCATCGAGACCAAGGGCGGCATCATGACGAAGCTCATCGAGCGCAACACCACGATCCCCACCAGGCGTTCCGAGATCTTCACGACGGCCGAGGACAACCAGCCGTCCGTGCAGATCCAGGTGTTCCAGGGCGAGCGTGAGATCGCGGCGTACAACAAGAAGCTCGGGATGTTCGAGCTGACCGGCCTGCCGCCCGCCCCGCGCGGTGTCCCGCAGATCGAGGTCGCGTTCGACATCGACGCGAACGGCATCATGCACGTCGCCGCCAAGGACCTCGGCACCGGCAAGGAGCAGAAGATGACCGTCACCGGTGGCTCCTCGCTGCCGAAGGACGACATCGACCGTATGGTGCGCGAGGCCGAGCAGCACGCGGAGGAGGACCAGCGGCGCAAGGAGGCCGCCGAGACCCGCAACCGGGCGGAGACCCTCGTCTACCAGACCGAGACACTGCTGCGGGACAACGCCGACAAGATCCCCCCGGATGTGCGTACCGAGACCGAATCGGCTCTGGCCGAGCTGAAGGAGAAGCTCAAGGGCGAGGACACCGCCGAGATCCGTGCCGCCACGGAGAAGGCGGCGGCCGCGGCGCAGAAGATCGGTACCGCCCTGTACGCGCAGGCCCAGGGCGGCGGAACCGCCGGAGACGCTACCGCCGCCGGTGGCACGCCCGATGGCACGGGCACCGGTGACGAGGAGGTCGTCGACGCGGAGATCGTCGACGACGAGCGGAAGGGAGGTACCGGATGAGCAAGAACCCTCACTCGGAGCATCACGGCGATCGGTCGCCCGCGGTGGTGTGCGACCCGCGCAGGATCACGCCGGTCACCCTCCGGGACGGGCGATGCCAGGATGCCTCCGGTCCGACCGGGAGCGGTCCGGCCGGGACGGGTTCGGCCAGGACTGGTGCGGACGGCGCGAGTACGGCACCTCCGGGCGCCGGCCGGACCGACCATGCGGAGGCCGCGCGGCTGCCCGAGCGGATCGCGGAGCTGACCGCGGACCTGCAGCGGGTACAGGCCGAGTACGACAACTACCGCAAGCGGGTACGCCGCGACCGACTGGCGATACGGGAGATCGCGGTGGTCAACGTCCTCACCGGCCTGCTTCCGGTCCTGGATGTCCTGGAAGAGATCCACCGGCAGGGCGACGACCACGGCGCGGCGGCAGTCCTCTCCGACGTGCTTGAGGCGCGGCTGGCGGCACTGGGCCTGCGCACTGTCGGCGCGGCGGGTGACCCCTTCGATCCCCGCACACACGAAGCGATCACCTACGACGCCTCCGGTGCGGCACAGAACGTATGTGCCGAGGTGTTGCGGTACGGCTACCGGGTCGGCGACCACCTCCTGAGACCGGCCCAGGTAGCGGTGACAGGGCTCGCCCCCGCCGAATAGCCGCGTGGGGCAGGTCCCGAGTCCCGCGTGTCGGCCCGGCCGAACTGCTCGCCCGCCGGAAGCCGTGACTTCCCGCGGTACCGCTGACGTTCGGCGGTCGCCCCGACTCCCTGTGGATCGCACGCCTCCGTGATTCCGCAGGGAGCGGGAACCATCAGCCCCTGTGACACCACGAGTTCAGCCTCGGCAAACGAATCGAGCGCGACGGCTGCCTCGTGGGAAGGCCGTCGATAGGGTGCATCGCGGAATGACCGCGAGTGTGTTGCAGGAGGGTCGATGAGCAGGGATGACGCCGAGTCCACGGTGAAGCCGTCGTACGAGGCGCATGTCAGGAAGCATCTCGCGCTCACCCGTGCCGAGGACGAGCGCGTTCTGGCCGTGGTGGGCGCCTACCGGGCCGGCAAAGTACAACAGATCATGACCAGGACTGCCGGGGACGTCCTGGGCGGCGCCACTGGGAATCTTGGCGGTCTGATCACCTCGGCGTCCATGGCCAAGACCCTCAACAAGCAGCGTGACGCCGCTCTGGACCGCACCGCCGGCCCCGATCTGCCGGTCGGGGAACGGAACTTCCTCGCCCTGACGACCGGCCGGCTGCTCGTCTACAAACTGGGCGGCTTCCCCACGGCGCGGCCGACGAAGCTGCTCCACGACATACCGCTCGCGCGGATCGAATGGGTCACGAAGCCGGCACCCCCGACCGGTTTGATCAAGGCATCGCGATTCGACATCGGAGTGGACAGCGGTGAGGTCGCCCGTCTGGAGTTCCCCCGTGCCGTGGCCCGACAGGGGGTCGAGCTCATCAGGAAGCTGATCGACCTTGTCGCGCCCCCGCAGGGAGGGGGTTCATGAGAGGCGATTGGTGGCGAGAACGGTGACGGCACCCAGTGCGACGGCTGGATGCAGCAGCCTCATCAGACGATCTCCTTCTGCGAGGGAACGACGACCCCGTACAGGTCGGCGATGGCGGCGAGGGCGCTGTAGTGCACCTGGCAGGCATCGAGGTCGACGCCGGCCACCGGAAGCGACCGGGTCGCGGTGGCGTCGGCGGCGACCGTCGGGTGGTTCCCGCGCAGGAAGGCGCCTTGCGCGGTGCACGCGAGGCACATGTGTGTCATCCAGCCGGCGATGACGACCTGGCCGTCCGGAGCGTGCCGAGGTCGGTGTCGTGGAACGTGTTCGGGGCCCGTTTGACGACGACGGGCTCACCGTCGATCGGCGTCGGACGGGGGAGGATCCGACCGATCTCGGCGCGGATGTCGTAGGGGTTCCCTCCCCGCCGTCGTTGATGACGTGCACGACCTTCGTGCCCTCCTGGCGGGCTCGCGCCAGCGGTTGCGCGGCGGCGTCGAGAGAGGCCTCCCGGCCGTCGAGTTCCATCACGCCCTGCGTGTGGGTGCTCTGGAAGTCGATCAGGAGCAGCGTCGACTCGGAGAGTTTCGCGGGCGTTTGGTCGAAGCCGTTGAGCTCGCGCAGCGTGGTTCCGGACATGGGTGTACCGCCTTCGAACGTCGTGTGAGGAGTGGCGGCCCGAAGAGTGCGATGGAACGTGTTCAAAACGCTATGGCCCAACTGCTGCGTCAGCAATGACGTCTGACTTGCAGATACGGACATGCCGATCACCGAACGGGGAATCGGCCTTCCCGGCCACCGCGTGGTCCGCCTCCGTGGCGGCGCCCCGACCCGCAAGTGCCGTGGGGGCAAAGGAGGCTGCCCTCACCGTGCCCTCCTGTCCCTGGGGCCCGCGCCTCCGGCCACCTAGCGTGTCGCCATGCGCACCCACGAGAGCCCTGGGCAGACACACCGGACGCTGCCCGCGTCCGCCGTCCGGAACAGCGACGGCCCTCAGGGCCTCGCGGAACTGCAGAGCACCATGGGCAACACGGCCGTGTCGCAGCTGATCACGGTGTCCCGGATGATGACCGAGGGCGAGTTCAAGCAGAGCACGGCGACCTCCGGGCCGCGCGGCCGCTCCGAGATCACCAAGGTGGACAAGGCGCTCAAGGCTTTCTACGCCCTGCCGGACACCAGGCAGGGCGCCCGGTTGCTCGCCCTCAAGGACATCGTCAAGGCGTGCGGCGACTACACGGCCCACAAGGCCGAGGGAGGGTCGCGCGTCGAGGGTGCACAGCAGCTCGGCCGGCAGGCCGAGGCGGCGAAAGGACAGCTGGACCCCGAGGCGGTCTTCCGGGGCCTGCTGACCGAACTCGACAGCATGATGAGCGAGGGGAAGAACCCGGATCTCGACGTCCGCATGCCGGCCGGTGAGGCCCAGAAAGCCGCCCAGGCCGTCCCTGCGGACCGGTTCCACGCGATGATGGGCGACTTCGTCCAGAAGCTCGGTGCGCTCCGTGAGGACCAGGGACTACCTGATGAGACGCGCGCCGTCATCGGGGAGCTGATGGCCGTGGTGCCCCTGGTGACCGTGATGCAATACCCGCGGGGCGGCATGCCGGGCATGAAGCTCAACCCGGCCACCGACGGCGGCGGCGGCCCGGAGTTCACGTTCAACGTCGACACCCAGGCCAGGGGCGGCACCTCCTTCCTGCTGGGGCACATTGCCCACGAGCTGACCCATGTCGCGGCCCACCAGGCGTTCGGCAGCAGCCCGGTGATGGAACTGGTGCAGTCGGGGGCGACCGACGAGGAGGTCGCGGCGCTGGCGGCCGAGCGCAAGCAGGCGCTCAATGATCTGAAGGCGGCGCTGGCCGGAAACCCCGAGTTCGACGAATTCCAGCAAGAGATGCTGAAGGAAAAGCTGGTCTACGGCGCTCAGCCGCACAAACTGGAGCGGTACGCGGACTCCTTCGAGAAGGCGGGCAAGATCACCGCCGCGCAGAAGGAGCGTCTGGTGGGCTGGGGAAGGGCGGCCGGAGACGCATCCGGCACGCTGGTCGAGTACGACACCGTGCTCAACCAGATGCTGATCTATCTGCACATGTGGCAGACCAGTCAGGACAACCCCTTCTACGTGCGGTTGCGGGCGGCGGCCCGCGCGGCGTACGACCGCCGGAGCCGTGCCCGTCAGCCCTCGGTCGAGTCGACGGACCAGGCGTCGTAGAACCCTCCGACCACGAGTGGAACACCCCGTCGGGACGAGGGTCTTGTGAGGTCCTGTCTGACACCCGGGACCATCACCGGCACGCGCGACCGAGTGGCGGTTCGACGACCCTACGGGAGGGCCCTCAGTCGGGCAGATGGAGGACGGCGAGAGCCGCGGTGTCGTCGTGGAGGCGGTTGTGGCTGTAGTCGAGGAGATCGTGGTGGAGGCGGTCGAGGAGTTCCCGGGGCGGCAGAGGGCCCCAGGAGAGGACACGCTGCTGGAGGGGGTAGAAGGCGCCGCCGGCGTCGCGTGCTTCGGTGACGCCGTCGGTGTAGAGCAGCAACTGGTCGCCGGGACCGAAGGGGTACTCGTCGATCCGGTAGGTGTCCGTGACGAGCATGCCCAGGTTGAGGGGCGGTGCGGGGTCGCCCGCTTCCAGCTCGGTGACGCTGTCGGCGCGGATGAGCAGGGGCGGTGGGTGGCCGCAGTTGACGATGCGGACCACGTGACGGCGAGGGATCTCCGCGAAGACAGCGGTGACGAAGCGCTCGCCCATGTCGCTTCCGGCCAGGCGGGCGGCCCTGCGGTTCATGCTCCTCTCCGCCCGGCGGGCAATGCCCGCGAGGTCGGGTTCGTCGTGGGCGGCCTCGCGAAAGGCGCCGAGAAGGGTGGCGGCCGTCTCCACGGCGGCGAGGCCCTTTCCCCGCACGTCGCCGATGACGATGCGGAGTCCGTACGTGGTGGGGACGGCCTCGTACAGATCACCGCCGATGCGTGCTTCCGCGACGGCGGACAGGTACAGGGTCTCCACCTGAATGGGGCCGATGCGGTGGGGGACCGGGCTGAGCAGGACACGCTGCGCGATCTCGGCCACGAAACGCACGGTGGCGAGGGTGCGCTCCCGGCGCACACGGTGGGCGGCCAGGATGGTGCCGAGGACACCGACCAGTGCGGTGCACAGATAGGCGGTCACGTAGTGGCGGTCCCACACGTAGCTCACCGGGCGGCCCGCGCAGCACGGGGTGCCGGCCAGGACCCCTTCGAAGACGATCGCGAAAACCGTGATGGCAGCGACGGCACGGGGGCCGTGGGCGAAGGCGGCGATCACGGGGAGAGCGATGAGCAGGAAGCTCACGGGCCACTGCACGGGCGTGAGGGGTTCGATCACCAGGATGCCCGCGACGTAGAAGGCGGGCAGCCAGCGCATCCATGTCGGCGCGGCGGGCATCGAAGGTCCCTCGCTGTCAGGCCGCGCCGCCGGGCCGCCCGCCGCCCCGGGGCGATCCGGCCACCTCACTGCGCCCTCCGGCGCGCGGCGAGCGGCGCGAGCACGGACGCTGCCCCGTCGAAGCACGGAGCCACGGTCCGGGCCGAGCGCGGACGGCGCTCCCGGCGGCTCCACTCACACAGCCCGTACACGCGGAACTCCTGACACAAGAGGTGGTCAAGACGCCCATCCTGCTGGGCCGCGAGGCTTCGGACCGGTCATTGCTCCAGCCCGTGGCATGTCAGGACGGCGCGGTCGACGAGCGACGGCGAGGCCCCTTCGTATCGCCCGCTTCACCACCGTGCGCGACCTCGGCGGGTCGCTTCGCGCGCTGCGCGCAGGCGTCGACGCGGCGCGCCGTGACGTATCCGAGCACGGGCGGCTGCGTGATGCCCGCGCGAACCGGGTGAGGAGATTGACGTGCACACGTCTTGACGGGCGGGTGCTGTCGCACGCACCGTTGCTGGGCCGTTCTTCACAAGGGGGTACGTGAACCGCAAGTTGCTCGGGGCGTGTACGGTCCTGGCCCTGTTCGCCGTGGTGGGGGCCCTTCCGGCGCCCGCTTCCTCCGAGCCGCGACAGGGGCTCACGCGTGCCCTGCCGCTGGGCGCCGTCGACCTGACCGAGACCCGCAGCACGCGGACGCTGCAGCCCGGTGTCACCCTCACTCGGATCGTGCGCGGTGCCGACGCCCCGGCGCTCGCGTGGACGATCGAGGTCTCCATACCCGGCGGCGCCGCCTCGCCGGACCCCGACGCGCCGCCGTCGGCGTTGAAGGACCGGGCGAGCGCCGACGAGCTGGCCGCCGATGCGCGGGCGGACGGCTTTGACGCAAGGGTCGAGGAGGTCACGACTCCGGCGGTCGCCGACTACGCCGGTGGAACGCTCGGATGGCGGGTCCGGGTCGGGCGGTTCGACTCCCAGTCCGCCGGTACGGCCGAGCGCACTCGGCTGAAAGGGGCCGGGTACACGGGGTCCGTCGTGTACACGGGCTGGGACGGAAACCCCGACGACCGCGGTCCGTGGCGGATCGACGTGCTCACCATCGACCCGGACCGGTTCCGCGGCAGGCTCACGGCGTCGTACGGGCCCGATCTGGAGAACCGCGAGAGAACCAGCGAGCTGGCGGCCGCTGCCGGGGCGACCGCGGCGGTCAACGCCGGGTTCTTCGTCCTCGACCCGAGCGCCGGAGCGCCGGGCGATCCGGCCGGCGTCGGCACGACGAGCGCACTCGAGGCGGACTTCAACAGGCAGAACCAGGCTCTTGCGAGCGAACTCGGACGCAGGGGCGCGAAGCACGTCACCACTCACTTCTACGGACCGGGGACCCACGGCTGGGCGTACTGGCAGCGTGAGTTGCACGCCTCGCTGCCGATGCTCCTCCAGGCCCTGAGAGTCGATGGCTGAACGGTCCTGCAACCAGATCCTCGGGGCCGGGATCGCGTGACCGTACCGCGTCGCCGGCGCCGCCTGCCTCTTCGGCCCGGCAGCTCTCCGACCGCCTGGAAGGCGTCATGAGGACGAGCCGCGGCCAGGGCCGGCGACCGGTGGCGATGCCCTGCGAAGTGGCGACGACCGGTGCGGCCTGCGGTTCGGGGTCCTCGGCCGCGTGCAGAGGCGCCTCCGTCCCGCCGGGCGGCAATCCACCACGGACGACCCGGCCGGGCTCCTCCGGGGATTCGGCGAAGGGTTCCGACCGGCTTCAGCCTGCGGACTGACCGGACATCCCGGCGACCGCGTACACGCGGCTCGCGAACTCGGCGATCTGTTCGTCGCTCAGATTCTTCGCAAGATTGGCCTCCGTGATCATGCCGATCAGACGGTGGCCACCCTGGACGTCGATCACCGGCAACCGCTTGATCTGGTGTTCCTCCATGGTGGCCAGGACATCGGTGGCGTCCGCTTCGGCATCGATCCAGTGCACCTTGGCATTGAGCGATCCAGCCTGCACGGTTGCCGGGTCGATGCCCTCGGCACAGCATTTGACGATGATGTCACGGTCGGTGATCAGGCCTGTGAGCTTGTTGTTGTCGCCGCAGATGGGCAGGCAACCGACGTTCAGGTCGCGCATCATCTTCGCCACGTCGAACAGCGACTGGTGCGCGCCGACGCACTGCACACCGCCGGACATGATGTCTCGCGCTCGCAGCTTCTCAGCCATGACTTCCTCCCGTTCCCGACAGAGCTTCTCTTCCCTAATCGATCACAACACGAACGGCTCGGCACCGCTCCTCGGAGGCGTCCGCGATACGGGGATCCCGAGCGCCGCACCCGACCGGACCGGACACGTGCGCTCCCGACAACAACTGCTGCGGAGCCCGAACCCGCAGCTTTGACCGCGACCCCGGTGTGTCGGAGGTCGTGCCGTTCACGGCGGCCAGCGACATGATCGCGTCGCCGTCCGGCCGGGTGGTGAACCAGAGGGTCGTCGTACGTCGACAGGCGGGTTGTTCCACCTCAGGTCCGCTTGAAGAATTCGATCTCCCCGATCGCGATCGGCCGCCCCTCGCCCTGGCCGGCCGCGGCCCGCAGAACGAGCCGGACGGAGACCACATCGCTGATGCCGGTCCGCACCGTCTGGGGGCCCGGCTTGTCGGCGAACGTCACCGCCTTCTCGTGGACCTCGCCGTCCGACGTGGTGACGATCAGATCGGCTTGCGTCGGCCTGGCCCCCTGCCGGAACTCCCGGGGCTCCTTCGACACACCTGTGTGCACAACGACGCCGACCAGTCGGAACGGCTTGTCGAAGACGCAGGTCAGTGACGAGCCGAGCGTGGGCGCCCCCCAGTACGTGTTGGTCAGTCCGTCGACGCCCGCGGCCGCCGGATGGCCGGGAGCCCGGGAGCTCGCCGTGGCCTCGGCCGGGCTGATCTCCGCCGTTCCGCCGAGCTTGTCCCGCACGTCCTCGTAGACATAGCGGCCGGCCGGCAGGAGCAGGAAGCCCGCGAACAGCAGCCCCACGACCGCCAGCGCCAGCAGGGTCCGCCGCAGCACCCGGCCGGATCCGGTCCGCACCCGGCGGCGGAACGGCCACACCGTGCGCCACCAGGGCAGCGGCTTCGGCTGCTCCCGGGTCTGCAGCGGTGCGGCGCAGCGCCGACAGAACCGACGTCCCGGCAGATTCGGGGTGCCGCACGCCGGGCACGGCGGCCCGTCCGGCTCCTCCTCGGCCGCCACGGGCCTGACGACGGGCCGCCGTGCGATCGGTTCGGCGGGCCGCACCGCGACCACGGGCGTGTCCTCCGCCGCTGGTTCCGGCCGTACGGGGGCGGGCTGTGCCGGGCGTGGGGGCGGCTGCGGGGCGGGTGCGGGTTCCGCGGGCGGCGGCCCGGAAGGTTCCGGTGTGCGCGACCGGGTGGGTTCCACCGGCGGGTCCCCGGCCGCGGGGTCCATGGGGTCCGGGGTGGCGCCGGTGGCGGGACCGGCCGGGGTGCCGGCCGTCGGTTCGACCGATCCCGAATGACCTGATGGCTCGTCAACGTCTGTCGTGGTCGGCGGGTTTCGCGCCGCCTGGGAGGACCAGCCCAGGTAGGAACCGCAGTTGCCGCAGAAGTCGTCGTCCTCGCGGTTGGCCGAACCGCACGCCGGACACGAACGCATCGCGTCAGCCTCCTGTCTCTTCTGGCGGGCCCGGCAGGATCTCCACCCGGCACGTGAGATGTACGGGGCACGAGGCCGCCACGACGTCCAGGACGCGGCTCGCGTCCACCGGCCCCCCGCCCACCGCCCAGACCCGGACCAGCAGTTCGCCGGTCGGAGCCGGGGGAAGTGCGGTGCCGGGCTCGGACGACCACGCGACGCCGCCGCCGTCCCGGATGTCGGCGTGCACACCGAAGCAGAGCCGGAGATGTTCGACCAGGCCGCGGCGGGTGCCGCGCCACCGGTGCAGTTCGACGGCGCGGGCGACGACGGCCCGCCGCAGCTCCTCGGGCCACGCGGGATCGATGCCGGCGCCCACCCACGACGACAGCCAGGGCAGGAAGTCGGCCGGGGCCAGCGCCGGGTCGAAGTAGGCGGGGAGATTGTCGAGGGTGGACAGGACGGGCGCCAGGACGGTGTCGAGGCCCGCCGTGAACCGCTGGGCCAGGTCGTCGTCCGCGTACAAGCCGGGCAGCAGTCCGCCGATCGGATAGCGGCTGGCGAGACCTGGTACCGCAGCCCTGGTCATGAGCCGTCACCGGCCCCGCCCGCGGTGACCACGACCTGGTGCTGGTGCGAGAACACCAGGGCGCCCGGCGCGACGTCGATCCGATCCTGCGCCGCCCCGCGTCGCCCGGTGATCGGGTCCGCGGGAAACAGCCGTACCTCGTCCACCAGGCCCACCCCCCGCACGCCCTGCAGTACGGCGAAGACCTCGCCGTACTGCAGGGGCCTGCCGAACGGCCATCCCCGCCCGTCCACGCCGCCCCGCAGGGGGTCGATGTGGCGGAACAGCGCCGAGAGCGCCTCGGCGCGGACCCGGTCCACGTCACCACCGGCCGCCACCAGTCTCGCGACCACGGTGACGCCCTGGTACGTCGGCGGTTCCACCACCAGCCGGGTGCCGACCAGCCGCCGCTCGTCGAGCCGCGCCGCGACCGTCGAGAGTACGGAGTCCGGCGGGATCAGCTGCTCGAACCGCAGTCGGCCGCCCTCGTCGGAGACCGCGTCGGGCACCACCAGGACCCGTACCGCACCGCCCTCACCCGCAACGGCGGGCAGACACTTGACCCGGCGCAGGGATGGCGCGGCCTCACGGGCGATGATCTCGTGGTCCTCGGCCGTGACCGCCCGCTCCTGCACCCGGAGGATGTTGGGTGCCCGGACCTTTGCGTTCTCCACCGTCTCGCCGTCGACCCCGCCGCGGGCAGCCTCGCGGTTGTCCACGCCCGCCACGTACGGCACCGAGCTGCGCAGCACGCGGATGGCGCCCCGGGCTACGTTCCCGGCCGCCCCGCCGCCCGTCCGGTAGCGAGGGACCCGCAGCTGTGCGCCCTTCTCCGGCACCGCTCCGTACGCGCGCATCGTCCCGTCCGGCTCGCGTACCTCCGGGGGGAACACGAACTCGCCGGAGGCGGCGTCGATCCGCACGTGCCGGTCGTCCGGGGAGGAGGCGCCGAAGTGCTCCACGGCGGTCCAGGACTGCCAGCCCTCCGCGGAGGACACCTGGACGACCGGAGCCTCCCCGTCCAGCAGCAGCGGCGCCCTGCTCACGGAGAACCTCTGCCCGGCCACGCCTTCGGAGACCCCGAGCGGAACGTCGCGGACGGTCTCCGCGTGCTCGACGTCCGTCGTGCCGCCGACGGTGAACACCTCGGCCTCCCGGATCGTCGGCGACTCGGAGTAGAACGGCTGGCCCGGTTCCGGCGCGGTGACCCGGCAGCGCAGCCACCCCGCCCGGGTTCCCGCGGCCACCGACGCGGTGTGCCCGGCGGGAACGAACACGATGACCTCGCCGGGCCTGTTCAGGCCGCCGGTGCTGTCGCTGCCCGTCCGGCACGTGACCCAGCGGGCACCGTCCCACGCCTCCCACACCAGGGGCGGCTGCCGCGGGTCGACGCCCACGCCCTCCACGCGGCTGTCCAGGCGTACGGCGACGATGCACCGGGGGACGGCGGTCGGCAGTCCGAACAGCACGGCGTCGCCCGGCTCCGGCCGGGCCTGGAAGCACGGGATGTCCTGGTGCGCGCCGAGCGGTGCGGTGCGGTCGGTCTGCTCGCCCGACACCGGCGCGGTGACCAGCCGGGACAGCGAACTCGGCACGATGGAAAGGTCGTCGGGGGTGGAGAAGACCACCGCCTCCTCGGCCTCGCCGCGCGAGGTGGCGACCTCCGTGCCCGCCGGGAGCAGCACGGTCTCCGGTTGCGGGGCCGACAGCCAGAAGTCGACCTCCGCCCGCGCCGCCGTCGGCGGGAACAGTGTGACGCCCAGCAGGTCGAGGAAGGCCGAGTAGTTCTTGTCCGGCACCCGGTTCAGCCGGTACAGCAACTGGTCGACCATGTACGCGAACGTCTCGATGAGCGTGACCCCGGGGTCCGACACGTTGTGGTCGGTCCACTCGGGAGAGCGCTGCTGGACGTACCGCTTGGCCTCGTCGACGAGTTGCTGGAAACGCCGGTCGTCCAGATTGGGTGAGGGCAGGGCCATCAGCGCACTCCCGCTTCCTCGGAGCCCTCGGAGGAGGGGATGGTGTAGAAGGGGAAGACGAGGTTGCGCAGGTCGTTCGTGGCGCGCACGGTGTAGTGCACGTCGATGTACAAGGTCCCCTCCTCGACGGCGTCGAACGCGATCACCACGTCGGCCACCTCGATGCGAGGCTCCCAGCGCTCCAGCGATGTGCGGACCTCGTGCGCGACGCGCCCGGCGGTGGCGTTGTCACCGGGTGCGAAGACGTAGTCGTGAATGCCGCAGCCGAACTCCGGGCGCATCGGCCGCTCGCCCGGTGCCGTGCCGAGGATCAGCCCGATCGCCTCCTCGATCTCCTGGTCCCGCTCGACCATGCCGATGCCGCCCGTGGGGCCGACCCGCAAGGGGAAGCCCCAGCCGCGTCCGATGAAGCCGCCGCTCACACCGGGCCCCCGATCAGGACGTTCGGCGCGCCGCTGGTGATCAGCGCGCCGCAAGTGGTTCTGTCCCGCATGCGGGCGGCAGGCAGCCCGCCGATCAGCACCGGACCGGTGGCCGCGGCGGCGGGGTTGGGCAGGATGACGTTCCCGGGCCCGAGCGCGGCGTGCGGGGGGACCACACAGACGTGCAGGCTGCCGACGACGGCCGCCGGCCTGCCACCGATCAACACGGTGGCCACGGCCGCGGCACCCGGTGGCGGGGTGCCGATGAGGCCGCCGTGAACGGTGGTGTCGCCCGTGCGGGCTGCGGGGGGCATGGTCGCTGTTCTCCTCGCTGTGAAAGGTACTTCTGCCGCTGTCGGACGGCCTGGGGGTGTCAGTTGATACGGATGAGCTTGGCCTTGAGGACGGCGAGCAGTCCGCCGTCCACGGTGACTCCCGTTCTGCCGTTGACGGTCACCGAGCGTCCCTTCACGTTCACCTCACCCGTACCCGCGTCGAGCGTGATGCCGGATGCGGAGAGGATCACGGAGCTCAGCACCCGGGTGCCGCCGGGGGCGAACACCTTCAGCGCGATCTCGCTCCGCCGCTCGTCCAGCGTGACGTCGAGCCGCTTGTCGCCACTGGCCAGCCGGACACCGGACGGTCCGCGCGGGGCATCGAGCAGTTCGAGCCGGTTGCCGGAACGGGAGGCCAGCGAACGGCGGTTGACCTTGCCGCTGGTCGGATCGACCAGCGGCACGTCGTGCGGCGACGGCTTGTCGACCCCGTTGTAGAGGCCGCCCAGCACGTAGGGGCTGTCCAGCAGCCCCTGCTCGAACCCGACCAGTACCTCGTCGTTGACCTCGGGGCTGAACACCCCGCCGCCGCCCTGGCCGCCCCACTGCACCGTACGGACCCAGTCGGTCACGTAGGTGTCGTCGAGCCAGGGGAACTTCAGCCGGACCCAGCCCCGTTCGGCCTTCCCCTCGCGGATGTCGGTGACCACGCCGATCGCGAGGCCCAGCATGCGTGGGCCGCGTGAGGGTGCGTTCGCACCGCTGGTCAGTCCCGCCAGCGAGCGGTCGGGCGCCGCGCTCACCACCACGGTCGTGCGGTAGCCGCCGTTCGGTTCGAGGACGTGATGCGCGGCGGTCGCCGTGTAGCGCCCGGCGAACGCGGGCCCGACGTTGCCGAGGGCCACCGGCTCGCCCGCCCGCAGTCGCGGGTTGCCCTCGGCGACCGCCTCGATCTCGCCGAACCCGGAGCTCACGGACGCGGCCACCGCACCGGCCACGGCAGTGGTCTCGGCCTGGGTCCGGTACGGGGTGTCGGTGACCGTCATCCGGGCGTTCGCGCCGAATGCCCCGGCCGCCAGCGACGGGCTCATCCCGGGGGACACGGTGTCGCTGCGGACGGACTGCTCGCGGGCCACCAGCCGTGTCTTGGTGTCGACGTTCCAGCCGCGCACCTCCACACTGTCCGCCCCGTCCGCGCCCGTCAGCACGGCCCGCAGGGCCAGGAGGTTGCGTCCGTACTCCAGGACCATCGGATGCCGCGTGGCGGAAGTGGCGGGCGAGGGCGCCGACGAGGCGGGCTTCGCCTTCACGAACTGCAACAGGCCCTTGTCGTCCACCCGCACGTGTGCGCCGCTCTCGCCCGCGAGGTACTGGAGGAACTCCCAGTCGGAGACATTGGGCTGGGTCAGCTGCTTGTACGTGATGGGCGCGGCCTCGATCCTTCCGCAGGCGAGCCCGGCGCCCGCGGCGACCTTGCGGACGATGTCCGCGGTCTTCATGTTGCGGTAGGCCACCACCTTCCGTCCGCGCTGGAGTCGGTGGGCCTTGGAGAACGCCCGGACGACCGTGAACGAACCGGTGGTGTCGCTGTCCAGCTCGACCGCCGTGACCTCACCGGTGAACAGCCGCTCGCGCACCCGCTCCTGCACGGTGACCACGGATATCTTCAGCGGCGTGCCTATGGTGAGACCGGTGGCGGTGAGCAGCTTGTGATCGGGGTCCCGATACATCAGCACGGCGGTGTCCGGCAGGCCGACGTTCTCGTCGACCACGCAGCTGACGAGCTGGGCCGCCCAGGCCGTCGGCAGCTCACCAGGGGCCTCGACGATCGGGTCGGCGGCGAAGGAGCGTCCCGGGGCGGTCACCGGCCGCCCTCCGGGGTGTGATCTTCCAGTCCTGGCACGACCAGCTCCCTGCCGGGGATCAACTGCATCGGGTCGTCGATGTCGTTGGCGTCCGCGATCGTGCGCCACGCGGTGGCATCGCCGTACTCCCGCCACGCGAGCAGCGGCAGGCTGTCACCGACGACGACCCGGTGGGTACGCCGTGCCTCCCGTGAGCCCGACGAGGGGTTCTGGCCGGCCGGGTCGACGCTCGCCTCCTCGATCGACAGCGAGCAGGTGGCGCGCAGCGGCTTCCCGTCGACGTCGAACAGTGTGTACGAGACGGAGAGGTTGGACAGCACGCCGTCGAACGAGGTCGTCTTCGACGTGCCCCAGTCGAAGCGCACCCAGGGGCTGGCGGGCGTCTTGCGGGCCAGGCTGCTCGGGGTGGGCACACAGGCCAGCATCAGCTGTTCCACCGCCTTCTCCACCGAGTTGTCATGGGTGGCCGTGGCATCCAGGAAGACCTCCAGGGACAACGCCCGGGGCCCGCTGCCCACGAATTCGGGCAGCGCGGACTGCCCGGCCATCCGGGACGGCGTACGGCGCCACTCGGTGCTCTTGCTCAGCGACAGCTTCGCCGGATTGAACTGCAACGTGAGCCGGGCGAGGTTCCCGCCCGGCCTGGCGCCGACGGCCGACGGCGGTTCCATGATGGTCAGCTGGGCGCGAGCACGGCTCGTACGGACAGCGGGTGACATTGCGCTCCTCCTTCCCGGTCTTCTCTCTTGTCTGTTGCGCGGCAGTGGAATTGACGATGCATCAGGACGGTTCCAGGCCTTCGTGCGCGATCTCCAGCGTTTCGACCGCCGCCTGGGAGCTGGCGGGATCGAAGGACGGTCCCTGCCAGCGCACCGGCACGATGCCGTGCACCTGCCAGCTGATGATGCGACTGAGGTCCGGACGCAGCGCGACGATCTCGCCGTCCTTGCGCTCGACCCGCTGGATCGTCTCGTTGAGCCACCGCGCGATCTTGAGCGTGTCGGCGGTGACCGGGCGGGTCAGCGTGATGTTGGTCCAGGTGATCCGCCCCGGCAACTGCCAGGTGAAGTCGTTGTTCCCGCCCTCGGCGTACTGCTCCAGCTCCACCTCGGCGCCCAGCCCCGAGCAGGTGTGGAAGGCGCCCAGGTCACTGCCTCCGATCACGAGCTTGAAGAACACGCTCGTCGCGAAGATGTTGTCCGTCATGTGCTTCTCTTCTTCTCTGCCGATTCCCGAGTGCCGTGCCGTGCGGGGCCGTCGTCAGCGGCGACCGTCGTACAACCGTCCGGCACGCTCCCGTCCTCTGCGCAGATCCGCGCGGATCAGCCGGCTCACCGGGTCGAGCAGACGACGGGCCAGTTCCTCGATGTCCGTCCCGGTGATCCGGTTCGCGGCCGGAGCGTCCGTGTCGGCCGATCCGCTTCGCGACGGCTCGATGGGCTTCACCGGGGCCGCCCTCACCGGAACACCGGTGATTCCGGCGTCCGCCGCGCGACGCTGAAGCGTCTGAGCCGTCGTTCCGGGTTCGACGGCTCCGGCCGCCGCGGCGGGTGCGCGTCGCGGAACCCGTACCGACAGGCCCGGCGGTCCGGCGAGTGGAGCACCGTCACCGGCCACCGGCCCGGTGGTCGTGGGTCCGGCGGACTCCGGCACCACCGGCATCGCCGTCCGTTGAACCGGTGCGGTGGCCGCTCCCGGCCGGGCCGGTGCCGGCGGATGCGGGCGCACGACCGGAACCGGCTGGGCGACCGACGGCAGGGATGCCGCGGAGGGGGACGTGTACGGGGTGGGTGGTGCGGGTCGTGGCGCCGGGGACGGTGGTCCGGGGAGGCGGGCGGAGCGTGGCTCCGCCGGCTCCCGCTCCGGCCGGTGCGCGCCGAGCCGCGCCGGAGGCGCCGTCGCGCCACCGGGTGCCGAACGCCGCACGAGTCGCAGGAACGAGCCGTCGGCCGACGGTCGGCGGCCCTTCGGGCCGGCGCCGGACACCGGAGCGCGACCGGGATCGCCGACGGCCGTCCGGCCCGAGGGCGCCGCGCTCCGGGCAGTGCCGGGCGTCGGGTTGCCGGGCACGGAACGCTGGACGGTGTCGCCGGGAGCCGGTCCCTGGGACGCCGGTGCCGAGCCGGTCGCACGGGTCCGGCGCGGCGACGCGGACTCGACGGGACGAGTGCGCGGGGGAGGGGCTGTCCGCCGGGGTGCCGCGCCCGACGGCGTCCGGTGTTCCCCGGTTCCCGAAGTCCCGTGTCCCGGTGTCGGCGCATCGGACCCCGACTGCCGTACGTCACGACGCCAGGTGGCTGTCACCACGGGCCGTGCCGTACTGCCCGCCGTCGGCGCCGAGAAGCCCTCACCGGTGCCGGTGCTCACCTTCAGGTCCCTGCCCGCCAACAGGGCCCGCGACCGCTGGACGGTGGGCGACTGCCCCCCGGTCCCGGCGGCGGGGCCGGATGGCTGTCCTCCCTCCCGCTGCGGTGCGATCCTCCGGACACGTACCGGCGCGGCGGGAGCCGAAGGCTCAGGGGCGGTGGCAGGGCTGCCCGTACGCATGGTGTCCACCGTGCGCCGGACAGTCGCGGATTCCGTTACGGAAGCGGTGGACGGGGCGGGCACGGGAGACGAGCGGACCGGCATCCCGGGAGGAGTGTTCAGCGGTGCCGACGGCTGTGCGGGACCGGCCGGTGCGGAGGCAAGGGGCGCTGCGGGCCCTCCCGCCGAAGTCGTGCCCGGCCGGGATCCCGTGGTTCCCGGCTGTGTCCGACGGCGGTCACCGAGCAGCGGGGCGTCGCCCCGGAGCCTGGCCGTCGGCGGAAGGGACGGGAGGGGACTGCCGATCCCGGCACGGGTACGAGCCGGTGAGCCGGCCCCGTCGGGCTGCGGCGACTGCGGTGACTGCCGTGACCCCGGGCGACCCGAAGGCTTCGACGGCTTGTGCCCGCCGGGGCGGTGCGCCCCTTCCGGCCCGGACCTTGATGCCTGTCCCGGATCCGGTGCCGACCGGTTCGGCAGAGGCGGCGGGGCCGCCTTCAAGGAGTGCGTCTCCGGCGACGGCTGCTGACGCGCCGACGGCTTCGTCGCCCCGGGCGTCGGCGTGGTCACCGCGGGGGCTGCCGTATCCGACGCCTGCCGTTGAAGCACGGGCATGCCCGCTTCCTGCTGCCCGGCCGGCTCGGTGGGCACCACCCCGCGTTGCCCCGCCGGGCCGGCGGGTGTGGCCCCGGCGGGCAGTTCCCGCAGGGGATTGCCCAGGGCGGGGCGCGTCGTCGTGGTGGCGGGGAGGCCGGTGGTGCGGTCCGGCGGTGGTGCGGCGCCCGGTGGGGCAGCGGGAACCGACCGGCCGGAGCCACCCGGCCGATCCGGTGCGGTCTGCCGCACGTCGGTGGCGGTGACCGGGGTGGCGGGCGCGGAGGCCGTGGTCGGCGCGATCCCGGCGATGTGCCGGAGGGCCATTGCCGGACGCCGCGCGACGATCAGGGGCGGGGCGGTCCGTCGTGGGCGTACGGCCGAGGGTCCGGCCTGCTGTGGCGCGGCCGGTGCAGGTCCGGTGCGTGCCGGGTCCGGTGGCGTCGGCGTGGCGGCCGGGCCTCTGGCCGACGTCCCCTTTGCGGGGGCCGTCCTCGCAGTGGCTTCCGGAGCGGTTGCGCCGCCCCCGGCAGTGCCGGGGGACGCCGTGGCGCTCGACCGCTGGACGGTTGCAGGAACCGGCTTCCCGGCGGTTGCGCCGCTGCGCGTCGTGCCGCCTGCCGAGGCAGGTGTCAGGTCCGTCGCAGCCTCCGCCTCCCTGTCCGCGCCCGTCCGGGCGGCACGCAGCAGCAGTTGCCCACCGGGAGAGCCGGCACGCGCGCCGCCCGGACGGGTGACGCCATGGATGAGGCCCACCGGCGCGGACGGCAGTACGGCATGGCCGAGTTCGCCGCCGAACGCGACGTTCTGCCAGGAGGCGAGCCCCGACCTGAACCGCAGTCCGTCGCTCACCCCGATCGAGGAGCGGGCGACGGTCACCGTCGGCGGCGCGACCTGCCGCCAGCCGCCGTCCCAGCCGTCGTCGCGTCGACCGGTCGCGCTGTCGTCCCTGCCGGTCTCCGGCACCGGACTGCTTCCGCCACCGGCCTCGGCCCCGCCGGAGTAGGCCGTTCCGGACCGCTGCCGGTCCCCTCGGCGGAACCAGTCCCCGAACCCCACACGATCACCCGCCTTCGTTGACGCGGGTGTTGATCCGCGCTATCTCCCGCACCCACTGCTGACGCTCGCCGTGCGTGAGGTCGAGAATGTCCTCACGCTGCCAATGGAAGTGGTAGGCGACGTACGCGATCTCCTCCCGCAAGCGGGGAACCGCGTACGTCACGATTCCCCCAGGCGCCCACCCGAGAGGTCCACCTCGAACGATCCGTGGCACAGCGGACACGTCACCGCGGCGTGCGTGTGGCCCTCGCTGTTGATCCGGCGGTAGAAGTCCTGGAGGAACGCCACATCCGTGGCGTACATCCGCTCGACCACCCCGGCGTGCACATCGGTGATGGTGCCGAGCCGGGTGATGACCTGACTCAGCAGCACCACGGACAGGTACGCCGGGTTCTCCTTCACCCGCAGGTCGATCTGCGGACGCAGCTCGTCCCGTGCCGTCGCCAGACGCATCGAGCCGTGCCGGTGCACCTGGCCCTCGTCGTCGACGTATCCGCGCGGAAGCTCGAAATCGAACTCCGTACGCAGTTCCTCCCGGTCCCGCGCCTTGGACGGAGACGGCGCGGGAGCCTCCTCGTGTGCGGCGGGCGAGGTGGGCACGAGTCCGTCGAGGACGTCGTCGAGCCCACCCGACGTAACGGTCCTGCGCCTCATTCGACCACGATCTCCTCGAAGGTGATGGTGACCGTCTCGGTGGCCGCGCTGGACTCGCCGGCCTTCAGCGAGGGGCCCTCCCACTTGCTGGCCCACCCCTGCATCAGCTGGATGCGCCGGACCGTGTCACCCTTCGAGTCCTTGATCTCGATGGTCAGGTTCTGGCGCGCGGTGTCGACGGCCCCCTTGTTGAGCGTCTCCTTGATCCAGTTGGTGAACTCGCTGCTCTGGTCGATTCCGCGGGTGATCGTCACCTCGCCCGCCTGGCGCGCGCCGGGCTGCTTGCGGATGATCTGCTTGCCCTCGGCGGTCACTTGACGGACCTCGACGACTTCCTCCTCGACGGTCAGACCGCTGACCTCTTGGATCGACTCGACGAGGTAGCCGCCGAGCTGCACGCCGAAGACGTGGGTGGAAAGAGCGTCGCCCTCTGCCATGACTCTGTGTCACCTGTTCCGTTTGCGGACCCTGCCGGGTCACTCGTTGACGAGGCTGGTGCTGTCGGAGAACTGTGCGAGACGGAAGACCACGAACTCCGCGGGCTTCACCGGCGCCACGCCGATCTCGCACACGACCTGGCCGAGGTCGATCGACTCCTGCGGATTGTTGTCGCGGTCGCACTTGACGTAGAACGCCTCCTCGGCCGTGCGGCCGAAGAGGGCGCCCCGGCGCCATTCCTCCGTGAGGAAGGCGGTGACGTTGCGCCGGATGCTCGACCACAGGCGGTCGTCGTTCGGTTCGAACACCACCCATTGGGTGCCCAGGAGGATCGACTCCTCCAGGTAGTTGAAGAGGCGGCGTACGTTGAGGTAGCGCCAGGCCGGGTCGGACGAGAGCGTGCGCGCGCCCCAGATCCGGATGCCGCGCCCGGGGAAGGCGCGCACACAGTTGACGCCGATCGGGTTCAGCAGGTCCTGCTCGCCCTTGCTGAGCCTGAGCTCCAGGTCCAGCGCACCGCGGATGACCTCGTTGGCGGGGGCCTTGTGCACCCCGCGCTCACCGTCGCTGCGCGCCCAGACGCCGGCGACGTGACCGCTCGGCGGCACCAGGGAGTTGTGGCCGGTCGCCGGGTCGAGGACCTTGAGCCACGGGTAGTACACGGTCGCGTAGCGCGAGTCGAACCCGGCGTCGTCGTTGCGCCAGGTGCGGACCTGCTGGGCGCTCATGCCCGGGGGAGCGTCCAGGACGGCCACCCGGTCGCCCATCTGCTCACAGTGTGAAATCACCGCCAGCTGCACGGTTTTGACGCCCTCGGCGTCGATGTCCCCGCGCTGGTGGGCGCTCATCAGGTCCGGAACGGCGACCATGGTGATCTCGTCGATCGCTTCGAGGCCCGCGAGCCCGGTGCGGGCCGCGGCGTCACCGACGTACTCGGCCGGGTCGATCCGTGCGACTCCGGTTCCCGGGGCGGCAGCGGCGGGCGCGAGGGAGAGGCTCTGGTTCCCGGGGCGGCTCTGGGCCTCCCCGGGCCGCTCGGTGACCTCGATGAGCTTGGACTGGCGGGCCTGCGTGACCAGGTAGCCCTTGACGCTCTTGCGGGTGGAGACGTCGAAGGTCTCCACCACCTTGCCGCCCTGCCGCACCAGCAGCCGGAACCGGTCCTCCGGAGGGTTCTCGCCCTCGGCGTCGGCGATCTCCACGGAGAGGTCCCCACCCGTACCGGGCCGCGCGGAGACCAGGAAACCTCCGAGGGCGACGGACGGGGCCGCTCCGGGCGCGGATCCCTGCGCCGACTCCTGCGCGGCGCCGCCGATGCGCACGACGTAGGCCGCGCCGCCGCCGTTGGCGAAGTAGCCGTGGACCGCGAGCGTCAGGTACGTGTCGGCGACGAAGGTGCCGAAGGTCTGCACGTACTGGTCCCAGCTCGTCACCAGTGTCGGCCGGTGGAAGGGGCCGGTCTCCGCGAAACCGACGAAGGCTGCGACCGCGGTGCCGACTCCCTCGATGGGCCGCGCTCCGGACTGCACCTCCTCCACGTATACACCGGGGGTGAGGTACGACGGCATGCTCGCTCCTTCGGGTGGTCATTCGGTCGCCGTTCAGTCTTGCCCCGCGGCCGCGGCGGACAGTAGGCCCCAAAGTCCTGGGCACGGGGCAAGGACGCTGCCTTTCCAGGCACCCCGACGGCAGGGAACGCTTCCCCGGGCGGACCGGTCGCGGCAGGCGTCGCAGTCCTCGGCTCGACGCATTTCCCGGTTCGGTCGTACGAGGGCGAGATGGAATCCGGATACACGGAAGGCGTTGGCCGGTCCGGCGACGAGCGATTCGCCGGACCGGCGGATGCCCGGCTCCGGTGAATGCCGGCGTGTGTGATCTCCCCGTTCCCCGGGATTCCCGGAGCGGCTGTCAATGATCGCAGTGGTCGGGGAATCGATACCTCGGCGATGAATTTCAGCCAGAATTCGCCACGCGGTTGACTGCGCGGCCGGGTTGCCCGCGGTCGGACCGCCCGGGGCCGCCCCGACCGGATCTCCCCGCGTTCCGCCCGAAGGCGTCGGGGAAGGCTCCGGGGGATCGGTCCGTGCCCGGGCAGCCTGCCTTCCTCGCCTGTCGGCGGCGCTGCGGGGAATTTGGAGGCCCGGCCTTGCAGGGTGCGCGGGGGAAGGGATCCGCCAAAGACCGGCAAGCCGGGTTCCCCCCGGTCGGGATTTCTGCTGTTCTCGTCCCGCAGGGGAATCGGGAGGTTCGGTGCTGTTGTTCCTACCGTGCGAGATCGCTCAGTATGCCGCTGACATTGAGTACCTGATGGCACCTGGAAGCCTGAGTTCCGGTCGCCGGAGTGCCAGGTTTGGCACAGGTCACGGAAGCGGTGACCGTCGCGTTCTCCGGAATCTGGATGGGGGTGACCCAGTGATAGTCCTGATTGCGAAAGGTCTCCAGAGCGATGGTGGTGATCTTCCGCTCTCCGAAGGAGATGGTCAGCACCCCTTCGTCCCCCTGGAAGTTGGCCACCACGATGTCCGTGACGCCGAACGTCTTCCCTTCCGGAACCCGGTACGTCCCCTCCTTCCCGGCCCCTGCCCGGGTCTGCACGTCGATCGTCGCCGAGCTCTGCTGAGTGTTCCCGCCGCCCGCGCCCGTCGTCGAACCGGAACCGCCCGTACCGGAGCCTCCCGGCGCGGTGGACTCGCCCGGACCGGCCCCTTGCCCCTGGCCACCGGCCGGGTTGCCCGTGCCGCCCGAAGGGGTCGCCCCCGGCTGTTCGTCGCGGGCCCTCTCCTTCTGCGCGGCCTCGGTGCCCGCCTGCTTCGCCGTGCTCCGCACCGCGGGCCGGACCAGTGCGAACCATGCGATGAGCAGCGCGAGCAGCGCGGCCAGGACGATCAGCAACCATTTGGGCAGTACCGGCAGTTGAGCGAACTCGCCCGACAGCGTCTCGGTCCGTCCGGTCCTTTCGCCGCCGGTGTCCACCTCGCCACCTTCGGCCGCCTCGACCTCGAACGGCCAGGAGACCGGCTCGCCGAACCAGATCAGCTTCCGGGCCCGTACCCGCAGGCGCACCTCGGCGGACTCGCCCGGTTCCAGACGCCGTTGGCCGGGCACGAACGCCAGGCGGAGATCCTCGCCGGCCTGCTTGCCGGTGAAGGCGACATCGACCGAGGTGTTCCCCATGTTCTGTACCGAGGTACGGAACCGGGCGCCCAGCCAGCCGCGGCGTCGCCGCGGGTCCAGCTCCGCCCGGAGCTCGTGAAAGGGCTCGACGACCACCGTGGCCTCGGGGACCGCGACCGACTCGGGGCGCTCCGTGGGCAGAACGCGGACACCCAGGGGTATCTCGCCCGCCCGGACCTCGTGGGACCGGGGCGGCGCGAGGCGTACGGTCACCACCTCGGAGGTGCCCGGGTAGAGGGACACACGCGCCGGCTCCACGGTGCTCCACGCGGCGCAGTCGCCGACCACTTCGAGCGTGTAGGCCTCGACGATGTCGCCGTCGTTGCGCACGGTCAGGGTCGTCGTCGCCTCGGCGCCGGGCGACACCGTCACCGTGGACATTTCGAGTTCGGCAGATGTGGTCACGATGCGACGTTAATCCGCCTCGGCGGTCGTGCAGCAGAGACGCGAGGGCAACGAGCGGGCAGGGGTGGTGCCCCAATGGCCCAACGGCACGGTGTCCCCGCGACCCCTCCCCGGGCCCGGTCCCCCTGCCGATGTCCGGCGTGGGTGAGAACGGCGACAGGCACATCGGGCGGAAGCACTTGAGGAAGACGAGCACGGAACGATGACGACGACAGACACGAAGAACAGAGCGGCGGAACGCGGTCAGTACCGCAGGCCCGCTGCACACGAGCGCTCTGCGGAGGGCGGCGCCGGGAGGACTGCCGAGGGCAGGGTCTCCGTGGCCGTGTACGCGGAGGACCTGATCCTCCAGACCGGCATGGTGCACCAGTTGCGCCCACGGCCGGAGATGGAACTGCTGGCGGAGTCCGAGGCCGAACGGGCCCAAGTCTCCTTAGTGGTGGTGGACATGGTGGACGAGCCCACCATCCAGCTCCTGCTGCGTCTCCAGCGCAACACCACGACCCGCACCGGTCTCGTCGTCGGATTCTTCGAATCGGGTGCGCTCCAGACCATGATCGAGTGCGGCGTCGCGGCCGTGCTGAGGCGCGGAGAGGCCGACCAGGACCGTCTCGTCCACCTGGTGACGGCGATAGCGAACGGTGAAGGCGTGCTGCCGGGCGACCTGCTCGGAAAGCTCCTCGACCACGTCAGCAGCCTCCAGCGCACGGTCCTCGACCCCCGGGGACTCTCGCTCTCCACCCTCACGACACGGGAGGCGGAGATGATCAGGCTGGTGTCCGAGGGATTCGGCACCGCGGAGATCGCACAGAAGACCTCGTACTCCGAACGCACCGTCAAGAACGTCCTGCACGAGGTGGCGACACGGCTCGAACTGCGCAACCGGGCCCACGCCGTCGGCTACGCCATGCGCCACGGACTCATCTAGGGTCTTTCGTTCGGATCAGCCCGGATCGACAGGCGAGGCGCGACACCGGGGCACGCGAGCCCGGCGTGGTCCAAACACGAGGCCCCGGTCCCGTCGCGGGCTCCCGCGCGAAGACGTACGAACGTCGCCGCGCGGGAGCCCGGCAGGTGTCCGGGAAGAAAGGCCGGGGGAGAGGCCGCCGCAAAGGGCAGCGGCCACTTCCCCCGCTCCGGGTCCTCCGGGCCTGTTCTTGGTTCCCCGCGCACGCAATGCTAGTGAGAGGGAGTCACCAACCAGACTGTGAGGTGGGGCCGTGACCGGCACTGCTGGCCCGGCGAGGCATACGCGGCTGCGACGGCTGACAGGCGTCGTGGTGCTGTTGGCGCCGCTGCTGGTGGCGGGCTCCGCTGCCGCCCCGCAGGATGCGCCGAGACTCGCAGCCGCGGCGGACGACGTGCCGGCGGACGCCGGACGCATCGCCTTCGCCGGTACCGAACACCGCAGCCTCGGCCGGGTGTCCGACCCGCAGACCAGTGCCCCGCTGTTCGGCCCCGGACCGGCCCACTACGACCAGGACCCCTCCGTACGCGGTGACGTGCTGGTCTTCACCAGCCTGCGCGACGACGCGCGACCGCAGGTGTACGTGCGCGACGCGGACGGAGCGGTCCGCAGGCTCACCACCGACCGGGACGCCGCACATCCCGAACTCTCCCCGGACGGACGGACCGTGGTGTTCGACTCCGCGGAGCCGGGGCCGGGCGACTCGGTCCAGCGCGACCTGTGGACGGTCGGCGTCGACGGCTCCGGCCTGCGACGGCTGACGGACACCGCCGCCGACGAGAACTCACCGACGTTCTCCCCGGACGGCTCCCGGATCGCGTACTCCGGCGACGGCGATCCCGTTCGGGGCCGGCAGATATACGAACGGGCCGTGTCCGGTGGCGGGGTGACCCGGATCAGCGACGCCCCGGCCGGCGACGCGACCGAGCCGGTGTGGAACCCGGTGGACGACGACTCCCACCGCGCTCTCGTCGCGTACACCCTCACGACGGACGACGAGACCGGACCCCGGCTCCGGGTGACCGAGGGCATCGGAACCGATCGTCCCCTGCTGGCCGGTGTCCAGACCGACTGGCGGACCCGCTCGGCCGCCTGGCTGCCGGACGGGAACGACCTGGTCTTCCTCAGCCCCGATACGACCTGCGGGTGCAAGGAGTTCGACCATGTCTACCGGGCGACCGCATTCACGGACACCGAACCGCGGACGGTGCTCGGCGAGGACCGGGAGGTCGAATCGCCCACCTGGCTCGGCTCCCCGGACTCCGGGACCGCCCTCGTCGCGCGGAGGACCGCCTCGGCGGCGAACGAGGTGACACTCCAGGACGCCAGACAGGACGGTTCGGACCCGCGGGACCTCGGGCTCACCCTTCTGCGCGAGGACCCGGCCGCCGGTACGAACACCGACCCCGCCGTCGACCCGCTGTTCAACCCCTCGGAGGGCTACGACCCGTGGACCGAGCGGCAGAACTACACACCGGACGGCAGGCGCATCGTGGTGACCCGCTTCGAGGATTCGGACGCCGGGCGCATCGAACGCATCTGGATGGCCGACGCCGACGGGTCGAACGCGGCACCGATGCCGCTCGCCGGACGCGGCACCCTCGACTGGGACACCGACCCCACCTTCTCGCCGGACGGCTCCAAGCTGGCGTTCACCAGGACCTCGCCCGGCGGGGTCGGCGGGGCCGCGGGGCCGAGCAGCATTCTCATCGCGGACGTCGCCACGGGAGCGATCACCGGCCGGATCGTGCCGCCGGACGGGCAGTTGGCCGGCGGCGACGCGCAGCCGACCTGGTCGTCGGACGGAACCACCCTCGCATTCACCCGCAACCACGTGATCCGGGGCCTCGGCGGCATCAAGCACGTCTGGACCGTGCCGGTGGACGCGCTCGACCAGCAGCGGGACCTCAGCGTCACCGCATGCCCCGGTGAATGCAAGGTGATCGACGACAGCCCCGCGTTCTCCCCCGACGGCGGCACACTCGCCTTCAACCGCAAGGACGGCGGGGGCAGGGTCAACGAGCGCGCCGGAATCCTCGTGACCTCGCTGACCGGCGGCGGGTGCCGGGTCGTGCTTCCGTCCGTCCAGCGGGACAACCCCGACGCATGCAGCCAGGAGATTCCCGACACCTCGCTGACCGGGCCCTTCCAGCCCCGGGACGTGGCCTGGTCGCCGGACGCGGGACGACTGGTACTGAGCTCACGCAGAGCGCTCGCGCCCAACTCCCCGGAGCAGTTGTCCGTACTCGACCTCGCCACCGGCAGACTGACACCGTTCGACAACGGACTCACCGGGCGTCAGAAGGAGCCCAGCGTCCAGCAGTCCGTCGATCTGTCACTCACCGCACCACCCACCGGACCCGCGGCGGACGTCGGTTCCTCCGTATCGGTGACGGTCACCGTCACCAACCACGGCCCGGCACCCTCGCCCGGCACCACATTCACCGTGGACACCCCGCCCGGTGTGCGCCTGGACGAGCTCACCGCCACGGCCGGGTCCTGTACCACCGGGGCGCCGCAGTGCGACCTGGGCGTGCTCCGGCCCGGGGCCGGGGTGGATGTCACCGCCCGGCTGACCGGCGTGACGACGGGGGACCAACAGATCGGCTGGTCGGTCAACGGAGCCGTGATCGACCCGAACCCCACGGACAACGCCACCACAACGATCGTCCCGGTCCAGGACGCGCCGCCGACACCCACCCCGTCCCCCACGACGTCGCCGCCCACGCCGCCCCGGCCTCCCGTCCCGCCGCCGCCCGAACCCGAGGCGGGGCCCGGCGTGGTGGTGCGGGCACAGCCCAGCCCCGGCTACGTCGGAGGCCGGGTGGTGGTGACGTACACCGTGCGCAACGGCAGGAACGCGCTCGCCACCGGCCTGCGGCTCGGACTCGGACTGCCCGCGCGGATCCCGGCGGGTCCGCTTCCGGCGGGCTGCGCCGCCGGAGTGTGCACGCTGCCCGACCTGGCACCGGGAGCCTCCACGGTCGTCCGCGTCGTGCTCTCGCCGGACCGGGCGCTGAGAACGACCATCACGGGAACACTGACCACGACCGGTACCGACGCCGACACCGGTGACAACGTCTCCAGGATCCAACTGCGCATTCTCCAGCCCCGTATCGTCGCGGTGCCCGCCGTCGGCAAACCGGGGTTCGTCACCTCCGTCCGGGGCAAGGACTTCCCGCCCGGAGCACCGGTGAAGCTCACCTGGAAGCCCGGGATCACGGCAACCGCCCCGCCCACCGTCCCGCGCCGGGACGGTACGTTCATCGCGCAGCTGCTGATCCTGGTGAAGGACGAGACGGGACCCCGCACGATCACCGCCGAGGGACCGGGATTCAGCCCGGTCACCACACCCTTCCTGGTGGTCAGCGGCACCATCGTGCCGCCGGACGAGGTGGGGCGCAGGTGATCCACGAAGTCGACGAGGGGCTGCGGCTGCTGCTGGTGGACGCCGGCCTCCAGGAGAACGGCGTCGACCTGGTCTTCGACGCACCTACGAAGGACTGGTCCGCGCGGCGCAACGCCCCCACGGTGAGCGTCTTCCTCCACGGCATCCGTGAGGATGCGGCCCGCCGCCGTACCGGCACGGCCGAGGAGTACGACGACCAAGGAGTGGTCGTCGGCTGGCGGACCCCGCCGCGCTGGTTCGAACTGACCTATCTGGTGACCGCCTGGACCAATCGCCCGCAGGACGAACACCGCCTGCTCTCCGAGGTGTTGCGCTGCCTCGTGCGGTCGGACGTCCTGCCCGCCCGGATGCACACGGGCAGCCTCGCCGAGCTCGGGCTGACCGTGGAGATCGAGGCGGCGGGTCCGGGCACCGACCGGCCGTCCGCCTCGGACGTGTGGTCCGCGCTCGGCGGTGAGCTCAAGGCCGCGATCGACCTGCGTGTGTGGGCACCGCTGGCCGGTGAACGCAGTTCGGCCGGCCCGCCGGTCACCGAAGGACTGGTGGTCAGGGCCGCGCCCGCGCGGGACGGCGACGGGACGGGACCGGGGCGTCGGCTGCGCTACGAAGGGGCGTCCGACCCCGGCGGCCAGGGCTTCGCAGCCGAACGTGAACGGCAGTTGCCGCCCGGTCGGCGCAGACGCGGAGGCGGGGCTCGATGACCACGACGCAAGGCACCCGTACCGTCCTCGAACCGCCCGGCACCCCGACGGCGGCCGTCGAGGACCTCTGGCAGCGGTTGGGGCACGTGGAGCGGCGGGTCAGGCAGGCCGTGGCGGACCGGCGCGCCATCGACCCGGAACCGGACGATCCGTACCGGGGGCAGTACCTCACCCCCGAGGCGGCCGAGCGGATCCTGGAGTCCCGCGACGCGTTCTCGCCCGTACCGCCGTACGATTTCGAGCCTTCGCCGCACTCCCCGCCCGGGAGCCGGATCCGTGGGCTCGCCGAGAACTTCGGCCTGGTGCCGCTGGACGTCGAGCTTCTGCTGGTCGCGATGGCGCCGGACATCGACATCCGGTTCGAGCGGCTCTACGGCTACCTCAACGACGACCTCACCCGGCGAAGGCCGACCATCGGCCTGGCACTCGAACTCTGCGGGCTGCCCGCCGCGAGCTCCGGCCGCTTCCGGTTCTCGCCGTCCGCCCCGCTGGTCGAGAGCGGGCTGCTGGAGGTACTGGAGGCCGACCGTCCGCTGCTGTCGCGGGTGCTGCGCGTGCCGGACCGGATCACCGCGTACCTGCTCGGCGACGACGACCCCGACGGGAGGCTGCGCGGTTTCGTCCGGGTGGCGGGACCCGAGGAGGAGACGGACACGGGACCCGAGACACTGCGGGTCGCGGCGGCGCTGGACACGGGCAGCGGCCTCGTGCATCTGCTCGACCGGGGCGGCGACCCCGGCGGACTGGCGGTCGAGGCGCTTCGCGCCGCAGGGCGTCGTCCGCTGGTGGTCGACGTCCCGGCATTCGCCATCGCTCCCGAACCGGCGGAACTCGTAAGGACCCTGGCGGCCGAGGCCCGGCTGAGCAACGGCGGCGTGGTCCTCGGACCGCTCGAAGCGCTCGCCCCCGAGCGGCCCGAGGGGGCCCGGCTGCTCGGCAGCCTCTGCGCGGCGGTCAGCGGTGCCCCCCTGATCGCGTACGGAAAGAAGAACTGGGACCCCCTGTGGACCAGGGAGAGCCCGGTTCCGGTCCGTGTCCTGCCGCCCGGCCCCGCGGACGTGGCGCGGCAGTGGCGCCGCGCACTCACCGATGCGGGCACTGCTGTCGGGCTGCCCGCCGAGAACGTGCCGCCCGACGAGGGACTCATCGAGACCACCACTGCCTACCGGCTCGACTCCGAGCAGGTGCGCAAGGCCGCCGCCGTCGCCTCCCGGCTGGCTGTTCTGGAGGAACGTCCGGTGGAGGCGCAGGACCTGCGCACGGCGGTACGGGCACAGAACGGCGCGGGGCTCGAACGGCTCGCCCGTCGCATCGAGCCCGCGGTCGGCTGGGACGACCTCGTGCTGTCCTCCGCGACCCGACGCCAGCTGTCCGAACTCGCCCTGCGCGCACGCCATCGCGAGCAGGTGCTCGGCCGGTGGCGGATGCGGCCGGGCGGTGGCCGCGGGCGAGGGGTCGTCGCGTTGTTCGCCGGTGAGTCGGGGACCGGCAAGACCATGTCCGCCGAGGTGGTGGCGTCGGAGCTCGGCATGGAGCTCTACGTCGTGGATCTGTCCATCGTGGTGGACAAGTACATCGGTGAGACCGAGAAGAATCTCGAAAGGATCTTCGTCGAGGCCTCCGACGTCAACGGCATCCTGCTGTTCGACGAGGCGGACGCCATCTTCGGGAAGCGCTCGCAGGTCAAGGACGCGCACGACCGTCACGCCAACGTGGAGTCCGCCTATCTGCTCCAGCGGATCGAGTCCTTCGACGGGATCGCGGTACTCACCACCAATCTGCGCGCCGATCTCGACGAGGCCTTCACCCGCCGCCTCGACATCATCGCGGAGTTCCCCATGCCGGACGCACGACAGCGACTGGCCCTGTGGAACCGCTGCCTCGGGACGGCGGTCCCACGCGACGCGGGACTCGACCTGGAACTCTGCGCAGAGCGTTTCGAGTTGGCGGGCGGATCGATCCGCGCCTGCGCGGTGACCGCCGCCTACCAGGCGGCCGAATCCGGGAGACCGCTCGGTATGGAGCAGATCGTCTCGGCCGTGCTCCAGGAGTACCGCAAACTCGGCCGGCTGGTCCTGGAGAACGAGTTCGGCCCCTGGCTGGACCGTGCGCAGCGGCGCGACGGCGGACGGAGCTCCTTGAGCTGAGGGTCGAGCCGGCATTCGGGCCCCTCGGGAAAGCGTCGCCCAGGCCCTGCAATGCCCGGCACACCCAAGGGCCGACCGGCACGCTACCTGCGGGCCGTCGATTCCGCTCGCCCTTGTGTGCAGGAGAGCGAGCCCTGGCATCCGCGTGCGGAGAGCGCGCGGGCATGGTCCAGGCTGTTGCCTCGTCAGCTCAACCGTCGCACCAGTCAGGAGAAGGATGAAACCCGGACGGTTTGAAGAGAGGACCGACGCCGCAGAGCTCGCTCCCCGGCTGCGGCACGTCCGCTGGATCGGCGGCGGGAGCGGCGCGGGCAAGTCGACGATCGCCCGCCGGCTCGCGGATCGCTACGGGTGGAGTCTCTACGCGACCGACGACGTGATGGGCGATCACGCGCGACGGACCACACCCGAGGAGGCCCCCTTACTGCACCGGTTCATGGCCATGGACATGGACGAGCGATGGGTGAACCGACCTCCGGAAACGATGCTTGAGACGTTCCACTGGTTTCGAGGCGAAGGCTTCGACCTGATCGTCGAAGACCTCCTTCGGTTGCCGCCCGAGACCGGTGTCGTCGTCGAGGGCTTCCGGTTGCTGCCACACCTCGTGAAACCCCTTCTTGCCGTTCCCGACCACGCCGTCTGGCTCCTTCCCACCCCCGAATTCCGCCGGACCGCCATCGGGGGACGGGCCGAACCAGGTGGGCGATTCACACGCAGGACCAGTGATCCGGACCGGGCCGACCGCAACATCGCCCGACGCGATCACCTGTTCACCGGACGCCTTCGGGAGGAAACCGAACGCCTCCGACTGCGCACCATCGAGGTCGGGACGGCGATGACGGAGGACGATCTCGCCGAGCGGGTGATCACGGCGTTCGGACTCTGACACCGGCCGGCGCGACGTGCCGGCTCGCCGGGGAGAGAGCGGCCGGCCGTCGGCTCAGGGACTGCCGCCGGGCCACGGCTCCTCTCCGGCCCAGGAGACGAGCGGCGCGGGAGCGGCGCCGACGGACGGCGGCTACGACCGGGCGGCGACGACCGGGCGGCGTCAGGTCCGGGCCGGTCGGAGCACACCAGCTCCCGGGCACTCCTGCGGGCGTTCCGCGGGTCGTGTCCGACCGCCGACCGGGTGTGCCTCGCGGCGCGTCGGCTGGTTCCGTGCGCCCCGTGCGGTGATCATCCGCTGGAGGTGCACTCGGTGCGGGAGGAGGCCACGGATGGGCGCCAGACCGTCGACGGGGAGGGGGAGCCGCCGTCGCCCGCGACGCACGTACCGCGCACTGGCTGTGGCCATGGCGCTCTGCGCCCTGTCGGGCTCCGGATGCTCCTCCGAACCGGCGCCGCCCTCCGGCCCCGGTCCGGCGGCCACGTCGCAGAAGGAGCAGAAGGACCCGTCCCCGTGCCGTCGCACGCTGGTGGGCGTGGCACATCCCGACGACGACCTGTTCTTCATGAACCCGGAGATCATGCGGACCATCCGGGAAAGATGCCCGCTCCACACCGTCTATCTGACCGCGGGAGACGATGCCATCGCCGATCGGGTCAAGGCGCTGGAGTACGTGGACCGCAGGGAGTACGGGGTGCGGGCGGCCTATGCGGCGATGGCGGGGGCGGCCGATGACTGGGACCAGTCCGATGTGCAGGTCGGCGACGTCCGGGTCCGGTCGTTCCTGCTCGCCGGCCGAGCCCGCAGCGCTGACGTCCGGCTGACCTTCCTCGATCTCCACGACGGGCTTCCGCAGGGCCAGGACGCGAACAGTGTGCTCAAGCTCTTCGACGGAAGGAAGAAGAGTGTCTCCGGGTTCCTGGGCGGCGTGAGCTACAGCGAGGAACGGCTGCTCGCGACACTCTCCACCCTGGTCAGGAGCAGCCGTGCGGAACGTGTCCTGACCATGGACCACGACAACGCGTCGTTCGCGTTCGGCCTCGGCGGTGGTGTCGACCACAGCGACCACGGCATCGGGGCCCGGTACTTCAGGAGGGTGGGCTACGCCCTCGGCGTTCCCGTCACGTCGTACCTCGCGTACACGATGTCGGCGAGGAAGGCGAACCTCACTCCCGGACAGGCAGCGGAGAAGGAGCAGGTGGCGCGTTGGTACATCGCCAATCGCCAGTGCCGGGCCACGGGCTGGTGCGCGAAGGTACCGCCGTACCGCGGATCGCTCAAAGAGGACTGGAAACTGTGGATCCACCGGCAGTACGAACAGGTCCACCGCTCTCCGCGGCCCGGTGAGATCCTCGGGGACATCGGCCGGACCACGTACTTCACCGGTCCGGATCCGGCCCAGTGCCTCGATGCGGCAGGCGGTTCACCGGGGGCCGGGCCCCGCACGGTCCGCATCCACGCGTGCGACGGGTCCGCCGGGCAGCGATGGGGGATGAGGCGGGACGGCACGATCGGGCTCCGGAACGAGCCGGACTCCTGCCTGACGGCCGGCGGTCCGGGGGTCGACCTCGAATCGTGTCGCGGCGGAAGCGCGAACCAGCAGTGGACCCGCGTGCGCTGGAAGAGCCCGACGTGGAAGCGTACGGCCTGGCGGATCGAGAACAGCGGCAACCGCTGCCTGTACCAGGACGACCGTGAGCTACCTGCCCGTTGGAACGCTCGGGACCACCCCAGTCCCCGGCTGACCCTCTCCGACTGCAACGCGCCGGCCCGGCCCGAACAGTACTGGCAGTGGGGTGGCTGAAGCCGCCGTGCGTGATGATCACGCCCCCGAGTGCCCGCAGACGTTCGCCTGCCGGCACCGAGCGCCGAGGGCGAGGTGCCGGGCAAGCCCTCAGCTCGGGACGAGCGCATCCCACTGCTCCCGGGTCGGGCCGTCGTGTCTCGGCGTGAAGTCCGGGTGGGCAGCCAGCCAGGCAGTGACGTGTCGGTCCACCTCGTCGGTGCCGTAGGCGTCGTCGGCCAGTCGCAGGAGATGGCGCACCTGGGCTCGGGCCCTCATGACGACGGGATCGTCGAAGGCGCAGGCGGCCAGGGCGGCAGTCCGCCGATCTGCGGGTGGTGAGCCATCGGCGAGGCGCTGTCCGTTGTTGCGGTCGGTCGTCACCTGCGCGTCGAACCACGGGCGGAGGGCCTTTGCCGTCCACGTGTGGTAGCTCATGGGGTCCGCGGCGATCTGGTCGGCGTGGGTGGCGAGGTGCTGGGCGGCACGCAGGCCGAGGGCCGCGCCATGACCGAAGGTGGGATTGGTGTGGATGAGGCTGTCCCCGGCGCTGACCAGGCCGGCGACGACAGGTCCGTCATCGTCGGCGAGGGCGGTCCAGCGGTTGTCCAGGCCGGCCATCGCCAGGACGGCGGAGTGCGGTTCGGGGGCCAGGTCGAGCCAGGCGGCGGTCGCGGGGAAGCGGCGAGCGACGGCCTCGAACACGGCAGGGTCGGTGAGCGCGCCGCGGGTCGGATCACCCGTGGAAACCACCAGGCTCACCGCGAAGGTGTCGTTGTCGGAAGGGAAGACGCCGGCGAGCGCGAACGGTGCGGCCGAGCCGGGCTTGACCCGTCCGGGGCCACGTGGGCCGTCGGAGCGCAGGCGGTACCAGCGGCACAGATAAGCGATTCCGGTGCGGTGGCTGTCGACCACGGGCGGGCGGCATCCGGCCGCGATCAGCCAGGCGGGCACCGGCGAGCGACGACCGGACGCATCGACGACGAGGTCCGCCCGGTGCGTTTCCGCGCCCACCTGCACGCCGGTGACCCGGGCAGGACGGCCCTCCCGGAGGGTGAGGGCGCGCACCCGGCGGCCTCGCCGCACCTCGACGGTGGGTTCCCGCCGCACGGCCGCGGTCAGGGCGGCCTCCAGCACGATGCGGCGGGTGCGCAGGGTCACCAGGTCCTCGTCGCCGGCCCGATGCGGCGGATGCTCACCGAACCAGTCGAACTCGTGGTACTCCCGGGCCCCTCGTGCCAGCACGTCCGTGTAGACATCAGGGGCCTCGGTGCGCAACACGGTGCGGACGGGCGCGAGCAGCGAGTGTGGATGGCCGGCCTGCGGGACTCGGGGCCTGTCCCAGTGGAAGAAGTCTTGGTCCAGGTCCTCTTCGGCCTGTCGCGCGTCCTGTTCGAACAATGTGACCGTGTGGCCTCGTCGGCCAAGCATGAGCGCCGTCCCCAGCCCGCTGATACTCCCACCGATCACCGCAACCCGCGCCACCGGTCTCCCCTTCGCGTCGTGTTGCGGAACGATCCTACTGCTTGGTGATCTCCGGTCCGGAACCGGCGTCGTCCGTCATGGTGCGGGGGCGGGGCACGGTGGCGGCCGGTGTGGTCGGCCATCGTTCTCCTGGTCCGTGCGAGGCGGTCCTCTCGTACTCTGTTGACGCGCCCCACCACACCCCGCCGCGCCCTGTGGACGTCGAGAGACTGTTTCCCGAGGTGGTGCCCCTGCGGAGAGAGACCGTGAGGCTTCACCCGCGTGCAGGCCAACCGACGTACCGGGACAGCTCGGTGGGTGGCCCACTGCTGTGGCCGACCGAGGAGGCATGGCCGCTGTGTCCTGAACACAACGGGCCGCCGATGGTGCCGGTCGTACAGATCCACCGCAGCAGCGTTCCCGACGTCGTCCCGTTTCCCGACGGGTGCGATCTGCTCCAAGTCCTGTGGTGCCCACGGAAGCACAGTGGCTGTCGCTGGGCCCGTACAGGCGCGCCCGGTCCCAGTCGTCCCGCGAGGTCGCCGCGAGCAGGTGTGGCGTCTGCGTCGAGCAGGGCCACCAGATCGTCGGCGAGCAGCCGCAGCCGACCGGCCTCGGTCGACCGCCCCACGGACCGGGCCGGGTCCAGCATCGCGGCGGGATCGGTCCACCGGTCGTCGGTGCCGAGCAGGCGGTCGAGCGTTTCCCCGGTGCAGGGGAGCAGGTCCGCGTCCACCTCGGCCGCGAGGTAGGCGTGGAGTGCGGTGAGGGCCTGCCGGGGGCTCGCGGCGTGGGTGATCTCCAGTGGGCCGTCGAAACCGGCGAAGCGGAGCCGCTCGGACGCGGGCCGACCGTCGTTGTACGCCCGCATCCGACGCACCAGCTCGCGGTTGGCCGCGGAGGTGCCCCAGCCGTGGCTGATTCCGCGCTCCATGACCTCGTCGAGTGTGCCCTTTGCCGGAGGTGACGTAGTCGTCCACGGCCGGGCCCATCAGGCAGTCGCTCTCGATCGCGATCGTCCGGTACCCCTCCTGCTCGACAAGTTGCCGGAACAGTTCGTTGCGTACGTCGAGCAGAGTGTCCTCGCCATGGGTGGGCTCGCCCAGGGCGAGCAACCGCGGCCGGGCCGGGAGCAGCCTCATGACAGCGGGAGCCTCGACGGCATGGGCGGTGTCCTTGATGTCAGTCGCCATGCCTTAAACGGTATTGTTGAACCCTCGATGGAAACTTCCCCGCGATATCGTCGGATTCATGGGACGAAACCTTCAAAGCCGCGATCGGCTCAGGCCGGTTGATCTGGCACGCGGGCACGGTCTGTCCACCCAGGCGATCAGGAACTACGAGGAAGCCGGCATCCTTCCGGCCGCCGGGCGCACGCCCCACGGCTACCGCACCTATACGCCACTGCACGCGGCCGCCCTGAGTGCGTTCCTCGCCCTGGTGCCCGGCCACGGCCACCAGAGAGCGACGTCGATCATGCGGGCCGTGAACCAGGGCACCCCCGAGGAGGCGTTCCGCCTCATCGACGAGAGCCACGCCCAGCTCCTCGACGACCGCCGGACCCTCCAGGCCGTGGAACGGGCCCTGCGAGACCTGGAGCCCACCGCCGCGTCCGAGCCCGGTGCGGGGTCCGGGTCGGCCGAGGCGACCAGGCCCGGAGGCGCGTTCATCGGGCCGCTGGCGGACAAGCTCGGCATCCGGCCCGCGACGCTGCGCAAATGGGAGCGCGCCGGGCTGGTGTGCCCGCGCCGCGACCCGCTGACCGGGTACCGCGTCTACGACGAGGCCGACGTGCGGGACGCCCGACTGGCTCATCAACTCAGGCGGGGCGGCTACCTGCTGGAGCAGATCGCCCCGCTGATCGCCCAGGTGCGGGCGGCCGGTGGGCTGGAGCCGCTGGAGGCCGCACTGGGCGACTGGCGCGGTCGGCTGTCCGCCCGCGGGCGGAAGATGCTGACCGGGGCCGCCGAGCTGGAGGCCTACCTCAGCCGACGCGGATGAGCCCTCGGCCGTTCCCGCTCGGAGGTTCCTCAGCTCCCCGATCTGCTCATCTGCCACGTCGAGACGGTGCGACCCCGCGGTGACCGGGCCGGTCGCGAGCGAAGACGCTGGATGTGACGGCTCATCAGTTGCCTGCCACCGAGCGGTACGCGGCTGTCGGCGCCCGAACGCCGATGCCTTCTCCCGGCGGCTACGCGCCCTGCGTGGTCGCGGTTCTGCGCAGGAAGTCGTCGACCATGGACGTCTGCACGGCAGCGGGAAACCGTCCGGGGTCGAAGAGCGCCTGGACGGTGAGACCGTGGACGAACGCCACCGTCTCGGCGGCGAGTTGTTCCAGATCCGCGGCGGCGGCCACTTCCTCCAGGCGGCGAGCGTCCTCAAGGTGCGCACGGACCGCTGAACGCATACGCGTGTAGCGATCCGCCTGTGCCGTGCCCACTTCCTCGTCGGCCAGGGCGAGGTCCCAGGAACTCACCCAGATACGGTTGCGCGCGGTGTCGTCGGCGGTGATCGGCAGGATGTCCAGCAGTACCTCCCGCAGCGCCGTCAGCCCCGCGGCCGGCCGCTCGCGGCGGGGACGTTCCGCGGTGCGCTTCTCCAGGATGCCCAGGGCGTGAATGACCAGGGCCCGTTTGGTGGGGAAGTAGTGCATGAGCATGCCGGTCGAAACGCCCATGGCGGCGGCGACGGCACGCAGTGTGAGGCCGTTGAACCCCTTCTCCCCGAGTACTTTCCACACCGCCTCGGAAACGTCTTCTCGGCGGGCTTCCCGGTCTCCTCGTGCTGGTGGCATGCGTGTTAGCTTACATACCGAACGATCGTTATGTACCTGGAACGGAATGAGGCAATCATGTTCACGCTCGCGCTGGACGACCGCGCTCAACTGCGCCCCCTCGAACCATGGCAGGCGCCGGAGTTCCTCGCCCACATCGACCGTGCCAGGCCGTATGTCGACCCGTGGATACCGTGGGCGACGCTCAGCACCGACCTCGAGTCCGCCACGGCGGTCCTGCAGCGGTACGCGGACAAGCAGGCCCAGGACGCGGCCCGGATCTACGGCATCTGGCTGGAGGGCACGCTCGTCGGCGGCGTCATGTTCACCACCTTCGACGCCGGCTCCGGTGTGTGCGAGATCGGCTGCTGGCTGGAGGCCGCCGGGCAGGGCCGCGGCTTGGTGGTCAAGGCTTCGCGCGCCCTGATCGACTGGGCTTTCCACGAACGCGGGATGAGCCGGGTCGAGTGGTGGGCCGCTGCGGGCAACACCCGCAGTATCGAAACCGCGCGCAGGCTCGGCATGACCCGCGACGGCGTACTGCGGCAACGCTATCCGTACCGCGGCGAGCGGCACGACAAGGAGATCTGGTCGCTCCTCCGCGACGAATGGAACAGTCCCTCCGCGTCGGTCACGCACAGCTGAGAGCACGGTCGCCGTCCGAAGGTGAAGTCTTCTCGGCCCCGCGAGGCCGCCATCGGTTCGGATCCGGCCATCGGGCAACGCTCTGCGCGATGGCCGGATCGCTCGCCCCATGGGGGCGAGGCGGCGTCCGGTTCGCTCGGACCGAACGGCCGGCTGTGCGCCGACGGACGCGTTCAGTGACGGGCGCCCGGACAGGAGGGTGCCGCGGACGGGGCGCTTGCCGGTTGGGCCGAGTTCACCGGCCGTCAGGTGGGGGCTGGCCGTGGTCGGCCGGCGGCTGCGGCGGTGGTCGGGCCGGTCGGGCACAGCACGACGGGCGAGGCCGTCGTCCGGGCGGACATGGCCGCCGACGGTGATGCGTCGCCTGCCCGGCTCGACGCCATCCGGCTGCATTGTCCGGATCACGGGTGGGCCGGGACACCGAAGGCATCGCCCCTGGTGACTCCGGTCGGGATGGTGCGTACAAGGCGTGGTTGTGCCGGATCTGCTGGCGCCGGCAGCCGACCGTCAGCCTGCCTCCGCGAGAGCGCGTATCGGTGGGATGACCGATGTGCGGAGCGCGGGGGCGCGGTCATAGTCCTGGGGAGATTGTTCGCGGGTAGCCGTGCTGCGCCCGCTTTCGAAAGGAACTTCTGTGGCCACGTATGCGGATCTGGTGTTTCTCGGTGGGCGGGTCGTCACGGTCGATGCGGAGTTCTCCGTCGCCTCGGCCCTGGCGGTGACCGGTGGGATCATCAGTGCCGTCGGTGGGCGGGACGACGTCGCGCCGCTCGTCGGACCCGGTACCCGCGTCGTCGACCTGCACGGGGCGACGCTGCTTCCCGGCATCAACGATTCCCATCTGCACGGGTGCGCCTTCGGCATGTCGACGCCGCCGCTCTCCGTCGACCTCAGCCATCCCGCCGTGTCCTCCCTCGCGGACGTGGCCGAGGCGGTGCAGGAGGCCGTCGGGCGGGTTCCGGGCGGGCAGTGGATCACGGGGCACGGCTGGGACACCGGTTACCTCGACGAGTGCGTCTCCGATCCGTCGCGGCTGCCTTCGCGGCGCGACCTCGACGCCGTGAGCCCGGACCACCCCGTCGTCCTCTACTCCTTCTCCGGGCACGCCACCTGGGTCAACTCCAAGGCGCTGGAGCTCATCGGGATCGACCGGCACACCGTCGCGCCGCCCGGCGGGGCCATCGTCGTGGACGAAGACGGGGAGCCGACCGGGCTGCTCCACGAGGGGGCCCAGGCCCTGATCCAGAACGCGCTGCCGCCGCTCAGCCGGCAGGAGCGGACCGATGCGATCAGGTCGAACCTCGCCACGCTCGCCCGGCTCGGCATCACCAGCTACACCGAGCCCGGACTCGGCCCCGGCGGCGACGGCATCATGCGGGGCGCGCTCGGTGCGGAAACCCTCGACGTCTACCGCCGGCTGCTGGCCGACGGCGAACTGACCGCCCGCCTCGGCGTCCTGCTCCTGCCCACCGGTATGGCCAGCACCGCCGAGGAGTTCGCCCGCACCCTCACCGCGCTCGGCAAGCCCGGCGACGCCGATCCGCGCCGCCTCGCGATCCTCGGGGTCAAGATCTTCGCCGACGGCATCGTCCCCAACAAGACGTCCTGGATGCACGAGCCGTACGTAGGCGGCGGCTGCGGCTCCCTCTGCGTCGGCGGCGAGACCGACGCCGAGCGGACCGCCGAGATCGATGCCATGATCCGGCATGCCCACGCCGCCGGGCACCAGCTCGGCGTCCACGTCACCGGCGACCGGGCCTGCGACACCGTCGCGGACGCCTTCGCCGCGGCCATGGCCGAGCACCCGCGGCCCGACGCCCGCCACTACGTCATCCACGGCGACTTCCTCACCGCGCACAGCATGAAGGTGCTGGCGGAGCACGGCTTCGGCGTCAACATGAACCCCACCATCAAGTGGACCGTCGCCGACATGGAGGAGGAGTTCGTCGGCGCCGAGCGGGCCGCGTACGCATGGCCCTACCGCGATGCCATCGACGCCGGCGTGCGGGTCGCGAGCGGGTCCGACGCCCCCGTCACGTCCCCGGACTGGCGCCAAGGCGTCGCCACCATGATGCTGCGTGAGTCGAAGGCCGCCGGCCGTGTCAGCGGCCCCGAGCAGTGCATCGGCCTGGCCGAGGCGATCCGTACGTACACGATCGACGCGGCCTGGCAGGACTTCGCCGACGACTGGAAGGGCTCCCTGGAGCCGGGCAAGGTCGCCGATCTCTGCGTGCTCGACGGGGACCTGCTCACCGCCGACCCCCACGACATACCGGAGATGCCCGTCGTCCTCACCGTCGTGGACGGGCAGGTCGTGCACGACACCCTTCGAGATTGACGTATTCCAGGCACATGATCATCCTTGGGGGATGGCAGCGGAACGGAGCAGGGCGGACATCCTGGACGCGGCCGTCCACGTCCGTGAGGCCGCCAGGAGTGCCACGAGCGGCGCAACCGGCGTCGACACGGTCCTGGCGGCGCTGTCGGAGGTGATGGAGTACGACCACGCCTCCCTGGTCCGATGGGATCCGCTGCGCCGACGGCACACCACCCTGGCCGGGAGCTACCCGGACGACGCCACGGCCTACATCGAGACGCGCCTCCACCACGACCCGGTGTTCCCCGTGCTCCACAGCCCGGCCCGAGGCGGTCTCTGGTTCAGGGACGTCCCCGGCCAGCTCCTGGCGGCATCCCCGGGCTTCCAGGAGGTGCTGTCTCCTCTCGGCATCGAGGACGGCGTGGCCCAGTGCCTGTTCGCCGCCGACGGCCGGTACGTCGGCATGCTGAACGTCAGCACCCGCCGACCGCGGCGCGCGCCCGATCCGGCGCGCGCCGTGGTCACCCTGCTCACCGAGGCCCTCGCCGCAGCCGTCGACCCCCACGCGGGCCTGCCGCCGGAGGAGATCGCCTCGGACGTGCGGCGCCCGGACGCGTGGCGGCCCGGCGGACTCTCGCCACGGGAACTCCAGGTGTTGGCCGAACTGACCGCAGGCCGCACCAACCGGGAGATCGCCGAGCGGCTGTACATCACGCCGCGCACCGTGGGGACCCACATCGAGCACATCCTCGCCAAGCTCGACCTCCCCAACCGCGCGGCCGCCGCCGCCCGGGCCGCCGCCTGGGGAATCGAGCCCTCCCACTGACGCGAGCGCGCGGGGGCGGCCCGCTTCGCGGGGGCGGCGCGCTTCGCGGGGACCAGCACAAGCATTCCCCGTCGATCAGTGGGGATTCCGGCCGCGGGCCGGTGGCCGACAGCCCGATGCAGATCGCGGAATGGCGGCCCCGGCCCCGACGGGCCTGGGCCGGGCAGGCTAGGCGAGGGGGCAGGTGAGGGGGAGGACGCGTTCGGTCAGCCGGCCGGTGAGGTGGGTGTCGGTGACGACGGCTTCGGTGAGCCAGTCCGCCCGGGTCAGCTGGTCCACCAGGTGCTGCAGCTCGCCGGGGCCAACGGCGCACCAGGAGGTGAGGGATTCCAGGCCGACGCCTTGGCCGCAGGGGCCGAGCCGTCCGTCGGCGCTGGTCCGGGTGGCCAGCATCAGCGCGAGCAGCCGGGTGCCGGCCGTGGCCCGGGTCTTGCGGAGTTTCTTGTCGGAGACGACCTTCTGGGCCCACCCGCTGAGCTTGGGGCGCAACTTCTTGCCGAACGTGAGCGGGCCGGGACGGTCCGGGTGGGGCACGAGGGACGGGACGGTGATGGGGGTGGGGCTCTCCGGCCGGGAGGCGAGCACATCCCCGGCGGTGCCGGGGATGCCCAGCCATCCGCAGTCGGTCAGCTGCTCAACCAGGTCCTCCGGATCGGTCAGGCCGAGCGAGGTGAGGTCCTGGCCGACGAGGTTGCCGCTGCCGGTGTGCGCGGTGCGCAGGGTCAGCATCATCACCAGCAGGCGTGCTTCCGGGCCGGGCAGCGGGGTGTGGCCGGTGACGTGCGCGAGGACGGACCGTGCGTGCTCCCACTGCGCAGGGCCCGTCAGCAGGCGGGTCACCGCCGGCTGGGTGCTGTCCGCACTGCGGCCGGTGCGCTGCTGGTGCTGGAGGCGGGCGGCGGTGGCGGCCTGCTCGGCGCGTTGGGCGTCCAGTCGCAGGCGCGTGTCGCCGGTGACCTCCGCCCAGGTGGTGAAGGCGCGCGCCTTGCGCGTGTGGAGCTCGGCGAGCTGTGCCAGGTCGGGTTCGGTGCGCTGTTGGTAGGAGCGGAAGAGATCGCCGAGCTCGATGAGCTCGTCGCGCAGGGCGACGGGCCGCAGGTCGTACGGGATGACCCGCTGCGCGATCTTCCCGTGTCGGGGACGGCTCCGCGTCGGCGCGGAGCGGGGAGTGGGCACCTCCTTCGGACCGGCCGCGGCCGAGGCACGGTGGGAGAACCGCGGGTTGCCGCCAGGTGCGATCGACGGGCGGTCGGCAGCGGCTCGGACACCGGCCGGCGGGGCGGTGGCGGTCGTGTCCGGGGTCGGGGCGGTGGCGACGATCTTCGCGCCGGGTGCGGCGGCCGCGCAGCGTGAACAGCACTCCATGGCCCGCCACCAGCGCCCTTCCCGGTCGGTGACCACGGCCAGGACCACCGCCCCACCGCACCGCCAGGGCTCGGCACGCTCATGCCGGTCGTCGGGACGGAGATGCGCGTGACAGCCCTCGGCCCTGCAGGCGCAGTACACATCGACCCGAGGCGTCGGGGCGGCCCGAAGATGAGCCGTGAGGTGCGCGACCGCAGCCGCACGGCCGGCGGCCGCGGACGGCAGACGCTGCTCGGCACAGGAGGGACGGCTGCACGAGACGCGCACTGCCGCACTGCCACGACCGGCAGCGTCCAGACGCACCGTCCACCTGCGTCCCAGCACCCGCTCGTCCAGTTGGCTCACTGTGGTCTCCGTCATCCGTCTTCCTCCTCTGCCGCGTCCACGCCTCCTGCACCGTGCCATTACGACGGGCGGGCACGGCCGCGGGCCCACCGTACGCGGCCGTGCGGCCCGAGGACCGGTGAACTCGCCCTGCTCACCGGGACCGGTGAGCGAGCCGTCGCCGACGGATCTGACTCCGCAGGTCACCCCGCGCCCCTCGGCGCGCGGCTCCCGCCGCATCGGGCTGCCGCCCCGGAAGTGCGGTCATGGGGCGCAGGAGCTCGGTCACGTGGCTGTTTCTGCCCGAACCAGGTGGCGACGTCCTTGTCGACGGGCGTCAACTTCGGTGATGCGGCGCCACTCGTTTCGGTGGTCGTCGGATTGACGGCTGCCGTGGCGGGGTTTGGTTCGCCGGACTCGCGGTCGTGGCCGATCCGCTCGGAGCACCCTGCACCCCTGGGGCGCTCCAGGGGTGCAGGGCCGGACTGCGACCGGGCACCGGACGTGTCCGTCTCCCGAACAGCCCGGACCCGGACCGCGGAGCACCTCCTGGGCATACTGCTGAGCGAAGGCGCGGGCGCCGCGCCGCTCATATGGCGGGGTGCGGCGCTGCCCGTGCGAGGGGCCCCGTCCGGGGCGGCGGTGGAACCGGATCGGGCAGCGTCGGCCCGGAGGCAACGGCCCTGCGGGGCCGTCGGCAGGCCGTGGAACCGGTGTGTGCCGTCGTCGGCTCGGCGAACGGGCGGACGTCGGCCGCTGGGGCCCGTGCGCCGTGCGACACGATGCCCGATGCGGTCGTCGACCCTACGGTGGTTGCATGGCGGTGATCAGCGGTCGGAGGCGTGGGACGCGGGCCCGGAGCGGTGTGAGGGACGCACTGGGCGTGACTGTGCTGTTCGTGCTCTCGGTCGTGGCCGCCTCGGTCGTACCGCATGAGCACCAGTTCTCGTTGCGGTGGCCGGCCGTCGTGCTGGCCGGTCTCGGCTGCTCCGCGCTCGCGTGGCGGCGGCGTCACCCTGTTGGCGTACTGGCCGTCGCGGTCGGCTGCGGGGTGGCCTTTCAGGTGCTCGGATTCCGGGACAGTCCGCTGGTGATCAGTCCGGTCCTGGTGTCGGTCTACACCGTGGCGGCGCTGACCGGTCGGCGTGCCGCCTGGACGGCGGCGTCGGTCTCGGCCGCTGTTCTCGTTGGCGCCGCCGTGCTGCGCGATCCGCACTCATGGCTGGCCCCCGACAACGCGGCGATGCTGGCGTGGACGGCTCTGCCGGCTGCCGTCGGGGACGGGGTGCGCTCACGGCGTGCCTATGTGGCGGCCGTGGAGGAGCGGGCCGAACACGCGGAGCGCACGCGGGAGCAGGAGGCACAGCAGCGAGTGGCCGCGGAGCGGGTGCGCATCGCGCGCGAGCTGCACGACATCGTCGCGCACCACATCGCCCTGATCAACGCTCAGGCGGGCGTGGCCGTCCATCTGGTGGAACGACGGCCGGAACAGATCCTGGCCGCGCTGGAGGACATCCGGGACACCAGCCGGTCCGCGCTGGACGAGCTGCGGGTGACCGTGGGGCTGCTGCGGCAGTCCGGCGATCCGGTCGCGCCGCGTGATCCGATGCCGGGGCTCGCCCGCATACCGGCGCTTCTGGCGTCGTTCGAACGCGCCGGCCTGGTCGTGAGCCATACCCGGCTGGGCATCGTCGAACCGCTGGCCCCGGCGGTGGACCTGGCCGCGTACCGCATCGTGCAGGAGGCCCTGACCAATGTGCACAAGCACGCCGGGGCCGACCACGCCCGGCTGGTCCTGCACTATCGCCCCGAGCAGCTGACGATCACCGTCGAGAACGACGGACGAACCGGGGGGGACCACGCCCGTCCGGGGACCGGCCACGGGCTGATCGGGATGCGTGAGCGCGCCTCCACGGTCGGGGGCCGGCTGTTCGCGGGAGTGCGCCCGGAGGGGGGCTTCACCGTGATGGCCGAACTGCCGCTCCGTCCCGGACTGGTCATGGGCAAACCGCCGAGGAGGGACGGGCATGACGATTCGCGTACTGCTTGCCGATGACCAGGCCCTGTTGCGGGGCACGTTCCGGATGCTGTTCGACTCCACGGACGACATGGAGACGGTGGGGGAGGCGTCCAATGGGCAGGAGGCGTTGGAGCTGGCGCGTGCGGAACGCCCCGATGTGGTCCTGATGGACATCCGCATGCCGGAGATGGACGGTCTCGATGCCACACGGCTCATCAGCGAGTCCGAGGACCTCACCGGGGTGAAGGTGCTCATCCTGACCACCTTCGAGGACGACGAGCACGTTGCCGAGGCCCTGCGTGCCGGTGCGAGCGGCTTCCTCGGCAAGGGGGCCCGGCCCGAGGAGCTTCTCGAAGCCGTCCGCACGATCGCCGTCGGTGAGGCCTTGCTGTCCCCGGCGGCGACGCGTGCGCTGATCAATCGCTTCCTCGCGCAACCGGACCCGTGTTCGACGGATGTGCACGAGCGGCTTGAGTGCCTGACGCGGCGGGAACGCGATGTCGTGGCGCTGGCGGCGCTGGGACTGTCGAACGACGAGATTGCAGAACATTTGTTCGTCAGCCCCCTGACCGCCAAGACCCATGTCAATCGGGCCATGACCAAGCTGTCGGCGCGCGACCGGGCCCAGCTCGTCGTCATCGCCTATCAGTGCGGCCTGGTGAGTCCGGCGCCGGAATCAGGGCCCTCACAGGCATCCGTGTGAGCGACCGCGCGGGCAGGAGCGTGCGGGGCCCGGTCGTAGGAACGAATACCGGATACCGCAGTCGTGGTAGGTGGGAATCGCTGCGGGGGGACGATGTGCGAGGGGTCGTTCCTGGGCGAAGGTGAGAGGGCGAACGGAGGTTTCGCCATGATCGAAGCCCACTGCACGACCAAGCGATACGGCGCCGCATCGATCGGCCCGCACACCGCTCCCCCTGTGCCGGTCGCTCCGCTCGCCGCCACGGCGGCCACGGGCAGCCCGACGGGCGACCGAGCGGGCCGCACTCCCCGTGTTTCCCCGCAGACTGCCCGTGCCGACGACCGCCGCGGATGTCGTCCTCGTATCGAGGACCGCGGCCCGCGCCGCCTCCCTCTTCCGTGGTCGAGCGGCCCCGTTCTCCCGTCGCGGACACGTCGGCCACTCCTCGCCGCGCACACGACCGCCCTCCCCGGCATCGGTGCCCAGCCTCTCGTGCGACGCGACGTCTGAACCCTGCGAGGGGACAGAACGGCAGTCGCCACACTCACGACCGGCCCCACGGCCGCGAGGCCCGCGCTACCGGCACCTCGGCGCCCCCGACACTCTCGGCACCTCGGCACAGGAAGGACCGTCTCATGCTTACTGCAACCAGGAACGGCCGTAAGACCAGTGAACGACCGGCCGAAGAACACGACATCCCCGTCCCGGCGGCCGACGAAGCGATCGCGGTGGGAGCGCACCTGGCGACCTGCTCCACGTGCCGGGCCGGGTGCGACTGCAGCGAAGCCGTGCCCGCACATCTGTTCCTGCTCCGCCAGGCCCTCGCCGACAGCACCGGCCGGCAGCAGGCGGCGTGCGAGGACGGCCGGACGGAACACCACCGTGTGGCACCCTGCCGGCGCGGTCCGGTCCGTACGACCGGGGCCACGCAGCTCACCCTCTCCCAGTGGGTCAGCAGGACCGCGGGGATCGGCGTCCGAAGCTGACGCGGGAGGCGACGACGAGCGCGGGGGCGGTCCGGGCACCGCTTCCGGAGCGGTGCCACCGCCCCGGAAGCGGTGCCCGCGGCCGGTTCGGGACCGCGGGCCCTGCGCGCGGCCGCCGCTGAAGCCTCCCCGCCGGGCACCTTCAGCCCGGCGCCACCGCATAGCCGTCGGCCGTCCAGCCGCCGTCGCTGACCACCACCTGGCCCGTGATGTTCGCGGACACGCCGGAGGCGAGGAAGAGGGCGAGATGTGCGATGTCCTCCGGCCGGCCGAGGCGGCCACGAGGAGTGCGGCGGCGAAGCGCCTCCGTGTCCAGCCGCCCGGCGGCGGAGAGCCGGGTCACCAGGTCGGTCTCGACGTATCCGGGCGCCAGCGCGTTGACGCGTATCCCGAACGGGGCCCACTCGACGGCCAGGACCTTGGTGAGAGCGGCGACGGCGGCCTTGGTCGCACAGTACGCCGCACGTTCGGGCCCGGCGGTCACCCCGTACATCGACGAGGTGGTGAGGACGACACCCCCGTCGCCCTCGCGCATGATGCGGGCGGCGGCGCGCGCGCAGACGAAGACGCCGGTGAGATTGACCTCCAACGCGGTGTTCCAGCGGTCCAGTTCGAGGTCGAGGGAGGGCGCGTTGGCGGACACGCCGGCGTTGCCGACCATGACGGACAGCGTTCCTGTCCGGGCGGTGAAGCCGGTGAGTGCCGCCGTCACGGCGTCCTGGTCGCTCACCGGGGCCGTGGCCGTCCTGATCACCTGGTCGGGGTGGCGCGCTGCCAGTACGGGCCGCACCCGGTCCAGTTCGTCGCCGTCGATGTCGAGCAGCAGCACATGGCATCCGGCGCGCACGAAGGCGTCGGCCATCGCCAGGCCCAGGCCCCGCGCGGCTCCGGTGACGCACACGGACCTGCCGCGCAGGTCGGGGTAGATCGCCGTTTCGGTCGTCATGTTCCGTTCCGCTCCTTCTTCCGCCTTCTCCACCGGTGTTCTCGTACGTGCTCAGACCATGTGCATGCCGCCGTTGACATGGATGACCTCGCCCTGCACGAAGCTCGCCGCCGGTGAGCACAGGAAGGCGACGACGGAGGCCACCTCCTCCGGCCTGCCCAGACGGCCCAGGGGAGTGGTGGAGAGAGCGGTGTCGCCGCGGGTGGCGACGTAGTCGCGGGTCATGGAGGTCTCGATGATGCCGGGCGAGACCATGTTGATCCGTGCCCGGGAACCGAGTTCCCAGGCGAGGCTGCGGGAGAAGGCGAGCAGCGCGCCCTTGGTCGCCGCGTAGTGCGCGTGCCGGACGCTGCCGCGGTGACCGGCCATGGAGGTGAGATTGACGATGCTGCCGCCCTCGTTCAGGTGGGGCAGGACGGCGCGGGTCAGGTAGAAGACGCCGTTGAGGTTGACCGAGATGACAGCGTTCCACTGCTCGTCGGTCATGTCGGCGACTGCCTGCTCCGGATAGATCCCGGCCGCGGGCACGAGGAAGTCGACCGAGCCGAACGCCTCGACCGCGGCGGCGACGAACGCGTTGTTGCTCTCCGGCGAGGCCGCGTCCAAGGCGCGGGTGATCACGGTCGTACCGGTGGGGTCGAGCGTCGCGGCGAACTCCTCCAGCGCTCCGGCGTCCAGGTCGCCGAGCACCAGATGGGCGCCGGCGGCGTGGAACTGGCGGGCCACCTCGCGGGCGATGCCGCCGCCCGCGCCCGAGAGGAGGAGGGTCCGGCCCTCGAAGGGGCGGGCGTCAGTGCCCGGAGCCTGCTGTGTCTGCTGTGCGGTCAGTGTCATGGTCGTCCTCGGTGAACAGTTCGGGATGTCGGGCCAGTTCCAGCCGCGTACGACGGATGTGGCCGGTGAGAAAGCGTTCGGCGTCGACGGTGTCGGCCCGTTTGATCGCCTCGATGATCAGGCGGTGTTCGGCATGGATCAGCCCCCAGCCGCTGTCGCCCGCGAGCCGGGCGAAGGCGCGTCGGTAGTGCTGGGTGGTGTTCCAGAAACGGTCGACCATGGTGGTGATCTGGGCGACACGGCAGCCGGCGTAGGTGAGCAGATGCAGACGGCGGTCGAGAGCCAGGAACCGGTCCACGTCGGTGGTGAGCTCGATCTGCCGCGCGATCGTCTCCAGTTCGGTGACCTGTTCGGCGGACAGATGCGGAATGCTCTCGCTGAGCGCGAGCGGTTCCAGACGCTCACGGATCTTGTAGACGCCCTCGCACTCCGCCATGTCCATCCTGGACACCCAGGCACCGCTGTTGGACTTCACGACCGTCAGGCCCTCGGCCGCCAGTATCCGCAGGGCCTCGCGTACCGGCAGTCGGCTGGCGCCGAGTTGTGCGGCGACCCGCTCCTGCATGATCCGTGCGCCGGGGCGCAGTTCGCCGCTCAGGATGGCGGCACGCAGATGGTCCGCGACGCGCTGGCTGGCGACGGCGGCGCTGGATCCGGTCCCGTCGGACCCGGGCACGCCGGATGCGGACGTGGTGGATCCGGTGGTCTGCTTCCGTGACATGGCTCTCCCTGGTGCGGCGGATCGACAGCGTGTTTCAGACGGAAGGCTGCCACAGCAGTACCGGTGAGTCGGCTTCGTACCGCTTGCCACCGGGGTAGGAGACCAGCTCCAGCTGCATCCCCCAGGGGGCGAGGAAGTAGACCCACCGCTGTCCCTCGCTCGGGCCCGAGCTGGCCGTGGGCTCGCCGAGGATCCGTACGCCGTGCCGCCGCAGATGCGCCACGGCAGCGTCGAGGTCGGTGACGTAGAAGGCGAGATGGTGGCCACCGACGTCACTGTTGCGCGGCGGTCGCGTCTCCTGGCCGGGGGCTTGGTACTCGAAGATCTCGAAGTTCGGACCGCCCGCGCAACGGAAGAAGCGCAGCTCGCGCATGACGGCGCGCGGGTGGACGTCGAGGTGGTCGCTCATCCAGGTGCCGTCGGAGCGGAACGGGCCGAGCGAGTAGACGTGCTCGCAGCCGATCACCTCGACGAAGAAGCGGGTCGCCTCTTCGAGGTCGGGAACGGTGAAGCCGATGTGCTCGACACCGGCCAGACCGGGAAGCCCGTGTTCCCGATCAGATACTGAATGGATCCATCTATCCGGCATGTCTCTCACAGTGCGACGCCATATCGGCCGCAGTCAATGGCTACTCGTGAAATCTGAACATAACGTTCCGGTAACGAGGTATTGGTTATGGATCCATTCGCTGCGACAGTGCTCACCGAATCACACAGGAGAGTGCTCATGCCCACACACCGGAAACTGGCCCCCGCCGCACCCTGGACCGAGGTGACGGCGACCAAGAAGGACTGGCACGGCGCGGACCCGCGGCTGCTGACCTCGATGTTCACCCAGACCCTGCTGATCAGGACCTTCGAGGAGTACGTCCTCGACCTCGCGGGCCAGGGGCTGGTGCACGGGCCGGCGCACTCCAGCATCGGCCAGGAGGGCGGCGCCGTCGGCTCCGTGCTCCCGCTGACCGCCTCGGACTTCGTCGGCGGCTCGCACCGGGGACACCATCAGTTCCTGGCCAAGGCGCTGGGTTATGTCGCGCCCGGCGGTATCGATCTGCGCCGGCCGGTCGACGGGGAGGTGCGCACCGTTCTGCTGCGCAGCCTGGCCGAGATCTGCGGCCTGGCCCGGGGCTTCTGCCGGGGGCGAGGCGGATCCATGCACCTGCAGTGGCGTGAGGCCGGGGCCATGGGCACCAACGCGATCGTCGGCGGCGGCGTGCCGCAGGCGGCCGGGTTCGCCTGGTCCGCCCGGCAGGCGGGCACCGACGCCGTCTCCGTCAGCTACTTCGGGGACGGCGCGGTCAACATCGGCTCGGTGCTGGAGACGATGAACCTCGCCGCCGCCTGGGAACTGCCGGTCTGCTTCTTCATCGAGAACAACAAGTACGCCGTCTCCACCCACGTGGACGAGGCGACGGCCGAGCCGCGCCTGTCGGCGCGCGGCCTGGGCTTCAACATTCCCAGCTGGCGCGTGGACGGCATGGACCCGCTGGCCGTGTACCTGGCCATGACCGAGGCCGTGGACCACATGCGTGCCGGCCACGGTCCCACCATCGTCGAGGCCGAGGTCTACCGCTACTTCCACCAGAACGGCCCGTTCCCCGGCAGCGCGTTCGGCTACCGCACCAAGGGCGAGGAGAAGGAGTGGCGGGCACGCGATCCGCTCGCACTCGTCTCCCGGCAGCTCGTCGAGAACGGCATCCTGAGCGCCGACGAGATCGAGGAGTGCACCGTGCGGGCCAAGGCGGTCATGGCCGCCATCGGTGACGAACTGCTGGAGCCCGACCCCGACGGGAAGCCGGGCACCCGCCGCATCAGGCCCGCCGAGTGGCCCGACCCGTCCTTCTGCGACGTCGGCGTACGGGGAGACCTCAGCGAGTTCGACGGAGTACGCCTCGCCGACACCGGCACCGGGCCGGGTGCCTTCCAAGGACGCCTGGAGCAGCGGAAGTTCATCGACGTCGTGGCCGAGGTGATGAGCCACCGCATGGCCGAGGACGCGTCGGTCGTCGTCATGGGCGAGGACGTGCACCGTCTCAAGGGCGGCACCAATGGCGCGACCAAGGGCCTGGCCGAAGCCCATCCGGACCGTGTCCTGGGCACCCCCATCAGCGAGAACGCCTTCGCCGGACTCGCCGGTGGCATCGCGCTCGACGGCCGGTACAAGCCGGTGGTGGAGTTCATGTACGCCGACTTCATGTGGGTCGCGGCCGACCAGATCTTCAACCAGATCGGCAAGGCCAGGCACATGTTCGGCGGCGACGGACAGGGTTCCGGCGTCCCGCTCGTCCTGCGCAGCAAGGTCGCCATGGGCACGGGGTACGGCTCGCAGCACTCCATGGACCCGGCGGGCGTCCTCGCCACGGCCCCCGGCTGGCGGATCGTCGCGCCGTCCACGCCCTTCGACTACGTCGGCCTGATGAACAGCGCACTGACCTGCAAGGACCCGGTCGTCGTACTGGAACACACCGACCTGTACAACTCGGTCGGTCCGGGTCCGGTCGACGACTTCGACTACTGCCTGCCCGTGGGCAAGGCGGCCGTGCGGCGCACGGGATCGCGGATCACCGTGGTGACGTACCTCGCGATGACCGGCCACGTCCTGGACGCCGTCGAGCAACTGGGCCTGGACGCCGAGGTCATCGACCTGCGCTGGCTGGACCGCGCCAGTCTCGACTGGGACACCCTCGGCGCGAGCATCCGCAAGACCAACAACGTGCTCATCGCCGAGCAGGGACCCGTCGGAACCTCCTACGGCGGCTGGCTGTCCGACGAGATCCAGCGCCGCTACTTCGACTGGCTCGACCAGCCCGTCCAGCGCGTCCGGGCCGGAGAGTCCTCGCCCAGCATCAGCAAGGTGCTGGAGCGGGCGGCCATCGCCCGGAGCGAAGAGGTCGTGGCCGCGCTCCAGCGGGTCACCGAGAGCTGACCCTCCCCGTACGACAGAACACCCAGGAGGGTTGATCATGGCAGAACTGTTCCGAATGCCCGCCGTGGCCGCCGACGCGGCGACGGCGGTGCTGTCCGCCTGGCAAGTGGCGGAAGGCGTGCCGTTCGTGAAGGACGACGCAGATGTCTTTGATCCGCGGTTCCCGCGCCTCCGGTGCGGCCACACCACACGAAGCCCCGCGCGACGCGCTCGGCGAACTGGACCGTCGTAATCTGCGGCGGCTGATGCCGCTGCTGCTCGCCGCCTACATCATGGCGTTCCTGGACCGGACCAACATCGGCCTGGCCAAGGAACGCCTGGAAGTCGACCTCGGCATCTCCGCCGCGGCCTACGGGCTGGGCGCGGGGCTGTTCTTCCTCACCTACGCGGCCTCCGAGGTGCCCAGCAACCTGATCATGTACCGCGTGGGGGCCCGTTGGTGGATCACCCGGATCATGCTGACCTGGGGCATCATCTCGGCCTGCATGGTCTTCGTCCAGGGCGAGAAGTCCTTCTACGCCATGCGGCTCCTGCTCGGTGCGGCCGAGGCCGGGCTGCTGCCGGGCATCCTGCTCTACTTCACGTACTGGTTCCGCTCCGAGACCCGCGGCAGGGCCATCGGGCTGCTCCTGCTCGGCGCCTCCATCGCCAGCGTCGTCGGCAACCCGCTGGGCGGGCTGCTCATGGAGATGGATGGGATCGGCGGCTGGCACGGCTGGCAGTGGATGTTCCTCATCGAGGGAGTTCCCTGCGTCTTCCTGGCGTTCGCCGTCTACCGGTTCCTGCCCGACGGCCCGGCCAAGGCGCCCTGGTTGACGCCGGAGGAGGCCCGATCGGTCGAGGACGCCGTCACCCGTGAGCAGAAGGAGGGCGCCGAGGCGGCCGGCAACGGCTCCGGCTCCCTGCTGACCGTGCTGCGGGACAAGCAGATGCTGCTGGCCATCTTCGCCAACTGGACGCACCAGGTCGCCCTGTACTCCGTCGTCTACTTCCTGCCCGGCATCATCGGTGGCTGGGGCCATCTCTCGCCCTTCACCATCGGCCTGCTGACCGGCCTGCCCTGGCTCACCGCGGCGGTGGGCGCCGTACTGGTGCCGCCGCGCGCGACCACGCCCCGGCGTTCCCGCAATTTCGTGGTGGTCGGCCTGCTGATGATGTTCACCGGCCTCGTCGTCGCCGCCGTCGCCGGTCCGGTGGTCGCGCTGCTCGGCTTCTGCTTCACCGGCCTCGCGTTCTTCGTCGTCCAGCCGCTGCTGTTCAACTTCCCCGCCACCCGACTCGCGGGCAAGACTCTCGCGGGCGGCCTGGCACTCCTCAACACCATCGGCATCACCGGCGGCTTCGTCGGGCCGTACATCATGGGCTACGCCGAGGACGCCACCGGCAACCACCTGTCCGGTCTGTGGGTGTCCGTCGTCCTGCTGGCGCTCGGCGCGCTGGCGGCCACTCGGCTGCGCTTCTCCCCGAAGAGCTGAGGGAGGGCGCAGGACACGACCGGGAGCGAGAGGGAATGTGTGCGGGACGGCTTCCGCCGAGGCCGTGAGCCGTCCCGCACCGGCCCTATCCCCAGGTGAGCGGGTCGAGACGAAGGTAGAAGCGCAGCCGGTCGTGGTCGAGGGCGATGCCGTAGCTCTCGGCGAACGCCGCGTCCGCGGCACGCGCCTGCTTCTCGTCCGTCCATGTCTCCCGCGCGTTGGCGAGCAGCAGTGCCAGGTCCGCATAACGGTCGGCCAGCCCGAGACGGCCCAGGTCGATGAAGCCCGACACGTCGAGGGTCCGCGGGTCGAGGACGATGTTGGGCAGACACAGGTCTCCATGGCAGACGACCATGTCGGCGGCCTCCTGGGTTCGTCGCCGCGCGACCTGCGGGACGAGGTGGGCCAGCAGCTCCGCGGCCGGCGTGTGCTGCTGCTGGACGGGGAGGAACTCGGGGTTCACCGCGCCGCGGGCCACGACGTCGCGTGCCAGGGCGACCCTCCCGTCCAGGTCCCGGCGGAACGGGCACTGCCGTACGGGCACCTCGTGCAGCAGGCGGACCGCGGCCGCGACGCGTTCCCAGGAATCGCGCAGGTCCGCTGCGGACACCCGGTCGGCGGGCACGCCGGAGACGGCACCGGACACCAGGCAGGCGCCCGCATCGCCGGAGTGCCAGTCGAGCACCTGCGGCCCGGGGACGCCCTGGCCGGTCAGCCAGGCCATCCGGTCGCGCTCGGCCCTCAGATCGGCCGCCCCAGCGGCGGCTGCGCACTTGGCGTAGCGGGTGCCGTCCGCGCTCCGGAAGACGGCGGCTTCCGACTCGCCCGCCGTGACGGGCAGCCAGTCGCCGTCACCACCACCCGCGCCCAGCAGCACCGGTGAAACGCTCCGGGATCCGGGGTGATCGCTCATGGCCGTCACTCTAGTGCTGTGACCGCAGGGGCTCACCGGCCAGGGAGCCGGACGGCTTCAGCCCCGTCCCCGCCGGCGGCCTGTGCCGCCACCGGTAGGGGGCCGATGCCCGCGAGGCCGCCCACCGATGACCGTCCGCTCGCTCGGCCCTCCCCGTCGGTCCGCTTCGGCCGCTACCGCGCGTCGACGACCTCGGGCCGACGGTGCTCGCGGCCCCCGTGGTCCGGACCCGCGTGGAGCGGCACGGGACCGACCGGAGCACCTTCGCCCCGTTCGCCGCAATGGACGGTGCGGCCCCGGCGCATCCGCTCCACGCCGATGTGGCGTTGAGACGTCGGGACCGTCTCCGGGCGGACCCGACGGCCCTCACCCGACCGGTCCAGCGAAGTCCCTTGTCCCCATTGGGCCGTCCCCACCTCGGAGTTGCCCGGACACGGGAGCCATGAATCTGTGGAAGTCGTGATCCGCCGGATCCCGTCTTCCAGGAGGAGACATGCGCCCTGAGCAGAACGGCCGCTCGGCCGACCAACTGTCCGTCGTGTACACGGTCCACGTGATCGAGGGCGGTGAGCAAGGATTCCTCGACGCGTACGAACGCATACGGAAGTCCGTCGCCAGCGTCCCCGGGCACATCATCGACCGGCTGGGAGAACCCCTCGACGACTCCCGGCAGTGGGTGATCACCAGCGAGTGGGAGACGCCCGAGCACTTCTTCGCCTGGCAACAGGGGGAGGCTCACCGCGCATTGCTGGCTCCGCTGCGGGCCTGGGTCGATCAGACCCAGTCGCTGCGGTACCGGGTCATTCAGGAGACCGTGGGGGTGAAGTCATGACGCAGCCCGTCACCGGCCCCGTCGCCGTCCTCGGCCTCGGCACGATGGGCACCGGCCTGGCCACCCGGCTTCTCGACCAGGGCGTCGACGTCCGGGTCTGGAACCGCACCGCGGAGCGGGCGGAGCCGCTCGCCCGAGCCGGCGCCGTCGCCGCGACGCATCCGGCCGATGCCGTCGAGGGCACGAGCGCGGCCATCTGCACCGTGACCGACGGCGAAGCCCTCGCCACCGTGCTGCACGGACCGGACGGGATCCTGACCGGCAGCCCGTACCCAGGCGCCCTGGTCTGCGCCAGCACGGTCGCGCCGGAGGAGGTCGTCCGTCTCACCAGCAAGATCGACTCCGTTCTGGACGTCGGCATGCTGGGCAACCGGGAGCACGCCCGCAGCGGTGATCTGCGGCTGTTCGTCGGAGGCGAGGAGCGGGTCTTCACCGCAGGGCGGCCGTTGCTCGAACTGCTGGGCAAGGAGGTCGTCCACCTCGGCGAACTCGGTTCCGGCATGCGGATGAAGCTGCTCCTCAACCTGCTGATGGGGATCGAGGTACAGGCCCTGGCCGAGGCGGTCGAGTTGGCGGCCGTCACCGGGCTCGACCCGAAGCTCGTCCTCAGCACGATCGCGGGCAGCGGATTCGCCTCGCCCGTCATGGCGTTCAAGTCCAAGCGACTGGCGGCCGGGCGCTTCGACGAGCCCGACTTCCGGCTGAGCCTGATGGCCAAGGACCTCCTGCTCGCCGCGGACCAGGCCGCCGCGGCCGGACTGCGGCTTCCACTCGTCGCCGCAGCCGCGCAGACCCACGTCCGCGCCGCCGACCAGGGACACGGAGACGAGGACTGTGTCGCCGTCGTCCACGCACTCGCATCGAACCAGGGAACACACACATGATCATCGACATCCATGGACACCTGTCCCCGCCGGATGCCGCACGGCGCTTTCCCATGCCGCCCAGCCTCACCGACGTCGACGGCATGCTCGCCGCCCGCGCCCGAGCCGGTATCGACCTCACCATCATCGGCAGTCCGGTCGGCGCCGGTGCCATGGCGCGCGTCCCGGGCGTCGACAACTACGCGCAACCACGAGACCGGCTCCGGGGCTTCCACAGCTGGATGTCGGGCCTGATCGCCTCCTTCCCGGACCAGCTGCGCGGGTACGTGTACGCCAACCCGTTCGGTGACGACGACCACCTGGAAGGAGTCCGGGAGACGCTGGAGGACCCCGCGTTCGTCGGCCTGATCACCACCTCCAGCGTCCACGGCGAACTGCTCGGCTCGCCGCGCGCCGACTCCTTCTTCGCGCTGGCCGCCGAGACGGGAGTGCCGGTCCTGGTGCACGCCCCGGCCGAACCGATCGGCACGGACCGGGTCGACGACTTCGGCTTCGTCGAACAGATCGGCCGGTTCGGGGACGTCACCATGGGCATGGCCATGATCGCGTTCGCGGGGTGGCTGGACAAATATCCCGGCCTGCGCCTGATCGGCGCCACGGGAGGCGGCGCGATGGCGCTGCTGCCGGAACGCCTGCAGACGGCGGCGCGTCCCAGGCACTGGGGCGCCGGCGCACCATCGACGCAGCCCGACGTCCCGGCGGCGGACCCGGGCGGGGCGCTGCAGCGCATGTACGTCGACACCAGCACGTTCAGCCCGGCGCATCTGGGCCTCAACGCGGAGGTGCTGGGGCCGGAGCGGATGCTGTTCGGCACGGACTCGCCGCCGATGTCCGTACCGCTGGAGGAGCTCCTGCGCATGATCGAGAAGCTGCCCGTCGACAAGGCGTCCCAGCAGCGCATCCTCGGTGGCAACGCCGAGGCCCTCTTCGACCTCCGGAGCCGGCCGTGACCACTGTGGACGATCCGGTCGCCGCAGCCGAGCGGTGCACCCCCGAGTTCCGACGGAACCCGCATCCGGTCTACGCCGACCTCAGGGACACGGCGCCCGTCTGCCCCATGCGGCCGCCGCACGGCATCGACACGTACCTGATCACGCGGTACGAGGACGCGCGTGCGGCCCTGTCGGATCCGCGGCTGAGCAAGGACATGTACGGGGCCATGGACGCCTACCGAAGGATCTTCGGTGACTCGTCCGTGGCGCTGGACGACCACATGCTCAACTCCGACCCGCCCAAGCACACCCGGCTGCGCAAGTTCGTCGGCTCCACGTTCACCCCGCGCCGAGTGGAGTTGCTGCGCCCGCGGGTCCAGGACGTCGTCGAGACGCTGCTGGACGGCTGCGCCACCCGCGAACCCGTCGACCTGCTGCCCGCGTTCGCGTTCCCGCTGCCGATCATCGTGATCTGCGAACTGCTCGGTGTGCCGCAGGAAGAACGGCCGGAGCTGCAACGCCTGTCCACCACGGTGGCGCAGACAGGGTTCGGCAAGGAGGCCAAGCAGGCCCAGCAAATGGCGGAGGAGGGCCTGTACGCGTACTTCGCGGATCTCCTCGCGCGCAAGCGCAGCCGTCCCGGGGAGGACCTGCTCAGCGCGCTCGTCGAGGCCCGGGACGAGAACGGCGGCCTCACCGAGCAGGAGCTGATCTCGACGGCGTTCCTGCTGATGTTCGCGGGGCACAAGACGACCGCCTACCTCATCGGGAACGGCGTCCACCATCTCCTCACCCACCCCGAGCAGCTCCGCGCCGTGCAGCGGAACCCGGAGCTGATCGGACCGGCGGTGGAGGAACTGCTGCGCTACGACGGTTCGGTGGAGAGCGGGACGTTCCGTTTCGCGACCGAGGATGTACCGATCGCCGGGACATCGATTCCGAAGGGCTCCCTGGTGCAGATCGCGCTCAGCTCGGCCAACCGCGACCCGCGGAAGTTCGACGCACCGGACGCCTTCGACGTGACGCGCCCCGAGAGCCCGCAAAGCGCCCATCTGGGGTTCGGTCACGGCATCCACTACTGCCTGGGAGCGCCGCTGGCCAGACTGGAGACGCAACTGGCTCTCACGGGCCTGTTCGGCCGATTCCCGAGGGCCGCTCTGGCGGACCCCGCGCGTGAGGCGCCCTGGATGGAGGTTCCGTTCCCGGCCTTCCGAGGCCTCGCGGAGCTGCCTGTCGTGCTTGAGCCCACCATGCCGTGACCGGCAGCCGGAAGGGACCGGCATGCGTTCGTCGGCCGCGCGTTCGCCACGGCACGGTCGACCACCCCATGAACGCGTCCGTCTCCCTGACGGCTGTCCCACGAGTCGCCGGATGCCGGTCGAAGTGGCCTCCGAGCGGGCGGGCGGTCTCGGTGGCTTGCGCCAACTCGTTCTGAAACAAGTCTGGTCATCGCAGAAGACGGCTGCTCGCCGACTCGTGTCGCCCTGCTCGGGTTCGTATCGCGCCGACGTGCACCCGAACGCCCGGGGAACCGAACGACTCTGACGCTTCGTCAATAATTGCACGGGCGCTCACGCAGCGGTGCCCGCAAGTTGGCGAGGGGGAGCCGTGACAGAACCGGAACCGACGCACGAGATCCACGAGACGCAGGACACGAAGGGGACATCCGGCTCGCCGGAGACACCGGGCCCGCCGCATGCGCCGCCGGTGCAGGATCCCGGAGCCGCGAACGGGACGGCACGGCCGTCGCGACGGACCCGAGCCCGCGTGATCGGCGTCGTCGGAGCCGTTGTACTGGCTCTGCTCGTGGGCCTGACGGTCTGGCTGTTCGGCGGCTCCGAGGACGAGGCGGCGACGCAGGGCGACCGCAAGCCGTTCGACAAAGCGGTGGCAAGTCTCGCGGTCGCCAAAGGTCTGCACTACAAGGACACGGCTGCCGCCGGCATCACGGTGAGGGACGTCACGGTGACCGCGTCCGGCAAGAAGTTCGGCAGCGCGGGCTACGGCGACCGCCTGAAGAACCTGGAGAAGGACGTCCTCAGGGTCGACGGAAAGACGTACACCCGGTGGAAGAAGGCCCACGACTACGAGAAGGACAGCCTGCCGAAGGACGCGCAGGACGGACCGGGCCGGTGGGCGGTCAATCCGATCGGTGGCACGGCCACCCTTGACGAGGCGCTCCATCAGTACATCTCCCCCAAGGAGTTGGCCGCCTACCTCGCCCGCGCCCTGGACGACGTCGACCACTTCCCCCGGGCGGACGACCCGGACTCGCCACCCCTGACCGTTCAGGGGGTTCCGGCGCTGCGGGCCGACACATCCGTCGGCAGCCTGGTCGTCGCCAAGAATCCGCCCTACCGGGTGCTGCGTCTGGAGCCCTACGACTTCCACGATCTGTCCAAACGGCTCCGGGAAGCCACCGAGCAGGGCGAGCAGTCCGTGCTCCCCGAGGTCACCCAGGGGCCGCTGAAGGACGGCGACTCCGAAGGCATGGAGCTGGAGCCGGTCACCGGCGCGAAGTCCGAGGCGATGTTCGCCCTGTTGGAGGAGTACATCCGCAGGCTCGGCGACGCGGTCGACGAAAGCGTCGACTTCACGCTCAAGACCGGTGGCTCGCTCAACTGCGGCGCCTCCGGTTGCTCCGTCCGGGAGGGGTTCACCGGAGAGATGACTCCCCAGGAGAAGGGGGCGCACGTCGTCGTGGGCAAGGTCACCGCCGTTCTGACCGCGACCGTGACCATCAACGCCAAGCCGGCGGGAAGGTGCTCCAGCCCACCGACCGTCGTCCGGTTCACCGGCAGCACGTCGAGCGGGAACCTGTCGTGCTCGGTCCCGGAGGCGGGACCGGTCTATGCCGCCGAGCACGCACGCCTGAAGGCCCGGGCCGAAGCGCAGTCCCGCGCGTCCAACCGGCCGGTGCCCTACCGCGTCTCGATGCGGGCCTGGGCCGAGATCGACGCGCAGGCCGTGGCTCTGGGCAGGGTGGACGAGCTGACCGAGGAGGTACGGCGGGAGAAGCGGGGAGCCTGAGGGGCCCCGACAGGACGTCGGACGTGAGGTGGGCGGGGCCTCGCCCCGGTTCGCGAACCGGGGCGAGGCCCGAGCCGAGTACGGGCAGCCGGTCCCCGGGGAGTCGGCTGCCCGTGCCCGGCGGCACGGGCAGACGGCTTCACGCGCGGGGCTCGGCCTCCACGATCCGAGCGTGGGCCCAGGCCACCAGCCCGGGGTCGCTCAGGGCGTCGACCCACAGGTCGGCCCGGTCCTGTCCGTCGCCGGCAGGGCGTGGGCCGACACCCAGTACGCGCAGGCCGGCCCTTCGCGCCGACTCGATACCGGTGACCGAGTCCTCCACCGCCAGTGCGTCCTGAGGGCGCACGCCGCAGAGGTCCGCCGCGGCGGCGTAGACGTCCGGATGGGGCTTGGGCCGTAACGCGTCGCCCGCGACGACGATGTGGTCGAAGCGATCCAGCAGTGAGGCCCGTTGCAGGCAGGATTCCACCACGTCCAGTGGGCAGTTGCTGGCCACCGCGAGCGGCAGGTGACAGGCTGCCAGCCGGACCAGAGCCGCCGCGCCCGGCATGGTGACGGGGTCCGCGGCGACCAGCGCCATGAAATGTCGGAGCAGTGAATCGGTCAGGGCCTCCGTGAGCTCGGGCTTCCCGGTCTCCCGGGCCATGAGGCTTCCGCACTCGGTGTAGTGCACTCCTTTCGCTCGCTCCGCGAAACCGGCCGGAGGCTTGAGGCCGAATTCCCGGAAGGCGTGAATACGGGCGTCCTGCCAGTGGCGTTCGGTGTCCATCAGAGTTCCGTCGCAATCGAAGACGATGGCGGCCGGGGACCAGTTGAGGATGCGATCAGCTGTCATTTCTCTGCCGTTCTCGGGGAGTGCGCCGACCCCGGTCTTCCGCGGGATCAATGAGATGTCGGACTGCGGGAGAGACGCGCTCGACTGCTGGGACGTGGATGTCGAGGGGAAATCGATGACCGCGTGCGAAGGCGGTCCATTCGCCTCCGTGAAGCCCGCTGCCCAGAGCGCCGTCCGCCCTGTGGAGCGAGCCCGAAAACATCGTGCTCATTACGTTAATTTCGCGGAGAAGAAGTGCGCAATCACCATTTCGAGTGTTTTGGGACAGGCTGATCGCGGAGTGGACGCGAGGCGCGGCGAGGCCGGCGGGGGCTATACGGCACCCCAAAAATGCGGACAATTCGCTTGTTATTTGCGCAGCTCGGCTTAATTGCCCTCTATGGGCTCATGTAGTGGCGGAGCGGTGCAGAAATGGGCCCGCGCGGGAGGGCGGACTTCCCCGATGTCACTCACATGTACGCACGGTCGAAGAATAATAAGAATTCCGCGACCGACGGTGTGGGGCCGTGAGTGCGCGGGTGTGGCACTCCCTTGCGTCGCATGAACGGCGCACATTATCGAAGGTGGAACATACGTGCAGGACAGGGCGCGAGCTACCCGGAGGTCCCTGTTGGAAGCCGCGGCGCAGCTCTTTCTCGAACAGGGGTATGTGGGCACCAGTATCAATGACATAAGCGGCCGTTCGGGGAAGACCAGCGGAGCCATCTACTTCCACTACTCCAGCAAGGAGAAGCTCGCCCTCGCCGTCGTTCGTGAACAGTTCGCCGCATGGCCGCAGTTGGCCGGGCATTACGCGGCCCCGGAAGTCCCGCCGCTGGAGAAGCTCGTCACCCTGAGCTTCGAAGTCGCCAGAGCTCTGCGCGAGGACGTCATAGCCCGCGCCGGTGCCCGACTGTGGGCCGAACGCCACAGCATCGACGCGGCTGTGCCCGCACCCTTCGCCACCTGGACCGCGGCCGTCACAAGGCTGCTCGCCGATGCCCGCGTCAAGGGGGAACTCGCCGAGGGCGTCGAGCCGTCGAGCACTGCCACGACACTCGTGTGCGCCTTCTTCGGCCTGTACAGCCTCACCGACGAGGTGGCGGGGGAGCGGGTGCTCGCGGCCCGGCTGCACCAGTGGTGGCTTCTCGTTCTGCACGCGCTGCAGGCGCGCCCCGACCCTGCCGCCCTGATCGCACGGGCGCGGGCGCGCTGCCCCGAGTGACGGCGAACGGCGCTTCCGCGCGTTCCTCGGCCGCTGCCGACAGTCCGTATGTCGCCGACGCGGAGAGGGGCGGTCGGATGTCCGTGTGCTCGACGGCGTCGACGGCGACCGTGTGCCGCCTCCACCCGCCCGGGTGCGGGCCGGGCCGCGTCCCCGATCGGTCGCGGCCCGCGCCGCCTGCCTCGTCGGCCGGGACCCGTCCGGAGAGCCGGTTCCGGACGAGGCGCGACCCCGCGTCGACAGGGCTCGTGAACACGTCACCCGAGCGACATCAGGTGGAAGGTCCGGTGCATTTCTCGCAGACGTCGGGCCAGGGCGGGTACGGGCCCCTGGACCACGAGGCCCGGCACCACGTCGGAGGCCGCCAGGGAACGCACCGGCGACGACAGCACGCCCAGCTCGGTCAGCCACTGGGCCAACTGGGTCGCGGAATGGGCGTAGACGATGCGGCCGAGGCCGACCCAGCCGTGTGCCGCCGAGCACATGGGGCAGTGCTCACCGGAGGTGAAGACGGTGGCCCCGGCCCGCCGGGGCGCCGTGAGGTGTTCGGCGGCCCAACGCGCGAGTTCGAACTCCGGGTGGCGTGTGCTGTCGCCGAGGCTGTTCACGCGATTGCGGTCCTCGGCGAGGATCTGACCTTCGGCGCTCACCAGAACGGAGCCGAAAGGTGCGTCCCCGGCCCGCAGCGCCTCGGCCGCCAGCCCCACGGCTCGCTCCAGGTGCTGGTGTTCCGCACCGGTCAGTTCAACAGTTGACACGACTTGCTCCTCTCGCGTGCGCGGGATCAGGCCCACGCGGCCGTGGGACTCACCGTGTCAGGCCCTGACCTGCGGCGTCCAAGAGATGTGAGCCATCGCGGCGATCGCCGGCGTCCATGGACCCGTGACAAGGGATTTTGTACGGGCGCGCCGGACATTGGTGCGCCGCTGCGCCCGAGAGGCGAGGGGCGCCGTGGACGTGCCCGTCCGGCCTGGTCCGCAGGAGGGGGAAATGTCCCGCTCGTCTGCCTCCGCTCGGGTGCTGCCGGGGCTCCGCAGGGGCCCGGTTCCGGCCCGCTGAATGTGATGCCACCCATAGGAGCCGCGTCACATCCTAGAGCGATTAGTAGAAGCGGAGCTCTTGGAACAGCAACGAAAAGCCTCAAAATGGTTAATTTTGGACATTGCTCCTAATTCGGGTAGTACGTCACATTCTTGCGTCGGGTTCGGTCGGGCGTTAACCATGGCTGTCGTTGCGGGAGACCGCGACCGGGCCGGGCGGATCGCGTCGGACCGGATCGCACCGGCCCGCACGGCGGGGCTCCGCTCCGCAGGCCGCCGTGATCGAGACGGCGGGCACCACGTGACGTCCCCGCATTGGAGAGTTCCTTCCGTATGACCACGCACACGCAGTCCCGCACCTCCCGTATCGCCCGTATCCGTACCCTGTCCGTCGCCGGTATCGCTTCCCTGGGTGCCGCGGCGGCCGCCCTCACCCTGACGTCCACCTCCGCCCAGGCCGCCGAGGTGAAGTCGGTGGGCGCCTCCGTGGCCAAGGTCTCGGCGGCCGACGGCAAGAGCGGCCAGGGGTACGGCAACAACCTCGACGGCTGGATCAAGCAGTCGCTGGCCATCATGAAGGCCAAGGGCATCCCGGGGAGTTACGAGGGGCTGCACCGCAACATCATGCGCGAGTCGGGCGGCAACCCGAACGCCCAGAACAACTGGGACGTCAACGCCCGCAACGGTGTGCCGTCCAAGGGTCTGCTCCAGGTGATCCAGCCGACGTTCAGCGCGTACCACGTCGACGGCACCGCGCACGACCTCACCAACCCCGTCGCCAACATCACCGCGGCCGCCAACTACGCCGCCCACCGCTACGGTTCGATCGACAACGTCAACTCGGCCTACTGAGCGGCGAACTCCACACCCGCCGCGTGAGCCGGGACCGGCACGGCAGCACCGAAGCTGCCCGTGCCGGTCCTTCGGCATGCCACGCGGGCGACCGGAAGCCCGAGGCACGGGCCGTGCGGACGAACCCGCCCGACCCCGTGGGGCATCCGGGCCGTCGCGGGACCGGATGCGTTCAGACGCGGGTCCGGTGTCCCGCCGCGGAGGGCTGTGCGCGATCACGACCCGGACGGGGTGCGGTGCGTCGGCGGTCGTCCCGGGGGACTATGGAAGCACCAGGGAGACACGGGGAACCATCCCGGCGCCGCAGCCGCAGCCGCAGCCGCAGCCGCAGCCGCAGCCTCGGGCCCGGCGCCGGTGGTGCGTCGCGCCGGCAGGTGGAAGGAGCGCCCGGGATGAGCGGAGCGGGAACCTTCGATGCCGACAACGATTCGTCCGGCCCGCGGCTGGAGCGGCCCAGCGGCGTACTGGACGCTCTCGGCGTGGCCGTGGTGGTGCTGGACGCCTCCGGGCGGATCGTGTTGTGGGGCCCGCAGTCCGAGGAGCTGTTCGGCTATTCCGCGCAAGAAGCGCTGGGCCGGAGGGCGGCGCCGCTTCTGGTCCATGAGCGGTACAGGGACCTGGTGGTCGGCAAGTGCGAGCGGATGCTGGAGACCGGCCGCGGCTGGGCCGCCGTCTTCCCCGCACGGCACAAGGACGGCAGTACACGGTTGGTGGAACTCCACGGCGCCCGGCCGACGACGGAGCAGGGAGACCTTCACGCTCTGGCCATCGCCACGGACGCCACGAAGCTGCGTGAGGTGGAGCGGGACGTCGCGCTGTCCACGCAACTGATCGCCCAGTCACCGATCGGCCTGGAGGTCCTCGACACCGATCTGCGCTATGTGGCCGTCAATCCCGCGATGGAGCGCATGCACGGCATGTCCGCCGAGGACCACATCGGCCGGGGATTCCGCGAGGTCCTGCCCTCGGTCAGCGTCGACGCGTCCGAGGCGGCGGTCAGGGAAGTTCTGGAGACCGGACTCCCGCAGGTCGACAGGTACACCATCGGCCGCACTCCGGCCGATCCCGACAACGACCATGCCTGGTCCGTCTCCGTCTACCGGCTGGAGGGCCCCGACGGTCAGGTGCTGGGTGTCGCCACATCAGTGGTGGAAGTCACCGATCGGTACGGTGCGATCAAGGAGGCGGCCCAGGCCCGGCAGCGTCTGGCCCTGATCGCCGAGGGCTCGGCCCGCATCGGTACCACCTTGGACATGCGGCAGACAGCCCGCGAACTGGCCGATGTCGTGGTGCCCGAGCTCGCCGATGTCGTGGTCGTGGACGTACTGGACTCCGCGCTGGGCGATCGTCGGCCCGCGAATCCCGTCGGCGGCCCGGCGCTCTTCCGTACCCTCGCGGTCAAGGCCGCCGGCCTCACCGAGGCGGCCCGCGCCGCCGGTGCGGCCGGCCAGCCGGTCAGCTACGGCGCCGACCGGCTGCCCACCCAATGCGTACGGACCGGGCACCCCGTCCTGGTGAGTCAGGTGGAGGAGTGGGACCTGGCACGCATCGCCCGTGACGCCGGTGCCGCCGCCGTCCTGGCCAGTGCCGGTATCCACTCGTATCTCGCGATACCGCTGGCCGCCCAGGAGGGGGCGTTCGGTGTGCTGGGTCTCATGCGCGGTCGTAATCCGCTGCCCTTCGACGCGGAAGACGTCACCCTGGCCGGTGAACTGGCCGGTCGGACCGCGGTGTCCCTGGACAACGCGCGCCTCTACCAGAGCGTGCGCAACACGGCGGTGACGCTCCAGCGCAGTCTGCTCCCGCGGCCGGTGCCGCCGCCGGGCCTGGAGATCGCCACCCGCTACCAACCCGCCGGGACATCCACCGAGGTCGGTGGAGACTGGTTCGACGTCATCCCCCTCGCCGAGGACAGGACGGCGTTCGTGGTGGGCGACGTGATGGGCAGCGGCATCGACGCGGCTGCCGCGATGGGTCGTCTGCGTACCGCCACCGCCACTCTGGCCGACCTGGGCCTCCCGCCGGATCGGGTGCTGCAACACCTCGACAAGATCACCGCCGGCCTGGAGCCCCCCATCGCCACCTGCATCTACGCCGAATACGACCCGCACAACGACTCGTGCTGCATCGCTGCGGCAGGGCACCTGCCCCCTGCCCTGACACCCGCCGGCGACCATCCCGAACTGCTCGACCTGCCCTCCGGCGCACCTCTCGGGGTCGGCGGCGTCCCCTTCGAAGCGGCCACCGTGCCGCTGCGTCCCGGTGATCAACTGGTGCTCTACACCGACGGCCTGGTCGAAACGCGCCGCGACGCCATCGACGCGCGCCTCGACCTCCTGCTGCGCGTGCTCGATGGCGCCGACGGCTCCCTGGAGGAGACCTGCGACCGGCTCCTGGACGCGTTGCGTGATCCGGACGACCACGACGACGTGGCGGTACTCATCGCCCGGCCCGGACCATGTCCGTGATCCGCGGAGGAGGAGTGCCCCTCGCACGGCTCCGCGCCGCCTCGGGCCGGACGACCGCCCTCCACCGCTACGGCCTACGGCCCGAGGACCCCACGCTCGGCGACGGCTCTGCGCAACCGGGAAGCGTGGGCCATCGGTCGAGGAAGGCCACGTGGTGCTCGTCCTCGAAGACCGTCTCGTGCGGGTAGTCGGGGTGCCCGGCGAGAAATGCGCGGATGAAGCACGGCCCACCACGCGTTCGTTCGACGTACGACCGGAGATTCACGGCTTCGCGGTCCATCGGCATCGGAGCCCCTCTCCATGGAATGCATCAGTGAGCCTCCGCCAACTTGAAGACGCAGGTCAAAGGGCTGGCGTGACGGTCGCCCCAGGTTCTCGCGCTGGTCGGAGGCGGCAGTCTCCGGAGTAGATCGTCTGTCAGCGGTTGACTTCAAGATTCGCCATGACGAGCAGGGCGCGCAGGAGGTGGGTGGCGCGGGTGGCCTCCGTGCTCACTCGCAAGTCAAGCGCGTCGCATAGTAGTTCCGGTCAGGAACCCGAGCCGCCGCAGCATTCATCCTTCCGTCATCCCGACGGCCGCACCTTCCTCGGCGACGCTCTCCTGGCCCTTCTGCTTGAGTACAAACGCGGCGACGAGGGCAGCGACCACCAAGAAAGCGGCGGAGATGTGGAACGCCGACTGGTGCCCGTGGACCTGAGCAGCGAGTGCTGCCGCACGGCCGTTTTGTCCCGGCGCCAGCGTCGAAGGACGTCGCAACCGACGTGGACACGCCGGTCAGGATCGCCAGCCCCAGTCGCTCCGACCGCGCCCCCCGCGGAGGCCACGATGCCCCAGGCCGAGAGCGCGACGTTACTCCGATGCCCTTCGGCGTAGGAGACGAGCACGATCGACAGCGCCGACGGTGTGAGCAGCGCACCCGCGAGACCTTGGACCGCGCGAGCGGCGATGAGCATGCCGTCCGAGACGGCGAGGCCGGTCACCAGCGAAGCAAGCCCGAAGAGGACCACGGCGATGATGAACCACCGCTTGCGTCCGAACAGGTCGGCGAGGCGTCCGCCGGGCAGCAGGAAACCGCCGAATACCGGTGTGTATGCAGTGACGACCCACTGGAGGTTCTCTGGGCTGAGGCCGAAGGAACTCTGGATCGAGGGCAGCGCGACGTTCACGATCGTCGTATCGAGGATCACGATGAACTGCGCGAGCGCGACCAGGACGAGGACCCCCCATCCGCCCATCCGGCGCGTTGCAGTCGAAGACATCGGTATTGACTCGGAAGGGCTGGGCCGTATCCGGCCGGGTGTGGGGCGGCTGACGGGTCTGCGGGCCCATGCCGGCGGTCAGCAGCCAGGTGAAGCTTGCTGCCCGCCTCTGGAGCAGTGAAGGAGAGCGGATTTCTGCCGGAGATTCCGCCGACGCCAGTAGCAGCGGCAGTTCTCCCGCCCAACCGGTCTCGATGTGCTGCCCGTTCTGTTCTTCAGGGCCGGTGACCCGGCACCGCCGGTGTCAGGACCAGGCGATCTCGCCATGGCGGTCGATGAAGCGTCCGGTGCCGGCGCCGGGCTCCTCGGTGGCGAGGGCGACGATCGCGTCCGTGCCCTCGGTGAGGGTCTGGGAGCCGCTGTGACCGTTTATGTCGGTCGCGGTGTAGCCGGGGTCGGCGGCGTTGACGCGAATGCCCTTGAGCCCCTTGGCGTACTGCGTGGTCAACATCGTCAGCGCCGCCTTCGAGGAGGCGTACAGCGGCGCGACGACGTGCGACTCGGACCGGCCGGGGTCGTGGGTGAAGGCGAGGGAGCCCATGCCGCTGCTGACGTTGATGATCACGGGGTCGTCCGAGCGGCGCAGCAGCGGCAGGAACGCGGTGGTGGTGCGGACGACGCCGATGACGTTGACGTCGAGGACGGCGCGGGCGTCCGCGGCGGTGAAGTCGCCGGGATCACCGAAGGGTCCCTGTACCCCCGCGTTGTTGATCAGGACGTCGATCCTGCCCTCGTGCTCGGCGACGTCCGCGGCGGCGGCGGCCACGGACGCGTCGTCGGTCACGTCGACGGGGACGAAGCGTGCGCCCAGCGCGGCGGCTGCCTCCGCACCCCGCTCACGGTCGCGGGCTCCCAGGAGAACGGTGTGACCGCACGCGATGAGGCGGCGGGCGGTCTCGCGGCCGATGCCCTTGTTGGCTCCGGTGATGAAAGTGATCGTCATGCCTTCGATGGTTGCCTGGACGAGGGAGCTGGACCAGGGACGCTTCGACGGTGGGAAGACCAGTACCACCCTTGCGCCCCCGCATGTGATCGGGGATGCAGGAGGATGAAGAGCATGACGACGACACCCCCCGGGGCTGGACTGGGCGCGGCGATCCGCACATGGCGGAACCGGCTGCCCCCGTCGGCCGCCGGGCTGCCGGTCGTCCGCAAGCGCCGGGCTGTCGGGCTGCGGCGCGAGGAACTGGCCGACCTGGCCGGAGTGTCGGTCGACTACGTCGTGCGCCTGGAGCAGGGGCGCGCCACGACACCCTCGGCGTCGGTGGTGGCGTCCCTGGCGCGCGCCCTCCAGCTGTCCACCGCCGAGCGGGACCACCTCTACCGCCTGGCCCAGATCGTGCCGCCGGCGGACGGCGCGATCTGCGACCATCTCCCGCCCGGTATGCAACGAGTGCTCGTCCGCCTCGGAGACGCGCCGGTTGCCGTGTTCGCGGCGGACTGGCAACTGGTGTGGTGGAACCACGGGTGGGCCGCCCTGCTGGGCGACCCCTTGGCCTCGCCGCCGCGGATGCGCAACTTCGCCCGCGACAGGTTCCCGGTGGGCGCCGATCACACCCCCCTCGCGCTGTGGCCGGTCACCGATACGGACCCCGACACCGCCGACGCCGCCCTCGTCTCCGACCTGCGCCGCGCCACCGGCCGCTTCCCCCGGGACAGTCGCCTGGCCGCGCTGGTCCGCGACCTGAACGCAGGCAACGAGAGGTTTGCCGAGTTGTGGGCGAAGGGAGAGGTGACCGCGAACCGCGAGGTCCGCAAGACGGTCGACCACCCGTCGGTGGGCCCGGTCACGGTGGACTGCGATGTCCTGACCGACGGCGACACCGAGCTCAAGATCGTCATCATGACCGCCGCGCCGGGCAGCGAGGACGAGACCAAACTCCAGCTCACCACCGTCGTCGGCCCACCGGCCGGCACGCGCAACTGATCCGCCCCGCGCGTCGGCCGACCGGCGGCTCACGGTCCCCTGTCAATCGCTTCGCGTCGTGGGGAACCTTTCAAGCGGCCAACTCCACGGAGGGGGTCGGCAGTGGGGCACGGCGCGACGAGACGCCCTTGGCCAATCGCCGGACCCGTCGAACACGGCCTGAACCTCGTCAGCTCGCCGATTCTTGCCCGCTGCGGCTGGGCGCCCTTCTACGATCCGGTCATGGATCCCGAACTACTGGAACGGATCACCGCGCGGCGCGCGGAACTGGACGAACCCGAAGAACAGCTGGCCAAGCAGCTAGCGGAGGTACGGGCCGAGCGGAATGAACTCGCCGTCGCCGAACGCGTCCTTGAACGGGTGAGCGAACAGCTTGCCGACGAACGGGCCTCGGTCACGCCGGCGCCCGGGCAGGTGGGCGGACGAGCGGTGATGCTGATCCCGCACCGCACGTCAGGGTGGTCGGACTCGTCGATCGCGGCTGGCTGCGCAAACTACCCGACGGCCGGTTCACCACCTGCCTGTGACCAGGCACGCCAGGCCCGGAGCGATGGGGTGCGGGCGTAACCGGAGTGCCCCCGGCGGCCGTTGGAACTGTGTGACGAGAACCAAAGAACGCGCCGAGGACACTTGCCCGCTTGATTACAAGTGCCGTCTGCCGCTGCCCACGCGCACCGTCAACCACCTCGCCGATCTACTGCGACGCCATGTGAAGGCGATACGGTCCATGTGGCGGATCCTGCCGCCCGGGAGGATCACGGTAATCGTCCTGGCCGTGCTGCGCCACGACCAGCGCCTGGCCGACATGGCCGGCGGCAACAACGTGTCCGAGTCCACCGTCCGCCGCTGGCGCGACGAGCTGATCACCCTCCTCGCCGCGCAGGCTCCGCGCCTGGACCGCGCCCTGAAGAAGATCGCCAAGCAGGGCGGGGAGGTAGTCCTGATCGACGGCACTCTCATCCCCACCCTGCGCCGCACAGGAAAAGCCGACCGACGAAACTACTCTGGTAAACACCGCCATCACGGCCTGCACTTCCTCGCCCTGGCCGACGAACGCGGCCGCCTGATCCGGATATCCGCCGCCCGGCCCGGCCGCACCCACGACAACACCGCCGCCCGCCACGACCACATTCTGGCCCACCTGCGCGCCGCCGGTCTCGGGGCGCTGGCGGACCTCGGTTTCCGCGGCCTGGACAACGACGTACGCGACCCCGTGATCGTCACCGGCTTCACAGCCACCCGCGCTCACAAGCTCACCCCCGGCCAGAAGACCGCCAACCGGGTCCTCGCCACCGGACGCGCACCAGCCGAACAAGGATTCACCCACCTCAAGAACTGGCGGACCCTCACCAAGTTCCGCACCGATCCCGCCCGCGCCCCCCGCCTCCTGCGCGCCCTGTTCGTGTTGACGAACCTCGAAGTCAACCGCTGACGGATGATCTACTCCGCAGACTGTCGCCCACGACCAGCGTGAGCACCGTGAACTGGTCACACCAGCTCTTTGACGTGCGATTTCAAGTTGGCGGAGGCTCAGTGTGCCGCATCCCCTGGACGGGAAGGTACGCGCACGACCCGCCGTCCGTGGCGGCCGCGAGGCCCGCAGGCGGGGAGCAGGGCCGAAGCGGATCCCGTCGTGGCCACGGGAGATGATGCCCGCGGCGCCGATACTCGGTCGGCGCCGCGGGCGCGTTGATGGCTGACTGCATGTCAGCTCGCTCCTGTGCGGGTACACGGAGCACGGGTGACGTTCGAGCCCACCGGGCGGGATCCGGCCGCCCCCGGCCTCAGCGGAGCAGTGCCAGCAGCCGACGCTGCACGCCGGACAACAGTCCCGCCGCCCGACGCGGGGAGGGCGGGAGATCCGGCCGTGCCGGAGCGGGGTTCGGAGCGGGGTGACCCGGTTGACGTTCCGGCGTCGTGAAGGGATGTGAGCCGTCCGGCGTCAACGGAGCCGGGGAAGCAGGGGTGGGACGGCGGGCCGCTTCGGCACGTACCAGTGCGCTCACGGCCGCGAAGGCGTCTGCGGGCATGTCGGATCTCCTGCGGGGTCACGTGACGTGGGGGTTGACGACGGCAGGCCGCACCTCGCGTACCACTCGCGGCGGAGCGCGGCAGGTACGAGAGGGTTACGGCCGGAGTCGGTCAGCAGCGCAGTACGAGACCTGTCGGAGTACCGGTCGGGCCCGCCCGGTCGACGGGCTCGGGCACGCATCCATGACGCCCGGTCACCGGGGGCACACCGCCGAAACCGGAATCGGGTGCCACCGCGGTGGCCGCGGAAGCGGTATGACGCGGCTTGCAGGGCGAAGCTGTGCCCGACCGCCACCCGTGGCCCTCGCTGTGACCACCGGAGGTCGCTGCGAAGGGCAGTTCCGCCGAGGCCGATCCGACGGCGGCGGCAGCGGTGCCGATCGTCGGCACCGCGTGAAGGACGGGGGCGCCGTGCACGTGACCGGACCGGGAGTCGGGCGCCGGGACGGAGGTGAACACTCCGTGCATCAGCATCACCAACGCGATCAGCGCGGCCGTACACACGGCGCGACGTACCGCCCGCTGTTGTGTACCGCCGGTGATGGGCGTCATGTGGAGCCTCCTGTGATGCCTGGTACAGGGGAACATCCACGAGGAGGCTGTGGCGGCCCGGTCCCTCCGCACGAGTGACAGGTTCACCCGTGTCACCCAGTTGTCGAACGCCTGCTCGTTCCGCTGCGTCGCGCGTACCAGCCCCACGCATCATCCGGAGGGAGAGCCGCGTGGGCGGAACGCGACTGTCCGGGCCGCCCTCCGGTGGGCGCCGACACGACGTTCTGCTTGCGTGCTCACTCGCTCTCGGCCCTGGGGCGGACGTGAGGCCCGGTCGCCGCATTCCGATCGAGCGGCACCGTTTGAATGATCGAAGTGCCAGGGGGTTACCATATGAGCGCCGCCTAGCTCGAAAGATAAATCTGTGACTGTCAACGAGGACTCGTTCACCAGCTGGAAGAACCGCGAGGAGATCGCGGAGTCGATGATCCCCATCATTGGGAAACTGCACCGGGAGCGGGATGTCACGGTCCTGCTCCACAGCCGCTCCTTGGTGAACAAGTCGGTGGTCAGCATCCTCAAGACCCACCGATTCGCCCGCCAGATCGCCGGCGAGGAGCTCTCGGTCACCGAGACGCTGCCCTTCCTGCAGGCTCTCACCACGCTGGATCTCGGCCCTTCCCAGATCGACATCGGGATGCTCGCCGCGACGTTCAAGTCCGATGACCGCGGTCTCTCGGTCGAGGAGTTCACCGCCGAGGCCGTCGCCGGTGCCACGGGTGCCAACAAGATCGAGCGCCGCGAGGGACGCGATGTCGTCCTGTACGGCTTCGGCCGCATCGGCCGCCTCGTCGCCCGGCTGCTCATCGAGAAGTCCGGCTCCGGCAACGGTCTGCGGCTGCGTGCCATCGTCGTCCGAGGGGGCGGCGGCCGGGCCGTCGAGGACCTCGTCAAGCGCGCCTCGCTGCTGCGCCGCGACTCCATCCACGGCCAGTTCCAGGGCACGATCACCGTCGACGAGGCGAACAGCACGATCGTCGCCAACGGCAACGAGATCAAGGTGATCTACGCCAACGACCCGTCGGAGGTCGACTACACGGCGTACGGCATCAAGGACGCCATCCTCATCGACAACACCGGCAAGTGGCGCGACCGCGAGGGCCTGTCGAACCACCTGCGCCCCGGGATCGAGAAGGTCGTCCTGACCGCGCCGGGCAAGGGTGACGTCCCCAACATCGTGCACGGCGTCAACCACGAGACGATCAAGCCGGACGAGCAGATCCTGTCCTGCGCCTCCTGCACCACCAACGCCATCGTCCCGCCGCTGAAGGCGATGGCGGACGAGTACGGCGTGCTGCGCGGCCACGTGGAAACCGTCCATTCGTTCACCAACGACCAGAACCTGCTGGACAATTACCACAAGGCCGACCGGCGTGGCCGCTCCGCGCCGCTCAACATGGTCATCACCGAGACCGGTGCCGCCTCCGCCGTCGCCAAGGCTCTGCCCGACCTCAAGGCGCCGATCACCGGCAGCTCGATCCGCGTCCCGGTGCCGGACGTCTCGATCGCGATCCTCAGCCTGCGGCTCGGCCGTGAGGCCGATCGCGAGGAGGTCCTCGACTACCTCCGCAACGTGTCGCTGACATCGCCGCTCAAGCGGCAGATCGACTTCACCACCGCCCCGGACGCGGTGTCGAGCGACTTCATCGGCTCGCGCCACGCGTCGATCGTCGACGCGGGCGCCACCAAGGTCGAGGGCGACAACGCGATCCTCTACCTGTGGTACGACAACGAGTTCGGCTACTCCTGCCAGGTCATCCGCGTCGTCCAGCACGTCTCCGGGGTGGAGTACCCGACCTACCCGGCCCCGGCGGTCTGATCCCGGCGCCTCGACGTACGCGCACGCCCATGGCGTCGGTCCGGTACTGCTCTCGCTCAGGCACCTTCGGAGTACCGGGCCGTCGTCCCGTGGGTTGCGGAGGAACCGAACACCCGTCGGCGTGAACCCGCGGATCCACCGGCGTGTGCCGGACCGATGCATCTGCGGGTGCGGGTGAATCACGAGGATCCCGAGCGATCCGCGGGGCTTCGGCGATGACGTCGGCCCGGACGTCCTCGGGTCATGACGGCCGCCCGCCGAACTGCCAGGCGTGCACCTCGATGTCGGCGTACCGGTCCGGGGTCAGGACGGCGCGAGCCGCGCCCGGGTTCGGTGCCCGGACCAATGCCGCCGTGCCCAGCCAGGCGGAACCGTCGTCGGACAGCATCGGCCCGTAGGCGATCAGCTCGTCGCGACCGGGCGGCGCTGCGAGGTCCGCGGCATGCCCCGTGCCGAAGCCGAGCACCAGGTACCGGTCGCCACCGGTCCGGCCGCCGGGGAAGTCCCACATGGTGCGCCCGAGTGTGTTGTGCCATCGTCGCAACAGCACGTCCCGGTACACACCGGCCTGGTGGTTCGGCTCGGCGAAGGCGAACGCGCGGGCGGCGGCGGGATCGGGCAGGTCGACGATGTGCACGCTGCCGGTGGGTGTGTCGCCGGCGAGGGTCGGGCCCCGCGCGATCATCTCCTTCGCGTACTGGTCCATGTAGGACCAATGATCTTCCAGCAGCTCGTCGCGCAGAGGTACGGAGCCGGGACGGTCGCGGTGGTAGCAGAAGAACTCCATGCCCATAGAGTCCCTTCGAGAAGATCTTCGAGTCGAGCGGGTTTCACCGCGGTGACTGCTCGACAGCCTCACCCGGCAGCTCGCGTGCACCCCGAGGGAACGGTCACACGTCGCGGTGCCGCACGACGACCACCGCGAGTGCGACCGCGATCAGCGGCCAGAGGACGTACACGATCCAGGAGCCGGGGACCGTGGCGGTGTACGCGAGGGATTCGGGATCCGGCGGCCAGTTCTGGACCAGGCGTCTCCAAGCGGTGACCGGCATCGCGTGGTTGACATCGGCGGACCAGAGCGTGCTCTGCGAGAAGAGTGTGGGAAGCATCAGCAGCGTGAAGACGGTGGTGACCATGGTGGTGGCACTGTGCCGGATCAGGACGCCGAGACCCAGGCCGACCAGTGCGCAGACCGGGGCCAGCAACGCGGACGCCACCAACGCCCGGAACACCCCGGGGTGGGTGAGCGTGACCCCGGCGTGCCGCCCGTCCAGGATGGCCTGGGAGACCAGGAAGGAGCCGATGGAGATGACCGTACCGACCACGGTCCAGAGCGCGGCGGCGACGACGGCCTTGGCCAGCACCACCGCGCCGCGGGCGGGGACGGCCACGGTGGTGGTCCGGATCAGCCCGCTGCTGTACTCGCTCACGACGGTGAGGGCGCCGATGCTGCCGGCGACGAGCATCAGTGTCCAGTAGCCGCCCGACGGGTAGGCGGTGAAGGGGAGGAAGGCGGGGGGTTGCCGCGTGCTCGGGCCGGAGCCCGCGAGGTTGTCGTACTCCGCCAGTGCCGACGCGGCGGCCGACCCGATGACGAACACGGTGGTGAGTGCGATCGTCCACGGCGTGGAGCGCAGGGATCGCATCTTGATCCACTCCGAGGCGAGCAGGTCGCGGAAGCGGGCGGGCGGCTCGGCGACGGGCGCGGCGGAAGGGGTCGGGGCAACGGAGGCGAGCTTGGTCATCGAGGCTGTCCTGCCAGGTATTCGACGCTGTCGGCGGTGAGTTCCATGAAGGCCTCCTCCAGTGAGGAGCTCCGGGTGGTCAGCTCATTCAGCAGGATCCGGTGCTGGAGGGCGAGAGCTCCGATCCGGTCCGCCGGCAGCCCGGTCACGACGAGCTTCTCGGCGCCTGGTGAGCCCTCCGGCTCGACCGACGCGCCCGCGCCGGTCAGCACCGCTGCCAGTTCGGCGATCTGTGGAGTGCCCACCACGATGCCGAGGCGGGTGCCGCGGGCAGCGAAGTCCCGTACCGACTCGGCGGCGATCAGCCGGCCGCGGCCGATGACGACGAGCCGATCGGCGGTGTTCTCCATCTCCGACATCAGGTGGCTGGAGAGGAAGACCGTGCGGCCCTCGGCGGCCAGACGCCGGAGGAGGCGGCGCACCCAGAGCACGCCCTCGGGGTCCATACCGTTGATCGGCTCGTCGAACATCAACACGGGCGGGTCGCCGAGGAGGGCGGTGGCGATCCCGAGCCGCTGCTTCATGCCGAGCGAGAAGCCGCCGATGCGACTGGTCGCCGCCTCGGCGAGGCCCACCTCGTGCAGCACGTCGGCCACCCGACGCAGCGGGATGCCATTGCTGCGGGCGAGGGCGGACAGGTGGGCCGCGGCGGTGCGTCCACCGTGGACCTGGCCGGCGTCCAGGAGGGCGCCGACGTGCCGCAGACCGCGTGGGTGGGTGTGGAAGGGGACGCCGCCGACGGTGGCGGTGCCGCCGGTGGGTGCGTCCAGGCCGAGGATCATCCGCAAAGTGGTGGTCTTGCCTGCCCCGTTGGGGCCGAGGAATCCGGTGACCTGGCCCGGTCGCACGGTGAAGGACAGACGGTCGACCGCGATCCTGCTGCCGTAGCGCTTGGTGAGTTCGTTGACTTCGATCACGCGGTCAACCATGCCGGGAGGTCCCCGTCCCGGGCATGGGGCCGTGGATGGCAATCGCGCGGCCGGGTCAGCCCGCGGGTGTACATCCCCGGGTCGATGCCGCGCGGGCGGTGGCTGGCTAATGTCGCGGCGGGGACGCCGCGCCGGCCACCCCGTTGCCTGCGCGCGTTTTCGCCTCGCAACCTCCCTCCGGAAAGGACACACCGCCGATGACGAGATCGAAGGCCATGGCCCGGGCGGGGGGTGTCCTGTACCTCTTCGCGCCGGTTCTGCTGGTAGGAGGTGCGCCGCGGGCCTCGGGCACGGTCCACGGTGTCGGGTCGCTGCTCGCTGCGAGCCTGCTCGTCGGTGTGCTGCGACGGGCACCACTGATGGCTCTGGCCATGACGCTGTTCGGTTCCACCGTCGTGGTGGTGTTGACTTCCGGCTCCGCCCCAGCGAGCCGGTCGGTGACGTTTCAGGGCGAGTTCCTGCCCTGTGCGGCGGTGGATCTTGTCCTCGGTTTCATCGTCGCCACCCGCACGCGGCGAGCGTCGATCGTCGCCGTGGCGCTGTCCTTCGCTGCGCAGATTCTGTTGATCGGCGGCTTCGCGCACGGGGACAACCTGACGGTCAATGGTGTGATCGCCTTCTTGGCGATGGCCGCAACCTGCATGGTCGGTCTGCTGAGTCGCGAGCGTCGCGAGCACGCGGCGGCGTTGCGTTCGCAGGAGGTGGTCGAGGCCGTGACCGCCGAACGGCTGCGGATCGCGCGGGAGCTGCACGACATGGTCGCGCACAGTATCGGCATCATCGCCATCCAGGCAGGGGTGGGGAGCCGGGTGATGCGGACGCAGCCCGCGGAGGCGCGCGAGGCGCTGCGAGTGATCGAGGCCACCAGCAGAGAGACTCTGTCGGGGCTTCGGCGCACGCTGGTGGCGCTCCGGCAGGCCGACCCGGGTGGCGTGGCGGACCCGGAGCAGGACCCGCTCGCGCCTTCGCCGGGTCTGGCGGACGTCGAACGACTGGCGGCGGCGACCGCCGACGCGGGGGTACGCGTCGATGTGCGCCGCAGTGGGAAGGAGCGCCCTTTGCCGGCCGACATCGATCTGTCCGCCTACCGTATCGTGCAGGAGGCGCTGACCAACGTGGTCCGCCACGCGGGCGCCGGGCATTGCCGGGTGGCCATCGACTACGGGGACGAGGAGCTGTCCGTGGAGGTCGTCGACGACGGGCGGGGCGCCGCCGAGAACGGTTCGGCACATGGCTTCGGCATCGTCGGCATGCGGGAGCGGGTCGGTCTGCTGCACGGCCATCTCAGTGCCGGGCCGCGTCCCGAGGGCGGCTTCCGGGTGGCGGCTCGGCTGCCGCTGCCCGAACCCGTCGCCGTTCTGGCGGAGGCCCGATGACCGTCCGGGTCGTGCTCGCCGACGACCAGCCGTTGGTGCGGTCCGGTCTGCGTGTGCTCATCGCCGATCAACCCGACCTGGAGGTCGTCGGCGAGGCCGCCACCGGCACCGACGCGGTTCAACTGGTCAGGGAGGTCAGCCCGGATGTCGTGGTGATGGACATCCGGATGCCCGGCATGGACGGGATCGAGGCCACTCGGCGGATCACCGCCGGGCCGACGGCCACGCGTGTCCTCGTCCTGACCACCTTCGACGAGGACGACCACGTCTACGGCGCGCTCCGGGCCGGCGCGAGCGGTTTCGTGGTCAAGGACATGGCGCTGGACGACATTCTCGCGGCGATCCGAGTCGTCGCCGACGGCGACGCGCTGATCGCGCCGGGTGTCACGCGCCGTCTGATCGCGGACTTCGTCAGGCGCCCCGTGGCTGCCCCGGAGCGCTCCCCACGGCCGGTCGAAGGCCTCACCGAGCGGGAGCGGGAAGTGCTGACCCTGGTCGGACGCGGCCGGTCGAACACCGAGATCGCAGAGGATCTCTTCATCACGGTGGCCACCGCCAAGTCGCACGTGTCACGGCTGTTCACCAAACTGGGCGCCCGGGACCGGGTTCAGCTCGTGATCACCGCCTATGAAACAGGGCTGGTCACGCTGCCTCGCTGAGCGCGTCCCCGCGTCACGCGAGCCCGGCACGATCCGAACGGGACAGCCCTCAGGGTTTCAGGGCGCGCTCGACGCGGAGGCGGGCTTCGTCCAGACAGGCGTTCAGACTGGTCCGGGGCATCGGTGGCTCCGGGACGTGCGAGCACATGCGCAGCGGTGTGTTGAGCCAGGCCCACTCCTCGGCAGCGGGGTCCGTGGGGCCGCCCGCCTGTTCCGCGACCGTGTCGTGGAGGCGGTCCGGGTCCGCGAGCAACCGGCCGAGGCTGTCCAGCGTCACCCGGTCGGCGGGGACGGCATCGCGGATCGCCAGGACATAGAGAGCGACGGCCAGAATCGCGCGGATGCGCATCGCGTCCCAGGCGGTCATCACGCGTCGGTTCGTGAGCCCGGTCGCGCGGTGCAGCGCGGCCGTCCACTCCGTTGTGCGCCGGTCGGTGGTCATCGCTTCGTCTCCCCCTGGCATCCGCAGGACCACCGGCCGGAGCCGGTGCCCCGGTGGTCGAGAACCCGGACGCCTCAGCGTAGTCCGCTGGTGTCCGCCGGGGAGAGCACGGGCGGACGCGCACGAGACCCGCACACTCGGGCCGGTCCCGGGAACATGTGGTCGGCCGTCCGCCCCACGGGGCCTCGACACGCTTGAACGCGCGCCGGGCAAGGAACAAGTGGGTACCTTACGGTAGTTGCCCCATGGTCATCGTGAAGGAGTGCGTACATGACGGTCTCACTCGGTCTTGGTCTCCCGCAGATGAAGCAGTACGACATCGGACGCGATGTGGCCACCGTCGCGCGCGTGGCGGAGGAGGCCGGGTACGCGAGTCTGTGGGTCTTCGAGCGCGTGCTGTTTCCCGAGCCCGCGACCCAGGGGCTGTACGGTGTGCCGGGACTGCCGTGGCCCGACCAATATCGCAGTGTCGCCGATCCGCTGGTCACCCTTGCGCTGGCCGCCGCGGCGACCGACCGGGCGCGGCTCGGGACCAGCGTCCTGGTCGCGCCGTTGCACGTGCCGTTCCAACTGGCCCGTTCCCTCGCCTCACTGGATGTGGCGAGCGGTGGGCGAGTGGTCGCGGGCCTGGGCACGGGATGGTCTTTGGACGAGTACGCGGCCGCATCCGTCGCGCCCTTCGAGAGGCGAGGCGCGGTCCTGGACGAACTGCTGGACGTGTGCGCGGCCGTCTGGGGACCGGACCCCGTCTCCTACGAGGGCGAGCTGACCACCATCGCCCCGTCCGAGGTCGGCCCCAAGCCGGTGCGCCCCATTCCGGTCTACCTGCCCGCGAACAGCCCGCGTGCCAATCGCCGGCTGGTGGACCGGGCGGACGGCTGGATGCCCGTGGCCGCGGGAGCCGCTCAGCTGGCCGAACAGTGGCAGCGGGTTCAGGACATGGCCGCCGAGCGAGGACGGGGGCGTCCGCTCGACGTCTGCGCCCGAGCCAATGCGCGGTACAGCGCCAAGCCGATCGAGGGCACGGGCCGCCAGCCCTTCCACGGGAGCGTGGCACAGATCGTCGAGGACCTGGTGGCGCATGCGGAAACGGGCGTGCCGGAGTTCTTGCTGGACCTCCAGGGCGCGACGCGTGACGCCGCGGAACTGATCGACGTGGCGACCGAGGTCTACGAGGCGGCGCGCGCCGCGGGCGTCTGACCGAGGTGTGAGGGTGTCCGGGCCCGCTGCCCGGCGGGGACGGGGCGGACACCTTCACGCGGCCTCACGCGGCCGGCCCCGTTGACGAGCCCGATCCGGGTGCCCGTACCGGTCGCGAGGCGTGATCGAAGGGGTACCGGGGCGACGGGTTCGTGCTCGCATGCCCTCGGGCCGTCCGCACGCGCTGTGCTCCGATAGGCCGGGCGCCCCTCACCACCGCTCGGCGGCAGTCCCTCCTCTGATGCCCCCCCACGGCCTCTCCGCCCGGCCGCCCTCCTCCCCGCGCACGGCGGAATCTCCCTCTTCGGGCCGCATGACCGGAACATCGACGGGGCCTTCGCGGCAGAAGCGCACGTCGCGCTGCGACGCACGCCGACGAGGGACGGAAGGCGGCCGGGACAACGCCCGGGCGTCACCGCTGCCCGGCGCCGGGCGGGATCCGTCCGATGCGCACTCCGTAGCGGCTCTTCCGGCCGCCCCTTTGTCAGTCCGATGCCGCTCCTGTCCGTGGTCGCCCACGGCTGTTGCCGCGCGTGCCGGACTGTCGCGTTCATTTGTATACCGAGAAGCGATGAAGGGGCTGCATGTAGGTGATCCATCAGGCATATCTATCGGATGACTGTGCGAGTTCTTGTCTCGTAACATGTCTTGGTATACAAACTGGCCCGGCCGTACATCTCATATCGAGGAGCCCGCCATGTGTGTCGATTCCGTGCCGCCCCCGCCCGGCCGCGTCACGCGGCGCGGCGTGCTCGCCGGGGCCGCCGCTCCGGCGGGCACCGTCGCGGCCCTGTCCGCGGCCCCGCCGGCGGCGGCACCCGGACACGGCCCGGGGAGCGCGGTCGCTCGTGCGGGCGACCTGGTCATCGAGGGAGGCACGTTGCTCGACCCGGCGACCGGTGACGTCACCGAGGACGCCGTCGTCGTGATCCGTGCGGGCATCGCGCGCGAGGCCGGGGCGCGCGCACGGGTCGAGGTCCCGGACGATGCCCACCGCCTGGACGCGCACGGACGCCGGGTGCTGCCCGGACTCGTGGACGCGCACATCCATCTGAACACCGCCGCCGAGGCGCGAGAGGCGGTCCGCCAGGGCGCCAGCGCTTCACGCCTCTCGGCGCTCGACGCGATCCGGGCGGCCACGACCCGATCCGCCCAACTCCTCAGTCTTCAGCGGACGGTGGGCCCTCTCGCCCATGGCTTCGCCGGTGACGCGATCGTGGTGGACGGCGATCCGCTCGCCGACGTGTCCGTGCTCAAAACGCCACCGCACGTGGTGCGAGCGGGCTTGGCCCTCAAGGCCTCTCGTTTCCGCTTCTGAGACCTGGTGTCTCCGCCGATGGGCCGTCGCCGACGACCCGAAGCGGCCTCTGCCGCTGCCTCTCCCCGAACCGAAGGAATCCTGATGACGCCTCCTCCCTCCCCGATGTCCCGGCGCGGTGTCCTGGCCGGCGCCGCCTCTCTCGCGGGCGCCGGTGTCGCGCTGTCCGCGGCCGCACCGTCCGCCCAGGCCGGCCCCCGCAGCCGTCCCGGCCATGCGGTGATCTTCCGTGACGTACGGCCGATGGGCGTGGTGAAACCCGTGGATCTCACCGTCGTCGACGGCCGGATCACCGGCGAACAGGCCCCCCGGGGAGCCAGGGTGATCGAGGGTGGTGGGCGCATAGCCCTGCCGTCCCTGGTGGACGCGCACATCCATCCCGACAAGACGACGTGGGGCGGCTCATGGGTCTCGCGCGAACCGGCCAACAGCATCGCCGACTTCGCAGCCCAGGACGTGGAACTGTTCCGCAGCCAGCGCCGGACGGTGGGAGAGCGGGCCCACGGGCTCATGGCACACGCCGTGACCCGCGGAACGCGGGCGATGCGGGCACACGCCGACATCGCTCCGGCCTACGGACTGACCTGCGTGGAGGGACTCGCGCAGGCACGCGAGCGGCTCAAGCACGCGCTCGACGTGCAGATCGTGGCCTTTCCGCAGCATGGCGTGGTCCGTGCTCCCGGCACGGCGGCACTGCTCGAGCAGGCGGCTCGGAGCGGGCTCGTGGACATGATCGGCGGGATCGATCCGATCAGCTTCGACCAGGCGATGGACGAGCAGCTGGACCTCGTCTTCGGCCTTGCGGAACGGTACGGCGTCGGCGTGGACATCCATCTGCACGACCGGGGCGAGAAAGGCTTGACGGTGCTGCGCGGCATCATCGACCGAACCCGGACCCTGTCCTTGCAGGGCAGGGTGACCGTCAGCCATGTCTTCTGCCTGCCGGGCCTCTCCGACACCGAACTGGCCGCAATGGCGGAGGACCTCGGTGACCTGGACATCTCCTTGACCACCGTGGCGCCCAGCGAGTCGCTCGTCCTGCCGATCGCGAGACTGCGGGAGCACGGCGTACGGGTCGGGCTCGGCTCGGACGGGGTGCGCGACTCCTGGAGCCCCTTCGGCAACGCGGACATGCTCCATCGGGCACACCTCCTCGGCTGGGTCACGGATGTGCGCCTCGACGAGGAGCTGGCGGCCTGCTACGAGGTCGGCGCGCACGGTGGCGCCGATGTCATGCGGCTGCCCCGCGCCGACTTCTCGCCGGGTTCTCCGGCCGACTTCGTCCTGATGCGGGCCGAGTGCCTGCCACAGGTGCTGGTGGACGTGCCCGCACGGGACGTGGTGGTGCACGGCGGCCGCGTGGTGGCGCGTGACGGCGAGCTGACATGACCGCCCCGTCCCGCCGTCCCGCCGTCCCGCACCGGGCGGCGCCCCGTCGTCGGCCCACCCGCATAGGGTGACGGGGTGTCCGGTGTCCGCGAGGGCTCAGCGACTCGTGGGCACCGGGGCGGACGAGAGGGCACAGAAAGGACGCCGTACGTGACGGCAAGCACCGACCGGCAGGACGACGGAGGAGAGCCGTCGGCCACCGCGCCGCGCACGCCACTGAGCGAGCTCGCGCGCCGGGCCATCAGGGAACGCATCATCGACGGCAGCTACGCGCAGGGCGCCCGTGTGGTGGAACGCGAGATCGCCGAGGACCTTCGGATGTCGCGGGTGCCGGTTCGCGAGGCGTTGCGTGCGCTGGTGGAAGAAGGCCTGCTGGACCTGTTGCCGCACAGCGGTGTGCGAGTGCGCCGGCTGGAGCGCTCCGATGTGCAGCATCTGTACGACGTGTGGGAGCCGCTGGCCATCCAGGCATCGCGCCTCGCGGCCCGCCGCGTGGCCCTCTCCTCGGCCGGGGAGGCCGCTGACCTGGCGGCCCTGCGGGTCGCACTGGAACAGGCCGAGGCCGCCGCGGCAGCGGGGGAACGGACCCGGGAGAACGACGCGGGCACCGCCTTCCACGACCGGATCGTGGCGCTGGCGGACAACCCGTTGCTGGCCCAGCTCATGCAGCGGCTGAACGGGCAGCTGCGCCTGCTGTTCGGGCTGAACACGGAACCCGCGCCCATGCGCGCGCAGCACAGTGAAATGTACGAACGCATCGCCGCGGGAGACGTCGAGGCCGCCGGGGCGATCACTCTGCTCCACGTCCGCAAGAGCAGAGAGCTCGCCCTGCGGTCCGTCACCTCCACATCCGGCCCCTGAGGGCATCCGCCACGCCGCTGGTCGGGCATCGCGGTCCTTCACGAGCTCGGACGCGAACGCTCCTACCCGCGCAGCATCCGTGCGATCTCGGTGTAGTCCTTCTGCTGGGCGGGCTGGAGCGGCTCACACCATTTCGTCGCGGGTCTCCGGATCGGCACCGCGCTCGATGGCATCGCGTACGGCGTCCGTGGCGCCGGAGCGCGCCGCCCTGAGCAGGTCCCGGTCGGCCGCCGGATCTGCGGGGGAGCGGGTCGGCGCACGCGTCGGCGACTTCGCGGGTGAGGGGGTGGTGGGCCCGGCCGGAGCGGTTCGCTGCCGGGCGGTGGTGTCGCTGCCGGACTGGGCGGTGCAGGCGGTGGTGAGCACGAGCACGCCTGCCGGCGCCGCGAGCAGACGGACGGAGTGCCGTACGGGTGTCATGGTTCCTCTCTCGGCTCGGGCGCCGGCGGGTACCCGAGGCCTTCGACCGGTGGGAAGCGCAAAGATGACGGACCGGGTGGATGGGTGGGCGCCGCCGCATCCAGTCTCATGCCGGGCGCGGGCCCGTGGTCGGTGAAGCGGATCGGGGAGTGGGGCGGTCCGGGGGACTGCGGTGTCGGCCGAACGGTCGATGCGCCGTGCCCGGAGGCCGGTCGTACCCGAGGATCGGGCGCGACCGGCCCCCGCGCCGCGGATGTGGCCGGTCGTGTCGTGTCGGCGTTCGGTGCGTCGCGGAGGCGGAACCGGCCCACGCGAGCCCGGCCTGATCCGCACGACGAGCCCTGGTGCTGTGACCGGAAAGGTTCACCGGCTCGCGGCGTCCGGCACGGCGCCCCGCCGCGTTGTCGCATCCCCCGAGCGCGTCCGGCACGAGGGCGATCCTCCGCCCTGCGACGCACCGCGCCGGACGCTGCGAGCTTCCCGGCAAACCTTTCCGACCACAGCATTAGCCGGCGGTCGGTGCGCCGGGGACGCGGCGCTCGCCGCCGTTCCGCTCCTGCCACAATCGGTAGACGTCGACGGCAGCGTCCTGGGGATCGTGACGCATCGGCAGGCGGCGCTCGGCGTAGTCCTTGGCGAACTCGCCGTAGAAGGTGGCGAGTTCGAAGTACTTGCGGTCGTCCACATAGTGCGGCTCGTAGGCGTCACGCGTGGTGAGGAAGACGACCTCGTCGGGGGAGCAGTAGTACAACGACCCCAGGCACATCGGGCAGGGGTGGGCGAGCACGTAGACGGTGGTGCCGATCAGGTGCTCGGTGCCGAGCTTCCTACAGGCCTCACGGATGGCGAGGATCTCCGCGTGGGCGGTGGGGTCGGAGGTCTGCGCGACCTTGTTGGGGCTTTCGGCGAGGATCTCACCGTCCTTGACGATGACGGTGGCGAAGGGGCGCCCGCCCTCTTCGACGTTCTGGCGGGCGATGTCGATGGTGCGCTGGGCGAAGTCCATGCGGGTCCTCCGGCGGAATTCGGCGCCTGGCGGGCAGGCGGAGTCACGAGGAAAGGAGAGGGCGGGCCGGAGACGGCCGTGGCGTGTGCACCGGCCCGCCGTGGTTGTGTCCGTCAGAAGGGCTTGGCCGGAAGGTACTTGCCGTCGAGTGTGATGACGGCACGCTCACCGCCCTCGGGGTCTGCGACCTTCTTCACATCCAGCTTGAAGTTGATCGCGCTGATGATCCCGTCCCCGAACTGCTCGTGGACGAGGGCCTTGAGAGTGGTGCCGTAGACCTGGAGCATCTCGTAGAAGCGGTAGATGGTCGGGTCGGTCGGAATGCCGCCGGGGATCGATCCGCGGGTCGGGATGGTCTGCAGCAGCATCACCGCGTCGGCATCCAGGTCCAGCAGCTTCGCGACGGCCTTGGCGGCCTTCTCCGGAAGGGCGTGCTGGCCGAGGACGGCGGCGGTGACGAACGCGACCGACAGCTCCGCGGCGTCGGCGATCTGCTGCCAGGTCAGGTCCTTGCGAGTCTTCGCCTCGACCGCCGCGGCGGCGACGAGCCGGCGGGCGGTGGGGTCGAACTGGGCGTGTGTCATGAGAAGGATTCCTTTCTGCGGCACCGGCCCCGAGGTGTGGCCGGCGAGTTCAGCGGGTGGCGGGTCGGGCCGGGGCCATGGCGGCGTCGACCGTCTCGATGGCGCCGCTCGCGATGTCGAACACCCAGCCGCGCAGGGTGAGCTTCCGGGCGGCCAGGGCGTGGACCACCGAGGGATGGGTGGCCAGGTTCTGCAGCTGTGCGGCCACATTGGCCCGCACCAGGGCGTCCACCGCGGACGTGCCCGGTAGGGTGGGGCCGGCAGCGGCACGGGCGCGTGCGGCGTCCGCGTGGCGCAGCCAGCCCGCGATCACCGGTGCGGCGCTGAGATCGTGGTCCTCGGCCAGCGTGGTCATGGCTCCGCACGCGGAGTGGCCGCACACGACGATGTCGCTCACGCCCAGCACGGCGACGGCGTACTCGATGCTCGCCGCGACACCGTCCGGGACCGCGGCGTGGGCCGGGACCAGGTTGCCTGCGGTACGGATGACGAACAGTTCGCCCGGTTCGCTCTGCGTGATCAGTTCGGGGATCACGCGGGCGTCGGAACAGCCGATGAACAGCGTCCTCGGCCGGTGGGTCGTGGCCAGACGGGCGAACAGCCCCGCCTTGGCGGGAAAGACGTCGCGGCGGAAACGGGCAGGGCCGTCTGTGAGGTCGTGCATGGTCACTCCCTTCGGTGATTGCCGGCCCGACGGGCTGACGTAGTTCACCATGCATGAGCTGTATCTATAGTGTCCAAGACTTGTTATCCATTACATCTATTGATCGCATCTATGGCTCACTGTGTGGGGAGTCCGTCAGGGCTCGGATGCTGATCGCCCTCGGAATGCGCCGGGGTGTGCCGGGTGTCCAGTGCCGGGTGCCGCGCTCGGGAACCGGCGACCGGATACGGATGGCGTGTGCGGCGGGGCGTGGCGCGGCGCGGTCGGACGGGGGTGTGGGCGGGGCCTTTCCCTACGCGGTGGGATTCGCGGTCAGGACTGCGCCGAACCGTCCTGGTTCCCGGCGGTGCCCGAGGACAGGTAGCGCATCGCGGAGGCGCGCGTGCCCGCAACGTGTGCGCGGGCCAGCTCCTCGGCCCGTGGTGCGTCGTGGTCGCGTATGGCTTCGTAGAGCCGCTCGTGCTCGCCGCACATCGGGTCACCGTCGTCGAGGGCGGAAGTGAGGCGGAACAGGCGCCGCAGACGTGCGTCGAGGGGGCTCATCAGGTCCTGCAGCAGGGGGTTGCCGGACGCCTCGACGATCCGCCGGTGGAAGTCCGCGTTGTGGGTGACCGCCTCGCGCAGCCGACCCGCTTCGGAGGCCTTGCGGCTGCGGGTCAACAGGTGCTCCATGTCGCGCAGTTGGGCATCGGTGGCCCGACGGGCGGCCAGGCCTGCGGCCAGGCCCTCCAGCTTTTCGCGTACGTCGAAGAGGTGCTCGGCGTCCTCCGTCCCGAAATCGGCGACCACCGAGCCGCGCCGGGGCTGAACGGTGAGGAATCCCTCCGACTCCAGCCGCTGCATCGCTTCCCGCAGCGGGATCCGGGACACGCCGAGTTCCTCGGCGAGCTCCCGCTCCACCAGCCGGTGCCCGGCCGGGTACTCGCCCTCGATGATCCGCTCGCGCAGCTCGGTGTAGACCCGGTCCCGCAGGGACTGGTGGGTGTCGCCGATCGAGGCGCGGCGGTCGGGGCGACGGGTGGTCATGGGTGCGGCTCCATGCGCGGCTGGGCGGACCGGGGGCGGGCCCGGATGTCTCTGATCATCGCAGACGGGGAAAACCGATCCCCGGCAACCATTGCTTGGTATTCGGTATACCAGCTAACTTGTCGATACCCGCCGCCCACCAGCATCTTCCCGGCCGCAGCCGGTGGTGAGGCATGGCGTGAGACGTACGAACAGTTGGAGGAACCGTGTCGCAGCATGCCGACACCCCGTCGTCGATCCTGTCCGCGCCGACCGTCCTCGTGGACGCCACCCTGGCCGATGGCCGCCGGGTCGACGTCTTCCTGGGCGACGGACGCATCACGGCCGTCGAGGACCACCGGTCGGAACCCTCCGGGGACTCCCGCACAGGATGTGACGCCGGGGCCGTCCGCCTCGACGGAGCGCTGTTGCTGCCCGCCCTGGTCGACGGGCACGCCCACCTGGACAAGACGCTGTTGGGCGCACCCTGGCAGCCGCACCGGGCCTCCGCCACCCTGCGCGAGCAGATCGCCGACGAACGGGCCCTGCGCAAGGAGATCGGCGTCCCTGTCGCCGATCGCGCCACGGCACTGGCTGAGCGCATGGTGGCGCTGGGCACCGGCCATGTCCGCTCGCACGTCGACATCGACCCGGACGTGCGACTGGAGAGCCTGCACGAACTCCTGGGCGTACGCGAGCGGTTCCGCGACCGGCTCGGCATTCAACTGGTGGCCTTCCCGCAGAGCGGAGTGGTGACCGAGCCGGGCGTCGCGGACCTGCTCGATGCCGCGCTCGCCGAGGGTGCCGACCTGATCGGCGGACTCGACCCGGCGGGATTCGACGGCGACGTGAACGGCCAGCTGGACATCGTCTTCCGGCTGGCGGAGCGCCATGGTGCGGGCATCGACATCCACCTGCACGAGGGCGGCGAGACCGGTACCTTCCAACTGCGCGCCATCGCCGAGCGAACCGCCGCGCTCGGGCTGGGAGGCACCGTCGCCGTGAGCCACGCCTACGCGCTCGGTGACGTCGACGACGCCGAACTCGACCGCACCGCAGACGCGTTGGCCGCGGCCGGGGTGGCGATCATGACCAATGGACCGCGCCACTCCATGCCTCCCGTGCTGCGCCTGCGCGACCGCGGCGTGCGGGTCTTCGCCGGCTCCGACAACATCCGCGACTCCTGGTGGCCCTACGGCACCGCCGACATGCTCGAACGCGCCACCATCATCGGCCTGCAGGGCGGCCTGATGAGTGATGACGAACTGCGGTACGCGGCCTCGCTGGTGACCGACGATGCCGCCGCCGCGCTGGGCCTGAGCGACTACGGCCTGGCGCCGGGGCGTCGCGCCGACCTGGTGGCGGTCGCGGCGGGCGGGGTGCCCGAGGCGGTCGCGGCCCACCCGCAGCGCCTGCTGGTGCTCCACGACGGCAGGATCGTCGGCCCCGCACCGCACGCAGCCGCCCCGTCCGGTGGTGCCCCCGACGTGCGAGGAGAGCGATGAGAGCCCAACCGCACCCGACGGCCGCCGTGAGCACGCCCGACACGGACGCGCCCGCCCCGGCCGGTCCGGACGGGGTCACCGGCACGCGCCTCGCCGCCGGCCGGATCGGCACCTTCGACCTGGTCTTCTTCGTGGTCGCGGCCGCCGCCCCGCTCACCGTGCTGGCGGGAGTGGCTCCCTTCGCCATCGGGATCGGCGGCCCGGGGGCCCCGCTCGCCTACCTGATCTCCGGAGCGCTCCTGGTGCTCTTCGCGGCCGGATTCACCGCGATGAGCCTGTACGTACGCAACGCCGGTGCCTTCTACGCGTACGTGGCCCGAGGTCTGGGCCGCACGCTCGGTGTCGGCATCGCCTATGTGGCCGTCGTCTCCTACAACCTCATCACCCCCGGAGTCGCCGCCGCCTTCGGCTACTTCGCCGCCGGGGCGATCCGGGACGCCACGGGAACCGACGTCCCCTGGTGGGCGCTCTCCGTCGTCTGCGTCCTTGCCGTCGGAGTGCTGGGCTGGCTCAGGGTCACACTCAGTGCCAAGGTCCTCGGAATCGCCCTGGTGCTTGAGGTGCTCTCCCTGCTCGTCATGGACGGCGGCATTCTGGGCAAGCGCGGAACCGCCGCTCTCGACCTGGGTTCCTTCGACCCCACCATACTTGCCGGCGGCGGAATCGCAGGCATGTTCGTGCTGGTCATCGGGGCCTTCACGGGATTCGAAGCGACCGCGATCTACGCCGAGGAGGCCCGCGACCCACGCCGCACCGTGCCGCGGGCCACCTTCATCGCCATCGGCTTCCTCGCACTCTTCTACGCGGCGGGTGTCTGGCTGATCATGGGCGCCTTCGGCACGGACATGGCCGTGACGATGGCCCGTGCCGCAGCCGGACCCGATCTCACCTTCCAGGCAGGGGAGTTGTATGTGGGCGCATGGCTGTCCGACACCATGCACGCACTCATCGTCGTCAGCGCCTTCGCCGCCGCGCTCGCCTTCCACAACGCCGCCGCCCGCTACCTCTACGCGCTCGGCCGTGAAGGACTCCTGCCCCGGCACCTCGGCAGGGTCTCCGCGCGACAGGGATCCCCGAGCGGGGCGGTGATCGCCCAGACCGCCTTCAACCTGCTGGTCGTCCTGGCGGGCGCCGCACTGGCCGCAGACCCCTACACCGTGGTCTTCCTGTGGACCAACAGCACCGCGGTCCTGGGCATCATGCTCATGCAGGCCATGGCCGCACTCGCGGTCTGGGCCTTCTTCCGCCGGGACCGGCGTGGGATGTCCGCGGCCCGGGTGGTCTGGGCACCGCTCGTGTCCTTCGCCGGACTCGCCGTGCTGACGGTCCTGGCCGTCTGCCACTTCGATCTGCTGACCGGTGAGACGGGAATGACGAACGTCGCCCTCCTGGCGCCGCTGCCCCTGGTCCTGGTGGCCGGCCTCTGCGTCGCGCTTCGGATCCGTAGGAACGATCCCCACCGGTACGCGTCGCTGACCACCACGGACGTGGAGAAGGACTGACCCGCGGGACGTGGCGGCCGGGGCGGCGTTCTCACCCCGCCCCGGCGCCTCGACGACAGGGTGCTCGCCCGGGATCGCGCGAGATGCCGGGTCGTCTCGCGCGCCACTTCCCGTCGGGCGCCTCCCGATTCGTTGCGCAGGCAGCAGCAGAGGGCAGCAGCCGGGGCGTGCCGGTGATGGCAGCTTCCATAGGTTCCACGGCGCAATTTCGGGATTGTCGATCGACCCGAACTATAATTCGGGCATGGGCCCGGAACTACGTCACCTCCGCTACCTGATCGCGGTGGCCGAGCACGGCAACTTCACCCGTGCCGCGGAAGAGCTGCGTATCTCGCAGCCGACGCTGTCGCAGCAGATCAAGCAGTTGGAGCGTGCCGTCGGCGTCCAGTTGCTCGACCGCAGCGGCCGCAGCGTCCGCCTGACCGACGCGGGTGAGGTCTACGTGCGCCACGCGCGGCGCGCACTGCGGGAGCTGGCCGCGGCCGACCGTGCGGTGCTCGACGTCGCCGACCTCTCCCGCGGCCATCTGCGCCTCGCGATGACGCCGACGTTCACCGCCTATCTCATCGGCCCACTCGCGCAGGAGCTGCACACCCGCTACCCCGGTATCACGCTGGAAGTGCGGGAGATGACGCAGGACCGCATCGAGGCAAGCCTGCTGGCCGACGAACTGGATCTCGGCATCGCCTTCGCGGGAACCCATCTGCCCGGCATCGTCGCGAGCGCGCTCTTCGCCGAGACACTCAGCCTGGTCGTCAGCGCGCAGCGCAACGGATCGCGCGACGGGCGGCCGCTGCCGGTGCGCGAGCTCGCGGACCAGCAACTCGCTTTGCTCAGCAGCGACTTCGCCACCCGTGGCCATGTCGAAAGCTACTTCGCCGATCATCAGGTCAGCCCGCCGATCGCCGTGGAGGCCAACAGCATCCAGGCCCTCACGGAGATCGTGCGGCGTACCGGGCTGCTGGCCACCGTTCTTCCCGACGCCATCACCGACGACCACCTCCACCTCACCCCCATTCCGGTCGACCCTCCCCTCCCCACCCGCATCGCCACTCTGCTGCGAAGGGAGAGCGGCTACGAGAGCGCCGCTGCCCGCGCCTTCACCCGTCTTGCACACGAGCTGGTGCGGGATCGTGGCTACGCGCCGGCCTGAGGACTCGCGGCACGCCGGCGCCTCATGACATGGCACCCCGTCTCTCGGCGTACGGCTCGGAAGCCCCATGCGGTTCCGGGCTGCCGTCATCCCGGCGTGTGCCCGCATCCGATGAGAACCGGCCGCCCGGGACGGGTGCGATGACGGGCTCGGCGATGTCCGCGAGGTATCGGCCGCCGGACGGTTCGGCACGCCCGACGAGGTAGCCGAGGCAGCGGCCTTCCTCCTCGGCCGTCAGGCCGGCTTCATCACGGGAGCCGACCTCCTGATGGACGACGGCGTCACCGCGGCCCTGCGCGCCGGCGAGCTGACCACCCCCTGACCGGCCGACCGCCCCGCACACGCTCTGCCGACACTCACTCCCGCTCCACCAGTCGCGCGGTCACGGACATCGCCATGCGCAGCGCGCTGTCGCGCCCCGCCCCGCCCTGGCCGAGGACCACGCGGGTGCTCAACCCGTCGAGCAGGGCCAGGAGTTCGGAAGCGCGGGTCGTCACATCCAGGTCCGCGGCGAAGCGGCCCTGCCGCACGCCCTTGGCGAGGAGTGATTCGAGGTCGTCCTGCCAGCCGCGGTCGATCTCGGCCTGGGCCTGGCGCAGCGGCTCGTTCGACGCCGTGCGCGCCCACAGCTCGATCCACAGCGTCCAGCGCGGGTCACGCGGTCCACGGGGAAGGTACAGCTCCAGGAAGAGTTCGAGCTTCCGCTCGATGCCGACCCGCCTGGTCAGCAACGCCCGGCGTTCATCGGTGAGCGCGTTCTCGCTCCACCGCAGTGCTTCCAGGAGCAGCAGGTCCTTGCTGCCGAAGTAGTAGAGGATGTGGCCGCCGCTGGTGCCGAGGCGCCTGGCGAGCGCCGACATGGTGAGCCCGGCCAGGCCGTCCTCGGCGATGGCGACCATCGCCTCCTCCAGCATCCGCTCCCGGGCCAGATGTCCGTCGCGCCGTCGCGCCGTCGTTGTCACGCCGCGCCTCCTCCTCCGTGTGCTCGGTGACGACCTTAAGGGCTGTCCCCCTTCGCGGCCGATCTTCGCAGAGGTCTTGACGAGGTGCCGGGAGCACATCTTGAATGCCGTTCTAACTTCTAGAACGACATTCAAAGTGAGGTGCCCGGCTGCCGGGCCACGAACGGACGAGGGGCAGGCCGCATGACGCAACAGGACACGACCACGAGGGCGGTGGGAGGGTCGACGGGCGCCGCCGACCAGGTCTTCCAGGTCGAGACCCACGGCATCGACCCGATTCCCGACGAGGAGCGCCACGGCAGCGCGAAGGACCTGTTCTGGCTCTGGTTCGGGTCCAACCTCACCTTCACCTACGTCATCAACGGTGCCCTGGCCGTCGCCTTCGGCCTGTCCTTCTGGCAGGCGACCGGTGTCGTGGTCCTCGGCGGCCTGTCGTTCTTCGCCATCAGCGCGGCCGGGCTCAGCGGCGTCCGCACCGGCACCGCCACCCTGGTCATCTCCCGAGCTCCCTTCGGCGTTCGCGGCAACTGGCCTGCCGGGATGCTCAATTGGGTGGTCAGCATCGGCTACACGATCCTCAACACCGTCGTCGGCACGCTCGCACTCGAAGCATTCTTCGCGGACACGGGAGTGGGGTCCGGCCGCACCGGGCGGGCCCTCGCGCTGCTGATCACACTCGCGTTGACCTTCGTCGTCGCGCTGTGGGGCCATGCCACCGTCCAGTTCGCCGAGCGCTGGATCGCGTACGTCCTCGCCGTCGGCTTCGCCGCGCTCCTGGTGTTCCTGCTGCCGGGCGCCGATACGGCCGGGGCGGCCGTCTCTCCCGGGGCGTCCGGGTGGAGCCTGGCCTTCGTCGTGATGCTGGCCGGGCCGTTCAGCTACGTTCCGATGCCGGCCGACTACACGCGCTACCTGCCGAGGACGACCTCGATGCGGTCGCTCACCTGGTACGGCGCCCTCGGCGGCTTCGTGTCGTCGGTCGCCCTGGGCATCGCCGGGGCGGCCGCCGCCACACAGACGGACATGACCGACGCCGTGGCCGGCACGGAACGACTGCTGCCGGGATGGTTCCAGACGCTCTTCCTCGCCCTCGTCCTCGGCGGCTCGGTGACCAACTCGATCGTCACCCTCTACTCGTCGAGCCTGAACCTTCAGGTGCTCGGCGTCCCCTGGAGTCGCTCCAAGGCCATCGTCATCAGTGCGGGTGTCACCGCCGCGGGCTCTCTCTGCGCGCTCTTCCTCACCGACTTCACCAGTTCGCTGCTGTCCTTCCTCTCGCTGCTGATCATCGTGTTCGCGCCCTGGGGCGGGGTGTTCCTCACGGACATGCTGATGCGCCGCTGCCGCTACGACGGGCCGGCCCTGCACGCCGGACCGGACGGCGCCTACTGGTACCGGTCCGGCTTCCACCCCGCCGGTGCGGCCGCGCTCCTGGCCGGCATGGTCTTCGCCACGCTCACCTGCGACTCCGAGCTGTGGACGGGCCCGCTGGTGGCCCCTCTGGGCGGCGCCGACCTGACCCTGCTCGGCTCGCTCGTCTCCGGGGCCGTCTACTGGGTGCTCGCCCGACGCACCGTGGCGCCGCACACCGACCCCTCCTGAACGGCCGCCGTGCGACGCCCGCGTCGGGCTCGCGCGGCACGGCCCCGTCGAAACACCCGTACCACTAGGAGTCACCTCATATGGCCATGGCCGCCCACCTCGTCCTCCGCAACGCCCGTATCCACACCGTCGACCCGGCGCTTCCCGAGGCGCAGGCGATGGCGGTGGTCGACGGCCGCATCGCCTGGCTCGGTCCCGACGCGGACGCGCCGGGATGGACGGGGCCGGACACCCGGGTGATCGACGCAGGCGGGAAACTGGTCCTGCCCGGGTTCATCGACGCCCACAACCACGTCCGGCTCGGCTCGGACGACGCCTGCGTCCAGCTCTCCGGCGCCCGTACGCTCGACGAGGTCCACGCCCGCATCCGGGCCTGGCGTACGGCCCACCCCGACGCCGAGTGGATCGAGGCGGAGGCCTTCGACTACTCGGCCGTCCCGGACGGCCGGATGCCGACCGCCGCCGATCTCGACCCGGCCACGGGTGACGTCCCCGCCTTCGTGCTGAGCTACGACGTGCACACCGCCTGGGTCAACACCGCGGCCCTGCGCCGTCTCGGCATCGACCGCGACCACACCGATCTGCCCTTCGGTGAAGCCGCCACCGACCCGGCCACGGGGGAGCCCACCGGCTTCATCACGGACTTCGCCGTCAAGGGCCTCTCCCGCGACGGCCACCGTGCCCTTCGGACGCTCGGCCTGCCGTGGGCCTCGGCCGACCGGCAGTACGGACGCCTCACCAAGTCCCTGGACGACGCCATCGGGTTCGGCATCACCACCGTGGTCGAACCCCAGAACTCGCTGGACGACCTGGCCCTCTTCGCACGCGCACGCGCCGAGGGCCGGCTCAGGTCCCGGATCGTCGCGGCCCTCTTCCACCCGCGCGGTACCTCGGACTCCGATCTCGACGACTTCGCCGCCGCCGCCCGCCGTTACGCCGACGACAGGATGCGGGTCGGACCGCTCAAGCTCTACATCGACGACGTCGTCGAGCCGCGTACCGCAGCCCTCCTCGAACCGTACGCGGGCTGCCGTCACCACAGCGGCGACACCTTCTACCCGCCCGAGGAGTTCGCGAGCCTGCTGGCGAAGCTCGACGCCCGCGGCTTCCAGTGCTTCGTCCACGCGACCGGCGACAGGGGGATCCGTACCGTCCTCGACGCCGTCGAGCACGCTCGCGCGGTCAACGGACCGAGGGACGCCCGCCACCAGATCGTCCACGTCGAGTGCCTCGACCCCGACGACACGCCGCGCTTCGCCGCACTGGGCGTGGTGGCGTGCATGCAGCCGCGCCACAGCGCCCCGGAGGTGGCGGGACCCGGCAAGGACTGGGCGGAGAACATCGGTGCCGGACGCTGGCACAAGGCATGGCCCCTGCGAAGCCTGCACACGGCGGGGGCCGTGCTCGCGCTCTCCAGCGATTGGAACGTGGCCGAGATGGACCCGATGATCGGGATCCACACGGCCGTCACGCGGCGGCCCCTCGGCGGTGGGGAGCCCTGGATGCCGCAGGAGACGATCAGCGTGGAGGCCGCGGTCCACGGCTACACGATGGGCTCGGCGTACGCCAACTTCCTCGAGAACGAACGTGGTTCGCTGACGGTCGGCAAGGCCGCCGACTTCGTGGTGCTCTCCCGCGACATCCTGCGCGCGGCACCGGAGGACATCCCCGGCACCGTGGCGGAGACCGTCGTCGTCGCGGGCCTCGTGGAGCACGGCGGCTGACCACCGACCACGCCGGAACAGGGCCCGACGTGACTCCGCGGTGCGGGAAGCGGCGGCGTGCGACGCCGGGATCGGACGCCGGCCGGACCGGCGTCCGCGGCCGCACCGACGCCGCAACACCGACGGCTCTCCACGGAGCCGGTCGTGGTGTCCGGCCCCGCGCCGGGCACCACGACCCGCACGCCGGTCCCCACCCGGCTCGCACCGCGCGGACCCGCCGTGCCCCGGACGGTTCTCCGTTCGGAGGTTCTGTGCTCAGCGGCTCGCCGTCGCAGCGGCAGCCGCCAGGTCGCGATGGACGAGACGGGCCGCCCCCTCGACCGTGGCGACGCCGTAGTCCATGGTGCGGTTGCCGGTCGAGAGGACGACCATGGCGTAGTCGTGACCACTGCCGGTGAAGGCGCCCACGCTGTTCACCCGCCACCCGTCGGTGGCGCGCGGAAGCCAGCCGTTCTTGACGTGCACGGTCGCCGTGGCGGGCGATCCGGCAGGCACTCCCCACCTCTGGCCCGGGACGACGTGATTCATCAGCCCGAGCGCGTAGCTGCGCGAGGAGGGCGCGAGCACCGTGTTCTCCGTTGTCGTCAGCAACTGCATCAGCCGGAGCTGGTCGCCCGCGGTGATCTGGGTGAGGCCCCAGCTCCGCCCCGTACCGGGAACGGTGTGGTCCATGCGGGCCAGCGCGAGGAACTTCTTGAAGCCGGCGGAACCGATCTGGTGCCAGAGGGCAGAAGTCGCGTCGTTGTCCGACTTGGTGATCATGGCGGTGGTCAGTTCCACCTCATGCGGAGTCAGCTTCCGCTGCGCCTCCTCGGCCTGCCGCAGCAGTGCGCCGAGCACCGAGACCTTGACCACGCTGGCGGAGTCGAAGTGCGTGTCGGCCTTGAGTCCGCAGGTGGTTCCGCTGGCCCGGTCGTACAGGGCCAGCGACGATGTGCCCTCCCGCCCGGCCAGCGCACCGGCCATGTCGTGGGCGAGCTGGGCGGCCAGGCCGGGCTTCTTCGAGGTGCAGACGACCTTCGCGCCACCCGCCGAGGCGCTGACGGTGTCGGCCGAGGCCGGGGTTGCCACGGCGCACATGGTGAGCAGCGAGGCTGCGGCGAGGGCAGTTGCCAGAGCGGGCCGCGAGCAGGTCGTTATGCGTGATCCGTACATGAGGGCTGTGTCCTGTCTCGCGTGTGCCATAGGTCATGTCGCCGGACCCCGCGGTCGGCTGCGAGCCGGGCCACTGAAGTGTGTGGTCGCCACCGCTCAGCGACATGGCTGCAGCGGGTCGCCCGCCCCGGCATCTGTTCGGGCCGCGGAGAATCACCGATGAACGGGATGCGGGGCGCGGTCAAACCGGATCGAATCCCAATTCATAGGACACGGTGACCCTACGGGGCCCGGAGATGAGAACCCTCGATTTTTAGGGCGAAATGCCTGATGTGTCGGTTTTGTCGAAGTGTGATGTTCGCCAAATCTGTTCTGCCGCGGATTCCGTGATCCGTTGCTGGGAGCGAGAGGGAGCCGCGAGCTCGGTCGAGGCACCGGAACCGGCCGCACTCTCGCACTCGGCGGACGTGAAGGCCGCGGAGTCACCGACTGGGCAGCGCCCGTCGGGCCGGTGACGACCGGCTCGGCAAGAGTGGCCCATTGCCGCTGTTCCGGGCCTGCGCCCCCGGTCAGGTGTTCCCCCTACAGTTCCGGCTCGCCCCATGAACCGACGATCACCTGGTCGCCCACGGACAGTTCTCCGGGCCGAAGCACAGCGCACTTCGTACCGAACGCGACTCCCCCTCGGCAGCCCGCCGGTAGTCGGCGAGCGCGCGGAGCGGCTCGGGGCCCGCCTTTGCGCCGACCTTCTGATCGACGACCGTGACGACGCAGCGGATGGCCGGTTTGGCGTAGCCCAACTCCGCTTCGCCCAGGGTGATGTGGCGTGCCCGATCCTCGACGTGGGGCTCGTCCCAGCCTTCGATGACGATATTCGGACGAAAACGGTCCATGGGCAGTGGCGCGCTTCCTCGTTCGGCCAGCCGCTCGTTGAGCAGGTCCAGAGTGGACCGGGAGAGGACATGTACGGCGCAACTGTCGGCGTAACCGGAGGTGCCGGGCGTCCGGCCATCGGTTACCCGGTTGTGTTCCGGCGGCACACGCATCAGCCGGGTCGGCGCGCCCAGAAACTCCGACAGCCATCCGGCGGCCTGATCGCCCTGGTCGATGCCCTTGTACGGGGCCCCGAACAACTCCACGTCCCGGCGCGCGCCGAAGGTGTCGACGTCGATGGTCAGCAGGTCAAGGCCGGGGCCGCGCAATGTGAGGCGCCCACCGTCGGAGCTGATCTCCGGTCTGGTCAGCGCCAGTTGCGGATGGCGGCGTTGACTGCGGAACACGCCATCTGCGCCGGTGACCATGAAGCTCCGGTCGTGGGCAAGACCCGCGGGCGTCAATGCCGCGTCGTCCACCGAGGTGCCGGCGCACCCCTTGACGGGGTAGTACGACAGTGCAGCGATCCTGGCCACGCTTCCCCCCTCGTCGTTCTCAGGGCTGCTGACGGTCGCCTGAGCCCGGCAGCGTGTCGCGATCACGAATCTACTCGTCCCCGGCCCCCGGCCCACGGCCCCCGGCGCCGGGGCGGACCTGGCGGTCCGGCCCGACTTCGCGTGGACCGGGCCCCCGCCTATTGCGTTTCCGTCTCATTGAGTTGGTACAGCTCGGGCAGGGAGACCTTGATCGGCTCCTGCGTGGTCCGCGCGATCACCACGACCACGGGCTCGTTCGGGTCGGGGTTCTCCTCGCGATGCGGGACGAACGGGGGGACGAGCAGGAAGTCGCCAGGATCCGCGGTGATCCGTACCTCTTCCGTGCCGTTGTGGAAGACGAACACGGGGTGGCCGCTGACCACGTAGATCCCCGCCTCCGACTCGCCGTGATGGTGGTTGTCCGTCGCGCTCAGCGGCGGGTTCTCCACCCGGCCCATCCAGAGCTTCTTCGATCCGACCGTGCCGCCGCTGATCGCGGCGTAGCCGTCCAGCTCGCCGGATCGAACGTGGTGGACTCGGTTCCTCGGCGGCGCGTTGTCGTCGCCGCCCAGTGCTGCCCCGACGCCTTCGTGGGTGGTCATCGTGTGGCCTCCTGATGGTCTCGATGGTCTTCGGCCCGGCACCAGACTGCGACCGGCGCGCATCGAGTGACAACAATCGTTGCCGTAATGGCAACGCGCACTTCGGGGGCGAAGGAGTACCGCGCGTGCAGTCGCCGGGGATGACGGACGCCGGGGCCGACTGCGCCTGCGGGCCCGGGAGTTCATCGACCGGGCGGTTGGAATGCCGTCAGTGTGGTGCGGAGGCGTACACGTCTCTCACATTGTCCCTGGGCTTCGGTCTGCTCCGGCCGCACGGGCCCGCGGCGAACGCGTGCAGCAGATTCTCCGTGGCACGGGTGACGAAAGCCCCCGTACGGGCATCCATGCCGTGGTTGCGCCCGTTCTCCCGGGTCCCCGCCATCAGGGCCTCGACCCACCTCATCGTTCCCGAGGCGAAGACGCCCGCTCCGCTCGGCACGGTGTAGTAGGCGGAGTCGGCGTGGCTGTGCGTGCCCTTGCAGACGAGAGGGGAATGGGCGATCACTTCGAGCGGCGCCGGGGTGGGCATCTCCGGGACGACCCGGTCGTACTCCACCCCGACCAGGTGATCGAAGGAGTCTCCTCGCTTCACGCCCGTTCTCTCGAAGATCCAGTGGTCGCTCCCGTGGACGACATACGGGGCGTCCACTGGATAGCCCTCGTAGAGGACACCGGTCAGGGAGGACTCCGGAGAGGCGCCGGGAGGCTGGCGGAAGTCGTTGGTCGGCATGTCCGCGTGGTCGGCGAGGTACGGATCGTCGCGGTAGTCGGTCTTGTAGCAGACGACGGTGCGGTCGGCTCCGGTGGCGTCCGGCTCCAGCCTGATCCGGCGGAAGCAGGCGTTGGCGCCGAGGAAGGCCACATTGGTGCCCGCATCGCGGGCCCGGGTGACATGGGCCCGCTGCTGCGGCGTCCAGTACTCGTCGTGCCCCAGCGAGAGAGCGGCGGCGGCGCCCTGGAGAATGCCGGGATCACGGTGGACGTCCGTCCCCGTGGTGTAGGCGAGCGGGATGCCCAGTCTCTCCGCCAGGACCACCACCACCCGTTCGTAGACCATGAACTTCTCCGCGCCGTTGCCGTCGTAGGGGCGGTCGAAATCCACGGCGAGCGACCGCGTGCCGTAGGCGCCGTTCTCGCCCTGGTAGAGGCTGTAGCCGCCCCACACGTTGTACGCCTGCCACGTCGCCACGGCGTGCATCAGCACGGTTCTGCCCGCCGCGCTCGCGGAGCGGACGATCAGTGGTACATAGCGCTGGTGGCCGTTGTCCGCGTCCAGCCGGAGCAGGTACGCACCCTCCGGCCAGCCGTCGGCGCGGACCCGGAGCGAACGCCGCCAGTCCGCGCGCACGGTCCGGGTGGCCGGAAGAATGCGGGGGCGGGCCTGGACGGCCCCGGCGACCCGGTGCGAACGCCAGACCAGCCGCGCCTGGGCCCCGTCGTACCAGCCGACGCGGTAGGCCGAGACCCGGAACGCAGGGGCGGTGGTGGAGACATGCAGTCCGAACTCCTCACCCGGCAGCACGCTCACCTTGTCCGTATAGCCCTCGACCGCCTCGGGCGGCCCCACCGAACCGATGCGCCAGTCGGCATTCCCCGCCCGGGTCCTCTCCGCGTTCTCGGCGGTACGGGTCGCGCCGGGCGGGGCGGACCCGGTGCCGGACTCCCCGCCCGCGGAGGAGTGGCAGCCGCCCACCGCCATGCCGCCCGCCATCGCTCCGCCCGCCGCCGCGGCAGCGAGGAAGTGCCTGCGGTCCAGGCGGCCGGAGAGCCCGGGGCTCTGCGCCTCACCATGCTTCATATCGCCCGCCAACCCGTCCCGCAGTGCCGTCACGGGCCATCGTCGCCCGCCCCCTGCCCGGCGACGACCCGGGGCGGTCCGAATCGGGGACGGGCCACGCCGTCCGGGGGTCCTCGCAGTCGGGTCGGCCGGGCCCGGCCCTGTGGGCCTGCGGCGTCCACGCTTCCCGCGATGTGCCGGTCAGTGCCGGGGACCGTTCCCGTCGCCCCGACGGATCCAATGCGCCCGGCGCTGGTAGCGGGCGACCGGCGGGGTGACCGGGGGAGCGGGCGGTGGTGCGGACGTGACGGGGGGCGCGGCCTCACCGGCCGGGGCGGCGTCGCTGGGCGGGCGGAGCCCCTCCGCCGAATACCGCGTCGTCGCGATGCTCTCCACGAGCTGTGCTTCGGTGAAGTTCTCCGAGCCGGGCACATGGGGTACAAAGCCGATGAGCACTCCGTCGCTGACGATCTCCGCGTCCAGCCCCGAAGCCCCGTCGGCGTCCCACAGAGCCTCGATTCGCTCGTCGAGGACGACGCGGATCCCGAACTCGTAGACACCCGCCTCCACGACATGGGCCATCACGTCACGGGCACGGAGCGCCGACACCAGACGGCCGGCACGTTCCGCATCCATACCGGGCGCACCTCCTTCATGCTCGGAGACCGGTGATCGGCCTCCGATACGAGGCAGCGCCCCTTCTGGGGCGCTGTGCTCACTCGGTTCGGCAGCGGGGGAAAGAGGAAGGCCGTACGCACCCCCACCCGGCGAACCCGTAGCGGGTCGTCGAACGGATGCCGCTTCTCCGTCAGCTCTCGTTGTCCTCCGCCCGGCGCTCGCCCTCCGCCTGTGACGGCTGGGTGCGCATCGTGGCGGGGTGCCGCTCCTCGGCCGGATCCCTGTCCTCGTCGAGCCTCTCGCCCTCGGCCTGGGACGGAGTCGGATACATGTCCATCTCGCTCATGACCGCCTCCACAGTCGGAACGTCTCCCACAGAACGAGCCTAACGCGTCAGTCGGTGGGCGGCCCGGGCTGTGCGTACCGGGCACTCCGTGAGCGTGCGGATGCGTGTGGTGACAGTCTCCCGGCGCGCGGTCCCGGTGCCGGGGTGCCGGGGTGTCGGCAGTCCGCACGACCGGGGCGTCCCTGACGCCCGTCCGGGCCGCAGGTCCAGGACGCGTCGGCGGGAACGCCCGTGTACGGAGCGGCGCCACGCCGAAGAGCGCCTCGGCGGCCCGGACCGCGGTGGGCCGACTCGTGCTCCGCCCTGGGGCGGTGCACTGTGGAGGCGTGGGCCTCAGTGAACGGTTTACGGATCTGCGAGAACCATGGCGGCCGAGCCATGCGCTGCTGGCGATTCCCGTCACGCTCATCGTCGTGATCACCCTGGTGGACATCTTCGCGCCGCAGGACATCCATCTGGGGCCGCTGCTGGTCATCGCACCGGCGCTCACCGCCTCGTTCGCCGGCCCGCTCCCGACCGGGGGCATCGGCGTCCTGGCCGTGGCGGCCCAGGCGTACATCGGCCAGCACATCGGCACGCTGTCCTCCCGCAACATACTGGTGCAGATCGCCGCCATCGCCCTGCTCTCGGTGCTGACCGTGTTCTTCGCCCTGATACGCGAACGGCGCGGACGGCAGCTGGCACGCGTGCGGTCGGTGGCCGAAGCCGCACAGCACGTCCTGCTGTGGCCGCTTCCGGACCGGATCGGCCCACTGAGGGTCGCCTCCCTGTACCTGGCCGCGGAGGACGAGGCCCTGATCGGCGGAGACCTGTACGCGGCCACCCGTGTCGAAGGCGGAACGCGGGTGATGATCGGGGACGTGAGGGGCAAGGGCCTGGCCGCCATCGGAGAGGCCGCCCTCCTGCTCGGCGCCTTCCGCGAGGCCGCCCACCAGCACACCGGCCTGCCCGAACTCGCAGCCGCCCTCGAACAGAGCGTCACGCGCTACCAGGCCGACTTCGACTCGGAGGAGGAGCCGGGAGAACCCTTCGTCACCGCTCTGTTGCTGGAGATCCCTGACGAGGACCACATCAGCCGCATGACGAGCTGCGGACACCCCGCCCCCTTGGTGCTCGGCCCGGGGCACTCCGTCACCGTGCCGAGTCTTCATCCCGCGCCCCCGCTGGGGCTCGGCAGCATGGGCCCGACGTCCTACACTCTCGACGCGTTCCCCTTCGAGGCCGGCGACACCCTCCTTCTCTACACCGACGGGGTCGTCGAGGCGCGTGACCGGGGAGGGGACTTCTACCCGTTCGAGGAACGGGCCGCCCGATGGACGGAGAGCTCCCCGGAGACGCTCCTGAACCATCTGCGACGCGACCTCCTCGCCCACGTCGGCGGGCGTCTGGGCGACGACGCCGCTGTCATCGCGATTCACCGCGCATCCGTCCCCGACGTGGTTCACCATCGTGGCAGGATCGACCGCCCCTTCTGATGGGCTCGGGGTGACGATGTGAGGTACGGCGTCACCCGGGTTCCGTGGCGGCGATGGCCGTGGCGGTGTCGGGCATGGCCGAGCCCCCGCCGCTCGGACAGGGGCTCGGGGCTATGGTTCTTCGACCCTAGTCGGGGGGCTCCAGGGGTGCTGTGCGATCACGAGCCTCGCCCGTCTGCTTCTTGATCTCACCCTTCGCCTGGTCAAGTTTGCCTTCGGCCTCCTTGCGGCGGTCGCCGGTCATCTTGCCCATGGTTTCCTTGGCTTTGCCCTTGATCTTGTCCTTGCCGCTTCCATGAGCCATGAGGACTCCTCGGGTGGACAACTCTTCCCTCATTCCAAACTAGGACGCCTCGGGCAAGGCCGCCTCGTGCGAGAGGCGGCGAGAGAGAGGATGCGCCTGCCGACATCCGTCGAGTGCGAAGGCCGTCACGGGTGGGCGCGGACGGTCACCGGCGTGCGGCCGCTCGCCCCAGGGGCTCTGCACCTGCGCCGTTCGGTGCGGCGACGGCGTGAACCCCGCCGGGCCAGTAGGCAGGCGTACTCTGGCCCTACGCCTGTGCACCGCGAGTGAGCGACGGAGGCGGCCCATGACCGATCCCCACGGCTTCCTCAAGACCCCCCGCCGTCCCGTTCCGGCACGTCCCGTCCAGGAACGGCTGAGCGACTGGAACGAGGTCTACGCGGGGCAGGCACGGCTACCGCTCGTTTCCGCGCAGGCGGGGCGATGCATGGACTGCGGCATACCGTTCTGTCACAGCGGCTGCCCACTGGGAAACCTCATCCCCGAGTGGAACGCGTATGCGCGGAAGGGCGATTGGTGGGCGGCGGCCGAGCGGCTGCACGCGACGAACAACTTCCCGGAATTCACCGGGCGGCTGTGCCCGGCACCGTGCGAGGACGCCTGTGTGCTGACCATCAATGCCGACCCGGTGACGATCAAGAATGTCGAACAGGCGATCGCCGACCAGATCTGGGAACGCGGATACGCGCCGCCGCAGCCGCCCGAGCGGCTCAGCGGGAAGACCGTCGCGGTCATCGGCTCCGGACCCGCGGGGCTGGCGGCGGCGCAGCAACTCACCCGCGTCGGCCACGCCGTCGTCGTCTACGAGCGTGCCGACCGCATCGGAGGACTGCTGCGCTACGGCATTCCCGCGTTCAAGATGGAGAAGCGCCACCTGGACCGCCGAATCGAGCAGATGCGGGCGGAGGGTACCGAGTTCCGCACGGGTGTGGACGTCGGCGGCGATGTCGACGCCGCGGAACTCGCCGGGCGACACGACGCGGTCGTGATCGCCGTCGGAGCCACCGGGCAGCGGGAGCTGGCCGTCCCGGGCCGCGAGCTGCACGGAATCCATCAGGCCATGGACTACCTGACCCTGGCCAACCGGGTCACGGAGGGCGACTGCGACGTGCCGGCCGTCACCGCCGAGGGCCGGCACGTGGTGATCATCGGCGGCGGCGACACCGGTTCGGACTGTCTGGGCACCGTGCTGAGGCAGGGCGCAGCCTCCGCCGTGCAACTGGACATCAATCCCGAGCCCGGTGATACCCGACGGAACTCCGAGCCCTGGCCCGTGTATCCGAAGGTCTATCGGATATCCCATGCTCATGAAGAAGCGCGTGGGGGAGGCGGCACGGATCCGAGAGTCTTCTCGTCCGCCACGCTCAGCTTCGAAGGGGATCGCTCCGGTCATGTGCGCGCGCTGCGACTGGCGGAGGTGGAGCCCGAGGGCAGAAGGCCGCGGTTGGAGACAGAGCGGGTCATTCTGGCGGATCTGGTCCTGCTCGCCCTGGGCTTCCTCGGCCCCGAACGGGGCACCGGTCTGATGCGGCAGCTCGGACTCGTGCTGGACGACCGGGGGAACTTCGCCCGCAACGGCGCCTTCGCGGCGGAAACGGCCGAAACGGCCGGTGCGGCGGGGGCGGTCGAGCGGACGGCCCGAGCCGGGACGGGCGGGGTGTTCATCGCCGGTGACGCGGGCCGCGGGCAGTCCCTGGTGGTGTGGGCCATCGCGGAGGGACGGTCCGTCGCGGCGGCGACGGACCGCTGGCTGAGCGGCTCCACGGTGCTCCCGGCGCCGATCGCCCCGTATGACCGGCCCATGATCGCCTGAATGGCTCCGGCACACCCCGGCCGGTGGGAGGACGTCCCGTCACAGCGAGGGTGTGGCCACCATCGGTCCCTGCCGGGTCGGCGGTCCCCCTCACCCTGTGGGATGCGCGCCGCTTCTCACCGTTCCGATGCCGGTCGGCCGTCAGGGCCTCTCGTCCGGATCACACCCCGCGACGGCTCAAGCGCCCTTGCGGCAGCGGGAGGTGACGGCGGCGCCGAGTTCCGGAGTGAGCGGGGTTTCGGCGGCAGTCAGGCCGAGGGCCGTGCAGAGAGCGCCGCCGTACAGGTCGACGGTGGACTCGATCAGGTCCGCGAAGGTCGCCGCAGCGAGCCGGGCCCGATACCAGCCGGTGGCGTAGACGGCCACTGCGACGAGCGAGGCGGGCCACCACACGACGCCCGCGAACGCGTAGAGAACCGCCCAGCCCGCCAGCACCGCGGCGGCGTCGAGCGCCCCGGACGCGGTGCGCAGTTCCTCGCGCACGTCCCCGGGCAGCACCAGCCAGAGCCGGGGCCAGCACGCCGCGAGGTCCAACCGGTATTCGGCGAAGACCCTGACATCGGCGCCGGCGAGGCGGTCGCCCATCCAGGTCGGCCGTACCGGCGGGGCGAGGCTGATCCGGTTGCGGCGCCGGGCGAAGCCGGACGGGTCGCGGCCGGCTGCGGCCGCCTCCTCCAGCCTCGTCTGATGGTTCTGCCACTGCCGCGAACGCCTTTGAGACAGACGGCTCCTGGCCGGGGCGGCCCACCGGGGCCAGTCTCCCAGCCAGCCGGCCCGGACCAGTCGGCCCAGCCCCTGAGCGGCCAGCCCGGCGGCACCTGCGCCGAGGAGGGCCGCCAGTCCGGTCAGCAGGACCGTGGCGGAGCCGTCGGCCTGGAGACGACGCGCCATGTCGGTTGCGGCGTCGGCCAGTTGGCTCGCCGAGAGGGCATCTCCCTGACCCAGGAGGAGTCCTGTCGACAGCGCCGCGACCAACAGCAGGCCGGGGAGCACCAGGACGGAGAGCCAGCGCTCCGCCAGCCGTCGGCCGACCTCGACGAGGAGTCCGCTCACGCGGTCGGCCGCAGGCGCAGTGCGGTGCCGCGCACCGCGCAGACCTCGACGGGTGCCCCCGGCGGCCGGATCCAACTCCGGTCACAGGCTTCTCCGGGGCACCCGTAGACATCGACGCCGAAGCGGAATTCGGTGGCCGCCGGGTGGACGATGCCGCCGGGGCTGCGTACTTCGGCCGACTCCGGAGCGCCCACACTCCGCATGAAGGTGGTGATGCCCTCGGTCCGGCCGGCCGCAGCGGCGGCCACGATCACATCCAACCGCGCACCGAGACCGCGTCTCTCCGCTTCCTGGCGCAAGAAGGTCAAGTTCTCGCAGAGCCTGGCGACTTCGTGCCGGTCTTCGCTCATATCCATGGATCCTAGTGGCTGATGCGAACTACAGTGAGCGGTATGCCACTGCCGTACGCCCGGTCCGTTCCCGAAGCGCACCTGTACATGGAGCTGCACCCGTGCGAGTGCGGCGAGAGCGGAAGCACCGGCTACAGGCACGCGTCGATCCAGACCGACGAGGGGCTCGCGTCGAGGCACTCGTTCGGATGCGCGGGATGCGGCAGGCAACGCCGGTTCGTGTTCCGGATGCCCGCACTGGCACCCCGGCACGCCGACCGGTACGGCGGGCCCGAGCCGTCGCAGATCATCGACGCCGGCGAATGGCGCATGATCTCCCTCGCGTACATGGGGGAACTGGACCGCGTCCGCGCCCGGCCGGACGAGCTGCGCAAAATGCTCGAGGAGGCACTGGCCGCGTACCAGGAGCTGCTCAAGTTCGTCCCGGCCGGCCAGGAAAGGATGCCCGACTCGGCGTTCTTCACCGAACGCGGGCGGCGGATCAGGGAGAGTGAGCCGCCGAACTCCTTCTCCCGGCACTTCCTGGAAGCCATGGTCGACGGCGTCCGGCAGGACCTGGCTGCCGTCCGGTGACGGACCCGGTGCTGGCGGGTCTTCGGGAACGGCTGGAGCGCTACCGCGGCACCGGGGACCGGGAAGCCGTCCTCGCGTTCGACGTGGGCCTGGAGCTGGACGCCCTCCTCGGTCCGAACGAGGGCTTCGACGCCGAGGCGGCCCACGTGGGCGGGACCGTGCACTGGGCGCGCTACCGCGCCGGCAGCACGTCCGACCGGGACCTCGCCGAGGCGCTCAGGCTGCTGGCACTGGTCGACGACCGTGCCGAGGGATACGAGATCCCCGGTCCGGTCCGGCTGATCCTGGCCTGCCGCGATGGCCACTGACCGGACACGTGTCGCTTTCGACGCGGCGGTCGACGAGCTGAACCGCTCGTCCCTGCGGGTCGTCGATCCGACCCCGGCCCAGTGGCGGCGCATCCTGCGCGAGAACACCGAGACCGAGGTCTTCCGGCACCGGATCGCTCCCGTGTCGGGCCGATTCGACGCCTCCCGTTCGCCGTCCGGCGCTTGGGACCAGGACCACATCGCCGCGCATCTGCGCGAACTGGGCGGCGCCGTGCTGGGGCAGTGGGAGCGGACGCACGACCGGCGCGCTCTGCGCATCGCGGTCGCGCTCTGGCGTGATGTGGTCGCGCGGGCGTGGCTGACCGACATCGCGACGCCGATCGGCGACCTCGCGGACAGGTTCCTGGAGCGCTACCAGGAGACCGCGGCGCTGCCCCTGCTCGACATGGCCGTCCGGCTCGGGCAGGACGCGGTGTTCGACCCGCTCGCGTTCCAGCAGTCCCGGCCGCGCCGGTTGCTCGTCCTGGCCGACGCGTTGCGCTGCCGGTACGAGTACACGGGCGACCGGGCCGCGCTGGTCGAGTCCATGGCCCGGTACCGGGAGGCGTCCTCCGGGGCCACGACGGGGCCGAAGGCGTTGGCCGGGATCATCGCGATGCAGGCCCACCAGGACATGCTGACGGGCCGGTCAGGCGCCCCTCGCCCGGTCGAACTCCGCACGGACCACGGACCGTTGGCACGTGCCGCCGCTCTCACCGAGCTGAGCGCGGTATGGCTCGACGGATTCCGGTACACCGGCGACTCACCGCGGCTCGACGAGGCGATCGGCGCCCTGCGGTCCGCACTGGAACTCACACCGGCGGACCACCGGGACCGCCCGCTGCGCATGGCCCGGCTCGGCGCCGCGTTGCGGCAGGCGTTCCTGCGGCATCCCCAAGTGCCCGTGCTGGAAGAGTCGGTGGCTCTCTGCCGGGCCGCGCTGGCGTTGCCGATCGACCGGCCCGGTGTGCGGGCCGAGGCGATGACCGGGCTGGCGCTCGCTCTGCGGGACCGGCACGGCGCCGAGGGCGGCACGCCCGAACATCTCGCCGAGGCCGGCCTTTTGGCGACGGAACTGGCCCACGCGTACCCGCCCGGACACCCCGAGCGGGCCGCCGTGCTCGACGAACTGGCCGATCTGTCACCCGATCCGGTACGGCTCGCTCCGTCGCACGAGGACCCCGGCCGAGCGGGTCGGCTGCTGGACCTGGCGGCGTCGCTGCCCCCTTCGGACGCACACCGGGCGGTGGCGGCGTACGCGGAGGTGGCCAGGACGCCCGGCGCGCCGCTGAGGGTCCGCGGACTGGCAAGCCAGCGCTGGGGCCGATCGGCGGCGGAACAAGGCGACTTCGCCGGAGCCGAACAGGCGTTCCGGTTGACCGTCGACCTGTTGCCGGACCTGGTGTCGCCGCTGGAGCAACGGGACGACCAGGAGTATCAGTTGATGCCGTTCGGGGGCCTGGCCTCGGACGCGGCGGCCTGCCTGCTGAACCGCGGCGCGGATCCCGCCGAAGCCCTGGACCTGCTGGAACGCGGACGCTGCGTCCTGTTCTCGCATGCGCTGGGGGAGGTGCCCGAGCGGGTAGACGAGGTCGTGCGGTCCCAGGTCGCGGCCGCGGGCCCCGTCGTGGTGGTCAACGTCAGCCGGTTCGGCAGCCACGCCATCGCGCTCACGGCCGCCGGAACAGAGGTGATTGCCCTGCCGGGCCTCACCCCGGACGCGGTCGAGGATCGCCGTATCGCTCTGGACCTGGCTCAGGATCTGATGCGTTCCCCGACCGTCGAGCCGGATCTGCGGTGGGCCGCGAACCGGTCCGTGACGCGCCTGTTGGGCTGGCTCTGGGACACGGTGACGGGCCCCGTGCTGGAGACGCTCGGCCTCGAACCGGCGCCCGATCCGCTGCCCAGGCTCTGGTGGCTGCCGACCGGGCAGTTGTCGCTGCTGCCGGTGCACGCGGCCGGGCACCACACGGCGCGGGACGGGCGCACGGTGTTCGACCGGGTGGTCGGCTCCTGCACCCCCACGCTGCACCAGCTGCTGCGCGCGCGACTCCGCGGCGCGCACCGGCCACCGGACCGCTCGCTCGTCGTCGCCATCGGGGACCTGCCCGACTACCGACTGCCCGCCGCCGGACGGGAGGCCGAGGTCGCCGGTGCGCGGCTGCCGGGAGCCCGGATGCTGCTGGACGGGGCTGCCGACCCCGACAGCGTGCGTGAGGAGCTGGCTACGGCGGCCTGGGTCCACATCGCCTGCCACGCCACCACGGATGTCGGCGAACCCTCGGCGAGCCGACTGGCCCTGGCCGGGGGAGCGTTGTCCGTCGTGGACATCGGACGGCTGCGCATCCGGGACGCCCACTTCGCCTATCTGTCCGCCTGCGGTACGGCGCGTGGCGGCGATGTGTTGTCCGACGAGGTCATCCACATCTCGTCGGCGTTCCAGCTGGCCGGATACTCGCATGTGATCGGCACCCTGTGGCCCATCGTCGACGATGTGGCCGCCCGGATCGCCGATGACGTCTACGCGGAACTGTCCGGCGGCGCGGATCCGGCGCGACGCCTGCACGCCGCCGTCAGGGGCGTTCGCGACGAGTACGCGGGCAACAGCCCGTTGCTGTGGGCGTCGCACCAGCACATCGGACCCTGACCGGCCGGGTCCCTTCGCGCCGTGCGCGGCGGACCGGCCCTCGGCCGGAGTCTGTCGCGCAGGACGAAGGGACCCGCCGCGACCGGGCACTGTCGGTGAACGTGTGTCCGCGACCGGCCGGGTCCCTTCACTCCCGGTGCGTGCCGGTCCGTGGACCGGGGACCGTCAGGGGCTGGCCCCGTCGAAGCCGTAGCGCAGCGGCTGCTCCTTCGCCCGGGGGTCGAGTCGATAGACGTACAGGGCTTCCACCCGCATGCCCTCGGGTGGCGCCTCGACCTCGCACGGCCAGGTGACCTGAACCACCGGTGGCCGGCTGGTGACCCACATGCGCAGCCCGTGTGCGGGGCCGCCGTCGAGCATCGCGATCTGCTGGTTCGCCTGAGTGTCGGAGGTATCGGCATCCATGTCTACACTTTAATGGTTGCGCAATACGTGAATAGTCGTGAGCTGTGTCACGCCGGACGGCCTTCCGCGGCGCCGTCCGGCAGTGGCGGATCGTGGAGCAGGTGCGGTCCGGGGCGGTGGTCGCCAACGGCGCCGTGGGCACGGGCGTCGGTCGATCGATGGAGGGCAGCCGGCGCGAGGGGCGCCGCAAGGGCCACGCGTACGGTGTCGGCCAGCGCGACCGGGTCGCCCGTGGGTTTCACCGGGTAGCTCTTGCGCTCCAGGTTCCAGGCGTTGTCCCGTGTGAACCAGTCGATCGCGGCCGGGGGCCGGCCGGTGGTCAGGGCCGTGTCGAGGGAGTCGAGGTAGAGCGTCCAGCGTTCGGCGTAGAAGTCGCTCACCAGTCCCGACCATTCGCGGTTCGCGTAGTCACGCAGCCCGCCGGACTCGCTGCCGGAACGATGGCCCCAGGTGGTCAGGATCGAGCGGGCGTCGAACTCCGCTGCGGCCCGCTCGGCATCGGTGTCGCCCCAGGACCTGGCGTCCTTGAGCCAGGGCCCGAGCATGAACCGCCGGTCGGAGGCCAGCAGCCGGTCCAGCAGGGCGAGATCCCGCTTCCACTCCGTGGCCCGTTGCCGGTACAGGGCGAGGTCCTTCTCCTCGTACGCCAACCTGATCTGCGGCAGCAGCGTACGGCTGCGATTGGCCAGTGCCTGCCGGGCCACATCCACCACGTCGAACCGGTACGCATCCGACTTCCGCAGTTCGGGGGCGACTTGGAGCAACTCCGTGAGCGCCCGCTGCACCGTCGACGCGTCGTACCGCATGGACGACGGGCTCCAGCTGGCCGCGGAGCCGACGGTCAGTGCGGGGCGTGCGGTGAACAGGCTGTCCTGGGACTCGCTCCAGGTGCCGGACGATGTGCTGTAGGGGCCCGCCCGCAGCAGTTCCCATGCCTTGGCGGCATGCGGGTCGGCGCCGCCGTAGCGGCGTTCCGCGTAGGCGGCGAACCAGGCCGCGTCGTCGGAAGGGGCGCTCTGCCAGGCGAGTTCCGTGAACAGCTCGTACGCGACGGGGTTGCCGCCGGTGCCCTCCGGCAGGTAGGCGATCCCCCGGAGCGCACTGCCCGGCTTGGTCCGCCATTCGTTGAATCGGGCCGTCCAGACTGCCGAGTTGGCCCCGATCGTGGTGTGACCACCGAAGTTGGGGATGGTCCCGAAGGCGTACGGCGTGCCGTGCCAGGCAACCTCCCGGTCCAAGCCGTCGTAGCGGTCGGCCAGTCCGTCGACGATGAACAGCCTGCTCCTGTCGACCGCGTCGATGAGCTGCGTCGACGGATTGCTCTGCCAGCCGAGCAGCACCCAGGTGGCGCCCGGGTGCGCGGTCTGCAGTGCGTTCATGACGGCCCGAGCCGCGTCCGCGATGGGTACATCGCCCGGCCTGCCGCCTTCGTGCAACAGATCCATCTTGTACATGGTGGAGTCACCGAACAGCCTTCGCTGGTGACGGTAGAAGGCCTCGGCGACCTTCGGGAACATCTCGCCGCGCGGGTCCAGCCAGTCCGGCCGCTCGAAACCGACCCAGTCGCCCTGCGGGACCACGGGACCCGTCGGGTTGCGGTCCGTGAACCCGGGCGGGACCGTGCCGTAGTAGCCGGGCAGGACCGGGGTCATACCGAGCAGACGCAGCCGATCGGCGATCCTGCGGCCGAGCGCGGCGCGCCGGTCCAGCAGCTTCTCGCCGACCGGGCCACCGAAGCCGGACATGTTCTGCATCAGCCACCACGGCTGGTGCGCCGGACCGGGGATCCAGGACGCGAGGTCCTTCTTCGCGTACCCGAACTCCTGGAACGTGTCGTAGTACACGGCGTCCGCACCCATCTGCACGAACACCTCGTTGACGCCGTGCAGGGCCAGGACGTCGATCTGCTTCTCGTACGAGGCCCAGTTCCGGTACGCGCCGGAGTAGCCGTCGTCCGTGTCGTTGAGGGCGAACCGGTGCGGCACGGAGGCGTCCCGGCGGACCGTGCCGACGGGCGCGGGGAGCTTCTTCGGAAGTCTCGACGTGCTGTCACCGGGCCAGCCGACGTCCACCTTCGCCGTGTACTTCAGGTACCAGTTGACTCCGCTGAGCAGCACGGCGGGGCTGGTCCCTCGAACCCGCACGTGACCGGTGGTCCCGGAGACGGCGAAGTAGTCGCCGGACACGGGACGGTCCACCGCCACGAGGTCGAACTGTGCGGCGTGCCGGGGGAGAAGACGGCGCAGGGCCGCCTCGGCCGGTCCGGTGGCGAAGACGGGTCTCCCGCGGGGAGCCGCCTCCGCGGGAACGGCGGGAGCGCTCAACGCCGCGGCCAGCACCGTGAGGGCGGTCGTGCAGACGACGATCCAGGATCTGAGGCTTCTCAACGTTGACCTCGTCCGACGAAGGGATGCGGAGGTTTGCCGAGTACATGGAGCGGACGCGCATCAGACTCACGGCCTCGCCCACGATGGGCAGCGGCGTCGCGGTGTCCGGGGCCTCCGCCTTGGATTCGAAGGCCCCGGACGCCGCTCCTTCTCCCACCGCCCATCGTGGGCGAGGCCGTTACTAACGGAGCATTCGTTAATATGAGCGGACCGTGCCGTGACCGTCAAGAGCGCCGACCGTCCGTGCTCTCGAAGCGCTGGGTACAGTGCCGACAGTGCGGATCGGCAAGGGAGTTGACGCACATGTCAGTCCACAGAGCGGCGGCCACCGGCCCGCACGTCCTGCGCCGGATGAACGTCGCCGCGGTCCTGGCCGCACTGCGGGAGGGGGACGCGCCCACCGCCCGCGTCACCGACCTCGCCGCGCTCACCGGGCTTTCACGGCCCGCGGTGACCAGGGCCCTGGGCGAACTGAGGGACTGCGGACTGGTGGAGTTCACCACGGCCGTAGGACCGCAACAGCTCGGCCGGCCGGCCCAGTACGCCAGGTTCCGCGCCGAGGCGGGGCACGTCGCGGGGGTCGACATCGGCCCGCACAAGGTGCTGGTGATGATCGCGGACCTGGCAGGCCAGGTACTGGCCACGCATCGCGTCGCCGTGGACAGGGATACGGGAGGGCCGCGGCTGTTCGCCACGGTCCGGTCCGCGCTGACGGCGGCGGCGGCCGAGGCGGACGTGCCGCTGTCGAGCCTGTGGGCGGTGAGTGCGGGCACCCCCGGGATCGTCGACCGGGAGCGGGGCGAGGTGCTGCTCGCGCCCAGCATTCCCGACTGGGCCGGGCTGCCGGCCGCATCCCTGCTGCGCGAGTGGCTGCACTGTCCGGTGTCCATCGAGAACGACGTCAACCTCGCGGTGCTGGCCGAGCGCCGACAGGGTGCCGCGGCCTCCTCGGCGACCGGCAGGGGGGACGGCGCCGGTACGCGTACCGACTGCCTGGTCTTCGTCCAGTGGGGAAGGCGCATCGGCACCGGCATCGTCATCGGCGGCCGCCCCTACCGGGGCAATTCGGCCGCCGCCGGTGAGCTGGGATTCATCGACCTCATGGGAGATTCCGGCCCGCTCCCCGGACCGCGTCCGGCCGACGGCATGGGGCCGTTCGAACGGCTCGTCGGCGCCGAGGCCATTCACCGGCTGGCCCTGGAGGCCGGTGCTCCCGTCGGCGCCGCCCACGACATCGCGCCACTCTTCGCGGCGGCCGAGGCGGGGGACCGGACCGCCGTCGACGTGGTGGAACGGGTCGCCGCCCGGTTCGCCCGCGGACTCGCCGTGCTCCTGCTCGTCCTCGATCCGGGCCGGGTCGTCGTCGGGGGCGGTGTCTCGCGGGCGGGCGACACCCTGCTCGAACCGGTGCGCAGGCATCTGCGATCCCGCACCCTGGTGCCGGTGGAACTCAACGCGTCGGTGCTCGGTGAACGGGCCGTCGCGCTGGGGGCGGTGCGCCACGCCCTGGACGTCGCCGAAGAACGCGTGACGACGGCCCACCAAGGTGTGATGTAGCGACGGGCGGGGGTGGTGCCCGGCGGACGGAGAGCGGCGCCGGGCGGAGTGACGGAGGCGTACCGACTGCCGCTGTCACCCGGACGGTCGGCCGGTGTCACCCCGTTGCACTCCGGGCCGTGCCGTCACCGTGGGGTCCGGTGACGCTGGGTCCGGCGTCCTTCCCCACCCGGTGGAGCGCCCCAATCCCCCGTCGGTACCGTTCGTTTGCTGGGAGAGCGTGATGGATCTGCGTCTGACAGGCAGGACGGCCTTGGTCACCGGCGCCGGCCGGGGCATCGGCCTTGCCGTGACACGGGCCCTCGCCGACGAAGGCGTGCGAGTGGTCGCGGCCTCCCGGACCCTCACCGAACCGCTGTCCGAGCTTGCGGCGCGCGAGGACGTCCACTTCGTGCGGGCGGACCTCACCCGGCCCGACGGTGCCGAGGAACCGGTGGCGGAAGCGGTCGACCGGTACGGGGGCCTGGACATCCTCGTCAACAATGTCGGGGCCGTGCGTCCGAGGGCGGGCGGCTTCCTGTCCGTCGGCGACGACGAATGGACGTGGGCGCTGACGGTCAACCTCCTCACCGCGGTGCGTACCACACGCGCCGCCCTGCCGCATCTGATCGCAAGCGGCTCCGGCTCGATCGTGACGGTCGGTTCGGTCAGCGCCTTCCTGCCCGACCCCTCGGTCATCGACTACGGAGCGAGCAAGGCGGCCCTGAGCAACTTCTCCAAGGCCCTGTCCAAGGAGGTCGGCCCGCACGGGGTACGGGTGAACACCGTCAGCCCCGGGCCCGTCGCCACGGACCTCTGGCTGGGCGAGGGAGGCATCGCGCAGACCGTCGCGGCGGTCGCCGGCAGCGAACCGGACGACATCGCCCAGGGGTTCGCCGCCCAGGCGGTGACCGGGCGGTTCAGCCGGCCGGAAGAGGTCGCCGATCTGGTACTGCTGCTGGCGAGCGGCCGGTCGGGCAACGTCACCGGATCGGAATTCGTCATCGACGGAGGACTCGTCACGACGCTGTGACGGGGAACGGCCTGTTGCAGGAGGGGATCGGCACGGGAGAAGACCCGGTGTCGGGGGACTCCGGCCCCGCACCGCTGAGCATCCGGCCGGTTGCGGCGCGCCGGGAGCGTCGACAACCATCGCAATCCGTCCGGGTCCGCGTCCCTGCGAAGGAGGACCCCGAAGGGGAACGGGACATCGCATGCCACCCTCACTCGGCCGACGCGCCCTGCTGCTCGGCACCGGCGGACTGCTCGCGGGACCCATGGGCTGCTCCGCGACCTCCCGGACGGAGGCCGCCCCGGCCACGTCCGTGTCCCGGCCCCCGCTCCCGCCCCTGCCGACGACCACGGCCTGGCGTCCCGACCGGGGCGATGTGGACCCCGACGTGAAGCTGCGTGCCGTGCGGGTGGTGGAGGCGATCGGCGCCTGGCCCGCCGGCCAGGGCGGTGCGGCCGCGGCGAAGAAACGGGTGGCCGCGCTGGGGGCGACGCCGTCACTGGTGGACCGGGCGGGCGCGCTGCGCCCCGACGCCGACCGCGCCGCACTGCAGGTGATCGACGCGCAGTACGGCGGGATCCTGGCCGACTCGGCCAGTGTGCTGGTGGTGTGCCGTCAGTGGACGCCCGGCCACGCGGGCGGCACGACCGTCGACGTACGGCTGAGCCGGGCCCGGCCCCACTGGGAGGTCACCGATCTCCACCCGGCCCGCCCCGGCCCCGCCGCAGCCGCGCTGCCCATGGAGGCCGAGCGGGTGCTGGCCGAACCGCGGATCGGTCTGCCACCCGCGGCCGAGGCGGACATCCGCGGCGGGCACGTCCACCCGAGCGTGCTGCGGGCCCTGCTGAGCCTGGCCGGAACGTACCGGATGGACCTCGGCGTGATCCGCTCCGGGCACCCGCTGTACGTGTTCGGCACCGACCGGCCCAGTGATCATCCACCGGGCCGGGCCTTCGACGTGGGGAGGATCGACGGGCACATGGTCGTCGATCCGGCCACGTCGCGCCGGTTGATCGAGTCGTTCATGCGCGACGCGGCGGCGGCCGGCTCGTACAACGTCGGCGGGCCGGTCCGGCTCTCCGGAGGTGCGACGGCGTATCAGTTCTTCACCGATGCCACCCATCACGATCATGTCCACGTGGGATTCACGGACTGAGGACCGCTCCGGCGCTCAGGCGCGCTGGTCGAGGCCCGCCCCCAGCGGCGGCTGCGGGGCGTCGAGCAGCGAGGTGTCCACCTCGCCGACGCCCCAGCCGTACGCCAGCTTGTGCACTTCCAGTACGAAGAAGGAGTCGGTCGAGACGATTCCGTCGATCTGATGCAGTCTGCGGTTCATCAGATCGGTGAAGTGGTCGGTGTCCCGGCAGATCACCTCCACCATCACGTCATAGCTACCCGCCGTCATGATGACGTAGGAGGTCTCGGGCAGCTCCCTCAGCCGTCGGCACACCTCCTGGGCGCTGCCCGGCCTCACCCGGATGCCGACCATGGCGAACCGGTCGAAGCCGATGGTCAGCGGGTTGGCGATACCGACGATCTGGAGAGTGCCATTCTCCTCCATGCGTTGGACGCGGTAGCGCACGGAGGAGGCGGGGATGTCGAGTTCCTCGGCGATCTGGCTGTACGGGCGGCGGCCGTCCGCTTGGAGTGCGGCGATGATCTGGCGGTCGGTGTCGTCCAGGGGGCTGCCACCCAGCGTGCTCATGCTGTTGCTCCGGCTCTCATGTACGGCCCGTCACGGTGTGCGGGCCTGGATCTTCGGTCGTGCGGCCTATCCTGCCCGGCTCAGGAATCGAAACCGAGGCCGAGCCGGTCCAGGGTGCGCAGCCACAGATTGCGATGGCCGTGCGTGTCCTCGCGGGCCATGGACCAGCGGGTGGCCTCGACGCCCAGATACCGGATCGGCTCCGGGGGGAAGGGCACGGGGGGCCGGCGGATCATCGCGGGCCGGAGCCGGTCCGTGCGCCTCCCCGCGAGCAGGTCCAGCATGACCTGGGCACCGTACCGGGTGGCGCCGACGCCGAGCCCGGTGAAGCCGAGCGCGTAGGAGATCCGGCCGTGTGCCGCGGTGCCGGCGAACATGCAGAAGCGGGTGGTGGAGTCGATGACACCGCCCCAGGAGTGCGAGAAGCGGACATCGGCGAGGGCGGGGAAGGCCTCGGCGAACTGGGCGGCGAGGGTGTCGAAGGTGGCGGGTCGCTGGGTGAGCCGTTCGTCGACCCGGTTGCCGTAGTGGTAGATGGCGTCGTAGCCGCCGAAGAGGATGCGGTTGTCGTCGGTCTTGCGGAGATAGTGGAACCGATTGCCCGCGTCGGTGATTCCGTGGTCGCCGATCCAGCCGATGGCGGCGAGCTGCCCGTCGCTCAGGGGCTCGGTGGTCAGGGCGTAGTCGTAGACCGGGATCATGCTGAGCGAGAGGCGCTTGAGCAGGGGCCGGTAGACATTGGTGGCGAGAGCGACCTGCCGGGCGCCGAGGGCCGCGTACGGGGTGGCGAGGCGCACCCGGTCGGCATGACGGGTGGTCAGGGCGGTGACCTCGGTGTGCTCGGCGATACGGACCCCGAGGTCCAGGCAGGCGGCGCGCAGGCCCCAGACGAGCCGGGCGGGGTCGAGGAGCGCGTAGTCGGGGGACCAGAGGCCGGCGGTCCAGCCGGGGGAGTCGATGTACGCCCGCAGGTCCGCACGGTTCAGCAGCCTGGTCCGCTCGCCGTACCGGTGGGCGAGCGTGTGGGCGCTGTTGAGTCCTTCGGCCTGCCAGGGCGTGGCGGCGACGGTGACCTTGCCGCCGCGCACGAATCCGCAGTCGATGCCGTGGGTGTCCAGGTCGCGCCGGAAGGCCTCGAAGTTCTCCATGCCCAGGCGGTGCAGCAGCCGGGCCTCGGCGGGCCAGCGGTCGGCGCCGTTGGCGAGGCCGTGGGTGAGGCTGGGTGAGCAGAAGCCGCCGTTGCGGCCGCTGGCCGCGTGGCCGCAGGTGTTCTGTTCGAGGACGAGGACGTCCCGTTCCGGGGCGGCGCGTTTGGCGAGCAGCGCGGTCCACAGGCCGGTGTAGCCACCGCCGACGACGGCGAGATCGCAGGTGGTGTCGGCGGTCAGCCGGGGCAGGGGCGTGGGGTGCTCGGGCCGGTCCAGCCAGTAGGGGGCGGCCTTCGTGTCGCGCAGGCGGCTGCGGTGGTCGGTGGGGCGCGGGGCGGCGGTGGTCATGTGGCGGGTACCTCGTTGCCGGCGTGGTGGGGCAGCGCGGGCCGGGGCCCCGACGTTGGTCGGGGCCCCGGCCGGCGGCGGGCGGGAGCGGGCGGGGCGGTCAGAGACTGATGACGCCGGTGCGGGTGTCGGTCATGTCCATGAGCGTCCATTTGCCGCCGATGCGGCCCCAGCCGGTGGACCGGCTGCCAGCGCCGCCGAACGGCATGTTGATGTCCCACCAGTTGTTGCTCTCGTTCACGACGACCTGGCCGACGGCCATCTCCTCGATGAAACGGAACGCGGAGGTCATGCTCCGGGTGAAGACGGCGCCCTGGAGGCCCAGCTTGTCGTCGTTGGCGATGCGCAGCAGATCGTCCTCGTCCTGTCCGGTGATGATCGGGACGACGGGTCCGAAGGACTCCTCACGGGACAGCAGACTGTCCTCGGGGACCCCGTCCACCACGGTGAACTCGTAGTAGAGATCGGTGGGGTGGCCGGAGGCGCGCTTGCCGCCGAGCAGGATGCGTGCGCCCCGCTCGCGGGCGTCGGCCATGTGCCGGTCCATCTTGGCCGCGACGCCCTCGTTGTTGAGGGGGCCGAGCACGGTCTTGGGATCGAACGGGTCGCCGAGGGTGATGCGCTGGGCCTCGCGCAGGACGGCCTCGACGAACTCGTCATGGATGTCGGCGTGCACGATGACGCGTTCGGTGGCGCAGCAGACCTGCCCGGCGCACGGGTAGGCGCCGTCGACGGCGGCCTTGGCGGCAGCCTCGACATCGGCGTCGGCGAGGACGACGAGCGGGCCGTTGCCCGAGCACTCCATGATGGAGCGCTTGAGTCCGGCGGCGGACTGGATCTTCGCCCCGGTCGCGGAGGAGCCGATGAAGCCGATCGCGTGAATGCCCTCGTGACGCACCAGCGCGTCGCCGGTTTCGCCCTCACCGGGCACGATGTTGACGAGGCCGGCGGGCACCCCGGCGGCGACGAACGCCTCCATCGCCCTGAGGACGGTCAGCGGCGTGTTGGCCGGCGGCTTGACGACATGGGCGTTGCCGGTGGCGAGACCGGGGGCGACGAACTCCGCGAGCATCAGCAGCGGGAAGTTCCACGGCGTGATGATGCCCCATGTGCCCACCGGACGCTGGAAGGTGAACATCCGCTTGGTGTTGTCGGTGGAGGGCAGCGTCTCGCCGTGCAGCCGTACGGCGTCCTCGGCGTGCAGATGGAAGAGCTTGGCCGCCTCCTCGATGTCGGCGACGGACTCGGCGAGCGGCTTGCCCTGTTCGAGGGACTGGAGACGGGCGAGTTCGTCCACGCGCCTGCCGAGCTCCGTGCCGATGCGGTGACAGAGCTCGGCTCGGGTCCACACATTGGTCGCGGCCCAGGCCGGCTGGGCCTCGTTCGCGGCACGCACCGCGGCGTCGACATCGGAGGCCGCGGGCAGGGGGAAGCTGCCCACGAGTTCGCCCGTCGCGGGGCTGACGACCTCATGGATGTTCCCGGAGGTGCCGTCGGTGAACGCGCCGTCGATGAAGAGCTGGTGCCGGTCGGAGGTCGGGGTGGTCATGCGTTGGCCTCTCTGTCCTGTCCTGAACGGGAAAGGGCGCGTCGGGTCAGAGCTGCGCCGTCCCGGGTCCGGTGCGAAGCGATGACTGGAGACTCGCCGAGCAATCAGGAACTGTCAAGACTGCTGAATCAGCAATCAAGTAAGTCGATCACTGCTAATTCATGAGTATTGACAGGCGATTTTCGCTTCCCTTATAACCAGGCCACATCGGCACTCCTGCCTGCGCCCACCCTGAGGGGAACGCCATGTCATCCCAGCCACAGACACCAGCCCCGCCCTCGTCGGACCCTTCGCACCCGTCGGGAACGGCGGCCGCCGCACTGCCGAAGAAGATGAGCTGGTTCGACGGATTCGCGATGTCGCTGACCATGCCCGCGGCGCTGATCGCCTCGCTCGGCGCCTCCATCGGCGGTCTCGGAGCCTGGGGTGCCATCGCCCTGTGGGCCGCCTCGATGGTGCTGGCCACGGCGACCAACTGGATCTACACCGAACTGGCCGCGATGTTCCCCGACTCCTCCGGAGGGATCGCGCACTACGCGACCGAGGGCTGGAAGAAGCGGGCGCCCGTGGTGGGCCCGATCGCGAGCATCGGCTACTGGTTCCCCTGGACCACGGCCCTCGCGGTCTACTCCGGGCTCATCGGCTCCTTCGTCCGGGCCCAGTGGTTCCCCGGCCAGGACTGGAGCGTCGAGTTCGGACCGCTGAAGGTGGACTTCCCCATAGCGGTGGGCCTGCTCGTCATGCTGCTGCTGTTCGGCGCCGCGATGATCGGCCTGCACGTCGCCATGTGGGTCGTCTACGTCACCGGCGGTGCGCTGCTGATCCCGCTCGCCGTCTTCATCGTCCTGCCGCTGTTCTCCGGTGACTGGAGCGCACAGGGCCTGCACTGGAACCTGCACGGTGCCGCGGGACTGCGCGAGGCCCTGGTGTGGCTGTACGTCATGGCGTGGACCTCGTTCGGTGTGGAGGTGTGCGCGACCTTCGCGCCCGAGTACAAGGACACGGTGCGCGACACCACCCGGGCCCTGCGCGCAGGGGTGCTGTTCTCCCTGGGGGTCTTCATCCTGCTGCCGCTGACCCTGTCGGGATACGTCGGCGAGAAGGCCATCGGCGAGGAGCCCACCACCTTCTTCGTCGGCGCCTTCCAGGATCTGGTGGGCGGCGCCTCCGACCTCATGGTGGTCTTCCTGATCGCCTCGTTGCTGCTCATCATGATCACCGGCCTCGCCGACGGCTCCCGCGTGCTGTACGAGATGGGCAAGGCGGGACTCACCATCAAACAGGTGGGGGTGCTGAACCGGCGCGGTGTGCCGGCCAGGGCCCTGCTGGTGGCCCTGGTGCTGAACGTCTTCGTGCTGACGGTGCTTCAGACCCCACTGGCCATCATCGTCACGGGCAACCTGGGGTACATCATCGCCCATGTGCTGGCGGTCTCCGGCTTCGCACTGCTGCGCAGGGACCGGCCCGACGCCGTGCGGCCCATCCGGCTGCCCCGGTTCTTCGTGCCGCTCGCCTGGACGCTCGCCGGCTTCCTCACCGTGGTTCTGGTGGTGGGCGCGACCGGATTCTCCATCACCGGGTACGGCGGCTACACCGAACTGGGCGTGGCGCTCGCCGTCCTGGTGGTGGCGGTGCTGCTGTGGCTGTACCGGATCAAGGTGCAGGACCGGCGGCCCGTCGACGACCCGCGGTCCACCGACGGCCGGCCGACCTGAGCGGGCGGCGTCCACACCGCGTCAACGTGCCGGAGAACAGGCGGAAAGTGGTCCTGCGGACAAGAGTTGGCGCTCCCTGCGGGCTGTCCCGTAATCCCTGGTGGATCAGCGCGCGGCGTCGGACGCGGTGCATCGCAAGGCGGAGGGGCGTCCGCACACTGGATGTATGCGGACGTTCCGACAACGCGGCGAGGTGCCGTAGCTGTCGTCGCGCGCCCGCCAGGGGTTACGGGGCGGCCCTTAGTCTCGGGCCCATGCGTGTACTTTTCGCCTCGACCAGAGGATCGGGTCACTTCCACCCACTCATTCCCTTCATCGACGCGTGCACGGCCGGGGGCGACGACGTCCTCGTCGTCGCCCCGCCGGGGCTCGAAGCGTCCTTGGCGGCCAGGGAACAGCCGTACCGCATCGGCGGGGAACCGCCCCGCGACGAACTGACGCGGGTGATGAAGCGAGTCCTGGAACTGCCCCCGGACGAGGGCGTTTCACTGATGACCACGGAGGTGTTCGGCCGGCTCGGTGTCGCCGCGATGCTTCCCGCGCTGGAGGAGGTCTGCCGCACGTGGCGGCCCGACCTCGTGCTGCACGAGGCCTATGAGTTCGCGTCGGTGGTGGCCGCCGAGCGACAGGGCATTCCGCACGCCCGGGTCGCGGTCTCGGCCGCGCGTTTCGCCCGGTCCACCGACGCACTGCTGGCCGCCGTGCTCGAACCGTACGGCCCCGGCATCACGGAACGGCTCCGCGCGTCCCCGTATCTGACGCGGCTGCCGGCCTCCCTGGATCCCTCCCCGTACGCCGTGACCCACCGCTACCACGAGCCCTCGCGGCCCGGTGCGCTGCCGGACCGGTGGGGCGGCAGCGCGCAACCTCTGGTCTACATCACCCTCGGCACCGAGGCGGGCGCCATGCCGACCGCCACCGCCCTGTACCGGGCAGTGCTGGAGGCGGTGAGCGGGCTGCCGGTACGGATACTGCTCACCGCGGGCCGCGGCACCGATCTGCGGGGACTCGGACCGCTTCCGCCCCATGCCCATGTGGAGGCGTGGGTGCCGCAGGCCGATGTTCTCGGCAGCGCCTCGCTCGTGGTCTGCCACGGCGGGTCGGGGACGGTCTTCGGGGCCCTGGCGGCAGGTGTCCCGTTGGTCTGCGTCCCCCTCTTCGCCGACCAACCGGTCAACGCCCGGCTGGTCACCGGGGCGGGTGCGGGACTCGCCGTCACCCCGACCGGGGGTCCGGCGGACGATTCGGGGGTGCTCGGCCCCGACGACGTCTCCCGCATCCGGTCTGCCGCCGAACTGTTGCTCAAGGACCCGTCGTACCGGGCGCGGGCCGGGCGACTGGCCGACGAGATGCGGGCCACCACCCCATGCAGGGAACTGATCGGCACTCTCGATCCGCACTCCTGAGCCGCGACCGCCTCGGCCGCTCCACCGGCACACGTGCGGAAGGGATGCAGCCGAACCGGACGGGCACGTCCGTACGGTGGGGTTCGGTGCGCAGGGGCGCTGCGAGGGCGTACCGGCGGGCATGGGAAAGAGATGCCAGGAGTATCCGCACCCGTGATCAAGCTTGTCCGGCGCACCACCGAGCCGGTCGGAGCGCAGACCCTGCGCTCCACGGCAGCAGCCGTCATCGCCTACGTCGTGGCGGTGTGGACCCTTCCGCATCCGGCACCGCTCACGGCACCGCTCACCGCACTCCTCGTGGTGCAGGTCACCCTCTACGCCACCCTCACCACGGGGATCCGCCGGGTGAACTCCGTCGTCGTCGGCGTGCTCATCGCCACTGCGTTCAGCTCCCTGGTCGGCCTCAGCTGGTGGAGTCTCGGACTGACGATCTTCGCTTCCCTGATCATCGGGCGGCTGGTGCGGGTGGACGAGTTCGTACCCGAGGTGGCGATCAGCGCGATGCTCGTACTGGGCGTGTCCCAGGTCGCCTCCACCGCGTGGGACCGTGTGCTGGAGACCCTGATCGGCGCAGGCGTGGGACTGCTGTTCAACCTGCTGTTCGCGCCGCCCGTGTGGGTGCAGTCGGCGGGCGCCTCCATCGACAGTCTGGCCAGGGCGATGGGGAGGATGTTCCGTGCGATGGGGGAGGACGTGGACGGGCACATCTCCGTCCGGCGGGCGACCGACCGGCTCCATGAGGCCCGTCGGCTGGACCACGACATCGTGGAGGTCGACGCCTCGCTGCGGCAGGCCGAGGAGGGCCTCACCCTCAATCCGCGCGTCAGGCAGGGACTGCTGTACCGGGTCGTGCTCCGTACCGGTCTGGACACCCTGGAGATCTGTGCCGTGGTGCTGCGGGTGTTGTCACGCACGCTGACCGACCTGGCCAAGGCCCGTACCGACGAGGCGCTGTTCCCCGCCGACGTGGCCGAATCCCTCAGGCAACTGTTCGGGCAGATGGCCGACGCCGTCGAGAGCTTCTCGGAGCTGATCACCACTCCGGTCGCGGAGAACGCCGAGGAGGCCGAGGACCGGCTGGCCCGCGCACTCGCCGTCAGCCGCGCGACCCGAGACCAGGTGGCGGATCTGCTCCTCGAAGACGTCTCGGAGCATCCCGGGCAATGGCAGTTGCACGGGGCCCTGCTCGCAGAGGTCGACCGGATTCTGGACGAGCTCGACATCGACAAGCGCACGGAACGCCTCGGCAAGGAGCTCGACCGGCGCTCCGCGCAGGTGCACGACCGTCATCCCTGGCTGCACGCGGTGTCGCGACGGCTCGGAGGCACCAGGAACTGAGACGGCGCGGACGGACGGCAGCATCCGGAGGCCGGAAGCCGTTCGATGGCGACCATGGCCGCGTCGTCACCCGGACGACCCTCGGCGTGGCGGACCGGGTCGGCGAAGAGGGACTCCAGCAGGGAGCCCGGCCCGCTGCCGCAGTGCGAGGCGGCCCGTCCCGGGAGCGGACAGGAGACCCCTGACCGGTCCCGGGACTTCGGGTCTTCCGAAACAGCTGCGGGAACGGCGGGGAACCCATGTTTCCGGGACACCTCACCCGATCCGCCGCCGCGACAGCGGATCGGCGCGGCCCGGCAACACCCGTCGTCACTCTGCGTCGCCTGCGACTCACCCGGACGGTCGGTCGCTTTCACCCGCCTGCTTCCCGTGTCGCGCCGTTCCGGCCGGGCCTGGCAACGCTGGGCCCACCAACCGCTCCTCGACGAAGAGAGAACAGCATGACCGTCTCGGCCTTCCTCGCCCCGCGGACACGGATACCCGGGCGTCGCGCGCGGATCGTCGCCACCGCACTCACCACGGCGGTCCTCGCCACGGCCCCCGCCGCCGTCGCGGCCGACGGCAGCGCCGATGCGGCCGGCGCCAAGCCCACGGTGGTGCTGGTGCACGGCGCGTTCGCCGACGCATCGAGCTGGAACGGCGTGACGGAACGACTGCAGCGTGCCGGCTACGAAGTCATGGCCCCGGCCAATCCACTGCGCGGGCTCGCCCATGACTCCGCGTACATAGCCAGTGTGCTGAAGAGCATCAGGGGCCCGATCGTGCTGGCCGGGCACTCCTACGGAGGTGCGGTGATCAGCGACGCCGCCGCGGGGAACCCGCAGGTGAAGTCACTGGTGTTCGTCTCCGCGCTCATGCCGGACAAGGGGGAGAGGCTCGCGGATCTGTCGGCGAAGTTCGCCGGAAGCGAGCTGAACGCGGCGCTGAAACCGGTGCCTTTCCCGGACGCCGAGGGTGGGGAAGGGGCCGACCTGTACATCCGGCCCGCCAAGTTCCACGACGTCTTCGCGGCGGACGTGCCGTCGGGTACCACCGCTGTCATGGCCGCTGCCCAACGCCCCATCAACGGGGCCGCGTTCATGGAGAAGGCGGTGGGGGCCGCCTGGAGGACCATCCCGTCCTGGGCGCTGGTCGCCACGCGTGACAAGGCCATCGCCCCGGACCTCGAACGCTACGAGGCCAAGCGCGCCAAGTCCCACATGGTCGAGGTCGACTCCTCGCACGTCGCGATGGTGTCGCGCCCCGACGCCGTCGCAGATCTCGTCCGGAAGGCCGCCGGAGACAACACACCGGCCGCGTCCACCATGGCCTCGACGGGCACCAGCAGGCTGGTCCTGGCCTGCCTCGGCGGACTCGCGGGCGTGACCCTCGTGACCGGCGCCGGCCTCGTGACGGCCGTCCGCAGGCGTCGGGCCGCCGGCAGCGGGCCCGGAACAGCCCTCTGACCCGTCGGCGAGGGTTCGGGTGCGGGCCGGTCCCAGGACCGGCCCGCCAGTGACTTCGTCGGCGATGTCGTGTCCGTCACGGGGAGCACGTCCCCCGCCGCGGTGAAGGGAGCCGTCACGGCGCCGATGCGTGATCAGGCGGTCGTTCGGGCTCCCTCGCCATACGGCTCCTGGGTACGCGGGACTCCAACTCGCCTGTCGCCCGGCCGGGTTCGCCCGCCGGATCGCTGTACGACGGTAGGCGTGGTCCCTTCGCTTCGTGCCGACGAGCCCGCTCCGGCCCCGGGCCGGAGCGGGGCCCCGGACGTCTACGGAACCAGCCGGGACTCCGACAGTCGGGGCGAGGGCGGTGGCGCGCCGTCCAGCGTCGCGGAGTACAGCGCGGCGTGCTCCTCGCGGGACACCACCGACCGGCCGCCGCGCAGGGTGAGCCGGCGCCCCTGCGGCGTCGTCCAGCGCACCTCCGCGCAGTTGCCGGCGCCGTCCACCTCGGGGTCCGGCACCTGCTCCCCGGTCGGTCCCGTGGCGGACGGTACGAGGGAGAGGGACCCCGCGGCGAAGGTGTCGCCCAGCGTCGCCCAGTCCAGCTCCGCCGGGCTCCGGCTCTCGAAGAGGACGACCTCGATCCGTATCCCGTCGGCGCGCGGGACCACCCGGACCGTCGGCCTACGGTCGCCGAAGCTGCCCCCGGCCAGCCTGAAGACCAGCCGTGCCGTCCCCAGATCGAGATCGACACCGTCGTCGACCGCGGAGATCTCCGGCACGGGCGGCGCGCCGATCACGTCCGTCACCAGCCGCAGTGACCGTGCCCGGAACCGGTCACCCGGCCGGATCATGTCGAGGTGGTGGTGCCGGTCGCCCGCCGGGCAGGCGAAGCCCGTCAGCCAGGCGACGTGCGGGCCGCTCTGCACGGTGGAGATCACCCCCGAGGCGAAGTCGAAGTCCTCCGCCCCGTCGTCCTTCAGCAGATGGACGTGCAGATGCCCGAGGGTGCCGTCGGGACGTACCCAGTGGCCGAACAGCGGGCGCCGCTGCAGCCAGGTGTCCTGGTGGTTCACGCTGCCCAGCGTGGTGACCGGGTCCAGCCAGGTGGTTCCCGTCTCCGGGGACGGGTTCCCGGCGAAGAGCTCCCGGTGCTCGCGCTCCCCCTCCAGCTCCAGCAGCCGCGGCAGGGCCCAGTCGGGCACGCGGTAGTCCACGCAGGAGTCCACTCCGACCGACATCTCCCCCTGGACGGGGTGGACCTCCGGGGCGCCCAGCACCCCGCGTACCGCCTTCACCAGGAATGGCGGCACGCCCAGATCATTGCTGTAGCAACGGGCCATCGGGCCGGAGAGCTGACGGGTCGGCGGATGCCAGCGGGCCAGGAAGTGCAGCCAGAGCCGGTCGTGCAGGCGGTCGTTGAGGACCAGCACCTCCTCGTCACGTACGTGCTCCCTGATCAGGGTCAGGGTCTGGAGGACGACGCCCCAGTAGGACGGGCTGTTGAACTCGGTGAAGCTGCCGGTTGTGTCGATCGCCTCGCACAGGCGCACCACGCGGTCCTTGCCGTACGCGAACAGCTTCTCGTCGTCGAGGAGTCTGCCCGCCGCGAGCGTGACGAACGTGCCCATCACGGCAACGTTGGTGTACGACATGGGGACGTTCCTGCGGACGATCGACGCCGCCGCGTGTCGTACCGACTCCCGGACCTCCCGCAGCACCGCGGGGGGCAGGCGGTCGCTGTGCCGGGCGTGCACCAGCAGCAACTGGATCCCGAGGAAGTCCGCCCAGTTCCAGTCGGCCGGGTCCATCTCCGCCGCGGATTCCTCGGCGTAGTAGCCCCAGATGCCGTAGGTGGCGCTCTCCACCGACCGGTCCTGGAGCTCCGCGATCCGCAGGATCACGGCGTGCGCGCGCTCGGCGTCGCCCGCACCGCCCCGTTCCAGCAGGAGCAGCGCGTACTGCAGGGAGTTGCGGGTGGGGTGGGCGAGACCACCCTTGATGTGTGTGTGGATGGGGTTGTACGGGGCTTCGATCTGCAGCAGGTTCGCCTCGGGGTCCCAGCAGCGGTCGCCTTCGGAAAGGGCCGCTCGCAGCAGGGTGCGGTCGTACTCGGCGGCCGACCAGGCAGGGTGCACGGGATGTCCTCCAGCTCGCGACCGTCGGGCCGACGATCTTCGGCAATGTGCGGGAAACGTTTTCCAGAGGCTAGGCCGATGTCACCGCCTCGGCAAGAGGCTCATGGTCAACCCGGGCCGGAGATCCCCTCCTCGCCCCCATTGACGCGGCGATATCGGGCGGTGCAAGGTGACCCCGGCTGGAAAACGCTTTCCGGCCGTTTCCGGTCTGCCCTGAGTTTCTGGTCTGCCCTGAATGGAGTCCTCGATGAGACCCTCCCTGCGCACCGCCCTCACGGGCGTCACCGCGGGTGCGCTCGTCTGCGTGCTTGCCTCGTGTTCCGGTTCCGGCAGTGACAACGCCGCCGACGGTACGGTGACCATCACGGTCTCCGGGCGCCCGCCGGCCACCAGCGCGGCCGCGCTCAAGATCTTCAACGCGCGGGTGGCGGAGTTCGAGAAGGCCAATCCCAAGATCAGGATCACGACGAACGAGTACCAGTACGACCAGCAGAGCTTCCAGACCAAGGTGGGCGGCGGCAGTCTGGAGACGGTCGTCCGGGTGCCGCTGACCGAGATGTCGGGCCTGATCAAGCGCAGGCAGATCGCCGATCTCACCACTGACTTCAAGGGGTTGAAGCACAGCGGGGACTTCAACCAGGTGGTGCTCGGCGCCGCGAAGGGCCTGGACGGCAAGATCTATGGCATACCCACCGAGGAGTACGCGCTCGGACTGGTCTACAACCGGGATCTCTTCAAGAAGGCCGGACTCGACCCCGACAAGCCGCCGACCACCTGGCCCGAGGTCCGTGCCGCGGCCAGGGCGATCTCCGCGAAGACCGGTGCCACCGGCTACGCCCAGATGACCAAGGAGAACACCGGCGGCTGGATGCTCACCGCCATGGCCTGCTCCTTCGGCGACGACATGCAGGAGGAGTCCGGCGGCAAGTGGGTCAACACCTTCGACCGGTCCGGCAGCGGTGCCGAGAAGTCCCTGAAGGCGCTCAAGGAGATGCGCTGGACGGATCAGTCGATGGGCAAGAACCAGCTGCGCAACCTCACCGACATGGAGAAGGACTTCTCCGCCGGAAAGATCGGCATGACGATCGCCGGGCCCAGCATCATCAACCACTACATCCTGCAGTACAAGGGCGACCCGGAGACCATCGGGCTCTCCGCCATGCCCACGGACGGCAGCAGCAAGCGGACCCTGACCGGCGGCGCCGTCGCCGTGGTCAGCCCCAGGGCCACCGCGCAACAGCGCGAGGCCGCGGCGAAGTTCATCGACTTCTACTACCTCGCCCCCAAGTACGACGTCGCGCTCGGCGAGAAGGACGCGGCGTCCATGAAGAAGGACGGAGCCGTCGTCGGTGCGCCGACCGTTCCGTTCTACAAGCCGGCCATCGCCGACCCGGTCCAGGCCGCGATCGACGAGCTGGCCAACGTGCCGGTCGCGCACTTCGCCCCGTACGCCAAGGCGCTCGACGAGTACGAGCTGGCCATCGAGCCGCCCGTCGAGGCGCAGAACGTCTACAAGGTCCTCGACAGCGCCGTGCAGGCCGTACTGACACGCCGGGACGCCGACCCGGCCGAGCAGCTGAAGAAGGCTGCCTCGCAGGTCAAGTCCCAGGTGGAGCGCGCGCAGCACTAAGGGATGTGACTTCGAACTGTCGTCTGTCGCGGGGCCGCCCTTCGCACGACGACGGGAAGGTGACGACAGGCCTCGGAGCGCGTCCGGCACATCAGGCACGAGAACAGCACGAGGAGAGGCGAGGAGACGTCAATGAGCAGGTCACACGCACCTGCGGCGCCCGCCGGGAACCGCACCCATGAGAACCGGACGCGGAAACAGCGCTCCGCCGACCCCTCCGCGGACCGGTCGCGGACAGCGGACGGGCTGCCGCGCACCCCCTCCCCGCGTCGCGGCGGCCCCGGGCAACGCGTCGTCCGCTGGGTCAGGCAAGGAGGTGTCACCACCATCCTGTTCGGCCTGCCGATGGTGCTGTGCTTCGCCTACTTCTCCTGGTGGCCGATCGTCCAGAGCGTGCGGCTCAGCTTCCAGCAGACCAATCTGGTGGGCCCCGCCGCCTGGGTGGGTCTGGACAACTTCCGGCACGTGCTGGACGACCCGCTGCTGTGGACGGCCGTCGAGAACACCGCGCTCTTCGCGCTGCTCGCCCTGGTGATCGGCTTCCCGGTGCCGCTCTTCCTCGCGGTGCTCATCGCCGAACTGCGGCGTGGCGGCACGCTGTTCCGTATCCTCGCCTACCTGCCGGTGGCGATTCCCCCGGTCGTCTCCGTCCTGCTCTGGAAGGTGTTCTACGACCCGGACGCCGGCCTGTTCAACCAGTTGCTGGCCCATGTGGGCCTCGGCCCGTATCCCTGGCTGCAGTCCACCGACACCGCCATGCTGTCGATCGTCCTGGAAGCCACCTGGGCGGGCTTCGGCTCCACGGTGATCATCTATCTGGCGGCACTCGGCTCCGTACCGGCCGAACTGTACGAGGCCGCCGAGATCGACGCGGCGGGCATCTGGCGCCGGGTCCGGCACATCACCCTGCCGTCGCTGCGCGGGGTCATCCTGATCATGCTGCTGCTCCAGATCATCGGCACCCTGCAGGTCTTCACCGAACCCTTCGTGATGACGGACGGCGGCCCGGAGGACTCCACTCTCACCGTCCTGATGCTGATCTACGACTACGCCTTCCAGAACGGCGACTTCGGAGCCGCGACCGCGCTCAGTGTGATGCTGGCCCTCGTGCTCGGCGCGCTCTCGGCGGTCTATCTGCGGGCGACGAGGAGCTGGAGCAACTGATGGCCGTACAGACCCCCCTTCGCACCCGCCGCAGCAGCCGTCCCGAGGAGAGCGGACGCGGACTCATATCCAACGCCGACCGGCGGCGGACCTCCGTACGCGTCTCGCTCCGCTCCGTGCAGACCCTCTCGCTCCTGCTGCTGCTCGCCTTCGGAGCCGCACCTCTCTACTGGACGTTCAAGGGCGCCGTCTCACCGACCCAGGAGCTGCTGCGCGATCCGCTGGCGCTCTGGCCCGGCCACGCGCAATGGGACAACCTCTCCCGCGCCTGGAACGAACTGCGGGTCGGCCAGTATCTCTGGAACACCGTGGTCCTGGTCACCGGCTCGGTCGTCGCACACCTCGTCGTCGCCACCACCGGCGGATACGTGCTGTCCGTGCTGCGCCCCAAGTGGGCGGCGCCCGTGCGATGGATGGTGCTCGCCACCCTCTTCATCCCGGGCTCCATCTCCCTGGTCGCGCTCTACCTCACCGTGCTCGACCTGCCGGGCCTCGGCATCTCGCTGGCCAACAGCCCGTGGGGCGTCTGGCTGCCGCACGCCGCAGGCGCCTTCACCGTGCTGATCGTGATGAAGTTCTTCGACGGCGTCCCGCGCGAACTCTTCGAGGCCGCCAAGGTCGACGGCGCGGGCCCGTTCATCATCTTCCGCCGGATCGTGCTGCCGATGTCGCGGCCGATCCTCGCGGTGGTGACCCTGCTGACGGTCATGAACTCCTGGAAGGACTTCCTCTGGCCCCTGATCGTCATCCCGGACACCGAGAAGCAGCCCATCTCCGCCGCGCTGCCGCGTCTCGCGGAAACGGCGGAACAGTCGCTGCTCATCGCCGGGATGCTGCTCGCCATCCTGCCACCGCTCGTGCTGTTCCTGATCTTCCAGCGGCAGATCGTACGCGGCGGGGGAGGTTTCACCGGCCTCAAGGGATGAGTTCACCCGGGCACCGACGCGGACCCGGTCCGCGCGGCCGACGGCGGCAGCGGTGCGCGCCGACGGCACACGGGCCGGTGTGCTCCGCCGGGGCACAGCCGACGGAGCACACCACCACCCGGGAACCACCGATACGCACCGCGCCGATCCGATCGAGAGGATGCCTCGATGGAAAAGAACGGCACGATCCGGCCAGGCCCGCTGGTTCCGGCCAGAGTAACGGGCCGCGCCAGACGGCCCGTCGCATGGGGCGGCGCCGCCGCCCTGCTCGGCTGTCTGCTGGTGGCAGCGCCGTTGCCCGGTACGGCTCCGGCCGCGCACGCGGCCGGCACCCTCACCGTCACCTCGCCCGATCTGATCTTCGTCAAGGGACAGTCGAAGATCACCCTGGCCTCCGACGAGGCCTCGGTGGCCTGGAAGGTCATGGACGACCAGGGCCTGACCGTCGCGTCGGGCACCGCACCGGTCTCGGGCGGCACGGCCACCGTCGACGTCACCACGCTCGGCAGCGGCTACTACACGCTCACGGCGACCGCGGGTGCCACCACCCGTACCACCAATTTCGGTGTGCTGACCGCGCTGGCCGGCCATGAGCAGAAGGATCCCCGCTTCGGCACCGGCATCCACTACGGGTGGAACGACGGCGACGACCAGAAGCTGCTGCGTTCGGTCAAGCTGATGGGCATGCACGGGATTCGCTCCGACATCAACTGGAGCGCCATCGAGAAGACGGCCGGCGAGTACACCTGGAGCGGCTACTCCACCGACCAGCACATCCCGTACGCCAAGACGCAGGGGCTGACCGCCCTGCCCATCTCCGCCTACCGGAACCCCCTGTACGACAACAACCGGACACCGGCATCCGACGCGGCGCTGGAGGCCTACGGAAAGTACACCGCCGCCATCGTGGAGAAGTACCAGCAGTCCACGAAGGAGGTCGAGATCTACAACGAGTACAACTCGACCGGCTTCAACAACGGCACCTGCGGCATCACCGCCGACTGCTACCTCAAGCTGCTCAAGGCCAGCTTCGGCAAGGTGCACGCCAAGGTGCCGGACGCCACCGTCGTGGGCGGCGGCCTGGCCGGTCTCCAGACCGACTGGCTCAAGCGGCTGTACGCGATCGGCGGCCTGGACCACATGGACGCGCTCAGCGTCCACGAATACGGCTACCCGAGGCCGCCCGAGGAAGCCCTGGCGAAGCTGCCGCAGGTGCGCGCCGATCTGGACGCGGCGGGCGGCAAGGACTTCCCGCTGTGGATCACGGAGAACGGGTACCCCACCCACAGCGACGGCGTCACCCCGGGCGTGCAGGCCGAGTACCTGCCGCGTGCCCAGATCTTCTCGTTCGCCTCGGGTGTCAACCGCTACTACTGGTACGACCTCACCAACGACGGCAACGACGCCACCGACAAGGAGCACAACTTCGGCGGATTCAAGCGCCCCACCGCCGACGTCAAGGCCTGGCAGCCCAAGCCGTCCGTCGTCACCGCGGGCGTCCTGATCCGCCAGATCGCGGGCCGCGCCTACACCGGCCGTGACGACGCCGGTTCCGACGCCGTCCGCTCGTACCGCTTCGGCACCGGTGCCGACACCGTCCGGGCGCTGTACACGACCGCGACGACACCCGGAACCGTGGAGCTCTCGGCCACCGGCCCGCTCACCGTCACCGACCAACTGGGCCACGCGAAGACCTACACCCCGGCCGGCGGCAGGGTACAGCTCGGGGTCGACGGAAAGGTGCTGTACGTCAAGGGCGCGGTGACCGGCGTCAAGGCCGTGACCGCCCCTGTCTTCTCCCTCGCACTGCCGAAGCGCTCCAACACGGAGGAGACCGTCGGCGCGGTGCTCCAGGTGGACCGTACGAAAGGGCACACTCCGATGCCGCCGCGCGTCGACTTCCGGATCGCCGGGGCCGACTACCGGTTGATCGCGCGGCCCGGCAAGGTCACCCGCAAGACGGTGGAACTGCCCACCTCGTCCCTGACCGGGGCTCGTTCGGTCAGTGGCACGGTCGGAGCGGGACCGCTGACCCTCGGCCGGATCACCACCGACACCGAGGTGGTGCCCCCGACCGAGGTCACCTTCGACCCGGTGGTGAAGAAGGCGGCGCCGTTCGCCGCCGGACTCGAGGTCACCGTCACCAACAACCGCGCCCGCTCCGCGCTCGACCTCACCAAGCTGGAGTGGCAGGTGAACGAGGGCACCGCCTATCTGGACCGCGGCACCATCGACGGACCGATCAAGGTCGGCACCGGGTCGAGCACCTCGTACACCGTGGACGCGCGCAACATCAAACCCTGGAACCGCTACTGGACGGCCGCCTACATCAGTACCCCCGACGGCACCAGGACCCCCGTGGGTACCTGGAACGGCTGGGGCGCCGTGCAGCCCGAAGGTACGGACACCACCACGCCCATCGACATCGCCGCTCAGGGCAAGCTGTACTTCGCGGGCGGCTACCAGGGTGCGGCCGACCTCTCCGGCACCATCCGGCCCCAGTACACCGATGTCGGGCTCGTGCTGAAGGGCGAGATCACCGACAACGTCCTGGCCCAACCCGCCACCACCGCCGAGAACATGTGGCAGGGCGACAGCATCCAGTTCGCCGTCACCCCCCAGCTGCCCGGCCGCAGCCGGCAGTACGTCGAGGTCGGCGCCTCGCTGGTGGGCGGCAAGCCGCAGGTCCACACCTGGCGGCCGCCGCCCGGCCAGACCGCCGGGCCGACCCCGGGTGCCACCGCCCGGATCACCCGCGACGGCACCACCACCCGCTACACGGTGACGGTGCCCTGGGCCTCGCTCGGCCTCAGCGGCAAGCCGACCGCGTCCATCGGACTCGCCATCGCCGTCAACGACTTCGACGACGACGGCCGGGGGCGCGGCTGGTCCGAGTGGGGTTCGGGCATCACCAACAACTCCAAGAGCGCCACCGGCCTGCGGGCCGTCCAACTGACCGACTGACCCACCGATGAACTGGCGGGGCCGGGTGCACCTGACAACACCCGGCCCCGCCGCTCCATGACCCGCAGTACCACGTGTCATCGTGAGGAGACCAACCCCATGGCCCTGTTCGACCTGCCGCTCCACGAACTGCGTGACTACCGGCCGCAGATCGACGAACCGGAGGACTTCGACGCCTTCTGGTCGAAGACCCTGGCCGAGACCCGCTCCCACGACCTCGCGGTCTCCTTCGAACCCGTCGACACCGGGCTCACCGGCATGCGCACGTGGGACACCACGTTCGCCGGCTTCGGCGGCCACCCCGTCAAGGGCTGGTTCAGCGTTCCCGCGCACGCCGAGGGCCCGCTGCCGCTCATCGTCCAGTTCCACGGCTACAACGGCGGTCGCAGCCTCCCGCACTGCTGGGGCATGTGGCCGCTGGCCGGCTTCGCCCACTTCATCATGGACGTACGTGGCCAGGGCAGTGGCGGCAACGTCGGCGACACCCCCGACCCGGTCGGCTCCGGTCCCTCCCACGCCGGCTTCATGACCCGCGGCATCGAGGACCCGGAGAGCTACTACTACCGCCGGGTCTACGCCGACGCCGTACGCGCCGTGGAAGCGGCCCGCTCCCACCCGCTCGCCGACCCCTCCCGCACCGTCGCGCTCGGGGGCAGCCAGGGCGGCGGCCTCGCCCTCGTGGTCGGCGGCCTCGTCCCCGGCCTGGCGGCCGTCGCCGCCGACGTGCCCTTCCTCTGCCACTTCGGCCGGGCCGTCACCCTCACCGACGCCAACCCGTACGCGGAGATCGCCGGCTACCTCAAGATGCACCGCGGCAAGGAGGAGACCGTCCTGCGCACCCTGTCCTACTTCGACGGGGTCTCGTTCGCCGCGCGCGGCAGCGCCCCCGCGCTCTTCTCCGTCGCGCTGATGGACCAGGTCTGCCCGCCGTCCACGGTCTTCGCCGCCCACAACGCGTACCGCGGCAGGAAGAACATCGAGGTCTACCGGTTCAACGGGCACGAAGGCGGCGCCATGTTCCAGGAGGCCGCGCAACTCCGCTGGGTGCCGAAGACCCTGGAGAAGACCGGCTGAGCCCCTCGCGGTCCGGTGGGTGTTGTGGATCACGGACAGACTGTGGACAGCACGTATATGGTCCTTCGGGGCACGTCAAGGCCCCGGGACGCGGCAAGGGCGAGGGCGGACAGTGCGGCAGAGAGGCTACGGGCAGGTGATGCGGGCCGTCGCCTGCGCGCTGATGGTGTGGCAGGTCTGGATGATGTGGTACATCGCCAGTCACGAGGCCGTCTCCGTGCAATGGACCTGCGACGGGACCGGCGGCTGCGCCAGCGACCAGTTCGCGTCGGCGGCCCCGTTCGTCGGAATCGGCTCGGCCGTCGTCCTCGGTCTGCTCTCCGCCCGTTTCCTGCACCGTGCCGCGCCCGGGGCGATGGTCGTGCTCAGTGCCGTCGCCACGATCGCCGGCTGGCACGACGCGCTGGCGGAGGGCCAGGTCGATTACGACACCACCACCTCCTTCCACATCTTCTTCCCCTTCGGTGAGTTCTCCGTCTCCGGCTGGCTCACCTTCCTGTGGTCCGTCGCGGGCGCGGGCTGCCTCGCCGCATGGTGGGGCGCGGCCGTCAGCCTGCGGCGCACCGCCGGGCTGCGCAGGCTCTCCCGCCGCTACACCACGGCCGACGCGGTGCTGGAGGGCTGGCGGTCGGTGGGCCGCAAGTACGGCGAGGTCACCGTGGTCTTCGACGACACGGCCGGGGTGCGTCACGAGGTCCCGGCCGTCGTGGAACGCGTCGCCCTCAGGCGGGACGTCCTCGCTCTGTACGACGCCGACCGCCCCGACGACCCGCATCGCACCAGAGTCGTCATCCCCCGCCGGAAGGTACTGCGCCTCTCATGACCACGTCGACCTCCACCGTGTCCTCCCTGCGCGGCTTCCTCAGGCTGTTCACCGTGGTGTCCGCGCTCGGCACCGGTCTCGCGCTGGCCGCGCTCGTCCAGGGCGCCGTGGACGGACCCCGTTGGCTGCTGATGCTCGCGCTCCCCGTGACGGCCCTGGCCCTGGCGGTGTACGGCAAGGCGGCCGAGGACATGAAGTCGGGCGTCGCCGCCCCCGGGCTGCGCTCCGGCGGCCCGCGCGCCTTCGCGCCCGCCGTGGTCCACGGGGTGAGGGCGGTGAACAAGGAGAACGGCCGGACGGCCGTCGACGGGCAGGCCTTGAACTCCGTGTTCGCCTTCGATTTGACCGTGGTGACCGACGAACTGCCCCCGTACCGGATCGAGGTCCGTCACCCCCTCGACCTGCAAGGACTGCTGCACAAGTCCCGGGCGGTCGTCGAGTACGACCCCGAGCAGCCCTGGCGGGTCGTCATCCCCGACAAGCCGCCGCGCGAGTGGCTGGCCCGCGCTGCGAGCCTCGTCCCGCCGGCGGGCGAGGTGAAGCGCCGGGCCGGCGGTGTTCCGGCCGGGTTCCGCGCGCTGGCGTCGGGCGTGGTGATCGCGGCCGTACTGCTGGTGCTGGTACGGGTGCTGGGCTGAGAGGCTGTCGGGCGGCCTTCGATCGGACAGCCTCCGAGCCGCCGCGGGCTCAGCCGCTGCGCGGGTACTTCTTGAGCACCTTGCCGTTGATGTCGGCGCGCAGATAGGCGCCGCCGTACTCGTCCGAGACGTAGACGCTGAGCGTCGGCTGGTAGTCGTCGAACGGGGAGGCCGGGTCGATGTCCACGTAATGGCTGGTGGGCTCGGCGACGCCGAGCTCCTTGTCCGCCCGGCGGATCAGCCCCGGCAAGGCGTCCCAGTTGAACTTCTTCAGGTCCACGGACTTGGCGTCCGGCTGGAGGGTACCGCCCGCGCGCTCGCGGGCGGCCTTTCCGTCCCGGTAGGTGTAGACGTCGTACAGGCCCTTGTTCTTCGCGACCGGGGCCTCGACGCTCGCGTGCACGTCGTACAGCGAGAACGACGTGACCCTGGTGCCGCCCATCACCGGCTTGAGCGCCGCGATGACCGACCGTGCGGCGGACGGCGTCAGCAGATTCCTGGTCGGCGCCGCGGCCTTCCGCGGGCTCTCCTTCTCCTCGGCGGGCGAGGCACCGCCCCGGGCCGGGGCGGAGGGAGTGCTGCCGGCCGCCTTCGTGGTCGAGTCGGGCACCAGTGACCAGACCAGGACGCCGGTCAGGGCCGTCCCGGCGAGCGCGGTGGTGATCGCGACGGCGCGGCCCCGCCGGACCCGGCGACGGATCTCCCGGGTGCCCAGCGTCGCGGGCCGGGGAGGCGGGGGAGCGGTGACGGGCGGACGACCGGGCCCGTACGCGCCGGACGGGCGTCGCACGGGGGCGGTGGGCGGGACCGTGGTCGGGCCGGCCCGGCCGTAGCCGGGCGGCAGCGCGTCCTGCCGGGTGGGCGGGTCCTGACGAGGCGGTACGGCATCCTGCGGCGCCGCACGGTCCGGTCCGGGCGCCGAGGCCGGCTCGCTCACCGCGGCCAGCATCCGGTCCAGTTCCTCGGGACCGGGCCTCGCCGAGGTGTTCCGGGTCAGCAGCGCGTTCAGTACGGGAGTCAGCGGACCGGCCTGCCGGGGTGGCGGGATCTCCTCGTCGAGCACGGCCGCCAGCGTCGCCAGCGTGGTCGCCCTGCGCAGCGGATGCACACCCTCCACGGCCACGTACAGCATCATGCCGAGCGACCACAGGTCCGACGACGGATCGCCCTCCGCACCGCGAATGCGTTCCGGCGCCATGTAGTCGGGGGAACCGATGAGGGAGCCGGTCGCCGTCAGACTGGTCGACTCACGGATCGCGGCGATGCCGAAGTCCGTGAGGACCGGGCTGCCGTCGGTCCGCAGCAATACGTTGGCGGGCTTGACGTCACGGTGGAGGATGCCGGCGGCATGGGCGGCACGCAGCGCGGACAGCACCCCGCGGCCGAGTTCGGCGGCCTCGACCGGGCCGAGCGTCCCCTCGGCCAGACGCTCCGCGAGCGAGGCACCGGGCACCAGCTCCATCACGATCCACGGGTACGTGTGCTCGCCGCCGTCCACGATGTGGTGGACCGTGACGACGCCCGGGTGGTCGAGCCGGGCCAGCGCGCGGGCCTCCCGCAGCACCCGCTCCCGCAGCAGCCGCGCCGACTCGGGGTCGTTCTCGGCCAGAGCGGGGTCCGGGGGCCGTACCTCCTTGAGTGCCACATCGCGATGCAGGGCCAGGTCATGGGCCCGCCACACCATGCCCATACCGCCGCTGCCGAGCCTGTTCACCAGCTCGAAACGGTCGTCGATCACTCGGCGCACAGGCCCCCCAGCGTTCATGGAAAAGAGGGTACGGGGCGGGCCCGCAGCGGCGCGCACCCACCCCGTACCACTCACACGTCGTCGTTCGGCGTGAGCCGCAACGTCATGATCTGGAACGGCCGCAGCCGCAGCCGTACCGCATCACCCGCCACCTCCGCGGGCTCCTCGGCGAGCGGACGCTCCAGCAGATCCGTGACCCTCGCCCCTGCCAGTGGGAAGCCCGTGGTCAGACGCGCCGAGGCCCGTCCGCCGTGGGCCTCGTGGAGCCGGACCACCACATCCCCGCTGCCGTCGTCCGCGAGCTTCACCGCCGTCACGACCACCGCGTCGTGGTCGACCGAGACCAGCGGGGCCACCACCGCGCTTCCCGGCACCCGGCGCTCGGGCAGGCCGAACTGCCAGCCCTCACGCACCGCGTCACCGATGGTTGCCCCCGGCAGCAGCGCGTACCGCAGCCGGTGCACCCCCTGATCCGTCGCCGGGTCGGGATAACGGGGTGCGCGCAGCAGCGACAGCCGCACCGTCGTCGTGGTGGAGCCGTCCTCGCGGACCGTACGGGTCACATCGTGCCCGTACGTCGAGTCGTTGATCAGCGCCGCGCCCCAGCCGGGCTCACCGACGTGCAGGAAGCGATGGGCACAGATCTCGAACTTGGCCGCTTCCCAACTGGTGTTGGTGTGCGTCGGCCGTTGGACGTGCCCGAACTGGGTCTCCGCCGTGGAGTGATCGGCACGCACATCGATCGGGAACGCCGCCTTGAGGAACTTCTCCTGCTCGTGCCAGTCGACCTCGGTGTCGATGTCCAGACGCCGGGCCCCGGGACGCAGTGTCAGGAGCTGGGTGACGCGGGACGAACCGAAGGTACGCACCACCTCGACGCCGTCGCCGCTGCGGCGCACCACGTCCGCCTCGGTCAGATCGGTGACCGTGTTGCGGTAGAAGGCGTCGACGTCCCAGGCGTCCCAGCGGTTGGGCAGATCCGGATGGACCTGGAGCAGATTGGCCGCGCGGCCCGGGGCGACCGTCTCCCGTCCGGCCACCAGATCGACGACCGAGACCACCAGACCCCGCGCGTCCACCGTCACCCGGAGCAGCCCGTTGTCCAGCCGGAAGCCCCCGTCGTACGCCTCGGCCTCCACCGCCCGCTCCGGCTGCCCGGACGCGGGGGCCGCCCCTCCCGCGACGACGCCGGCCCGGTCGTGCGGAGCGGAGTTGAAGACGACCGTGCCGCCGCCGTCCGGAGCACCCGCCAAGGCCCGCTGCGCCGCCTCGATCACGGCTTCGAGCTCTTCGGCGATCCGGGCGTACGTCGCCTCCGCCTCGCGGTGCACCCAGGCGATGGACGACCCCGGCAGGATGTCGTGGAACTGATGCAGCAGCACACTCTTCCAGATCCGCTCCAGCTCCTCGTACGGGTACGGGAACCCCGTCCGTACCGCTGCCGTGGCCGCCCAGAGCTCCGCCTCCCGCAGCAGGTGCTCGCTGCGCCGGTTGCCCTGTTTGGTCCGTGCCTGCGAGGTGTACGTACCCCGGTGCAGCTCCAGATACAGCTCGCCCAGCCACACCGGCGGCCGGTCGTACTCGGCCTCGGCGGCGGCGAAGAAATCCGCGGGCCTCTCGATCGTCACCCGGGGCGAGCCCTCCAGGTCCGCGAGCCGCCCGGCGCGCGCCAGCATCTCGCGGGTGGGGCCACCGCCCCCGTCCCCCCAGCCGAACGGCACCAGCGAGCGTGTCGCGTGCCCCTTGTCGCGGAAGTTCCGCTCGGCGTGCGCGAGTTCGGCGCCGGACAGCTCTGCCACATAGGTGTCCACCGGCGGGAAGTGCGTGAACACCCGGGTGCCGTCCAGCCCCTCCCACAGGAAGGAGTGGTGCGGGAACGGATTGGTCGTGTTCCACGAGATCTTCTGGGTGAGGAACCAGCGCGAGCCGGAGAGCGCCACCAACTGCGGCAGGGCCGCCGAGTAACCGAACGAGTCGGGCAGCCACACCTCCTCGGTCTCGACCCCGAACTCCTCCAGGAAGAACCGCTTTCCGTACACGAACTGCCGGGCCAGCGCCTCGGAGCCCGGCATGTTGGTGTCCGACTCCACCCACATCCCGCCCACCGGCACGAACTGTCCGGCAGCGGCCTTCTCCTTGACCCGCGCGTACAGCGCCGGCTGATGCCCCCGCAACCAGTCCAGCTGCTGCGCCTGCGACATCGCGAAGACGAACTCCGGATGGTCGTCCATCAGCGCGACGACATTGGAGGTGGTGCGGGTGACCTTGCGCACCGTCTCCCGCAGCGGCCACAGCCACGCCGAGTCGATGTGCGCGTGACCCACCGCCGACAGACGGTGGGCGGAGGCGTGCGCGGGGGAGGAGAGCACGGGGCGCAGCCGTTCCCGGGCGGCGCTCGCGCTCGCGCCCACGGCGTCCAGGTCCAGCGCGTCCAGACAACCCTCCACCGCGCGCAGGATCTCCCAGCGGCGGGCCGAGCCGAGCGGCAGCTGCCGCATCAGCTGGTCGAGCACCTCCAGGTCCTGGACCAGTTCCCAGACCTGCCGGTCGAAGACCGCGACGTCCATCCGCTCGACGCGGTACAGCGGCTCGCTGCCCGCGGTCGCCCGGTCGCCGAGCGCGCTGACACCGTCCAGGATCTCCGGATTGGCCGCCGCTTCCAGGTAGTACGTGAACTCCTCGCCGCCCGCGACCGGTTCACCGATCCTCAGCCACGTGTTGCGCGGATTGAGCGCCTTGACCACGCTGCCGTCCGGCCGGTGGGCCAGGGCCTCCGCGGAGAACCCCGGCCGGTCGCGGGCGAACCCGAGGTCGATGACCGCTTCGACGATCTCACCGGCCCATTCGGACGGGACACGGCCCGTCACCCGGAACCAACTGGTGCCCCAGGCCGGTCCCCAGGCGTCGCCGAGCGCACCGGGCTCGTAGGGGCCGACCATCGCCCCGGCGAACGGCACCGGTTCGCCGGGGGCGTGCCAGACCTCGAATTCCAGGGGTGCCGTGCGGGGATGGACGGCGGGGCGGATGCGCTCGCGCAGGGCGCGGTCGAGCCGTTCCTCGGTCAGTGTGCGGTCGTCATGCATGGGTGAAAGGGCCCCTCTGAATGAATGTGCGCCATGGGGTGGTTGTTCACGGGAGTTCGTCGAAGCCCACGCAAGGCAGTGACATCCCGTCGGCCAGGGCCAGGAGTTTCTCCAGGCGGGCCGGGGTCACATGGTTGGCTTCCTGGGCGTCGGCGATGCAGTGGGCGTAGAGCGTGGTCACGCCGCCGTCGTCGGCGGTCCGGCGCAGGGCCGTCTCCACACCGGTCAGATCGTCCCCGTACGCGACGGCCCCGCGCCCGGAGTCCACCGAGCACCCCAGCAGGACCCGCCGGGCGGCGATGTCGCCCGCCGGGACGTGCAGTTCGGCGGCGAGGGACGGATCGGCGCGGCGGTCGGCGGACACACCGCCGCGCAGCCGCTCGAAGAGCGTGAGGAGCAGCCGGTCGGTGCTCGTGTCGCGGGCACTGCACGGATAGCCGAAGCTCCGGGACGGGAAGCCGAGGCGGCGCAGCGACTCCAGTGCGGGCACCACCTCCCGGGCGAGATAGGCGCCCGCGCCGTGCGCGGCGATGAACTCCGGCGCCCGCTCGTGCCGCAGACCGTGGCAGCCGATGGTGTGGCCGTCGTCCGCCAGCCGGTGCAGCAACCGCACGTCGTCCCGGTCGAGCCGGTCGGGCTCGCAGATGAAGAAGGTGACGCGGGCGCCGTAGCGCCTGAACAGCGGTGCCGCGGCGGCCCACTCGCGCACATGCCGGTCGTCGAAGGTGAGCAGCAGGGCGCGGTCGACGCGGTGGTCCCCGCGGTCCGTCACCGCCCCGGCTCCTCGGGCGCCCAGCCGGGCACGGAGCCGTGCAGCGCGGTGTAGAACGGGTCGCCCGGCCCGATCTCACCGGCCAGGACGGGGCGGCCGGTGAGCGCCGCCTTGTACATCGAGGTGATCAGCTCCAGGGAACGGCGGCCGTCCCCGGCGCTCGCCCGGGGCCGCCGGCCCGCCCGCATGTCGGCCAGGAGCGAACGGAGCTGCGCGCTGTGCGAGCTCGGGACGTCCTCGGCGGAGGAGGCCCAGCCGGCCGCCCGGCCGGGTTCGACACCGGGCGCAGGGGTGTACGTCCAGTCGCCGTTCCCGTACCCGTACAGATGGTTCAGCTCAATGGTGGCGTCCCGCAGATCGATGCGCAGATGACTCAGCTGACGAGGCGAAAGGGAACTGTTGACCACGGTGGCGAGGGCGCCCGAGGCGAAGCGCACGGTGGCGGTGGTCACGTCGTCGGTCTCGACGTCGCGGGCCAGCCTGCCTGCCATGGCCCGGATCTCCGCCCAGTCCCCGAGCAGCTCCAGCAGCAGATCGATCTGGTGGATACCGAGCCCCATGGCGGGACCCGCGCCCTCCGTCGCCCAGCTTCCGCGCCAGGGGACCGCGTAGTAGGCGTCGTCGCGGTACCAGGTGGTCTGGCAGTGGGCGACCAGCGGCTCGCCCAGCTCGCCGGAGGCGATGAGGGCCTTGGCGTGCTCGGCACCCGATCCGAACCGGTGCTGGAAGACGATCGGGGCGTACGGGCCCCCCTCGCCCTCGGCCGCGGTCATGGCGTCGTACTCGGCGAGACTCAGCGCGGGCGGCTTCTCGCACCACACCCACGCCCCGGCCCCGAGGGCGGCGACGACCTGTTCGCGGTGGGCGACGGGCGGCGAGGCGACGACGACAAGATCGGGACGGACCTCGCTCAACGAGGCGGCGAGATCGGTGGAGTGGTGGGAGAGCTTGAAGTCGGCGGCGAAGGCGCGGGCCGTTGCGGGATCGGCGTCGACGGCGCCGACCACGTGGAAGTCCGAGGGGAGTTCGAGGAACGCGGGCATGTGGACGGCGCGGGCGATGTTGCCCGCGCCGACGAGCAGTACACGATAGGGAGACACAGTCACAGAGGGCCGTCCAGGCTGAGGGCGTGAGCCGCGGTGGTTGGTAAGCGTTTCGGTAAGCGTTTTCCAGCAGGTCGGTGAAGTGCCCTTCCCCGAAGGAAGGGCAGTGGGTCTCAGAGAGTGGCGTAGAGCGACCCGGCACTGGTCACGGGTCCGGTGCGGAGCCGGTCCGGCCAGTCGAGGGCCAGGCCGAGTGATTCCCTCAACCGGCCCTGGAAGGAGGCGAGCCGGTGCTCGGCCCCGCGGACCGCGCGCGGCGGCAGCCGGTGCTCCAGGCAGTACGACACCAGCGCGCCGACGGCCTCGCCGATGGCCCACTGGCCCGCGTGCCCGCCGAGCGCGGGCGCGCTGAGATGCGTCGCACCGATGTTCCGCCCGGCCGGGAGAAGGTTCTCCACCCGTACCGGCAGCAGGGCGCCCAGCGGCAGCTGGAAGGGCAGGCACTCCAGATCCAGGCCCGCGCCGCCACCGTTCCCCGGGTGCAAGGTGATCCGGGAACGCAGGGTGCCCACACTGTCCGTGAAGGTTTCGGCGCCCGGTGTCCCGGCCCGTGCGGCAGCGGTCAGATGGTGCTCCAGCAAGGTGAACTCGGCCCGGATGCGCCGTGATTCGCGTATATGCGGTGTCATGGCGAACCCGTCGGCCGTACCGGTGGCATCCGGCCGCAGGCGCAGCTCGGGGTAGCCGTGCCCGCCGTCGTGCCGGGGCGCGCCTGTCTGCATCCAGTGGAGGAACGACAGCGCCTGCTCGCGGGCCTCCCGCTCGGCACGAGCGCGTACCTCGTCCCCGCGTCCGGCGAGCGGCAGCCGCGTGTAGGCCGTCTGCTCCCAGTCGACGAGGGTGATGTCGCTGTCGAAGGTGCCGGGCAGGTACCGGCTCCGGGCGAGCGCCCGCAGCTGGTGCCAGCGGTCGTTGGGGGGTGCGGCCCACGGAGGGACCTCGTCCGGCTCGTGCAGGAAGAGCGGCACGGAGCGGGCCGGGGCACCACCGGGTTCCCCGGTGTCCCAGGAGAAGGAGTCGGACCACCGGTCGTAGCCGGCGGGCCGGTCGACGGTGTGGTCCTCGCCGGGGCGGTGGTCGAGCGCGAAGACCCAGGAGACCGGCTGCTGGTCCAGCGGATCGGCGACGGCGGCCGCGTGCGGTTCGCCGGTCTCCTCGCGGGACTCGGCACCGGTGACGTGCTCGACGCCCGCGAGGTCGAGCAGCTCGCCCAGGTCCGTCGCGTCGACGACGTACGGAGCGCCGACCGTCAGCAGCTCGCCGTCCGCGGCCGCCAGAGTGACCGCGGCCACCCGGTCCCCGTCCGTCTGGGCCGCTACCGGGCGGTGGCGGAGCAGCAGGGTGAGCCGGCCCGAGGCGAGATGCGGGGTGAGCAGCTCCTGGACGACGGCGAGTGCGGCGCGCGGTTCATGGCTGAGATGACCGGTGGTACTGAGCCCGGGGTTCAGCAGCGGGTCGGCGTACGGCTCCGGGCGCAGCGGGTAGTTGCGCCGGTAGAAGTCGCGTATCCGTTCGCGCAGATCACGGTATCCGGGGGAGACGGGGTCCAGTTCGATGCGGTGGCCGTCGGCGAGCGGGACCGCCTGGGCGGTGAACAGGCCACCGGGCCAGTCGGTCGCCTCGGTGAGCACGACGCGGTGGCCGAACCGGGCGGCGGTCAGCGCGGCGGCGAGGCCACCGAGGCCGGCACCGACCACCAGGACGTCGGTCCCGAGTTCGCGGGTACGGGTTGCGGGGGCGGCGGACACAGGAGTCTCCTCCCTCAGGGCCGACGGGCGGCGACGGTACGGAGCCGGACCGGCACGGACTCGCGCGTCCTGATCCGGACGGGGAGCACGATCTGCTCGGCGCTGCGGTACGGGTCCTCGCCCGCCGTGCGCTCCGCGATCCGGGTGACCAGTTGCTCGACCGCCCGGCTGCCGATCTCCCTGGCGGGCAGCCGGGCCGCGAAGCTGGTGAGCGGCAGCAGATCGTAGGGGCCCACGTCGTCCATACCGGCCAGCACGATGTCGTCGGGCACGGCGATGCCGAGCGAGGCCAGATCGGAGGCGGCGGTGGCGACGGCGAAGCCGTGCGCACACAGCAGGGCGGTCGGCGGCTCGGGCGCGGCGAGCAGTTCGGACAGCCACTGCTTGCGGTCGTCCTCGGGCAGCGCCGTGTAGGAGCGCAGCGCGGTCAACTGGGGGAGCAGAGGCTGGTCATGGGCGCGCAGCGCCTGCTTGTGCCCGGTCATCCGGTCGTGGACGCTGGTGCACTGCGTCTCGCCCCAGAGCGTCGCTATGCGCTTGTGGCCGTCGGCCAGCAGGTGCTCGGTGACCCGGTAGCCGACGTCGTAGTTGTCGGCGGTGACGGCGTCGATCGCGAGGCCGGGAAAATACCGGTCCACCAGGACCATGGGGAGGTGCAGACGCCGGATCTCCGCCAGCAGGTCGAGATCGGGCGCGCCCTGGACGGGGTAGAGGATGATTCCGTCGACCTGGTCCTCGACGGCCTGGCGCAGCGCCTGGTCCTGGCGGGCCAGGGACGCGCTGTGGTCGGCGTGCCCCGTGTCCGTCATATGGATCACGGAGTCGGAGAAGAACAGCCGCAGCCCGCGGTCCGAACAGCCGGACTCGACCCCGCGCAGCACCTCGGACTGGTACGGGCCCTGGCCGCTGATGATGCAGGCGACCACACCGGACCTGTGCGTCGGGAAGGGTTCCGCGGTTCGGTCCGAGGGATCGGCGACGAAGGTGCCCAGACCCCGACGCCGTACCAGCAGCCCTTCCGCGACGAGGTCGTTGAGCGCCCGGACGGCGGTGGTGGAGCTGACGCCGAAACGCTCGCGCAGCTGGTTCTGCGTGATGAACGGAGCGCCGACCTCGTACTCGTCGCGTGCCACCTCGGCCCGCAACTCGTCCTTGATCTGCTGGTACTTGGGTCCGGACGTACCCATCCGGCCACCACCCTCTCGGATTTGACGCGTCAATCGGCGTTGATCACAGTGTCGCGGCGATTAACGCATTATTTCAAGGGGGTTGCAGTGAAATAATGGGCAACTTAACGCGTCAAGCAAGGGAGTTGTGGATTCAATGCGTCAATCCAGTGGCCCGTCGGACGGGGATCTCAGCCGGTCATGCCTCAACCGGCCGTACGGGGCGGCGGCGCCGTACTGGCCCGCACCACCAGACGCGACGGCACGGCGAGCGTGCGCGGCGAAGCCGTCGCGTCGCCGAGGGCCAGCAGCAGTGCACGTCGGCCGATCTCTTCGAGCGGCAGCCGCACCGTGGTCAACGCGGGCGTGACGTCGCAGGCCACCGGCAGATCGTCGAAGCCGGCGACGGAGACATCGGCGGGCACGCTCCGCCCGAGGTCGTCACGGAGCGCCGCGAGCGCTCCGAGCGCCATGGCGTCATTGAGCGCGAAGAGCGCGGTGATCCCCGGCGACCTGCGGAACAGTTGTACAGCCGCGGCTCGCCCGCCCTCCCGGGTGAAGTCGGCCTCCACGCGATGGCGCTCCTGAACGGAGATGCCCAGTTCGGCCGCCCGCTCCAGGAAGCCGTGCAGCCGATCCTGTACGGAGACCAGCGCAAGCGGTCCGCAGATGATGCCGATCTCCGTGTGCCCCAGCCGGGCGAGGTGCTCGGCGACCGCCCGGCCGCCCTCACGGTTTCCCGGCACGATCGTGTCCACCGGAAGATCCTGGTGCGCGACCGCGGTCACCCGGCCGCCCTGCGCCGCGAACGCCTCCAGCTCCTGGGTGAGCGCGGGGCTCCCGCCGATGAAGCCCGAACCGGCGAGCACGACGGCACGGGCCCGCTGCGCCCGCAGCCGTGCCACGTACTCCGCCTGGAGTCCGGGCTCATGGAAGGTGCCGGCCAGCATCACGAGGAGCTTGTGGTCGCGGGCGACCTCCATGACACCGGCCGCGATGGCGGAGTAGTAGGCGTCATTCACATCGTGGACGATCAGACCGACGATGGACGTCGTGGACTGCACGAGTGCGCGGGCCGGCGCGTTGGACACATAGCGGAGCCGGGCGGCGGCCTCCAGGACGCGCTCCTGCAGCTCCTGGGTGACGTTGCGGTCGCTGTCGCTGAGGACGCGCGAAGCCGTGGCGAGAGAGACCCCGGCGTCCTGCGCGACCTGCTGGAGCGTCACGGCGGACGGCGGGCGGGGACGGGCGGAACGTCGATTGACCTGGCTCTGCATAGGGATACGATAGCTGTACTGAAAGCGTTTTCCCATTGCGAACGCAAGAGGAACCCGCCGACGGCCGAGGACGGGCCGGTCCGGCGCGAGACGGCTGTCGATCCCGACCGAGGCGAGTTGCAGCCGACGGAGCCAGGGGCTCCGGACACCCGGGCGGCCCTGGGGCTGCCGAGCGCGATGTCGGCACCGGTGAAGGTTCGTGGGTCTGTTTCGGAGGCCGTCCCCGGCTCGGCCAACCGTACAGACCCGGGCCCCGGATCGCACAGGCGTGCGCGACCGGAAATGTCGAGGGGCAGTTCCGGGTACAGGCTGACCCGGCCATGGCCTTGTTCACCACGGGTGCTCCGCGTGGTACTCGGCGATCCGCTCCCGGTCCCATGCCCCGTCCGCGACGGTGACCCGGTAGCGGCGGGACAGGGTGTCGCCCGGGGCCAGCTCCAGTTCGTCGTGGAACGCGAAGGAGGGGGCGACGGCCGCGAAGGGCTCATTGCGGACGAACCAGTGCGCCGGGTGGGTCCCGCCCTCTCCCGAGTGGTCGTTCTCCGGGGCGTGCCGGAAGATCAGTGTGGCGTGGCCGTCGGCGCCGTCGTGCTCACCGCTGTAGGCCAGCCACGGGGCTTTCGTTCCCATCAACTCCGGTCCAGAACCGTCCGGTCCGAGGATCCGCCCGCCCCGGAAGGCGCGCGGCCCGCGCCAGAACAGACCGGTGTACCCCGCCGCCTTGCGGCCGTGTGTCGTGGGGCTGCCGAAGTGCAGCGGCTCGGTGCGCCGATTGGTGATCGCGCTCGACCAGGTCAGCGTCCAACTGCCTCCGGTGCCTGCCGTACCGGCGCCGGATTCGGCGTGTTCCACATCATGCAGTTCGATGCGCCGCTGCTCGTCCGCCCAGTGCGTGCCGTCGTGGTGGCGCCAGCTCAGCCCCTCCGTGATGACCGCGCGTCCGGCATCCGCCGCCACCTCGTCGAATCCGAGGTGTGCCATCGATCCGACCCGTTCGGGCAGCGGCCGGTAGTCCTGGCCGTGCACATAGGTGTGGCCTCCCCACAGGTTCTGCCCGGACAGATGGGAGGCCGTCATCTGGAGGCCCTTGTGCCAGCGGTGATCATTGGGCCGATAGTCGGTGACAACGTTATCGGTCAGTGTGCGCAGGGGATGGACGTAGGGCTTCGGAGCCTCGCAGGCCGCCTCCGGACGGTAGACATAGCTGATCAGGTCGATGCCGCCGCGCTCCTCCGTGACCGTGATCCGGTCCCCGTGGGCGTGCGTGATGCGCAGTGGACTGCTCATGTCCCAAGTCTCCCGGGTGAAGTTGGAAAGCGCTTACCGCAACGTAGGCCCTTCGCCGGATGAGCGTCAACAAGAAGAGAGCGGGCGGGTGCCTTCGCGCGCTCGGCCCGTGGTGCACCCCTCGCCCGTGAAATTCCAGGCACCGCTCTCAGCCGGGGGCGGGGTGGGCGACCGGGGTCTTCCTCCGTCGGCCGAAGAGTCTCAGGGCGTGAGGTAGGAGTGGAAGGCGCCCTGCGGGTCGTACCGGCCCCTCAGTTCCTGAAGCCGTCGCCAGTCGCGCGCCGTGTAGGACCGCTCCGCGCGGGAGGGACCGGCGCCGAGGTCGGCCTCGGCGATGTAGTGCCCCGTCCCGAGGGGCTCCACGGCGCTCATCGTCTCGCGCAGCCAACGGACGTTGATGTCGTCATCCGCTGCGTCGTCCCAGATGGCGTACGGGACGACGTAGCTCGATCCGAGCACCGAGAAGGCCATGTCGCGCAGCAGTTCCTCGTTGTGCGACGCGGGCGACACGGGTACCAGGACGAGCGAATTGTCGGAGGGAGCCCCCTCCACCGCGTCGCTGAACCTGGACAACAGCGTCCCGAGATCGGAGTCGGACCACAGGGTGTCGGCCGCGTAGCGGTGATGCGAGGGCCATAGGTCGTCGGAGGCTTTGTAGAGGGCATTGAAAGACGTCGGTCGGTCCGCCTCGCGGAAGAGGGACCGATCGGCGAAGGGGCAGTTCCGGAGTGGCCCGAGGGCCTGGACGGCCTGCTCGCGCGAATCCGCGAAAGCGGTGGCGGCGACGGTGATCACCTTCGGACGAGGCCTCGCTCGCGTCATGTGCGGGGCGGCTGTTGCGAGTACGAGGGTCAACTCCACGGTCGGTTGAAGACCGCGAGCGGTTTCGATGGCCCAGTTCGTCACCTCATGGAGATCTGCGAGGGGAAAGACGAACGTGGTCGACATGATCGCTGCGGGAAGCCGGTGCAGGCGGAGGTGAAATCGGGTGACGACGGCGAAGAAACCCGGACCTGCTCCGCGCGCCGCCCAGAGCAGGTCGGGATTCTCGTCCTTGCTGCACCGGACCGTTTCGCCGTCCGCGGTCACGGCTTCGAATTCGTGGACACTCCGGCAGGCCGGCCCCAGGGCGCCGGAATTCCAGCCGAGGCCTCCGCCGAGGAGATAGCCGCCGACGGCGACCGACCCGCAATGCCCCGCGGGAAAGGAGAAGCCGCGCTCTGCGAGTTCCGGAGCGAGTTCACTGCCGGTGACGGCGGGCTGCACGGCCGCCGTCGCAGAAGCCGCGCGGATGTCGCACCGCCGGAGCCGGGAGAGGTCGATGAGCATGCCGTCGGAACGGACGGAAGAACCGCACCAGTTGTGCCCGCCCGCCCGCACCGCGATGCGGAGCCCGCGGCGACGAGCCAGCACGACGGCCCCGGGAACATCCCGCTCCGAAGCGGCGCGGACGATCAGTTCCGGGCATCGCTCGGGCTTGCGCCCGTTCCACACCATGCCTGCCAGGATCGCGTCGTAGTCGGCATCGCCGCGCTGGACGAGCTCCCCTTCGATCCCTCTGGCCGGTTCTCTGTAGCGCATCACGGAACTCCCGGACTTGCACGGGCCACGGTCGTGGACGAAGCCGAGCGCCGTGCCCCTAACCCGTGGCCAGGCCGAAGACGGTGATGATCACGAGGTAGCACACCGAAACGAGCGCGGCGCCCGCCGCATGGGCACCGACGGATCGTGCCCTGGCGGGCAGCAGCCAGAAGGCGAGCGCTCGGTTGACCAGCGGCATCAGCAACCAGGTCAGCACACTGACACTCAGTACGTTGCTGATGAACAGGGCGAGATACCCGGGCACCCCCAGGCGGCCGAGCCAGTCACCGACCGTCAGGTTCAGGATCATCACCGTGGGATACAGGGCCAGGACCACGGACATGGCCTGTTTCCAGTTGGGCGGAGCCTCTTCTCCCGCGCCCTCGCCGAAGCGGAACCAGGAGCCGAAAGCCGATCCGATCTTGCGCACATCGTAGGAACCGAAGTACTCGCGTCCTTCCGTCAGAAGCTTCTCGCGTGCCTCGGAGACGAGCCATTCGTCCAGGTGCTCGCGTGAGTCGAAACGGAAAGCGACCACCCAGCGGTCCTGGACTCCCTTTACCGGCCTGAAGAGTTCCGACCCCATGAAACCGGGATGCCTCTCCTGTTCCTTGAGGATCTTGTCCTGCCAGTGCAGGAAATCCTGCTCACGCCCCGGTCGCACATCGTGCGACACGACCGCCGTGACGACATCCTCGGTCGGCGTGCCACCGGAAAGCACCTCTTGCGTGGGGGGTCCGTCGAACAGTGGGCGGCCTTCGTCGAGGAGTTGCCGACGCGCGTTCGAGTCCAGCCACTCGGTCAGCTGCTCGACGCGGGAGAAGCGGAAGGCGACGACCCACTCGCCTTCGTCGCCGGAGGCGGGCGGGTACAACTCCGTCCCCTGGAACCCGTCAAAGCCTCGCGCGACCTCGTTGGTCTTCTCCTGCCAGCGCTTGTAGTCCTCGTCCCGGCCGGCCCGGACCCTCTGGGAGATCACGACCGTTGCGCTGCCGCTGGAGTCGCGGCTTGCACGGGTACTCATGCGGAGTAGTCTAGTTCCAAAAGGAATTATCGGACAAATAGGGAAAAATTCCGCCTCGTTGAGCGGGAGGATCTTGAGATGGGGCACAGGGAGTTCATGGCCGAAGCGGTTCGACTGGCCACCGAGTCCGTCGACAACGGCTGGGGCGGACCGTTCGGTGCGGTGATCACCAACGACGGCGAGATCATCGCACGCGGGCAGAATCGTGTCCTTCTCACGGCCGATCCGACGGCGCACGGTGAGGTGGAGGCCATTCGCAAGGCTGTTCAGGTGCTCAATCCGGAGGCGCCCAGCATTTCCGAGGAGCACCAGGACGCGTACACCCTGAAGCTGGTGCCTCGGCCGGAGGGTTCCCCCGACGCGGTGCCCGAGCGCGCTCGTATGCTGCAGGGATGCGTGATCTACACCAGTGGTGCTCCGTGTCCCATGTGCATGAGCGCCATCTACTGGTCCCGGATCAGTGCCGTCTACTACAGCTGTGACTGGAAGGCAACTCAGGAGATCGGCTTCGACGATGTCTTCCAGTACGAAGACTTCGCGAAACCCCCGGACCGGCGGAGCATCACTCTCGAACAGCTCCACCCCGAGCTGGGGGCCACGTCCTACGAGGCGTGGGCGAACAAGGCCAACAAGCACCCGTACTGAAGCGGCTCGGAACGAGAGAACGAGGGCCGCACCGCCGATGCGCCGGGATACCGGGGACCGGGCGGCCGACGGCTTGCCACTCACCCATGGAAGAGCGGCAAGACGTCGGCCGTTCGTGTGAGACAGGTACTACGTGAGGTGGGTGCTACGCGCGGCAGGTGCTACTTGGGCGGGCGGATGTTCCCGCCGCCCATCTTGCCCTGCTGCTCGCTCTGCTCCTGCAGCTTCCGGGCCTTCTCCTGAAGCCGCTGGCGCTGCTCAGGGTCAGTGGTGCGCTCCGCGGCCTCGGTCATGTGCCGGGCCTTTTCGCGCAGCTCCTGCGCACGGTCACCGGATTCACGTGCAACGCTCATCATCGCTCCTTGTGCGGTTGGGAAGAGCGGGCTCCATCAGAGAACCAGTGCCGTCGCGTCGCCGCACCTCGAATCGTTACTCACTGTCACGGTGTGCGGGAGGGGTGCTGCGGCGCTGGCATGATCAAGGGCATGAACGAGAGCAACATCGCCGCGTGTGACGGGGCATCGAAGGGCAATCCGGGGCCTGCGGCCTGGGCGTGGGTCGTGGCCGACGCGCAGGGACGTCCGGAGCGCTGGGAAGCGGGACCGCTGGGGAACGCCACCAACAATGTCGCCGAACTCACGGCATTGCGTGAGCTGTTGGAGGCCACGGACCCGTCCGTGCCGATCGAGGTGCGGATGGATTCGCAGTACGCGATGAACGCCGTGACGAAGTGGCTGCCCGGGTGGAAGCGCAACGGCTGGAAGACCTCGGCCGGCAAGCCCGTGGCCAACCGCGACCTGGTGGCCGGGATCGATGCCCTGCTGACCGGCCGGACCGTGAACTTCGTCCACGTGCCCGCCCACCAGGTCGACGGGGACCCGCTCAACGCCCTTGCCGACCAGGCGGCCAGCGAGGCCGCGGTGGCACAGCGGTCGGCGGGTACCGCACACGGCTCCGCGCAGTTCCCGACGCCCGCCCCCGCCCGGGCGACCGAGGGGCGGGGGAGGAGCACCCCGGTGAAGAGGGCAGGGAACTCGGCGCGCCCCGCACGCTCCGGCGGCACCATCCGGGCCAGGTTCGCCGGCCGCTGCCACTGCGGAAGGCCTTATGCGGCGCAGGAGATGATTGCCAAGAACCCGAAGGGCTGGGGCCACCCGGAGTGCCGCACCGCGCCCGTCTGAGAGCCTGTCGGGTGGCCTCCGACCGGGCGGGCGCGGTCATCCGACAGGCTCTCAGTCGAGGCCCCCACCCGTGCCCGTGCGGACGGTGCGGCCGCTTCGGGCCGGGCGGGGTCGCGGACGGGAGCGGGCGAGTGGCCACGCGAACGGCGCCCCGCATGCCATGATGCGGCTCCGACGGCGGTGTCCGCGGCGCTGCCGGAACAGGGACACGCTGGGGGGCGTATGGAAAGCACAGGCACGGTCCTGCGCGAGTTGCGCGGTGCGCAGAAGACGGCCAAGGGGGTGTCGCTGTACTCGCGGTACGTGAACCGTCCGGCCGGGCGGGTGTTCGCGGCAGGCGCGTACCGTATCGGACTGTCGCCCAATCAAGTCACCCTGATCAGTGCGGTGTTCACTTTCGCGGCCATCGCCTCGGTGGCACTCGTCCGGCCTTCCTGGGGGCTCGCGGTCACGGTGTACGCCGGTCTGGCCGTCGGCTTCGCCCTCGATTCGGCCGACGGCCAGCTGGCCAGGCTGACCGGCCGGGGCGGCCCGGACGGCGAGTGGCTGGACCACGTCGTGGACTGCGCCAAGATGATCCTCGTACACACCGCTGTACTGATCTCGTTCCAGCGGTTCTCCGTTCTGCCGTCCGACGGCTGGCTGCTCCTGCCGCTGGGCTTCCTGTTCACCGCCGTGCTGACCTTCTGCGCGGGGCTGTTGCGCGAACAGCTGGGCAGGGCGGCCGCACGGCCCGCACCGGACGGCGGCGCCCCGGCCCCGGTGTCCCGGATGCGCGCATTGGCACTGCTGCCCGCCGACTACGGGGTGTTCTGCCCGGTGTTCCTGCTGCTCGGTGACCGGACCGCATTCCGCGTCGGCTACGCCGCGCTCGCCGTCGTGCACGCGCTGTTCCTCGTGGCGTTCCTCGTCAAGTGGTTCAGGGAGCTGAAAGCGCTCCGGACTGCGGACTGACGAGGGAGTCCAGCGCCCGGCGCAGCTGGGTGCTGGACGTGTGCACGGTGTACGGGAAGTAGACCACCTCGACGCCGACCTCGGCGAAGTCGTGCTCCAGCCGCCGACCCTTCTCCGTGTCCCGCCAGTCGTCCCCCTTGAAGATGACGTCGAACCTGACTTGCTGCCAGGTCTCGATCTTGTCGGGCACGGTCTCGACGAACGCGGCATCCACATGGCGGACGCTGCGTACGATCTCCAGCCGCTCCGGCAGCGGAATCACCGGTTTGTGGCCCTTGGCGAGCACGGCCATCTCGTCCGAGACGACTCCTGCGACGAGGTAGTCGCACTGACTGCGGGCATGCCGCAGGATGTTGAGGTGCCCTATGTGGAACAGGTCGTAGACCCCCGGCGCGTAACCGACCCTGTGCACCATCCGTGCTCTCCCCCCACGGTGAACGTGATGTCCGTGTCCCGGGGTGGTTGTCCGGACATGACATCCGGTGCCGCGGGATATCGGTATCGGTGTTGATGGTGCAACGACCTTACTGTGAAGACCACTTGCGTATCTCGTGAACGGATAAGCTCGCTTTTGGGGCTGTTCCTTGGGGGAACACAGAACGTTCCGGGGGGAAGGCGGGCGTCCATGTCCGATGCCGATCGTCACAAGCCGTTCGAAGGCCGCACGCTGCTGGTCGTCTCGACGAACTACGCGCCGGAGCTGACGGGCATCGGCCCGTACGCCGCGCAGCTTGCCGAGCACTGGGCCGAGAGCGGGGCCGACACCCATGTACTGACCGGCATGCCGCACTACCCGGCCTGGCGGACCGACGCGGCGTACCGGGGTGTGTGGCGGGCCGTCGAGAAGCGGGCCGGGGTCACCGTCCACCGGCGAAGACACTATGTGCCGTCCCGTCAGAGCGCCCTGCGCAGAGCCGTGTTCGAGGCCACGGTGCTCGGTCACGGACTGCTGGCGCCGCCTGTCTCGCGTCCACCGGACGCGGTGATCTCCCAGATGCCCAGCCTCGCGGGCGGGGTCACCGGAGCCCGACTGGCACGCCGCCACCGGGTCCCTTACATACCGGTCGTACAGGATCTGATGGGTGCGGCCGCCGCCCAGAGCGGAATCCGGGGAGGCGGCCGGGCGGCGGCCGTCGCCTCGGCGGCCGAACGGTACGCGCTGCGCTGCGCGGCCCTCGTGGGAGTCATCCACGATACCTTCGTCCCGCGCGTCACCGCTTACGGCGTGGACCCCGGCCGCATCCGTACCGTCCCGAACTGGTCGCACGTCCGGACCCCTTCCGGCGACCGCGCCGCTACGCGGGCCAGGCTCGGGTGGAGCGAGGGCACTCCCGTGGTCCTGCACTCCGGGAACATGGGGCTCAAACAGGGGCTGGAGGTCCTCGTCGACGCGGCCCGGCTCGCGCCGGACATCCGCGTCGTGCTGATGGGGGACGGGAACCAGCGCGAGGCGCTGCTGGGGCGCGCGGCGGGCCTGCGCAACCTGGATTTCCTGCCGCCGGCCGACGCCGACGAGTTCACGGACATCCTCGCCGCCGCCGATGTGCTCGCGGTGACCCAGCGGGCGTCCGTGCTCGACATGAGCGTGCCGTCCAAACTGACCTCGTACTTCGTCTCGGGCCGCCCCGTCGTCGCCTCGGTCGCCGACGGGGGAGGGACGGCCCAGGAGGTGCACCGGTCCGGAGCCGGGATCCTGGTCGCGCCGGAGGACCCCGCCGCGCTGCTGTCAGCCGTACGCAAGCTCGTCGAAACGCCGGCCGGGGCGGACGCGCTCGGCGCCAACGGGCCGCGGTACGTCGCACGCCATCTGAGCCGGGAGGCGGGCCTGGCCCGCTTCGACGCACTGCTCACCGAGGTCCTCGCCGACGCACAAGGGAGACCACACCGATGACCCAGCCCATCCGCGCCCTGGAGGACCAGGACGAACCCGCCCTGCTGCGGGACCAGTTCCGCCAGCTCCTGCGCTACCGTGCACTCCTCGCCTCCGGCGTGGTCCTCGGGCTGCTGGGCGGCGGCTGGCTCGCCCTGAGCGGCGAGGACAGCTACACGTCGACGGGTGAGGTGGTCGTCCGCTCCGCCGCCTCGGACCCCTTCGCCGCGGGCGCCTCCGCCGACAAGGGCATCAACATCGGCTCCGAGCGGCAGACCGCGGTCAGCGACACCGTGGGCACCCTGGCCGTCGGCTCCCTGGCCAGGCACGGCGACCGGGTGGACGTCGGAGCGCTGCTGTCCGGACTGCAGGTCACGAACCCGCCGAACACCCTCGTGCTCCGCTTCTCGTACACCGGCCGCACCCCCGCCCTGGCGAAGGCTCGGGCCGAGGCGCTCGCCGACGCCTATCTGGAGATCCGCAGACAGCGCACCGAGGACAGCATCGCCAACATGGTCGACGGCTACCGTGCCCAGCTGAAACCGCTCACCGAGCAGCGGGACCAACTGGCGGAGCAGGCCGTCGGCAGCAACGACGTGACCAGCGCACGGGCCAACCTCGTGGTCTCGATCTCCGAACTCAGCAGGAAGATATCGGAGTTGCGTGCCCTGGACACCACTCCCGGCTATCTGACGAAGAGGCCCGTGGCGCCCACGAAGCCCACCGGCGCGGGGCTTCCCCTGCTGCTGGGACTCGGCGGAGTCGTCGGGCTGGCGCTGGGGCTGCTGCTGTCCTGGGTACGCCTGGTCTTCGACCCGGCCGTGCGCTCCACCCGGGAACTGGTCCGTTCCCTCGGTGCCCCGCTGCTCGGCACGCTGCCCAGGGAGCGGGCAACCGCGGGCACGCTGCTCGCCATCGGGCGGAGCGGGAGCCGGTTGGCCGAGGAGTACCGGGCGGTCGCCTTCCGGCTCGCCTACGACCCGTGGTTCGCCCAGCGCCGCAGACTCCTGGTCACGGCCCCGCGCGGGGACAGCACCGCCGCGGCCGCCGCGGCGGTCAATCTGGCCGCGGCCTTCGCCGAGATGGGACGCGACGTACTCCTGGTCGAAGCCGATCTGCGCACCCCCACACTGGCCAGGGACCTCGGCCCGGCCGTGCAGGGCGCCCGGCCACGCTGGGCGACGGAGGGAGAACGGGCCTGGCCGTCGGACAGCCGGATGAACGTGGACGTACCCGGATCGGGCGCCTTCACCCTGATAGCGGGCCGGCGCACGGACAACGTGCCGCGCGCCCTCACCTCCGCGCCCGTCGGGCGGATTGTCGCCGAGGGCGACCGGCCGGACGCCGTCGTCATCGTGCTCGCCCCGCCCGTGCTGTCGTACGCCGACGCCGTCGCGCTGATCGACCGGGTGGAGGGCGTCGTCGTGGTCTGCGACCCGCGCGAGGTGCACCGCAGCGACCTGGAAAGGATCCGCGAGATCATCGAGGCGGCCGGCGGAACGGTGCTCGGCGCTCTGCTGCACCCCGGCCGGAGCCGCCACGAGCGCAGGGCCCGCAAGAAGGCGCGCAAGCGTCGCGCGGGCGGTGGCCGGTCCGGCTCCGCGCCCGGCCCGGGCGACGGGGACAGCCACGGTGGCGCCGGACATTCCGGTGACCCGGCGCAGACGCTGGGCCTGCGCACCTTCGACTCCACCGCGGGACACAGATGAAGGCACGAACCGCGATCGCCTGCTCGATCGCGGACCAGGGCGTGGCGGCGCTCACCAACATCCTGGTGCTGGTGGCGGCCGCCCGGCTCTCCACCGTGGCCGACTTCGCCCGATTCTCGGCGGTCTACCTCGTCTTCACGGTGCTCCTGGGCGTTTTCGGCGCGTACACCGGGCAGCCGCTCGTGCTGCGGCGCGGCGAGCGCGACGAGGTGGGCGGCGCGTGCCGGTCGGCGGTCGTCTTCACCCTGCTCGCCGCGTCCGCGCTCGGCGCCCTGCTCGCCGCCGTCTGTCTGCTGCTCCCGGGCGCCACCGCACGCGCCCTGATGACGCTGGGACCCGTTCTGCCGGTGGTCCTCGGACAGGACACCATGCGCTACGCCTTCTCCACCCTGCAGCTGCCGCACCTGGCACTGGGCAGCGACGTGCTCAGACTGGCGTGCGTACTGGGCGCGTTGGCCATGCAGCCGTACGGCACCCCGGCCGCCCGGCTCGTCACCGTCTGGGGGCTGTCCGCACTGCCCGCCCTGCTGCTGTCGGCCGCCCTGCTGCACCGCAGGGTGGCCGACACACCGCTGCGGCTGAAGGGCCTGCTGCGAAAGGGGCACCTGGGGCGGCGCTTCGTGGTGGAATTCGGGGTCGGCAACGCAGCCGGCCAACTCTCCGTGCTCGGACTCGGTGCGGTCGGCAACCCGCTGGTGGTCGGCGCCCTGCGCGGCGCGACCACACTCTTCGGGCCGCTGAACGTGCTGTTCACCTCGGCCACCGGCTTCGGTCCGCCGCTGCTCGGACGGCTCTCCTGCGAACGGCGCCGGGTACGCGCCACGGTGACGCTCGCCGCCGTACTGGCACTGACCGCGGGGGCCTGGGCCACCGTACTCGCCCTGCTGCCCGACGGGGTCGGCCGCCACCTGCTCGGCGACACCTGGTCAACGGCCGTCGCCCTGCTCCCTGCGACCGGCAGCCAGTACGCGGCGATGGCCGTCGGCACCTGCGGACTGCTGGCCCTGCGAATGCTCGACCCCCGTACCACTCTCTCCATCCAGGTGGTCTTCTCACTCGCCGCCGTGGCCTTTCTGACGGGCGGCTATGTGCTCGGCGGGGTGCCGGGCGCGGCCTGGGGCCTGTGCCTGGGATCGGTCTGCAAGGCCGTGGCCACGTGGGCCCGGGTCGCCCGCCTGAACCGCCGCACCGCGGGCGACCGGGCGCCCGTCAGCGCGGACGCCATCCGTTCCGGCTCCTGAAACTGGTGACCAGCAGCAGACAGAGGGCCGCGATCGCCAGCTTCCCGACGGACTGCAAGAGCGGTCCGCGCAACAGGATGAAGGTGTACCCGGCGATCAGCGGCGCGGCGATGGCCAGGACGCTGCCGGGGCCCGGACCGTCCCGGGAGACGGCCCGCGCGTAACGCCGGTCGGTGCGCGCCGCGGCGTACCCGATCAGTGCGAACGCGCCGACCATGCCCGGAGCGCCGAAGTCGACCCAGAGCTCGGTCCACAGCGGCGCCGACAGGTTGGTCATGTTCATCCCCATCCACTGGCCGACGCGCACTCCTGTGTCCTCCGGCTTGCCACTCCACACCGACCGGGGCACGAAGAACAGCGCGGAGCCCGTCAACTGACGCCCATAGGTGTGGCCCCGGGTGTCGACCCAGGTGACGGTGTTGGCGAACATCACCGCCTGGTCGTAGTCCTTGGTGGCCAGCGGCTCGAAGACCGACGACGTCTCCACCGGCCGGTACCCGGCGTTGTCGTAGCGGAACCGGTCCGCGTACGGGAACAGCACCAACGCCCCGACCACTCCCATGACCAGCACCGAGCGGTACATCGCAGCGCTGCTCGGGAACGCGGTGAACAGGAGCGAGACCAGTACGGTCACGAACCAGTAACGAGCATTGGAAATCGGGTTGTTGACGATGACATTGAGGACCAGCAACGCGCACCAGACAAGCACCGTCGAGGGGGAACGCCGGGCCCTGCGCGAGGTCACCAGCCGACGGGTCCAGAAGAGCAGCCCGAGCAGCGCGGGTACCGTACCGAAGCCCTTGAGGAAGGCCGACCCCACATTGGACTGGTCCGACACCACCCCGCTGGCCGCGACCGAGGCGCTGATCTCCTGGCGACTGGTGAAGAAGACGGCGGGCCCGCCGAGCTTCACGATGTAATAGCCGCTCGCCGCAAAGGCCAGCACCACCAACAGCCTGAGCCGTACCCGGTGCGCCGTTGCCGGACCGCTCCCGGAGCGTGCGGTGGCCCGGCGGCGCAGCGGGCGCCGGGACGCCAGCAGCGCCCCGAGGTCGAACGCCGCACACCCCACCAGGACCAGCGCGATGGCCGTCACCAGATCCGACCGCGGCCCGACCATCGGTGTCGGGGTCTGCCCGATGACCACCTGCGCGAACGGCGCCACCCCCATCGCGATGTACACGAACATCCAGAAGACGCCCTGCAGCAGGCGGCGCCGGGTGGACAGGATCATCGTGGCGAGCCGGGCCCCCGCATAGCAGGTCAGCGCGAGTTGCAGCCAGTACGCGGTGTCCCGGGCGCCGGTGCCCGGCTGCGCGGCGATCACCGCGGGCAGGAAGCAGACCAGGCCGAGGATGAGCGGCACGGCGACGGCGCGCGACAGCATGGCCCACGCCAGGGGCCTCGCCGGCGGCTGGACCGGGCCTTGCGGGCCGTGCTCCGGTACGGGGGCGGACGGCGCCGCCTCGTGCACGGACGTCATCTGTCCCCCCGCTCCGTGGATCTGTGAACACTCTAACGAATCAACCCACTTGGGGGGTTTGGATGACTATTCTGTAAAAGACCGGCCGAGACTGAGGGGGACTCTGGTGAAGATCCTGCACGTCGTCACACTGCACACTCCGGACCACGCGTTCGGCGGCCCGACAAGGGTGGCGCTCAACCTGTCGAGGGTCCAGCGTGCCGGCGGCGACGACGCCCGCATCATGGCGCTGGGTGACGGCTTCGAGGGGCGGCTGCCGCGCGAGGTCGAGGGAGTCCCGGTCCATCTCTTCCAGGCCCGTCATCTGCTCCCCATGTTCGAGGTCAGCGGAATCACTTCCGGCGCGCTCCTGCTCGCCGCCCGGCGCATGATGCGCGGCGCCGATCTCGTCCATGTCCATCTGATGCGCGACCTGGTGACGCTCCCGGCCGCGCTGCTCGCGCTGGCCTCCCGTACGCCCCTGGTCGTCCAGACCCACGGCATGGTGGACCCGACCGAAAAGCGGGTCGCCCAGTTGACCGATCTGCTGGGCGTACGCAAGGTGCTGCGCGAAGCCGACGCCGTGCTGCATCTGACCGAGAGGGAACGCCTCGATGTGAACGCCGTCGCCGCACCCGTGCCGTTGACCCGCAGCGTACGGCTGGTCAACGGCGTGACGCCGCAGGAGCCCAAGCCCGCCCGCGCGCCGGGGCGGCCGCCGACGGTCCTCTTCCTGGGCCGGATCCAGGAGCGCAAGCGTCCGCAGGACTTCGTCGCCGCGATGCCGACGGTCCTGGCCGAGCACCCGGACGCCCGGTTCGTGCTCGCCGGCCCCGACACCGGAGCGCTGTCGGAGACTCTCGAACTCGCCCGCGAACTGGGGGTGATGGACTCCCTCCGCCACCTGGGACCGCTCGGCCACGAAGAGGTTCTGGCCGCGGACGGGGAGGCCGATGTGTACGTACTGCCGTCGATCGAGGAACCCCTGGCCGTCTCCGTCCTCGAAGCGATGTCCGTCGGCACCCCCGTGGTCATCACCCGCACCAGTGGCCTCGGCCCCGATGTTGCGAAGGCCGGGGCCGGCCGGGTGATCGACAGCCGGGTCGGCGAGGACGGGGAGAACGCCCTCAAGGTCGCCCGTGCGGTGCTGGAACTCCTCGAACCCGAGGCCAACACACAGGCCGGCAAGGCCGCCTGGGACCTGGTCAATGAGCACTTCACCATCGATGTCGTGACCCGGACCCTCCGGCGGACCTACGAGGACGTCGTCCGCCGGAAGGATCACTGAGTCAAACGGTCTTCCCCTCACGGGACTTGAGCGCGATCTGCCAGCGGTAGAAACTCATCGCCAGCGCGAAGTCGAAGCCCGCCCGCCCGTCCAGGAACCCCCGCCGGTACACATACATGTACGCGAACGACACCAGGGGCTTGAAGGGCGCCTTGTGGAACAGCTGCCCCTGGCGGGATTTCACCTTGCGCACCTGCTCCTTGACCTCCGGGTGATGTTCCAGCCATGCCTCCCAGTCCGAGTACCGGTTGTGCCGCTCGAACCAGGCGGTGACCGGGTCGAGATCCTGATGCTCGATCGGATGGCGGAGCGAGCCGACCGACTCGGCGACCGGCTGGTAGTGGCCCTCGACCTCGCCGATGCCAGGCGCCTCCAGATCACCCACCTCCGGGTAGTGGCAGCGGGTGCGATCGGTCAGCGACCGCTTGCGGATGGTGTATCCGTGCCGCAGCCGCTTCCCGGAGAACCAGTAGCCCAGCGGTATGTCGTACGCCGCCGGTCCCGGCGCCCCGGGATCGGCGAAGATCTGCCGCAGTTCGGCCAGCAGCCCCGGACTGAGCCGCTCGTCCCCGTCGAGCAGCAGGATCCAGTCCAGGTCCGTGCGGACATGGTCCAGGCACCACTGCTTCTTGCGCGGATGACCGCCGTCCCAGGTGTACGTGATCACCTCGGCCCCGCACTCCTCGGCGATCTTCACCGTGTCGTCCGTACTGTGCGAGTCGACGACGACCACCGCCTCGAAGTGGCCGAGCACCGACGTGACCGCCTCGGCGATGTTGAGCCCCTCGTTCTTCGTGGGGATCGCCACGGCTATCGGCAGCTTGCTCATCCAAGGTCTCCTTCCGGCAGCCAGGCGTAGCAGCCTGTGGAGGTGAAGGCGCGGGCCGCCTTCGGGACGGTGATCCCGGACCGTTTCCCGGAGGCGGAGGAGCCCGACGCCAGGGTCCTGCCGTTCGCCCCGGCGATCCGCCAGGTGCAGTTCTCGGTGGGGGTGACGTCGCGGTAGCGGCCCGGCCGGATCCGCGCGCCCTCGTACGTGCCGTCGGCGTACCCCCGCGAGGCCTCCCGCACCAGGTCGCCGTGGTGGGGGCAGAGGTGTGCGACGGCGGGCTCCGCGTCGGCGATCTCGCCCGTCACGATCGCGCCGACCGCCGTGTCCCGGTCGACCTTCACGAGGTACGTCAGCCTGTCGCAGGTCTCCTGACCGGTCTGGAGCACCGCTGCCGGATCCATCCCCCGGGGAACCCGGTCGACGAGGTACTCCTTCTGCTTCTTGGTGAAGGTGCCGGTGGCCGGGGTGAGTTCATCGGTGGGCAGCCTGGGCGGTTCGCTCGTGCGCCGGGCCGGGGGACCACCGGACGCGGTGGCCCCGGGGCCGGCCGAAGAGGCGGCGACGGGGGTCCGGCCGACCGAGGGCCCGGCGCCGTTCGCCCCCTCGTGCCCCTCGGAGGACGAGCCGCAGGCGGCCAGTGCCGCCGTCAGTACGACGACGGCGCCACCGGCCCGGAACGGATACCTCATCCACCCGTCCTCAGGGCGTAGTGGGCACTGACCTGAGAGCTGCTCAGCGCGGTCGGGTAGACGGCGGTCTCGTCGACCTGCCCCGCGAAGAAGTTGCTCGTCGGCCGGCTCGGCCAGTTGTTCAGGTTGTCCCCGCCGACCCGCCAGTAGCCGCTGTAGGCCTCGTTGGTGGTGTACAGGGCGCTGGAGGCGCGCAGCTGCCCGTCCACGTACAGGGCCATGCCGCCGGTGCCCTGGGTGGCGACGACATGGTGCCAGGCGCCGTCGTTGTAGGCGGCGGGAGTGGTGATGGTCCTGGTGCCGCCGCTGTGGACGCCGAAGACCAGCCGCCCGTCGTCGCGCATGTACACATGCTTGTCGTACTTGGTGCTGTTCTGCATGGTCACATTGCCGAAGCCGATGATCTTCCCTCCCTTGGTGGTCGTCGTCCTGATCCAGGTCTCGACGGAGAACCTGGTGGGCTGCGGGTGAAGCTTGTTGCTGTAGGCGTACTGGTTCGTTCCGTTGAAGCCGATCGCGGTCGAGGGACCCGCGACCGCTGCCGGAGTCTGCCGGTAGGCGGGGGAGTTGCGCAGGAATCCGTTGTCCCGTCCGCCGCCGGTGTCGGCCGCGAAGGTCGAGGTGCCTTCGTCGTACCGCCAGTACAGCGACGCGCCGTCGGCCAGCACCTTGGCGGGGTACTTCTCGGCGGTGGACGCCACGGTGGCGGACAGAGCGGGCGACTTGGCGCTGGTGTTGGTGCCGTCGCTCGCGCTGATCCGGTACGAGTGGGTCTCGCCCGGGGCCACGTCCGTATCGGTCCACCTCAGCTGCGGCCGGTCCCAGAACAGCGAGTATCCGGTCGTGGTGTACACCGGGGTGCTCGCACCGTCCTTGTAGATCCGGTAGGTGAGTTCACCGTCGTCGGCGTCGAAGCTCGTCTGCCAGTTGACCTCCACCTTGCCGGGGGCGACCGTGGACAGGCTGACGTTCGGCACCCAGGGCGCCCCGGTGTCCGGACCGTCGGCGAACCGCGTCAGACCCTGCTGTCGCGCGCCGTTGACGGTGGTGAACTCGCCGCCCACCCACAGGTAGTGGTGGCCGCCCTTGTCGGTCTGAGCCATCACCCGCGGCCCGACCGGTTCCCCGATGCCGTCATTGGTGTCCGGGAACCACGGGAGCAGTTTCGGATCGTCGACCGACTGGGCCAGCAGGTGCCTGCGCGGCTGGTCCGGGAACTCGCCCATGCTGGAGCAGTCGTGCGCGTGGCTCCCGCTGTACAGAACTCCGTTGTGCACCAGGACGGCCTGCGTGGCGCCCAGGCAGGTGTCCCGCCAGCGCTGCTCGAAGTTGCTGAGGTTCAGCGCGATCCGGCCGTCGAAGACACCGCCTCCGGTGCCCTCGTTGGCGGTGTAGAAGCCGGTGGCGTCCGTGGCCAGGTCCTGCACCGTGGAGGTGTTCGGAATGAAGCCGGCCGGGTAGCTCTTGGCGACGGCCCCGGTGGTGGCGTCCACGACGGCCAGCGCGTGCGACGTGGTGCCGTTGACGGTGAAGAAGTCGCCGCCGAGCAGTACGTGCTTGCCGTCGGGCGTCAGCTCCAGGGCCCGGCCCACCTCGTCGGTGTCGGCCCTCCACGGCTTCAGCGCGGCACCGGTGGTGACCGCGGCGAACTTGTTCCGGGTCTGCCCCGCCACGGTATTGAAGTCGCCGCCCAGATAGACGGTGTCCGCCGTGACGGCCAGGGCCCGCACCGTCGCGGAGACGGAGAACTTGAAGTCCTGGCGCGGGGTGCAGGTCGCGGTGTCGATCGCGGCGATATTGCTCACCCCTACCCCGCTCACCGCCCCGAACTGCCCGCCGACATAGAGCGTCTTCCGATCCGGGGAGAGGGCGAGTGCCCGTACGGTCGCCGTTCCCGACGACAGCGTGAACGACAGGCTGCAGCCGGTCGGCGCACCGGTCGCGGCGTCGAACGCGGCGAAGTTCACCGCGGGCTGTTCGGAGGTACCGGCGTCCGCGCCCGGTGGCCGGACGGTGGAGAAGGTGCCGCCGGTGTAGACGACACCGGCGTCCGACGCGGCCATCGCCCAGACGATGCCGTTGGTCTGCCAGGTGGTGAGATCGTCCGCGGTCATCGAGACCGGCGGGGTGAGGGCCGCCGCGGGGGAGCCCCCGGACGTGGCGGCGGTCAGTGCTCCGGCGAGCAGGCAGAGCGCGGAGGCCGCGGCTCGTGCCCGGCGGTGTCCGGTGGGTCTGCGCCCCGTACTTCCGTTCATCATTCAGCTCCGAAGGTGAGAACGAGCTGCGGCCGGAAGGCCGCGGTTCCTGCCTCGTCCGGCCGACGGCGAGGACGCTCCGTCCCGCTGCCGGCGAGGGCGAGTGAGTGGTCCGGGACCGGGGTCCGGACCGGTGCGGACGCGCTCGGATCCACCGGATGGCCGGTGGAGGAGACCGAGGAGGCGTCCGTGATGGTCCCCGGCACGGTCGTGGGGTGCGACGGCCGGGCGCTGTGGGGGAGCGCCGAAGCGGGCCGCATGCCGGTGACCGGCGCCGCGATGCCGCGGTGGAGGACGGCCGTACGGTTCATCGGTCCACCCGTACGGCCGCTCCGGCGAGTTGGTCGGACAGTTGGCTGATGTCCGCCTCGACCATGATCCTGGCGAGCTCCCGCGCCCTCACCGCCGGTTTCCAGCCGAGGAGTTCCTCGGCCTTGGCCGCGTCACCGATCAGCGCGTCGACCTCGCTGGGGCGCTCGTACTTGGGGTCGTAGCGCACGTGCTCCCGCCAGTCCAGTCCCGCGTGGGCGAAGGCGTACTCCAGGAACTGCCGGACGCTGACCCCCTCGCCGGTGGCCACCACGTAGTCGTCCGGACCGTCGCACTGCAGCATCCGCCACATCGCGTCGACGTACTCGGGGGCGTAGCCCCAGTCGCGCACGGCGTCGAGGTTGCCCAGGTGGAGGTGGGTCTGGAGACCCGCCTTGATCCTGGCCACCCCGCGCGTGATCTTCCGGGTCACGAAGGTCTCGCCGCGGCGCGGGGACTCGTGGTTGAAGAGGATCCCGTTGACCGCGAACATTCCGTACGCCTCACGGTAGTTGACGGTCGCCCAGTACGAGTAGACCTTCGCGACGCTGTACGGGCTGCGCGGATGGAACGGGGTCTTCTCGTTCTGCGGCGGCGGGGTCGCGCCGAACATCTCCGAGGACGACGCCTGATAGACGCGGGTGTCGATGCCGCTCGCCCGGACGGCCTCCAGCAGCCGGATGGTGCCGAGCCCCGTGATGTCGCCGGTGTACAGCGGTGCGTCGAAGGAGACCCGGACGTGCGACTGCGCACCCAGGTTGTAGACCTCGTCGGGCCGGATGTCACGCAGCAGGTTCACCAGTGCGACCCCGTCGGCGAGGTCGGCGTGATGCAGGACGAAGGATCTGTTCTCCTCCTCCGGGCCCTGGTAGATGTGATCGATCCGCTCGGTGTTGAAGCTCGACGAGCGGCGTATCAGTCCATGGACCGTGTACCCCTTGTCGAGCAGCAACTCGGACAGGTACGAACCGTCCTGTCCGGTCACGCCGGTGATGAGCGCGGTCTTCGCCACGTCTCCCCCTCCTCTGGTCGCCTGAAAGGCTGTTGGTACCCGCCGAAATATCGGGAATTGAGTGATCTGCGGCAAAACATCACCGCGGCCGGTGGCTGCTGGCACAATCCGAGCCATGACGACTGATCTACCCGGCCCTTCCCAGGAATCCGTCCGCCCCCTCCTGCGACCCGGCGCCCGCATATTCGTCGCGGGCCATCGCGGCCTGGTCGGCTCGGCGGTGGTGCGCCGCCTCACCGACGCCGGGCACGAGGTGATCACCCGCGACCGCGACCGTCTCGATCTGCGCGACACCGCGCGGACCGGAGCGTTTCTCCGCGAGGTCCGCCCCGACGCCGTGGTGCTGGCTGCCGCCAAGGTGGGCGGGATCATGGCCAACAGCACGTATCCGGTGCAGTTCCTCGAGGACAACCTGCGCATTCAGCTCAGCGTCGTCGCCGGAGCGCACGCCGCCGGGGTCGAGCGGTTGCTCTTCCTCGGCTCGTCCTGCATCTACCCCCGGCGCGCCCCGCAGCCGATCCCCGAGAGCGCCCTGCTCACCGGTCCGTTGGAACCGACCAACGAGGCCTACGCACTGGCCAAGATCGCCGGAATCGTGCAGATCCGGTCCTACCGGCGGCAGTACGGCGCCTCGTACATCAGCGCCATGCCCACCAATCTCTACGGACCGGGTGACAACTTCGATCTGGAGACCTCGCACGTACTGCCCGCGCTGATCCGTCGCTTCCACGAGGCGCGCCGCGACGGCTCGCCCGCGGTCACGCTCTGGGGCTCCGGGAGCCCCCGCCGCGAATTCCTGCACGTCGACGACCTGGCCGCCGCGTGCCTTCTGCTGCTGGAACGCTACGACGGTGACGACCCCGTCAACATCGGCTGCGGCGAGGATCTGACCATCCGCGAACTCGCCCGCATCATCTGTGAGGTGACGGATTATCAGGGCATCGTCGAGTGGGATGCCGCCAAGCCCGACGGCACCCCCCGCAAGCTGCTCGACGTCTCCCTTCTCACCTCCCTCGGGTTCACACCGCGGATCGCACTGCGCGACGGGATCGCCCGCACGTACGCCTGGTGGCTGGAGCAGACGGCCGCGCAGGTCTGAGCGGGCCCGACGGGCCGTCCGGCACGGGCCGGCCGACGCGATGCGACGGCCGCCCGTCCCCCCGGCCCCGTACGGCCGGTGGTCTCGTACTCCTCGCATCGACCGCCGCCGTTCTCAGTAGGCTCCGCGGCCGTCGGTGACGGCGCGCAGCGTACGGGCCATGAGTCCCATGTCCGTGGCCACCGACCAGTTGTCGACGTACCACAGGTCCAGCGAGACGGTCTCCTGCCAGGAAAGGTCCGAGCGTCCGCTGACCTGCCACAGGCCGGTCAGCCCCGGTCTGACCGCGAGTCGTCGCAGTTCGCGCTCGTCGTAGCGGGACACCTCCTCCGGCAGTGGGGGCCGTGGACCCACCAGCGACATGTCGCCCCGCAGCACATTGATCAGCTGCGGCAGCTCGTCGAGCGAACTCCGCCGCAACAGACGCCCGATTCCGGTCACGCGGGGGTCGTGGCGCATCTTGAACATCGGGCCGTCGTTCTCGTTCGCCGTGATCAGCTGCTCCTTGTGGTGTTCGGCGTCCACCACCATCGTCCGGAACTTCCACATCGTGAACGGCCGGTTGTGCTGCCCCTGGCGGATCTGGCGATGGAGCGCCGGTCCGTCGGAGCCGAGTCGCACCGCCGCCCCGATCAGGAGGAGCAAGGGGGCGAGAACCAGCAGACCGAGCGCGGCGCCGACCCGGTCCACGACGGCCTTCAGGGCCGCCTGCGGCCCCCGGCGCAGCGGGGGAGCGACATGCAGCAGGGTCAGCCCGGCCGCGGCGGCCGGTCGTATCCGGCCGGCCGCGATACCGGAGAGTTCCGACAGCACGGACAGTGGAAGCCCACCGTCGTGCAGACCCCAGAAGAGCTGCCGAAGCCGCTCCTCGGAGAGCTGTGGTCCGGGCACCACCAGAGCCAGGTCCGCGTCATGGGCGAAGGCCCCGCCCAGCACGGTCGACGCGTCGTCGTCGGCCGGTGCCGGTGCGAGCCGGCCCGGCACCTGGACCTCGCACCGCAGTGGTGCGGTGCCCACCGGTACGGCGGCCACCACCGTGTACGGGTGATCCGTGCGGGAACCGAGCAGCCGCACCGCTCGTTCCACCCCCGTGGCTTCCCCGACCACCAACACCCGCCGGACGGACCGCCGTTGCCGCGCCGACCATGGCAACCGCAGCGCCCCCCAAGCGGCGACGCCCACCAGCAGGCCGGGCAGCAGCGCCACGACCGCCGTCGCGGGGTCGACCGAATCGCCGGTCATGGTCCGCGCCACGGCGAGCACGCCGATGAGCAGCAGCCAGTCGCCGATCGCGCTCAGTACCCCCGGGGGACCGCCCGGAGGCCGGTCCGCGTACCGGCCGCGCGCGGCCCGCACACCGGACCAGGCGAGCGCTGCCGCAGCCGCGGCGAACGCCGCCCGCGACTGCCCCCCGGCCCGCAGGACGAGCCATGCCGGAATTCCGAGACCCAGAAGCTCGGCGCCGATGACAGCCGGCGGGAACCGGCCCGTCCTGCACTTCGTCGCCGCCGGTTCCGAACGTTCGCGCCCTACGGTCGGCGCCCTCCACAGATCGTCAAGTTCCTTGCTACGAGGCCGATTCGACACAGACCGCGGACGTGGCGCCCCCGCCAGTCCCACCGGTCCTGATCTGTCCGAATCGGGTAGCTCGACATGCCCCATGAACCCCCCAGTCACAGTTGCATCGCCACAAACGGGGCGCATCCGCCGATCCCATGGACTGACGGATGCGCCCACGCTCGGTGCACGATATCCACACACGTGCCATTTCGCTGGAGTTCCAGTGAAGTTCAGACATGCACACTGACTCGGAACTCGTCCCGTTCCGTGCTGGATCTCTTGGTCTGTGTGTGACTGTTCGCATTTGGAGGGTGCTGGATTCGGATGATGTGCGCTGATGGCCGGGTTCGACCCGCAGGATGTGCACCTCGACGACCTCCTGGCAACACCGTTCCCGGCGGCGGGCGGGCTTACGCGCGGCGTTCCGGCCACCCGACGAGCCGCGTCAGAGGCCGTCGGGTTCGTCCTCGGGCCGTGACGGCCAGGCGGCGGTCGGCGCCGCCCTTCCCGGAGCCAGACGTTCCACCAGATCGGCCAGCTCCTCGCAGGCATGCTCGATTCTCCGGCGGATGTTGCTCTGTTCGGTGACGACGGCGGCGAGCAGCAGCGCGGTGAGGGCCACGGAACCGTTCAGTACCGCGAGATTGACCATCACATGAAGGAGGGTGTGGCCCTCGAAGGGGCCCACGCCCTGCGTTCCCGCCACGACCGCAAGGACCGACACCAGGAAGGCGCACGGCGCGCTCCCGGCCAGCTGGAATCGCAGGGCCGCCCAGATGAGCAGCGGAAACACCAGGTAGATCATTGCCAGTGAGCTCCTGGTGGCCACCAGCGACACCGCGACGGAGGCGGCCGCCAGCGCGCTCGCCTCGATCCACCGGTCGGTGATCCGCGGCATCCGCGCCCTGCGCATCACGAGCAGCAGCGGAGTGACCACGAGCACGCCCATCGCGTCCCCTGACCACCAGGCCGTCCAGACCGGCCAGAATCCGCTCAACGGCAGATGGTCGTCCAGCACCAGCATCCATGTGCCCACGGTCGCGCTGATGGCCATGCCGCCCAGCGCACCGAGGAAGACCAGCATCAGGCCGTCGCGCAGCCGGTCCAGTTCCCTGCGGAAACCGGCCCTGCGGAGTATCAGGTAGGAGCAGACCGGGGCCAGTGTGTTGCCCGCCACGACGACGGCGGTGAGGAAGGACACCGAGTCGTCCAGCGTGGAGATGACGCACAGGGAGCCCAGCGCGATACCCGGCCACACACGCGGGCCCAGGTAGAACAGGGCACTCAGCGCGATGCCCGTCGGCGGCCACAACGGGGTGACGACCTCACCGTGGACGGACACGCCGCGGATCAGACCGAGACCTCCGGCCAGGTAGTAGACAGCGGCGACGGCCAGGATGCGCAGTGCGGCCGAGGCCGCACGTCTGGTTCTTTCGCTGCGGATCACACATCTCATCAGACACCCGCCCGGACGGGTGGCGGCTGTGTGACACGCTCGGCCCGGGTCCGGGCCTCACCACTGCCCGGGGACTGCTCCGTGCCGCAGGACGAGCACGGCCGCGTCGTCCCGGTGCCCGGTCCGTTCCGCCGCGCGCAGCACCGCGTCGGCCAGCTCATCGGCGTCGCCCGCGGCCCGGGAGACCACCAGCCGCATCACCGCGTCCAGTCCTTCGTCGACCGGGAACGAGGGCCCCTCGACGACCCCGTCGGTGACCAGGACGAAGGCTCCGGGACCCGTCAGCCTGCGGCGGGTGACCGGATAGCGCTCACCCGCCCGGATCCCCAGCGGCAGACCGCCCTCGTCGGTGGTGCAGCCGTACTGTCCGTCGGTCGTGGCCCACACGGCGGCGACATGACCGGCGCGGGCGCTGTGGAGCTCCCGGGTGACCGGGTCGAGACGGACGAAGGTGCAGGTCGCGAAGAGACCGGAGTTCACCGAGAGCAGCAGATCGTTGGTCCGGCCCACGACCTCGCCGGGGTCCGCGGCGGTGGCGGCTATCGCCCGCATCGCGATGCGGATCTGCCCCATGAAGGCGGCCGCCTCGACGTCATGGCCCTGCACGTCCCCGATGGCGAGCGCCAGCGCTCCGTCCGGCAGCACGAATCCGTCGTACCAGTCGCCGCCGATGTCCAGTCCGCTGCGGGCCGGCATGTACCGGGCGGCGGTCTGCAGCCCCGGTAGCGCGGGCAGCGCCGGAGGGAGCATCTCGCGCTGAAGTGCCTCGGCCAGCTCCACCCGTGCCTGATGCACCTCCACCTCACGGCGTGCCCGTGAGGTGAGCTGTTGCAGGGTGGTGAGCAGTTCACCGGCGCTTGCCGCACGGGGAGGACGACGCCGGTTCATGGGCCGCTCCGCACTCGGTGGAGATGACTTCCCTCATCCTATTTCGACGCTGTGATCTCCGCAGGGCGAGACGGAACGCGCGAACGGGCCCGGCCGGGTGGATCCTGATGGCAGGACCGCGTCGTGGCGGCGCACCGAGTCCGGGCGCGGTCGCAGGAGGTGCTCGATGACCCGCAAGCTGGAGTGGAAGGTCCGTGTCGGTCTGTCCGAGGACGACGGCACGACCAGGGCCGAGGCGGTGCTGGACACCGGCTCCGAGAAGCTCGTCGGACACGGGGTCGCCCGTTGCAACCCGCAGGACGTGGACGTTCCCGCCATCGGTGACGAACTCGCGGCGAGCCGCGCCATGAAGGATGTGGCCGCACAGCTGATGAAGGCCGCGGACCAGGAACTGGAGTCGGTCGGAGCCGGGCCCGCGAGCGGGCCCGTCGCACCGCCGTACGCATGGTCCGACACCACGGCCTGAGCCCGCTCGAAGGCATGGGGCCCGCATTTCGACGGGAGTGCCGGGGCGCGGTGGCGGTGCCCCGGCACACGGACGCGCCCGCCGCCGGGCACGGCCCACGAGCCACGGAGCGGGCAGCGGTGCGAGGGGAGGCGGCCCATGCGTGAGATCCTCCCGGTGCTCAGCCGCTGGTACACCGCCGGGAAGCCGTTCGGGCTCGCCACCGTGGTCGCCGTCAGCCGCAGCGTGCCGCGAGGCCCCGGCGCCGCCATGGCCGTCGGCCCGGACGACGAGGTCGTGGGCAGCGTCTCCGGCGGCTGCGTCGAGGGCGCGGTCTTCGAACTGGCCAAGGAGGTCGTGGAGACCGGCCGGGCCCAGCTGCGTACCTTCGGCTACAGCGACGCGGACGCCTTCGCCGTCGGGCTCAGCTGCGGTGGCGCGATCACACTTCTCGTACGTCCCGTGACGCCGACGTGCGACACCTCCTTCGGCGAGGTCGCCGCATCGGTCGCCGGGCACCGCCCGGTGGTGGTCGCCACCGTCACCGACGGAGCCGGCTTGCGCGGCGCGGCCCTCGCCGTCGGGCCGGACACCGTCTCCGGGTCACTGGGCACGAGCGGCCTCGACGCCGCCGTCACCGCCGACGCGCGAGGGGAACTCGCCCGGGGAGCCACCGGCCTGCGGCACTACGGCCCGGACGGCGAACGGCGTGAGGACGACGTCACCGTGTTCCTCCAGTCCTTCGCGCCACCGCCCCGGATGCTGGTCTTCGGCGCGATCGACTTCGCCGCGGCGGTGGCCCGTATCGGCGCGTTCCTCGGCTATCGCGTGACCGTCTGCGACGCCCGCCCCGCCTTCGCCGACCCACGCCGGTTCCCGGAGGGCGTGGAGGTGGTCGCCGACTGGCCGCACCGGTATGTGCGCGATGCGGAGATCGACGGACGGACCGTGATGTGCGTACTCACCCACGACCCGAAGTTCGACGTCCCGCTCCTGGAGGTGGCCCTGCGCACCCCGGCCGCGTACATCGGGGTGATGGGCAGCCGCCGGACCCACCGGGACCGGCTGGCCCGCCTGCGCGAGTCCGGTCTCGGCGAGGCGGAGCTGGCGCGCCTGCGCTCGCCCATCGGCCTCGACCTCGGTGCGCGCACCCCCGAGGAGGTGGCCGTGTCGATCGCGGCGGAGATCGTCGCGCTGCGCTGGGGCGGTACCGGGCGCCCGCTCACCGACACGACCGGGGCGATCCACCGGCCGCGGCCCGACACCCGTGCGCCCGCGTGAGCCGTGTGGCTCTCGCCGTGCCATCGCACCGCCCGCCCGGCGCGCCGACACCGCTCCGTCAGGGGCCGGGGCGGCGACGCGGCCGCCCCGGCCCGCGACGGCCTCAGCCGGTCCCGCCGAAGTGCCGCTCCACGATCGCCCCGGCATCGGTGCCGCGCGGCAGCACGCCGTACTGGTGGCCGCGCGTCTCGCCGAGCCGGGCGGCGACGAATGCCTCGGCCGTGGCCGCGGGAGCGTGACGCAGCATCAGCGAGGACTGCAGAGCCAGCGCCATGCCCTCGACCGTCGCGCGGGCGCGGCTCTGGGCTGCGAGCGGGTCGCTCAGGTCCTCGGCCAGGTCACGGCGCACTCGGCGGATGTGCGCGTCCAGATCGTCATGGGCGCCGGCCGTGATCTCCAGTTCGGCCCAGAAGGCGTCCAGCGACCGCGGGGTCCTGGCGATGCCCCGCAGCACATCGAGGGCGATGACATTGCCGGAGCCCTCCCACACCGCCATCACCGGCTGTTCGCGATAGCGCCGGGCCAACGGCCAGTCCTCGGTGTAGCCGTTGCCGCCCAGGCACTCCAGCGCCTCGTAGGCGTGGTGCGGGCCGCGTTTGCAGATCCAGTACTTGGACACCGCGGTGGCCAGCCGCCGGAACATCGCCTCGGACTCACCGCTGTCGGCCTCGTACGCGTGCGCCAGGCGCAGGGCGGTCCAGGTCGCGGCCTCCGTCTCCAGCGCCAGATCTGCGAGGACCGCTGTCATGGCCGGCTGGTCGACCAGCCGGGCCCCGAAGGCGCTGCGGTGGTGCGCGTGCCAGAGGGCCTCGGAAACCGACTGGCGCATGCCCGCGGTGGTGCCGAGCACACAGTCGAGCCGGGTGTGGTTGACCATCTCGATGATGGTGGGAACACCGCGTCCGGGCTCACCGATCCGCACTGCCCACGTGCCGTCGAACTCCACCTCGGACGAGGCGTTCGACTTGTTGCCGAGCTTGTTCTTCAGCCGCTGGACACGAATGGTGTTACGGGTGCCGTCGGCCAGCACACGCGGCACGAGGAAGCAGGTGAGCCCGGCCTCGGCCTGGGCCAGGACCAGGAAGGCGTCCGACTGCGGGGCCGAGAAGAACCACTTGTGGCCGGTCAGCAGGTGGGCCCGGCCCTCGGGGTCGGAGGCCAGCGGGACCGCCCGGGTGGTGTTGGCGCGGACGTCGGAGCCGCCCTGCTTCTCGGTCATCCCCATGCCGAACGTCAGCCCGGACTTGCTGCCCGGGGCGATCGGCCGCGGGTCGTACGAGCGGCTGAGCAGCCCCGGCAGCCAGTCACGTCCGACATCCGGGTCGCGCTGCAGGACCGGGACCACGGCATGCGACATGGACATCGGGCAGCCGTGGCCGGGTTCGATCTGGGCGAACAGCATGAACGAGGCAGCCCGCGCCACCGCCGCCCCGGGCTTGGGGTCGGCCCAGCCCGCGGTGTGCGTGCCGTGGCTCACCGCCGCGCCGATGATCTCGTGGTACGCGGGGTGGAATTCGATCTCGTCGACGCGGTTGCCGTAACGGTCGTGGGTGCGCAGGACGGGCGGTGAGGTGTGGGCGAGCTCCGCATCGACCTGGAACCGCTCGGAACCGACGAGGGTGCCGATGTCGTGGAGCTCCGGCTCGTGCCAGGCCGCGCCGAAGGTTCGGACGGCCTGTACGAGCGGCAGATTGGTGCCGTACTCGTCGAGGCCGGTCCGGGGCGGTGCCTGGTTGGTGACCTCATGGGTGGGGTGCGGCGCCGGGGACTCGGGCCGAAGGCCGGTCCGGTGCGTGGTGACGGTCATCGCGGGTTCCTGTCCTGGGTCGACGGTCGGACGGCGGGGAGTGGGGCGGCTGTGTTCGGCTCGCGATCAGGTGCCGCCGGCTCCGACCGCCCTCAGGCACAGCGTGGTGATGCCCTCGACGAACGGCGCCGGGTCGGCCCGCTCGCCGACCGGCGACAACGGGCCGAGCAGCGCCTCGCCGACCGCCCCGATCACGGCGGCGGCCGACAGTCGCGCATTCTGCGCGGGCAGTTCACCCGCGGCGACACCGGCGGCGACGGCCGATTCCGCGAGGGCGTGATAGCCGCGCCGGTAGGTCAGGCGCTCCTGCTCGACGAGCGGATCGACGGGCTCGGCCAGCAGCGTCCAGGCCGTGCGCGGGGCACTCAGCGCACGGTACGAGAAGACCTCGACCAGGGCGCGCAGCTGCTCGGCGGCCCCGCTCCGTGCCCGCACGGCCTCCTGCACCGCGCTGAGCTCGTGCCCCGCGACATGGCGGAAGACCGCGGCGAGCAGCTCCTGCTTGGAGGCGAAGTGGTTGTAGACGCTGCCGGTTGCGACGCCGGCCCGGTCGGCGAGCGCGGAGATGCTGGCCGCCGCGTATCCGCCCTCGGCCAGCAGCTGCCGTGCGGCGTCCAGCAGCCGTTCACGGTGAGCGATCCGCGTCGCCTCCGTGCGGGCGGTGGGTCGGTAGGCCACGATGTTCTGAACCTCGATTCATATCTTCCTCTGCCACTCAAGCACGGTCGGCCTTCAGGTGCAATGGCCCGTCGCCGGCCGTGCGCACCACGGCCATGGGAACGGGTGCCGAGTGCAGAGGGTGACGCGTGAGGAGGGTCAGGACCCGTCTGCCGTGGACGGGATCTCCTGCTCGGTCCACAGGGCCTTGCCGTCCTGGCCGAACCGGGTGCCCCAGTGGGTGGCGAGCTGGGAGACGATGAACAGTCCGCGCCCGCCCTCGTCGACGGTGCGCGCATGGCGCAGATGGGGCGACACCCGACTGCTGTCGTGCACTTCGCAGGTGAGCGTGCGGTCCAGGATCAGCCGCAGTTGCAATGGGGCGGTGCCGTAGCGGACGGCGTTGGTGATCAGTTCGCTCACGATGAGTTCGGTCGCCTCGATCGTCTCCGCGTCGAGGTTCCAGCCGTCGAGCCGGTCGCGTACGAGCGTACGGGCGATGGCGGGAGTGGTCCGGTCGTGGGCCAGCTCCCAGGTGGCGACCCGGTCGGCCGGGACGACGCCGGTACGTGCCAGGAGAAGAGCGGCGCCCTCCAGGTGGACCTCGGCCGGAAGGCTGTAGACCACGTCGTCGCACAGGTCCTGGAGGCCGCGGCCGGGGGCCGTGAGTGCGTCCCGTACCCGGGTCGGGACCCCGCGGGGCAGCGGCGTGCCGGCGAAGAAGGCCAGAACGCTGCCCTCGTCGAGCTCGAAGGAGGCGGTGGCGAACGGTGAGCTGTCGTCGGAGAAGAGCCGTGGCCCTTCCGGCACGTCCAGTACGGTCGTGGCGCCGTCGGGCGTGACGAGACCCGGCATCGGATCGCCGGCCCGCGCGATGGTGCACATACGGGTGAACGGGTCGTAGACGGCGTACATGCAGGTCGCCGTGACGGATTGTCCGTGCACCCAGTCGCCGGGCGGCAGCGCGGCCCGCTCGGCGGCCAGACGGTCGGCGGTGTCGGTCAGCCGGGCCAGTACCTCGTCGGGTGCCAGGTCGAGACCGGCCAGCGCGTGGATGACGGTCCGCAACTGCCCCATGGTGATGGCGGTCTGGAGACCCGGACCGTCCACGGCCCCGACGATCAGGGCGGTGCGTGCGCCGGAGAGGCCGATGGCGTCGAACCAGCTCCCGCTGTTGCGGCCGGGCAGCACGACGTGTGCCGTCTCCACGCCGATCCGGGCACCGTCGAGCTGGGGAAGGAGCCGGCGCTGGACCGTCGATGCGATCACATGGTCGCGCTCGTACCGCCGTGCGTTGTCGATGCTCAGCGCGACATGAGCGGCTGCCGTGAGAGTGAAGGGGAGATCGTCCTCCTCGAAGGGCTCCGTTCCCCGGCACCGGTAGAAACTCACCAGACCGAGGACCGCGCCGTGCAGCTTCAGCGGGACGACGATCAAGGAGTGGGCCCCGGTCGCCTCGATCAGCCGGGCGCTGTCGGGGTCCGCTTCGAGCCAGGCCGTCCGGGGAGTGATCCGGACGAGCCGGGGCCGCAGGTCCGAGGCGGCCAGCGCGTAAGGGGTACGTCCGGGCAGCCGGCGCATCTCTCCGACGAGACCGCCCCGGTGGCCGTGGGCACCGGGACCTCGAACGGCGGCCCGGCGCAGCGGGAAGTCGGGCCCCAGAGGGCCGAGCGGCGGATCCGAACCGCGCAGGACCTCCTCCACCACCTCGACCACGGCGAAATCGGCGAACACCGGGACGACGGCCTCGACGAGGCCCTCGCAGGCCGCTGCCACCTCCAGTGACCTGCCCACCTTCGTGCGCACCGCGGCGAGGCACGCCGCCCTGGTACGCGCCTTCTCCTGCTCGTCGACATCGACGACGGCGGCCAGCAGCCCAAGGGCGTGTCCGTGCGGATCGTCCAGCCGGTAGACGGAGACCATGAGACTGCGGTCGGGGCCCGGGGCGTCCAGGAGCCTGCCGCGGATCAGCCGTTCGCGCGTGGCCACGCCGCTGGCCAGTACTTCGCGCAGCATCCGCTCCGCCCTGTCCGGCTTTTCGAGCCGGTACGCGTCGGTGAAATGACGCCCCACGAGGAGGTCACCGGAGACCGCGTCGGAGCGCGGGTTCGCCCGCACCACCCGCAACTCCGTGTCCAGCACATGAAGGCCGACCGCCGACTGGCTGAAGAGGGTGTGCAGCAGCGCCGCCCCCATCCTGTCGAACGGCGTCGTGACAGGGTCCGGCGCACCGGCGTCCGACACGGACTCACCCCCATCAGGCTCCGCCACCGCCCGAATCGGTGGGTAGGGACAACCGTCGACGCGATCGGCGCGCTCCGCCACCGGTCAGCGGCGTCCGGGTGACATACGCCCGGATCCGGGAGGCCCGGTCAGGGGTCGGCGAGTGCACGCCGAGCGGCTCCGGGGCATGCCCATCCGCACCGCGGCCTCACCATGCCCGGCTCGCACCCGGACGGTCCGCCGCCGTGCCCACCGGCGCGCCGCTGGAGCGACCCCCGCCCGTCGGGCCCGGTTCATCCGATGGTTCCGGAATCAGGAGATCCTCCGGGCGGCGGTCCTGCGATCCGGGCCCCGGGCCGCAGCCGCCCCCGCACGAAGGAGAACGTCGCGTCATGTCCCACCCCGTGCCCGAATGGGCCGACCCCCGGGTACCCGCTCAGTCACTCGACCCCCAGGGACTCAGCCGGCGCGCGTTGATGCGCCGTGCCGGGCTGTTCGGCGCCGCCTTCGCCGCCGCGTCGCTGCCGCTGCCCGCGCTGGCCGACCAGCGGGCAAGCCGGTCCCAGGGAAACGGGCAGGGCCACGCACACGGGCAGGCCCCCGACCTGGTGTATCTGGTCGGTGATCACCACAACCACTCCGTCTACAGCCACGATGCCAAGTACACCTTCTCCCAACTGGCCGCGGCGGGGCAGCGGTTCGGTCTCGACTGGATGGTCTTCACCGAGCACAGCAACTTCGGGCACGCCGAGTTCGGCGCCGCGCGCGAACACCAGGAGATCCTCAAGGCCCGCGCCGACAACAGGCGCATGCTGATCTTCCAGGGGCTGGAGTGGTACATCCCCGGTGCCGAGCACTGCACCGTCTTCTCGCCGCCCGGACGGCACGAGGTCGAGCTCCTCACCCGGTTCGAGGAGGCCTTCGACGGCAAACTGCTCGGCTACACCGCCGGTGCCCCGGCACACCCCGACACCCCGCGCAACGAGGCGCACGCGGTCGAAGCCCTCAAGTGGCTGGCCGAACAGCGCCGCACCCGGTACGTCGACGACGTACTCGTCCTCGCCAACCACCCCATGCGGCTCGGCATCGACTCCCCGCACGAGATGCGTGCCTGGCGCGACGCGGCCCCCGGGATCATGATCGGCATGGAGGGCGCTCCGGGTGCCCAGGCCGGGGCGATCCCGGGCTGGCACCCTGACACCAACATCCGCGGCGAATACACGAATTCGCCGTCCGCCGACTCCTGGCCCGGCTACCCCCGGGAGGCGTACGTCACCTACGGCGGCTTCGACTGGGCGACCGCCACCGTCGGCGGCCTGTGGGACGCGATGCTGGCGGAGGGCAAGCTGTTCACCATCACCTCCAACTCGGACGTCCACCGCGTCGCCCAGGACACCTGGGTCAACGGCCCCTGGCCGCCCGGCCAGAGCTTCGACGACACCGGTCACGTCCCCGACCCGTACGACACCACCGAGCCGCAGCCCGGCGGCGACTTCTGGCCGGGCCAGTTCAGCCGCACCCATGTCGGCGTCACCCGGTACGGCTACCGGGACGTGATGGAGGGACTGCGGGCCGGCCGGGTCTGGGTCGACCACGGCCATCTCATCGACGGCATCGACGTCAAGGTGCGAGGCGAGCACGGCAACAGCGCCACCCTCGGCGGCCGGCTGCGCGCCAGGCGTGGCGAGAAGCTCACCCTCACCGTCACGGTGACCGCCGCCTCCCGCCGCAATCCGCACGGGCTGCTGCCGAGCCTGGAACACGTCGACGTCATCCGCGGCGCCGTCCGCGGCCCGGCCGCCGACCCCGACGACTGGCACGCCCCGGACACCCGGCTCGCCCACACCAGCGACGTCTCGGGGCGCCGCGGCACGTACACCCTGCGAATCCCCGTCGGCCGTGCGGACGAGCCGTTCTACCTGCGGTTGCGCGGCAGCGACGGCAGGCGGCACGGAAAGGGGTTCCTCGGCGCGGCGGTCGACCCGCACGGACCGCTCCCGCACGAGCCCGGCAAGGGCGATCCGTGGCTGGACACCTGGTTCTACACCAACCCGGTCTTCGTGGACATCGTGCGCTGACCTCCCGTCCGGAGCCGTCCGGAGCCGCCCGGGGCGGCTCCGGACGCGCTCAGGCGTCCAGGGCTGCGGAGACCACCGCCCTGGCCTCCTCCTGCACCCGGCCGAGATGGTCGGTGCCCAGGAACGACTCGGCGTAGATCTTGTAGACGTCCTCGGTGCCCGAGGGGCGGGCGGCGAACCAGGCGTTCTCGGTGGTCACCTTGATGCCGCCGATCGGTGCGTCGTTGCCGGGCGCCTTGGTGAGCACGGCCGTGACCGGCTCGCCGGCCAGGGTGTCGGCGGTGACCTGTTCGGGGGAGAGCCGGGCGAGAACCGCCTTCTGCTCGCGGTCGGCGGGAGCGTCGATCCGGGCGTACGCCGGTTCGCCGAACCGGGCGGTGAGCGCGGCATAACGCTCCGAGGGGGACTTGCCCGTCACCGCGAGGATCTCCGCGGCGAGCAGTGCAAGAATGATGCCGTCCTTGTCGGTCGTCCACACCGATCCGTCACGCCGCAGGAACGAGGCCCCGGCCGATTCCTCGCCGCCGAACCCGATCGCTCCGTCGAGCAGTCCGTCCACGAACCACTTGAAACCGACCGGCACCTCGACGAGTTCACGGCCGAGACCGGCGGCGACCCGGTCGATCATGCCCGAGGAGACCAGTGTCTTGCCGATGCCGGCGGCGGCCGGCCACCGCTCGCGGTGGGCGTACAGGTAGTCGATGGCGACGGCGAGGTAGTGGTTCGGGTTCATCAGCCCGGCGTCGGGGGTGACGATGCCGTGCCGGTCGGCGTCGGCATCGTTCCCGGTCGCGATCCGATAGCGGTCGCGCTGCCCGATCAGCGAGGCCATCGCGTACGGCGAGGAGCAGTCCATCCGGATCCTTCCGTCCCAGTCCAGCGTCATGAACCGCCAGGTGGGGTCGGTCAGCGGATTGACCACGGTCAGATCGAGGCGGTGCTGTTCGGCGATGCGGCCCCAGTACGCGACCGACGCGCCGCCCAACGGGTCGGCGCCGATCCGCACCCCGGCCGAACGGATCGCGTCCAGGTCGAGCACGGACGGCAGGTCCGCCACATAGCTGCCGAGGAAGTCGTACGTCCCGGTGGTCGACGCCGCTCGCGCGCGGGCGTAGGGCAGTCGGCGCACGTTCTTCATGCCGTCCGCGATGATCTCGTTGGCCCGCTCCTGGATCCAGCCGGTGGCGTCGGACCCGGCCGGGCCCCCGTTCGGCGGGTTGTACTTGAACCCGCCGTCGCCGGGCGGGTTGTGGGACGGAGTGACCACCACACCGTCGGCGAGGTGCGCGGTCCGGCCCCGGTTGTGGGTGAGGATCGCGTGCGACACCGCCGGAGTGGGGGTGTAGCCGTCGGCCGGGTCGACGAGCACGGTCACGTCATTGGCGGCGAACACCTCGATGGCGGTGATCCGGGCCGGTTCGGACAGCGCGTGGGTGTCGGCGCCCAGGAAGAGCGGCCCGTCCGTGCCCTGCCGCGCCCGGTACTCGCTGATGGCCTGACTGGTGGCGGCGATGTGGTCCTCGTTGAACGCGGTGGCCGTGGACGAGCCGCGATGGCCGGAGGTGCCGAACGCCACCCGCTGGTCCGGTTCGGCCGGATCCGGGTGCAGCGTGTAATAGGCCGTCACCAGCCGGGCCACATCGGTGAGATCCTCCGGCCGGGCCGGCTGTCCAGCTCGTTCGTGCGGCATCTGCCACTCCTCGGTGTCGTCGGTCGCTGCGATCTTCCCCTGCGCCATTTTCGCGGGTGGCCCGCGCCGGCCGGCGACTGCCCCGCCGCGGACACGGACGGGCCCGCAGGAGCGGCGCCAATTCGGTGGAGACACCGACGGGCCCCGGCATATGTTCGTCCACGACGACGAACAGCTCACCGCCGACCGCGACAAGTGGCGGGTTCCGGCCGCACGGGAAGAGACGCAATGGCACCGAACGAGTCCGCGCCGACCGACCGCATCGTATTGCGCCAGGCCGCCACCGAGGACGCGGAGCCGCTCACCGGGCTCTTCCTCGCCTCCCGCGCCGCGGCCATGCCGTACCTGCCGAAGGTGCACAGCGACGCGGACACGCTCGCCTGGATGACCCATGTCGTCCTGCCCGGGACAACGGTGTGGGTCGCCGAGACCGGGGCCGGCGACGCACTGGGGTTCGCCTCCATCGACGGAACCGAGCTGGAGCACCTGTATCTGCGGCCCGACGCACGGCGGCGGGGCATCGGCTCACTGCTCCTGGCCAAGGTGCGCGAGACCGCCCCCGACGAGCTCACCCTCTACGTCTTCCGACGCAACACAGGCGCCCGCGCCTTCTACGAGCGCCACGGGTTCACCGCGATCGCGTTCGACGACGGCAGCCGCAACGAGGAGAACGAGCCGGACGTCAGATACCGGTGGACCGCGAACGGCTGAGCCGGCGCGTCGGCCGGGGCGAACGCGCGGCTGCATCCCGCGTCACCCGGGCGGGCTGTCCGGCCGGTCGGGCTCAGGGCGAGTGGATCGAGGGCGAAGGACGACCGCCCGTGCGTCGCGGACCTGCACCGTCCGCCACCGACCCGGGCACTCAGGCACTCACGGGGCACGGACGCGTGTGCGTCCACGCCGGGCCTCGGCGGTCCTGGGGCGACTCGTTCCGCCGATCGGCTGCGCCGACGCCGTCACCGGGACACTTGGCCCCGCATGCCGGTGCAGCGCCGTTCCCGGGCCCCGGCGGTCGGCGACGCCGGTGGGTCCCGCTCAGGATCGCGAGGGGACGAGGGCTGCGGCACAGTGGGCACATGGACGATCTGAATGCCCTCGCCGACGAGCATCTGGCCGCGGCCCGCACCTCCCCGCACGGCCGCAGCGCCCACCGCCTGCTGCATGAGGAGCCCCTGCGCCAGACCGTCATCGCCCTCACCTCGGGCTCCGCCCTGGACGAGCACAACGCACCCGCCGCGGCCTCCCTCCAGGTGCTGCGCGGCAGGGTGCGCCTCACGGCGGCCTCGGGCGACGTGGAGCTGGGCACCGGCGGACTCCACCCGATCCCGCAGGAGCGGCACGGGCTGCTGGCGCTGGAGGACGCCGTGGTGCTGCTGACGACCGTCAACGAATGACGGCGCCGGTCCCGCGACGCGCGAGGGAGGCCATCCGGATGCGCTCCAGTACCCACAGGACGAGGCTTCCGGCGGCCAGCGCGCCGCCCAGGAGGCAGATGCCGTCCCAGCCCGCATGCGACCAGACCACCGAGGCGAGTGCGGCGCCGGTCGCCCCGCCCATGAAGAAGAGCGTCATGAACCCGGAGTTGATCCGGTTGCGGGCCTCCGGGCGGAGCCCGTAGATCACGTTCTGGGCGCTGTTGAGCCCCGCCTGCTGGGCGATGTTCAGCGAGATCACCCCGGCCGCCAGCCACAACAGGGAGGACTCGCCGGCCAGCAGGGGCAGCCAGGAGAGCGTGAGGAGCGCGGCCGCCGTTCCCGACACGGCCTGCACCCGGCCGCGGTCGCTCAACCGGGCCGCGAAGTTCATGCCCACCACCCCGATGACGCCCACCAGCCCGAAGAGTCCGATCGCCGCCGCGTTCCAGCGGAAGGGGGGCCGGGCCAGCAGGAACGTCAGCGCCGTCAGCTGCACGCTGTACGAGGCCATGGAGAGCGCGCCGATGGATGCCCGCCAGCGCAGCAGAGGTTCCTGCCGCAGCAGGGCGAGTGTGGAGCGCAGGAGTCCGGTGTACGGCATCGGGGCCGTGTCCTGCGGCCGTGGCAGCCGGGGGAGCCGGTTGTGCAGAAGAATCGCCATGACGGCCACGAGCAGAGCGTTCACCCCGTACACGGTCCGCCAGCCGCCGAGCTCGGACAGCGCACCGGAGGCCAGCCGTCCGAACAGCCCGCCGAGCAGGACACCGGACATGACGACGCCGACGGTCCTGCCGCGTTCGGCCGGCGCCGCGAGGGCCGCCGCGAACGGCACCACGACCTGGGCCCCGACGGAGGTCAGCGCGGTGAGCAAGGTCGCGGCGATCAGCAGGGGCCCTGACGGCGCCGCGGCCGTCAGCAGGAGGAAGAGGGCGGTGAGCGCGAACAGGACGACGGCGAGCCGTCGGCGGTCCACGATGTCCCCGAGGGGAACGAGCAGGATCAGGCCCAGCGCGTACCCGGCCTGGGCGGCGGTCACGATCAGCCCCGCCGCGGTGACGCCGATGTGCAGATTCAGCTCGATGATGTCGAGCAGCGGCTGCGCGAAGTAGTTCCCGGCGACCGAGAGACCGGCGGCGACAGCCATCAGCAGGATCAGGCCGCGGCCGGCGACGGGCGGATCGGGGAGAACGCGGGGGACGGCCGTGCTGCGGGTCCCGTGTGTGGAATGAGCCATGTCCCTCAGCCTCGGGGATCCATCATCCATGAGTCCAACACATGTTTTTCATCTCATCGATCGTGGTTCACGATGGATGGATGGAACTTCAGCAGATGCGGTACGTCATCGCGGTGGCCGAACTGGGCAGCTTCACACGCGCGGCGAAGCGTTGTCTCGTCGTCCAGTCCGCGTTGAGTCATCAGATCGCCCGGTTGGAGAAGGAGCTGGGGGCCCGGCTCTTCGACCGCACGAGCCGTCAGGTGCGGCTCACCGCGGCGGGCGAGGCGTTTCTGCCGGAGGCCCGGCAGGCGCTCGACGCGGCGGAACGGGCCCGCGCCGAGGTCGCCGCCACGGCGGGGGAGGTCCGTGGCCGCCTCGCGGTCGGAGCCATCCCGACCATTGCCTCGGTCGATGTCCCGGCGGCGCTGCGGGCGTTCCATCTCCGTTATCCGAAGGTGCACATCGTCCTTCGGGACGGGGCGAGCAAGGACCTGGTCCAGGACGTGCGGGACGGTGTGCTCGACGTGGCGTTCCTGGGTGTGCTGCCGCGCTACCGGCCGAAGGGCGTGAGCGATCACGAACTCGCCACCGGCGAACTTGTCGCCGTGGTCGCCCCCGCCCACCCCCTGGCCGGGAAGTCGGAAGTGGGCCTGGAGCGGCTGGCGAAGGAGATGTTCGTCGACTACCCCGACGGCACCGCGGCCCGTGCACAGTCGGAGGAGGCGTTCGCGGCGATGGGCCTCACCCGCGAGGTGGCGTTCGAGGTCAGCGGCACCGACTTCATCGTCCGGCTGGTCCGCAGCGGGCTCGGGATCGCCATGCTGCCTTCCGCTTTCGCGGCGGAACTGACCGGCGTACAGGTGCTGTCCGTCCGCGACGCGCCCGCACGCACGGAGCGGCTGGTCTGGAGCCGCTTTCGGCCCACCCCGGCCGCCGCGGCGTTCCTGACCGGGCTGGGAGTGGACGCCGGCTGAGCCCGTGCGTCTCGTTCGGATCAGGCCGGGCTCGCGTGGACCGGTGCCGCGCCCGGCCGCGTTGCCGCCGGTGGCGATGGCGTCCTGTCCGAGCTCGGGGCGGCACCGTGCCCCGTTCGCCGGTCCGGCCCGATCCTGAACCGGGCCCGACCCTGAACCGGCCCGATCCGAACGACACCCCTTAGTACGAACGGTCGCCGCTCGGATCGGCATGGAACACGGTCCTGTTCGAGGATTCTCCGCGCGGGACTTGTGGGAGCGCTCCCAGGCTCGGCAGGATGAGCCGATGAACGAGCCCGCCCGCTCACGGGCCTACCACCCCGACGACCGTGCGGCCCTCGCGGACATCTGCGTCCGCACGGCCGACAACGGTGGCGACTCCCGGCATCTGTACCCGGACCCGGAGCTGGTCGCGTCGATCTTCGCCGCCCCGTACGCGTACCTCGAACCCGACCTGGCCTTCGTGATCGACGACGGTACGGGCCGGGCGGTCGGATACATCCTGGGCACCGCCGGCACACCTCGGTTCGTGCGCGAGTTCCGCAAGCGATGGCTGCCCCTCGTCCGGGACCGCTTCCCGGCACCGGACGGCACTCCGCGCACCCCCGGCGAGGAGATGGCTGCCCTTCTGCACGCCCCGGAGCGGATGATCCTCCCCGAACTCGCCGACCATCCCGCGCACTTGCACATCGACCTGCTGCCCGCCTGGCAGCGGAAGGGGTACGGCAGAGTGCTCATGCGCACGTTCCTGGCCGCACTGCGGGGCAAGGGGGTCGAGGCGGTGCATCTGTCCATGCTCACCGCCAACACCCCGGCCAGGGCGTTCTACGACCGGCTCGGCTTCGGCGAGATCCGGGTACCCGACCCCGGGCCCCTCACCTATCTGGGACGTGGCACCGAACCGGATCTGTAGCGGACCGCCGGGACCGGCGGGGGTGGAGTCCCGCGCACCCTCGCACGGTGCGCTCCATCCACACCGACGGGGTGCCGGTCCCGGACATGCGCGGGCGTCTTCGCGTCGTCCGCGCCGGACCGGCCGCGAAGAGGGTGTCGCGGGTGTTCGCTGGGCAGGTACTGGTGTACGACCCGGGAAAAGGGGCGAACCGGCCGGTGCCGAGGGGCGTGTGACGTGAGGGAGCAGACCGTGTGGCAGTTCTCCGACGATCGTGGACAGTTGTCGACCGCAGAGCGGCGTCCGGCGCGGGTGCTCGCCTACGTCCAGGCCGGGGCGTCCTTGTGGGACCAGGGCATACGCCCGAGCGCGATATTCGGCTCCGATCATGACGACCACGCCGTACCGGACACGGCGAAGACCGGATCACTGCCGTTGACCGCGGTGCGCTATATGGGCGCGGGCAGCGCCCTGGACCTGGACACCCTGCTGGGCGTCGAGCCGGACCTCGTCGTGGCCGTCGGCTACGGCGGCGGTCATGTCTACGGGCTCGCCCCGGAGACCGCCAAGCATCTGGAGGAACACGTCCCGGTCGTCGTCGTCGACGTGGGGCAGGCGCGCACGCTCGCGGAGATCGGTGAACGCTTCGCACGGCTGGCCCGTTCGCTCGGCGCCGAGGAGCCCGCGTCGGCGGCACGGGACCTGGACGCCGCCCGGGACCGGCTGCGCACCCTCGCCGCCGGACCGGACCGGCCCCGGGTGCTCGCCCTCTCCCCGGCCGGTCGGGATCGGGCGCACCTCGCCCGCCCCCGCATGTGGCCGGAGCTGCGTGCGTTGGCCGAGCTCGGCGTCGACCTCGTGGAACCGGCCGAGGGGCCCGGCGCGAACTGGTCGACGGTCGGCTGGGCGCAGGCCGCGGCTCTGTGCCCGGCCATCGTGCTCGCCGACATCCGGTCCAACGCCACCCCTCTCGACGAACTCCGGACCGGCGATGGGTGGTCGGCGGTCGAGCCGGGAGCCCAGGTGCTGCCCTGGAACCCGGAGCCGGTCTGCAGCCCGCAGGCCCACGCGCGGTTCCTGACGCTCGTGGCCGACGCGCTGGAGGCCGCCGCCCATCGGTGATGACGTGCTCGGCCGCGGAGCGCGGCCGCCCCGCCCGCCGCGCAGCGCGCGTGTGCCGATGCCCCGTACGGACGCTTCCGATCGCGCGGGCCGCCCTGGTTCGCGAGGCTGGCCAGGAGTGCCCCGAGCCGATATCGCACGTCCTCAGGAGCAGGCATGCAGCAGGACAAACACCCGCCCTACCGCCCCGTCGTCTTCCGGGACCGTTCGGCGGGGTACGCCTTTCTGACCCGGTCCACGGCATCGAGTGAGCAGACGATCGACTGGGACGACGGCAACAGCTACCCCGTCATCGACGTGGAGATCTCCGCGGAGAGCCATCCCTTCTTCACCGGCAAGGCCCGGGTGGTCGACTCCGAGGGACAGGTCGCCAAGTTCGAGCGCCGGTACGGCGAGGAGGGACGCAAGGACGCCACCTGACCCGCGTACGTACCCGCGCGGCCCCGACGCGAGGCCCTTGTCCGAGCAGGGCCCGCGTACGCACACGAGCACGCCCGTCCGCGCACCCCGGCAGGCCCGCGCCGCGACCCGAGTCCCCCGCCCCCTCCCGGAGGGGGGTGGGGGTCTTTGTCCCTCACATCTTCTGACGTTCTTGGCCGACTCCTCGTGACGGCGACCCGGAACCGACCGCAACCGTCGGGTTCGGCGGCCCGGACGGCACCGGCGCGGCCGGATCGGTGCCGCTCCGGGCCACGCCCGGTACGGCCGACGGGTACGCCGTCGGCCACGACCCGAACCCGCGGACGGCCCGGCTCCTCCGCAGGGACGACGGATGGACGACGGATGGACGACCGTACGCGCCGAAGTGTGCCGCTGATCCGTACCGTCCCGACGCTCGCGCTGCGGATCCGGGCCACGGGCGGCCGCACCGAGACGCCCGTCGACCGCCGGCCGGCCGTCGACGCGACCGACCCCCACTGCGCATGAGGCAGGATCGGGCTCAATGTGTTCGGAGGCCACACCGCCTACCAGGCCCCCTTCGTCGCCGCACTCCAGGAGACCCCACCCCCATGCTCGACAGACTCGACCTGCTGGTCATCGGTGAATGCGTCGCCGACATCGTCCGGCTGCCGGGCGCGCCCGATCAGGTCCACCCGGGCGGCAGCCCGGCCAATGTGGCGTACGGCGTGGCCAGGCTCGGGCACGGTGCCACCCTGCTCACCCAGCTCGGCCCGGATGACAACGGCCGGCTGATCAGGGACCACCTGGCCGACGCCGGGGTCGAGGTCCGAACGGACGGCGCCACGGCTCCCACCCCGTCCGCCGCCGTGACCCTGGACCGGGCCGGCCGGGCGGCGTACGCGTTCGAGATCACCTGGACGCTCGCCCCGGTCTCCCTGGACCGGACGCCCCACCACGTCCACACCGGATCCATCGCGACGGTGAGGGAGCCCGGAGCGGCCACCGTCCTCGCCGCCGTCGAATCGCTGCGTACGTCCGCGACCATCAGCTACGACCCCAATGTCCGGCCCGAACTGATGGGGGACCACGACGCGGCCGTCCGCAAGGTCGAGCGGTGCGTAGCACTCAGCGATGTGGTCAAGGCCAGCGACGAGGACCTGGAGTGGCTGTATCCCGGTCAGGAGCCGGAACGGGTCGCCGAGCGGTGGCTCGCCGCCGGCCCGGCCGTCGTCCTGGTCACCCGGGGAGGCGACGGCGCGCTGGCCGTCGTTCCCGGCGGGCAGGTGGCGGTCGAGGCGCTGCCCACCGTCGTCGTCGACACCGTGGGGGCGGGCGACGCCTTCATGTCGGGCACCTTGCACGCCCTCGCCTCGCACGGGCTGCTCGGCACGGACGGCCGGGAACGGCTGCGCTCGGTGGACCGGGCCACGGTGACCGATGTCCTGCGTCACGCTGTGGCCTGCGCCGCCGTCACCGTGGCACGGTCCGGCGCCAATCCGCCGGACGAGAAGGAGCTGGAGGCGGCGCTCGCCCGGTGCTGACCACGACGGTGCCGCCGCCCTCTCGCCGGACCGCGGCACCGTCCCGCCGCCGGCGCGGGCCCTGTCGGACCGGGACCGGGCGGCACGGAGCCCCGCCGTCGGTCCGGCCGGTGCTCGGCCGGGGAGATCCGGCCCGTGCGGTGCACGGATCGTCGGCCGCGCCCCGAGGAGCCGTTGCTCACCCGGGCGCGACGGGCCGGGGCCCGCCGCCGTCGTCGAGGAACTCGACGACGGCGAGCGCGAACAGCGCGCACAGCGCGATCCACACGGTGACCAGGCCTGTCGGCCGGTCCCACGCCACCAGGACCGCCGCGGCCACCACGACCACCGTCCAATTCAGCCAGGCCCTGGTCCGGTGCACCCACCTGCCGACCGGGCCGCCGGTGAATCCGGCCGCGTCGCGCACGGCACCGATGCCGTCGCCCCACATGGCCTTGACACGGGTGGCGGCGCGGCCGTCGCCGATGAGCCATGCCGCGAGAGCCACCACGATGCCGAGTGTGATCACCAGCCGGACCAGGGTGCGTACGGGGCCGGCCAGGGCGTCGAAGACGGAACCGGCTGCCGGCTGTGACACCTCGGGCGGAAGACTGTCCAGATAGAACGCCCGGCCCACCCACACGACCAGCCCGAGCACCGCGGCACCCGCGGCGACCGCCAGCGCCGTCGTGACCAGCGCGCGGCGGCGGCGCACCGCGAGGAGCACCCCGCCCGCGGCAGACGCGAGAGTGACCAACGGCAGCCAGAAGCCGATGATCTGCAGAGCCCGGAACCACTTCTTGGCCCTGCCGACGGATTCGGAGGTCAGCACCGTGAAGTCGGTGTGGATCTCGGGGATCTTCGCGGCGATCGCCAGCCCCCGGTCGACGAGGTCGTGCTTCAGCCGGTCGATCACGGGCGCCAGGTCGATGGCGACGGTGTTGCCGCTGAGCTTCACCGCACCGCTGGCGCTCCCGGTCAGAGCCTTCAGCGTCGCGGACTGGGCGGTCCGGTTGAGGTCGGTCCAGATCGTCTCGAAGGCGTCGCTGGCGACGAACCTTTCGGCGGTTCCGTGGACGAACTCCGAGACTCCTGTGGTGAGGGGGCCGCTCAGCCGCCCGAGCGCCTTGTCGACCACGGGCCGGTCCGCGGGGGCGACGTCGGCCAGCAGCGCCTTCACGTCGAGGTGTTTCATGACGGCGTCGGTGACGCGGTCGGTCACCGCCGTCTGCACATCGAGGTCGGATGCGAGCGGCGCCATCATCGCCACGTAGTTGTCGGTGTCGCCGAGCTGGTTCTTCGCCCAGGTGGACACGATGCTCAGCGGCGTGAGGACGGCCGCGACGACGATGAGCAGCGCCGCGAGGAACGAACGGGCCCGCAGCCGGTGCCGCTCGGGGGGACGGGCCTCCAGCGCCGCCACCCTGGCGCGCAGCGCCGCCAGTTCCGTGCCTGCCTCCGGGGACTCCGGCCGATCGCCGTCCGCTTCGCCGTCCGCTTCGCCGTCCGCATTCATGTCCCCAGGGGATGCCCTGCCGGTGCGCACAGCGCGGCGGACTGCTGCGGACGGGTGAACACGGTCACCGGACGCGCGGCGGAAGCCGGACCACTCGGTCCGACGGTGACCCGTTCGGCTCAGTGAGCGCATCCTCGCCGGGGCTACTGCCGTTCGACAACCGGTAGACGTGATCGATTACGAGGAGGGGGCGGAACATGGGGCGGACCGATGTGGGGGTCGCGGTGACGGGCGTGGGGGTGGTGAGCCCCGCGGGCGCGGACGAGCACGCCTTCTGGGCGGGACTGTGCGAGGGCGTTTCCATGGCCCGCGGCTGCGAGGAACTGGCCGGGCTGCCGGTCGACTTCGCCTGCCCCGTGGACGGGATCGACCTGGACGCGGCCGTCGGCGGACGCTCGGTGTGGCGGATGGCGAGGTTCGTGAAGATGGCGCTGGTCGCCGCCCGGCAGGCCGTGGCGGACGCGGGACTGTCACCGGAGCGCTGGGACGGCGAGCGGGTGGGGGTGGTGCTGGGTGTCGGCGTCGGCGGGGTGTCCGTACTCGCCGACGGTCTGCGCAAGCTGGCCGAGGCCGGGCCGGAGGCGGTGTCGCCGCTCCTGGTACCGATGATGATGCCCAACGCCGCCGCCGGCGAGGTCGCCATCGCGCTGCGGGCCCACGGCCCGAGCCTGGCACCGGCCACGGCGTGCGCGTCCGGGGCGACCGCGATCGCCGTGGCCCGTGACCTGCTGACGAGCGGACGGTGCGATGTGGTGGTGGCGGGTGGCGCCGAGTCCGTACTGACTCCGCTGGTGGTGAGCGCGTTCGCGGCAATGGGCGCGCTCTCCCTGCGGACCGGCGATCCGGCGGGGGCGTCGCGGCCGTTCGCCGCGGACCGGGACGGATTCGTGATCGGCGAGGGTGCCGCCGTCCTCGTGCTGGAGCGGACGCCCGACGCGCACGCCCGCGGCGTACGGCCGCGCGCCCTGCTGACCGGTACGGGGTCCGCCAGCGATGCCCACCACCCCACGGCCCCGCATCCGGACGGAGCGGGCGCGCGCAGGGCCGTGGGGGCGGCTCTGCGCGAGGCGGGCTGGGCGGCCCACGATGTCGACCACATCAATGCGCACGGAACGTCGACCGCGCTGAACGACGCGATGGAGACCGCGCTCATCTCGGGACTCTTCCCCGACCGCCCCTCGGTGACCGCGCCGAAGGGCGTGCTCGGGCACACCCTCGCCGCGGCCGGGGCGATCGAAGCGGTGGCCACCGTACTGACCCTGGAGCGCGGTCTCGTCCCGCCGATCGCCAATCTGGACTCGTTGCCGGACGGGTTCGACCTCGACTGCGTGGTCAAGGAGCCCCGCATGCAGGACGTCGAGCGGGCACTCAGCCACTCCTTCGGCTTCGGCGGACACAACGTCGTGCTCGCCTTCCAGCGGGCCGAAGCGGACGGCCGGTCGCGGACGGCCCCCGGTGTCCTCGCCGTCGACTGATCGTTGTCGTCTCATGACCGCAACGACCGACAGCCCCTCCGCCGAACGGTCCACGGACCTGCTCACCGGCGTGCTCCTCGGCAACGGCTTCCGCCGGGAGCACGCGTTCTGGCAGCGGCTGATCAGCACGGAACCGTTCCGCCGACCGGACCGCCGCACTCCCGAGGAGCGCCTGCGACTCGTCTACGAGCGGCTCGGGATCCTCAACGACTGCCTGGACAGCGGCGCCCGGCTCGCCGCCGACCCGCGTGCCCTCGCGGCCCTGCACGAATGGCTCGGCCCGGTCGACCCGGCACTGACCACGGTGGCGGGCATCCACTACAACCTCTTTCTCGGCAGCCTCCTCGACCACGACGGCGACGGACGGCGTGATCTGTCGGACTTTCTGCGGCTGCGGAGCGTCGGCACCTTTCTCTGCACAGAGGTGGCTCACGGCAACGACGCGGCTGCCGTCGAGACCACGGCCGCCTATGACCGCGAACGCGACGGGTTCGTTCTGCGCACGCCCCACGCGGGCGCCCAGAAGTTCATGCCCAACACCAGTCCGGCGGGCGGGCCCAAGACGGGGCTCGTGGCCGCGCGTCTGCTCGTCGACGGCACCGATCACGGGGTCTTCCTCTTCCTCGTGCCGCTGACCGACGCCGTTCGGGCCCTGCCCGGGGTGCGGGTCCGCAGGCTTCCCACGCGCACGGGGAGCCCGGTGGACCACTGCCTGACCTCCTTCGACGAGGTCTTCGTGGCGCGCGACGCGTTGCTCGGCGGGGACCATGGACGGATCGGTGACGACGGCGAGTTCAGCAGCGCCGTCGGCAACCGCAGGCGCCGCCTCCTCACGTCGATCGGACGCGTCACCTCCGGCAAGATCTCGATGAGCGCCTGCGCGGTCGGTTCCGCCCGCGCGACGCTCGCGGTCGCCGTGCGCTACGGCGGCCACCGGTACATCTCCGGGCCCCGCGGCTCCCGTCGGGTCCCGGTGATCGCCCACCGCAGCCACCACGGCCCGCTCGCCCGTGCCATGGCCACCGTCTTCGCGATGAGCCTGCTGCACCGCCGGGCCCTGGACCGCTGGGAGGCGTGGGTGGACGGACCGGGTCCGGACCGCGAGGAGGCGGAACGACTGGTCGCCGTCGCCAAGGGGTGGATCACCTGGCAGGCCAGGTCGGTGATCGTCGAATGCCGCGAACGGTGCGGTGCGCAGGCGCTTCTGGAACACAACGGCATGAGCGAACTCATCACGGGAGTGGAAGGTGCCATCACGGCGGAGGGCGACAACCTGGCCATCCACGCCAAGGCCGCCGCGGAAATGCTCTTCGCCACCGAACCGGCCGGCCGAAGTGCTCCCTCCGGCGGGGAATCCGGCGACCTCGACGATCCCCGGTTCCTCGGCGGGCTCCTGGCGGCCCTGGAGGGGATCTGGTTCGGCCGGGCCAGGGAGCGGATGAGCCGCGCACCGCACGGCGATCCGCTGGGACGGTGGAACGCCGCGTCCGGGCCGGCCCTGCGTGGCGTCGAGGCGCACGCCCACTGCCAGGCGGTCGAGGCGTACACGGACGCGGTGGCCGGTCTTCCGGACGGTCCCGCCCGTGAGCGACTGGTGGACCTGCAGAGGCTGTTCGCACTCGACCGGATCTCCCGGAACAGCGGGGACCTGCTGGCCGCAGGATATCTGACGGTGGATCAGGTCAATGATCTGCCGGATGTCGTGGACCGACTGATCACCGCCGTCGCCGCTCACCTGCCCTCCCTCGTGGACTCCTTCGCGCTGCCGCCGGAACTGCTCGCCGACTGGCCCATCGCGGGGGCCGACTACATCGAGGCGTACGACGATCCGGAGGCCGGCTGGCAGCGGGACGGGGGCCGGGCGACGGCTCGGGGGGAACGGTGAGGACCGTGACAAGAACGGGAACAACTGTGCGATCCCGCTCGGTGCGGGAGGCGGCCGGGACCCTCGGTGTCCGCGCTGCGCTGCTGGTCTTCTGGGGTACGGCAGCCGTTCTGTCCCGGTGGTGCACGCAGCCGCGGCAGGGCGGTGGCGAATCGGTTCGGCACAAGGCGTAACTGGAGACACGTCACCCAGTTGATTCGGCGTCGGGACGGTGCCCCCGCCGTCACCGGCAGTCGTACCGAATGATGGAGAGGAAGCTCATGAGTGCGATTCATCCCAAGATCACCGAGGTTCTGACACACACCTTCAAAGTGCCCGCCGCCGAGATCCGTCCGGATTCCACGATGGACAGCCTGGAGATGGACTCCCTCGCCGTCGCCGAGTTCGCCGTGCTCATCAGGGAGACGCTGGGTGGCCAGGGAGACTTCGACAAGCTCCCCAAGGGCGCCACCCTGGCCGAGATCACGCGATTCATCGACGGGGCCGACGGCGGGTCGCCGGTGAGCGGTGCGGCACCGATGAGCAACACCCGATGAACAGGCCCGACATCGCCGTCACCGGCCTGGGCATGATCACCCCGGTCGGCAACGACACCGAATCCACCTGGAAGGGCGTGTGTGCCGGAATCTCGCCGGTGCGTACCGTCGCGGCACTCGAAGGCTGCGCGATCGATTTCGCCTGTACGGTCGACGGAATCGATCTGGACGCCGCGGTCGGTGGACGCACCTCGTTCCGGATGGGGAGGTACACCAAGTTCGCCGTTCTCGCCGCCCGGGAGGCGGTCGCCGACGCCGGGCTCGACCCGGCGGAGTGGGAGGGCGGCAGGGTCGCGGTGGTCGTCGGCACCAGCAGCGGGGGTTCCGCCTCACTGACCGAGCAGGCCGTCGTGCTCGACCGGCTCGGGCCCGACGCCACCTCGCCGTCGGGCATCCTGCTCACCATTCCGAACATGCCGGCGGCCGAGATCGCGATCCAGCTGCGGGCGACCGGTCCCAGCATGGCGCCGTGCACCGCCTGTTCGTCCGGCGTCACGGCCCTGTCCGTCGCCCGCGATCTGCTGGTCACCGGGCAGTGCGACATCGCGATCGCCGGAGCCACCGAGTCGATCGTCTATCCGGCCGCCATGGCCGGGTTCGCCCGGTCCGGAGCCGGGGCCCGGCGGGACGGCGACGCGACCGGGCTGTGCCGGCCCTTCGCCGCCGACCGGGCCGGGCTGGTCATGGGCGAGGGTGCCGCCGTCATGGTGCTGGAGCGGGCGGACGACGCCCGTGCCCGGGGCACGGCACCGCGGGCGCTGGTCGCGGGCACCGGGGCCACCACCGACGCCCACCATCCCATCAGTCCGCATCCGTCCGGCGCGGTGGCCCGGACGGCGGTGGAGATCGCGCTGCGCGACGCAGGCTGGGCGGCGGGAGACGTCGAGCACGTCAACGCGCACGGCACGGCCACCCCGGTCAACGACGCCACCGAGGCCGCCCTCATCGCCCGCGTCTACCCGCACCGGCCGCCCGTCACCGCCCCGAAGGGCGTCCTGGGGCACTGCATGGGGGCGGCCGGAGCGATCGAGGCCGGACTGACCGTCCTGACGCTGCAACGCGGAATCGTGCCGCCGATCGCCAACCTGGACGCCCCGGCGCCCGAGTTCGACATCAACTGCGTCACCAAGTCTCCCCTGCGGCAGCCCATCCGGCGTGCCGTCAGCCACTCCTTCGGATTCGGCGGACACAACGCCGTGATCGCTCTGCAGAGACCGTAGGCACCAGGCAGGTGGTGCGACGGGAAACGGCCCGGCGTACCACCGGCCACACCGCCCGTGAGCTGCGCAGCGGCCCGTGATGGCTTGCCGGACTCGGAAGTGATCACCGAGGAACTCATCGCCGACGTCTACCGGGTCAGGGCGCGGGCCGCTCCGGACGCCCCCGACGGGCGGCCGTCGGTGCGCTGCGTGCCCGAGCGCCCCGATCGCCGACGGCGAGAGGACGGACCCCGGCACACACGGGTCCGTCCCTCACTCGCGGTTGCATCGCGGCGGTACGCCACGGTGAGCGGGGGTCAGCGGTGGCGTCCCCGGCCGAACTCGCCGCCCGCGTCCTTGCCACCGATGTCCTTGCTGCCGATGCCCTTGGTGTCGGCGTAGTCGATCTGCTCCTTGCGGAGTTCGGCGGAGATCTCCTTCTGTTCGGTCACCCTCTTGGTCTCCATGCGGACCCGCTCGACCGGCACCGTCTCCTTGCGCATCGTGGCACGCTCGGCATGCAGGGTGACCTCGACATCCTGCTCACGGATGTCCGAGCGCCCCGCCGCCGCCCTTTCGCCGGGCTGCAGGGGTTCACGGATCACCCGCACCTCTTCGTGCGTCACCGGCACCGTCCTGGTGACGTTCTCGGTGACGACGTACTTGTGCAGGCGGGCCTTGCCGCTCTCGTACTCCTCGGTGCCGACGAGCAGTTGCTCCTCGGAGCGGATCAGTTCCTCCTTGCCGCCCAGGTCGGCGGCGGACCGTTCGGAACCCGCCCCGGCGCCGACGAGGGGACGGGCCGCGCCGGCCGTCCCGGTGCCCGCGCCGACCGGGCCGCCCGTCCGCGACGTGGGGGTCCGGGAGGTGCCCGTACCGGTTGCCGGGGTTCCGGCCGCGGTCGGCCGTTCACCCCCGGTGCCGGCGGCTCCCGCCGCGCCCATGGCCGTGGTGCCGGTTTCGGACGTCGTCCTCCCGGTGTCCGCACGGTCGCTGAGCCTGGCGGTGGTGTTTCTGGCAAGGCCGTAGTGGCGGTAGAGCTCTTCCTCCTCCGCCACCGACAGATGCGCGTCCGCGTCCACTCGGGGGGCTTCCTTGACGCGGTCCTTCGGATGTGAAATGTGCAGGTCGGAGCCCACACGACGCGCCCCCGCAAGAGGCACGAAGCTCTCCTTCATGCCGAACAGGCCGGTCTTCACCGTGATCCAGTCCGGACGGCCGGTGTTGTCGTCGACATACACCCGGCCCACACTGCCGATCTTCTCGCCCGCGTTGTCGTACACCGTCAGGCCGTCGAGCTCTCCGGAATCCGTGAAACCGTCAGCGGCTCCCATGACCGATTCCTCCTCGCCTGGGCGCGTCCTGTGGCTGGGTCCATCAGGGGAGGCGCGTCCGACTTCCATCGCGCCTCACCCGGATGGACGCTGCAACCTCCCCACCTGCGGAGCCCGTCCCCCGCATGCTCGGCGCCTCGGTGCTGGCCGCCCGTCACGGTGGTGCGCACGCCGCTCCAGCGTTAGGCCAATCGGGTGAGTCGTGGAGGTGTGGCGGTTGCGCGCCGTGCGCCCCCCGCGCGGCGGCCGGGCATGCGTCGAGGCGCCGCGCGTTTCCGGGCGACCGCGGACGGTCGACCCGATGCCGGGTCTCCGCGCGCCGTGCCGGGCGTGGCGTCGCACCACGAATCCGCGCAGTGCCCGGCGTGCCGCCGCATGACGAGACCGGGCGGGGCCCGTTCGCATACAGAGGTGTCCCCGTTGAGGCAACACCCCTTCCCGTCGGCGACGTCGCCCCTGAGAAGTGTCTTTCCGATCAACGGATCGGTGGTCCGGTGGTGAGGGACGGGGAGGTTTCTGACGCCGCCCGGGCGGTGGTACCGGCGACTATCCTGATCATCTGTTCGGACGGTGAGGGGGAGCATGATCGACGTCGACGGGTATCTGGCCGTGCTGGGGGTGGCCCGGCCGGCGGTCCCGACCGCCGAGGCGCTGCGGGCACTGCACCGGGCGCAGGTGGAGCGGGTCGCCTACGAGAACCTCGACATCCATCTGGGGCGGTCGACAGGCATCGGCGCCGAGGAATCCGTGGCCCGGATCATGCGCGGGCGCGGCGGCTACTGCTTCCACCTCAACGGGGCCTTCGGGGCACTGCTGACGGCCCTCGGCTACGACGTCACCCTGCACCGGGCCGGGGTGCAGGGCACTCCCGAGGACCCTGCGGGTGCGGCCGGCGACCATCTCGCGCTCACCGTGCGGCTCGACGGCGAGCGGTGGCTGGTCGACACCGGGCTCGCCGGCGGAATGTACGAGCCGCTGCCGCTGCGCGAAGGCAGCTGCACCCAGGGGCCGTTCACCTACGCGATGGCCCCGTCGGAGGCGGTGCCCGGCGGCTGGCGGTTCACCCATGACCCCCGCGGCGCGTTCACGGCGATGGACTTCGCGCCGGACCCCGTGGAACTGTCCTCCTTCGCCGCGGAGCACGTCCGGCTGTCCACGTCCCCCGAGTCCGGCTTCGTCCGGGTCCTCACCGCCCAGCTCCGCGATGCCGAGGGCGTGGACGTGCTGCGCGGCTGTGTGCTGCGCCGGATCGACGCCGGGGGCACGGACGAGCGGACCATCGACTCGGCCGACGACTGGTACAACGTGCTGGCCGGCGTGTTCCGGCTGGACCTGACCGACGTCGACGCCCCCGCGCGGGCGGAACTGTGGCACCGCGTCCATACCGCGCACCAGGAGTGGGAGGCCGCGGGGCAGGGGTGAGGGGCGCCCCGTGGGGGCCGGCTCTCCGTGCTGTGCGGCCTGCGTGCGGGCGGCCCGACGCGGGCGCGGCCGTGGGCAGGGTCCGGCCCCAGGCCGTGTCGTTGTGCGATCAGTTGATCGGATGTGTCTGTCCGATGAGTGATCACTGATGTGAGGTGCGCTCGGATCGAGCCGTTGATGTCGGCTCACCCGCTCCGTGGGCGGCGGTGGGCCGACCATTGCCGCACGCTGGAGGCCATCGCGTGGAAGTACCGCACCTGTTCGCCCTGGCGGGATCTTCCCGACGAACTCGGCTCCTCCCCGACCGCTCACGAACGGCTGATCAGGTGGGCCGTTGACGGCACCCGGACGAAGATCCTTGCAGCGTGACATCGTCGAACGCCGCATGTGCGCCACGAGGCGCCTTGTTGTATCCCCGGCTCAGCCGGGAGGAATTGGAGGGATATTCCTGGGCCTGATGGCTCACCTGGATCCGAAAGGTGATGGGGACCAGAGCATGCCAGACAATCAGTGACCGGGCCCAGTTGCCAGGGACGGTGCACTGAGGGGCCCGCGTGATATGGCGAAAGCTGGATTGCCTGAACCCCAATCTCCAGTCGATGAAAGTTCGCATCCATCGGAAAGGTTGCTGAAACCGATGCCATGTCCTGTGACGGCTTTGATGCAGGGCCGACGCACCCTCTGCGACATGGGGCGATGTCCAGTGAGGACATTTAAGGAGATGAGTGGGGCGCCTACGTCACGCTATGAAGTACAACAAGGACGAACGTGGGATCGCCTACGGGGTGCGAACCCTAGGGCGACGGAGTGCTCGTAGTAGTCGCAGGAGTAACGACCTGCCAAGGAGAGCGGGAAAGCCGCTCGCAGGGCGAAGGGGCACAGGTGACTGGATGCGAACGAGACCGGAAGGTATGCTAAATGCAGAGTGCCGACACGGTGTTAGGTATCCTTCGTGAGCGCGGCAGGCAAGAACTGCCGTGCGACGAACTGTATCGGCAAATGTTCAATCCGCAGTTGTACCTGGTGGCTTACGGCCGCATCTACTCCAACAAAGGAGCGATGACGCCGGGAGTAACTCAAGAAACCGTGGACAGCATGTCGTTGGACAAGATCGGCCGCATCATTGATGCGATGCGTCACGAGCGCTACCGATTTAGTCCCGTCAAGCGAGTCGGCATTCCCAAGAAGAATGGGAAGCTTCGCCCGCTTGGGCTGCCGACATGGACGGACAAACTGGTTGGTGAAGTGATGCGTCTCCTTCTGGAGGCGTACTACGAGCCGCAGTTCTCCGACCGTTCCCACGGGTTCCGGCCCGGACGGGGATGCCACACCGCCTTAACAGAGGTGGGAAATACCTGGACGGGTACGACCTGGTTCATCGAAGGTGATATCTCCGACTGCTTCGGATCGATCGACCATCAAGTCGTTATCGAGACCCTGTCAGAAAGAATTCATGATGGCCGGTTTCTTCGGCTGGTGCGAAACATGCTTGAGGCCGGGTACATGGAGGACTGGACCTGGGGAGCCACGCTCAGTGGGGCACCGCAGGGCGGGGTGCTTTCTCCGCTTCTGTCCAATATCTACCTACATCGACTGGACAGCTTTGTCGAGAAGGTTCTGATTCCGCAATACACCCGAGGGCGGAGCAGGGTGCGGAACCCCGCCTACCTGGAGGTGGTCAACGCGATCGCTCGTGCCCGCAGGCGGGGCGACCGGGCCGAAGTCCGGTCACTTTGCAAGCGGCAGCGCAGTATCCCCAGCGTGGATCCGAACGATCCGGGCTTCCGAAGGCTGCGCTACGTGCGATACGCCGATGACACCCTTCTTGGGTTCATCGGGCCGAAATCCGAGGCCGAGGAGATCAAACGGCGTCTCGCGGTATTCCTTCGTGAAGACCTCAAGTTGGACTTGTCGCCAGAGAAGACGTTGATCACCCATGCCCGCAAGGGCGCGGCAACGTTCCTCGGATACGAGATCGCCGTGCAGCACAACGATAGGCAAGCAACCCGCGGTCGCAGGACGGCTAACGGTTCGATTGCCTTACGTGTGCCAGCGAAGGTGATTCGAGAGAAGGCAGCCCTGTACTTCAGTCGCGGAAAACCCGCGCATCGGTCCCAGCTTCTCAACGACGACGACTACACCATCGTCAACGTCTACGGGGCCGAATACCGGGGCATCGTCCAGTACTACCTACTGGCCGGCAATGTATGCCGATTGCATCGGCTGCGTTGGGCCATGGAGACCTCGTTGCTCAAGACACTGGCAGCGAAGCATCGCTCGACGGTGTCAAAGATGGCGGCCCGCTACAAGGCCAAAGTTGAGACACCATATGGGCTCCGTACGTGCTTCGAAGCCAGCGTCCCCCGCGGCGCAGGTAGGAAGCTACTGGTCGCGCGATTCGGCGGAATCTCACTGACGCGGCAGAAGGCAGCGGTCCTCGCGGACCGTCAAGTGGCCAACCCCCGCCCCAGAAAAGAGCTGATTGCCCGGCTCTTGAAGGGGAAGTGCGAGCTATGCGGGACGTCGGAAGACGTGCGAGTGCACCACATCCGAAAGCTCGCCGACCTCGACAGGGGAGGGCCACCTACTGAATGGCGCCAGGTCATGGCGAAGAAGCGGCGCAAGACTCTGGTGGTCTGCACCGGTTGTCATGACGTGATCCACTCAGGAAAGCCAACCTGAAGCGTCACGAAATAGGTCACTGGAGAGCCCGTTACGGGGAAACTCGTACGGCGGGTTCGGAGGGGGGCCGTGCGGAAAAGGACCTGCACATGGCAGGCACCTCGTCGCGCGGCCTACCCAACCAACCGCCTCGGGCGGTGGCGCGACCTGGCCACACAGCGCGAACTCGCCATCGCCCACCAGGCCGCACTCCACCTGGCCGCCATCGTCATCTGGGCACGACGCTGACCGATGAGATAGAACCTAGCCATGCCGAGCTTCGAGGTCACACCGATAGGCACGGTCCGGAACAACCGGACGGACGTTCAGCACACGGACGACTGGGGTGTCGTCCGCAGCACGATCACCGTCGACGAGCGTTTCGGCGAGGCGTGCCTCCAGGGTCTGGAGGGCTTCTCCCACGTGGAGATCCTCTTCGTCCTCGACCAGCTCCCGGAACGCGACGACTACCGCGAACCCCGCCCCTACCGCGGTCGCTCCGACCTCCCGCCCGTTGGCGTCTTCGCCGACCGCGGCCCCCGCAGACCGAACCGCATCGGGGTGACGTGCTGTGCCATCGAGTCCGTCCACGGACGCGAACTGACGGTGGTGGGCCTCGACGCGGTGTCGGGCACCCCGGTCATCGACCTGAAGCCGGCGATGGTGGAGTTCCACGCTGTGGACGTCAAGCAGCCGGAATGGGTCAGCGCCCTGATGTCGGAGTACTTCCAGCCGTAACGGCAGCAAGCCCGAACAGGTGATTCGACGAGCGGGCCTACCCCAACAACCGGGCCCACACCTTGCCCGCAGCCCACCTCGCCGCATCCCCTGGACGCGACACCGGCCAAAGCCGCCCTCGCGCACCGCCCACCGGCCGACGACCTTCAGGAGAGCCCCCGTTGACCAGTACCCCGTACCGCATGGACCCGGCCGGCGGCTGCCCGCACGCGGACAACGCCGGGCTGCTCGCCCGAGGGGCCGTGGCATCCGTCGTGCTTCCGGGCGACGTGGCCGGGATGGTGGTCCTCGGGCACGAGGCGCTCAAGGAGTTCCTCGCCCACCCCGACGTGGCCAAGGACGCACGCCACTTCACCGAGCTGGCCGAGGGACGCATCCCCGACGGCTGGCCGCTGAAGACCTTCGCGACCGTGAGGGGCATGACGACGGCCGACGGCGAGGACCACCGGCGGCTGCGCTCACTGGTCGGCAAGGCATTCACCGCACGGCGGGTGGAAGCGCTGCGGTCGCGGATCGAGACCGTCACCGCCGAACTGCTCGACGGCGTCGAACGTGCCGCCGCGGAGGGCGACGGAACGGTCGATCTGCGCGCCCGGTTCGCCCTGCCGCTGCCGATGGGCGTCATCTGCGACCTTCTCGGGGTCGACGCCCGGTACCAGGACCGGCTGCACCGTCTCTCCAGCCAGGTGGTCGCGACCGACACCGGTCCCGAGGAGGCGATGGCCGCCAACAGGGAGTTGCCGGCCCTGCTCGCAGCCGTCGCCGCCGCCCGCGCGGAGCAGCCGGGCGACGACCTGACCAGCGCCTTGATCGCCGCCCGCGACGAAGGCGGCGGCCGACTCGGTCAGCAGGAGCTCATCGGCACCCTGCTGCTGATGATCATCGCGGGACACGAGACGACGCTGAACCTCGTCACCAACGCGGTACGGGCCCTGTGCACCCACCCCGACCAGCTCGGCCTGGTGAGGTCCGGCCGGGCACGGTGGGCCGACGTGGTGGAGGAGACACTGCGCTGGGACAGCCCGGTCAGCTACTTCCCGTTCCGCTATCCGACCCGCGACCTCACCATCGACGGAACCGTCGTCCCCAAGGGCACACCCGTGCTCGCCGGGTACTCGGCCGCCGGTCGGGACAAGGCCGCGCACGGGCCCGACGCCGACCTCTTCGACGTGACCAGACCGGCCAGGGACACCGCGGCCCGGCATCTCTCGCTCGGCCACGGGCCGCACTACTGCCTGGGAGCGCCGCTCGCGCGGATGGAAGCCACCATCGCCCTGGAACAGCTGTTCACCCGTTTCCCGGAGCTGGACCTCGCCGTCCCCGGCAGCGTGTTGCCCCGGCACGCAGGGTTCGTCGGCAACAGCACGGGGACCCTGCCGGTACGGCTCCGGCCCGGCACGGCTCCCGCCGCGGACTGAAGGCGCCCGCACTCATCCGTGCGGCACGAGAAACCACACCGACGTGGCACCGTGGCACCGCACGGACACGGGTGCCACGGCCGAAGCCCGTGCCCTCGGCGCATATGATCGACCGGCCGACTGCCGACCTCGTCCTGCCGCGCCACCGGGGGTGCCTCATCCGTTCCGTACGAATCCGGCTGCCCCGACAACGGGGTGAACTGCTTGCCCGCAACGAGGAGGGTCAAGAACTTCACCATCTGGTGTGGCGGCTGGGGCCGGGCTGGCGGGTGTGCAGCAGCGCCGTGCTCGGCGGCGGCATCGGCGCACGCGCCTGGATCCTCAACGCCCAGGTGCCCGGCGGCTACCCCCGTCTCGATCCCGACCGCCACCTCGCCGAGATCGCCGCGGCGGAACACCTCACGGGGCCCGGCGTCGGACTGATGACGGCCGCTGATGTCACCGCGTACACCGTCGCGGCCGACGAGGGGGTGACGGCGACCGTCACCTGCGGACTCGGCGTACGCGGCTGGGCCGCCGCCCCTGCCGGGGGCAACGGGGAACGACCCCGGCCGGGCACGGTCAACATCGTCATCACCCTCCCGGTGGCTCTCTCCGACGCCGCACTCGTCAACGCGGTCGCCACGGCCACCGAGGCCAAGGTCCAGGCACTCCTGGACGCGGGACTCGACTGCTCCGGCACCCCCACCGACGCCGTGTGCGTCGCCGCCCCCTCACCGGGGTCCGTCCCCGGGGAGGCCTTCGCCGGACCGCGTTCCCGCTGGGGCGCGCGACTCGCCAGGGCCGTGCACGTTGCCGTTCTCGAAGGCGCGCTGGGGCAATCCTGAGAACCCACCGCGCCGCGACCGCGTAGGCGCGGCCGACGAAGGGAGTCCTCCCGTGAACCCAAGCGCCGCCGAAACCGCACGGCACCGGCCGACCGTCGCCGTCCTCGGTACCGGAATCATGGGTTCAGGCATGGCCCGGAGCCTGCTCCGGGCCGGACTCGACGTCCGTGCCTGGAACCGCACACAGGCCAAGGCGGCCCCGCTCGCCGCCGACGGCGCCACGGTGACGGAGACGGCGGAGGAAGCCGTGCGCGGCGCCGATGTCGTCCTCGCCATGCTCCGCGACGGCCCGGCCGTCGCCGCCGCACTCACCGCCGCGTCACCCGGCCTGCACAGGGGGCAGGTACTGCTCCAGAGCTCGACGGTCGGGCCCGACGCCACCGACGATCTCGTCCGGCGCGCGGCGGATCTGGGCCTGATCTATCTCGACGCACCGGTCTCCGGCACCAAACAGCCTGCGGAACAAGGAAAGTTGACAGTATTCGTCTCCGGTCCGTCCGCCGTCCGCGAGACCGTGGAACCCGTGCTGGACGCGGTCGGAGAGCGCACCGTCTGGGTCGCCGAGGTCCCGGGAGCGGCCTCGCGGCTGAAACTCGTGGTCAACACCTGGGTGATCAACCTGGTCAACAGCGTCGCGGAATGTCTCAACCTGGCCGAGGGCCTGGAGATCGATCCCCGGACTTTCCTCGATGCCATGAGGGGCGGCCCGTTGGACTCCCCCTACCTCCAGGGCAAGTCGGCCGCCGTCCTCACCGGTGACCTCGCTCCGAGCTTCACTCTGTCCACGGCCCTCAAGGACACCCGTCTCATCCTGGCCGCCGCCGAGGCATCGGGTGTGCGGCTGGACCTGGTCGCCGCCTCGGCCGACCGTTTCGTGCGTGCCGAGGCGGCGGGGCACGGCGGTGAGGACATGATCGCCACCTTCTACGCGGGCCGGGCACCGGGGAAGGACGGCGGCTGACTCCGCCTCCGCCTGCTCGTCCTGCGCGGTGGTGCGGTGGAGGTACGGAGGCGGGTCACCGACCGTCGGACGAGCACGCCCGAGTTCGCTCGGCCGCGACGTAGGAGGGCGATGCACGGACACGGACACGGACGCCGGGCCGGGCGGTGAGGCGGTCCGCCGCTCGGCAACGGGCGAAGACCGTGTCCGGCCACGTCATTCCTCGACGAACATCCCGCTGCGGAGCTTCAGCAGAATCCTGCTGATGAGTCGCGACACATGCATCTGCGAGATGCCGAGCTCCGCGCCGATCTGTGACTGGGTCATCTCATGACCGAAACGCATGTCGATGATGCGGCGCTCACGGTCGTCGAGATCGCTCAGCAGCGGCGCGAGCGCATGCAGGTTCTCGACCGTCTCCATCGCGGGATCGGGTGCGCCCAGGACATCCGCGAAGGTGCGCCCCGGTGCCTTGCGCCGTCCCACGTCCGCCGGGTCGGCCGGCACGTCCAGAGAACCCGCCGTGTACCCGTTGGCCGCCACGATGCCCTCGGTGACCTCGTCCTCGCTGAGCCCCAGCTGCTCGGCCAGCTCCGGGACGGTGGGGTCGCGGTCGAGCTCCGCGGCCAGGGAGTCCCTCGTCCTGGCGATGTCGACCCGCAACTCCTGCAGCCTGCGCGGAACGTGCACCGCCCAGCTGGTGTCGCGGAAGAATCGTTTGATCTCGCCGGTGATGTAGGGGACCGCGAAAGAGGTGAACTCGACCTCGCGGGAGAGGTCGAACCGGTCGATGGCCTTGATCAGCCCGATGGTGCCCACCTGGACGATGTCCTCCATGTCACCGCCGCCCCGGTGCCGGAACCGTCCCGCGGCGAACCGCACGAGGGAGAGGTTCATCTCGATGAGGGTGTTGCGGGCGTACTGGTGGGCGGAGGTTCCCTCCTCCAGGACCTGGAGGCGCTCGAAGAACAACCGGGACAGCTCCCGGGCGTCGGCCGGAGCGACCTTTCCCGCGTCCTCGATCCATGGCAGCTCGCCGGTATCGGCGACAGGGTCCGCGATCTCCCCGGCGCCCGGGGCGGTTCCCGGGCACACGCCGGTGTCGAACGGGACGACTGCCGGTGTCGGCCGTGCACTCTCCGCTCGCTCCGCACTGGCCGTCCGCGCGGTGTGCGCCGTCATCTCGTCACGCTCCCCTGGTCGTAGGTGAGGTGTATGCGCCTGCCCCCGAAGGCGGTTCTCATGCGAGAAGAAGGGAGTTGATCAGGTCACACGGCATCAACGGCCGGGCACATGCATGATGGCCCGTCATGTCTGCGCGGGCGGAGTCGCATCGGACCGCAGAACCGCCCCACCGGTACGGGGGAGCCCGGTGGGGCGGTCACCTCCAGACTGCCACAGTCTGCGGCGCGTCGGGGGTGACCGGCCGATATCGAACGGCAGTCGAGCCGAAATCGGTGGCAGGCCCGGGGAATGGACGCCTCAGTCTCGCGGGTACCCGACGATGGTGTGTGTGACGGCCGGGGAGTCCTCGGTGGTGTAGTAGTGGCTGCTGAGTCCCGAGAAACGGGCTGTGTCCCCCGCCTCCAGGAGATGCGGGACATCGTTCACCACCAGCGTCACCTGGCCCGACATCACCAGCACGTACTCCACAGAGTCCGCACCGTGCGAGCTGACTTGGCTCTGGGCGTGCGGATGCAGCCGGGTTCGGTAGATCTCGATGCGGCCCTGTTCGTGGCCGGAGAACAGCAGGTTCACCGAGGTCTCGTCCTCCGGTTCGTCGAGCGAGGAGACGCGGACGATCTCCGGCCGGAGCAGCGGCTGACGGAGCAGATCCGTGCAGCTGGTGCCCAGCACGTCCGCGATCCGCACCAGCACGTCGACCGTCGGATTGGCTTCGGCGCGTTCGATCTGGGACAGCAGCCCCTTGCTGACACCGGTCGCGGCCGACAGTTCGCGCAGGCTCCAACCGCGAGCCAGCCGACGGCGGTTGAGATTTCCGGCCAATGCGGTCCGCACGCCGGCGGACTGCTGTGCTTCCGTTGGACGCGGGGGTGCGGGCAGGCCGACGGTGACGGGTGGCTCGGACACCGTTCCTCCTCGCTCTCGGTGGTACGCGCAGGTCAGCCGCACACTCTACCGGCGTGACCCCCGTCCGGTCAGATCCTCGTCGTCGTGGTCCGCCGCATCGGGAAGTGTGTCGATCAGGCGCCGGGTCCAGGGGTGTTCGGGAGCGTCCAGCACATCGGCCGTGGCCCCCTGCTCGACGATCCGCCCCTGGCGCATCACGGCCACCCGGTCGGCCATCTGCCGCACCACACCGAGATCGTGGGTGATGAACAGCACCGCGAAGCCCTCGCTCCGCTGGAGCGAGGCGAGCAGATTGAGCAGCTGTGCCTGGACCGACACATCCAGCGCCGCCACCGCCTCGTCGCAGATCAGCAGCTGGGGCCGGGCAGCCAGAGCCCGCGCGAGGGCCACTCGTTGACGCTCGCCGCCGGAGAGCGCGGCCGGGCGACGGGAGACGTATGCCCCCGGCAGACCGACCTGTTCGAGCAGGGTGCGCACCTCGGTGCCGGACGTGTCGCGCCCGCGCCGGCCGGCCGCGGCGGCCAGCGCCTCGCGCAGGGTCGCGCCCACGGTTCGGAGCGGATTGAGCGAGGAGTACGGGTCCTGGAAGACGATCTGCACCTGCTCCGCCAGGCGCCGCCGGTCCGCGGTGCCGGGGCGGCGCCCTGCGGGCAGCGCGATGCCGCCCACGGAGACCGTGCCGCCGTCGAACGTCTCCAGGCCGACGGCGATCCTGGCGAGCGTCGTCTTGCCCGAGCCGGACTCGCCGACCAGGGCCACGACGGTGCCCCGGGGAACGGTCAGGCTCACCTCGCACAGTGCGGCACGATCCCCGGCCGAGGACCGGAACGTACGGTCGACGGAGCGGGCGACCAGCGCGGCGTCCTGCGCGTCGACCGCGTCGGCCGGGACCGGCCGGGGCACGGCGGCGGCCCGCGCGGGCGGTGCGGCGAGGGCCTCACCGACCTCGCCGATCCGTACACACGCCGACAGCCGCCGCACACCGGGCGCGTCGTCGAGGACCGGTCCCGTCCCTGTGCCGGACGATGGTGGCAGCAGCACGACCGGTTCGGTGCGGCAGACCTCGGCGGCGTGCGCGCATCGGTCGGCGAACGGGCAGCCGCTGCCCCGGGCACCGGGGGGCGGTACGGAGCCGGGGATGGCCGGGAGTTCCTCGTACCGTTCGCGCACCGACGGTTCGGAGGCCAGCAGACCGGCCGTGTACGGATGCAGGGGGCCCGATTCCAGCTCGCCCGAGCGCCCGTGTTCCAGCACGCTTCCCGCGTACAGCACATACACCCGGTCGCAGGCGGAGAACGCGACCCGCAGATCGTGTGTGATCAGGACCAGCCCCATGCCCCGGCTCCGCTGGAGGCCACGCAGGAGATCGAGTACGGCGCGCTGGTTGGCGGCGTCCAGCGCGGTGGTCGGTTCGTCCGCGATCAGCAGCTCAGGGTCGCCGGCGAGCGCGGCCGCCGCCGCCACCCGCTGCCGCATTCCGCCGGACAGCTCGTGCGGATAGCGGTCGGCGACATCCGGGCCGAGCCCGACCTCGGCGAGCCGCCGCGCCACGTCCGCGCGTACGGCGGCCTTCCTCCGGCGTGTTCCGAAGCCACCGCCGGGCTCGCGCAGCCCGTCGGCGATCTGACGGCCGCAGGTGAGCTGCGGATGCAGCATGGTGAACGGGTCCTGCATCAGCAGCGTGACGTGCCTGCCGCGCAGGGCGTGCCGCTCGCGCGGTGTCAGGGTGAGTACCTCCCGGCCGTCGATCCGTACGGACCCGGCCGTCACCCCGGTCCCGGTCGGCAGCAGTCCGGCCACGGCCCGCGTCGCCAGCGACTTGCCGCTGCCGGACTCGCCGACGATACCGACGCACTCGCCCCGGCGGACCTCCAGCGAGATGCCGTCGATGATCGGGACCGCGCCGCCCGCACCCGCTGTCGCGGCCACGCTCAGGCCGTCCACCGCGAGGAGCGGGCCGGTGGCCGGTGCCGGGGACGGAGCACGGTCGTCCGTCACCGGGCGCGCTGTCATCAGGACCTCCCACGGTCGGAGAAAGCCTCGAACAGCCGGTCGCCGAGGAGGTTGAGCGCCACGGCGGCGGCGGTGATCAGCACGGCCGGTGCCAGGGCGGCGGACGGGTTGTCGTACAGCAGGGTGCGGTTCTCGGAGAGCATCCGCCCCCAGTCCGGAGCGCCCGGCGGAACGCCGAGCCCCAGGAAGGAGAGGGAGCTGAGCGCGACGATCGCCCCGGCGAAGTTGAGCAGGGTGTTCGCCACCACGACCGGCAGCACATTGGGCCAGATGTGACGGACCATCACCGTGAACGGGGACAGCCCCAGCGTCTCGGCCGCCTCCACGTAGGCTCGGTGCCGCTGCTCCAGAACGGCGGACCGCACCAGACGGATGTCGGCCGGCGACGTCAGCACGACGAGAACGCCCACGGCCAGGGCGTAGCCCCCGCCGCCGATACCCGCGACGACGATCGTCACGAGCAGGGCGGGCAGCGCCAGCAGCAGATCGGCCCAGCGGCGCACGACGGTGTCGATCCAGCCGCCCGAGTAGCCCGCGAGGAGCCCGAGGACATTGCCGATGGCCATCGAGCCGAACGCCACCAGCGCCGCACCCACCAGCGTGCTCCGCGCCCCGGCGACGACCATCCGGGCGATGTCCCGGCCGAGTTCATCGGTGCCGAGCAGGTGCCCGCCGCCCGGCATGGCCGCGCCGGTGGCGAGATCCTGCGCGTCCCAGTCGGGGAGCAGGAGCCGGCCGAGGGCCGCGGCCAGCGCGAACAACGCCAGCAGGACGGAGCAGCAGACGGTCAGCGGCGAGAACCGGCGGCGAGGCGCGCGCGTCTTCATCGGACCTCCTGCGCGGGGACGTCGGACGACGGGGCCACGGGGGATGCCCCCGGCACGAGGGGCGCCTTCGCCACGGGTGCGGTCCTCAGCCGTGGATCCAGCAGGGGCTGTAGGAGATCCGTGACGAGGTTCGCCAGACAGACCAGGGCGGCGATCAGCAACGCCTCGGCCTGGACGACGGGGACGTCCCGGAAGGCGACCGAGTCGACGAGCAGGGAACCGAGGCCGGGCAGTGCGAAGACCTGCTCCACCATGACCGTCCCCGCGAGGAGATAGGCGAGGACCAGACCGATCCCGGTGAGGACGGGCACGACGGTGCCACGCAGCACGTACCGCAGCAGGATGTCCCGCTCCCGGACCCCACGGGCGCGGGCGAACGTGACGTGCTCCCGGTCGAGTTCGCGGATCACCGCGGCCCGGGTCAGCTTCAGCAGTACGGCGGTGACGGCGAGACCGAGAGCGACGGCTGGCAGCACCAGATGCGTCAGCCGGTCGGTGCCCGAGCCCTGCCCGGGGCCATAGGCCGGGAACCAGCCCAGCATCAGCGCGAACACATAGATGAGCAGCAGGCCGCCCGCGAACGCGGGGGTGGACAGCGCCACCACGCCGAGACTCTGGACGGCCCGGTCGGTCGCCCGCCGGTTGCGCAGGCCCGCCAGGACACCCGGCGGCAGTCCGAGCAGCAGAGCCACGGCGAAACCGAGACCGACCAGTTGCCCGGTGAGCACGAGCCGGTCGCCCAGCGCGGCGGCGACGCTCTCGCCGGTGCGGATGGACGTACCGAGATCGAGGCGGACGGCGTCACCGAGCCAGTACCAGTACTGCACGGCCAATGGGCTGTCGAGGTGGTGGCGGGCCCGTACGGCGGCCAGGGCCTCGGGGGTGGCGCTGCGCGGTCCGAGCAGGGTCTGGGCGGGGTCGCCGGGGGCGGCCTGCAACAGGGCGAACACGGCGACGGACAGGACGATCAGCAGACCGAACGTGCCACCGAGGCGCCGCACGACATGGCCGAGTGGCAGGGCCGCGCGTACGCGCGAACGGGCGACGGTACTCACCGGTCACCCCCGGCCGGGTCCGGGGCGGCCGGACCGGAAGGTGCTCGGGGGGCGACACCATCCGGCCCGGCCTCGGAAGCCGTGCCGGGGATCGGCTCGGGGGAAGCGTCCCCCGGCACGGCGGTGCGGTGGGGGGCCGCGGAGCGCGGGCCCAGGTGGGTGGCGAGCCACCGCTCGACCCGGGCGGCGGCATCGAGCAGATGCGCGCCATTGGTGAACTCATGGCCCTCGTCCGGGTACACGTACAGTTCGACGGGGGCGCGCCCGGCCCGCAGCAGCGACCGGTACAGCTCGTGGGCCTGGCCGACGGGAGTGACCCGGTCCGCGGAGCCGTGCACGATGAGCGTCGGCGTTCCGCCGCCGCCATGGGCGAAGACCGCGGAGCGCCGGACCAGTTCGGCCGGCGCGTCCGCGCCCCCGATCCCGTAGGTCCGGTCGTAGCCCCCGCCGATGTTGCTTGTGTGGGTGAAGCTCAGCCAGTCGGTCGGCGCCGAGACGACCACCGCCGCCCGGAAGACATCGGTGCGTGCCGCGGCGAGGGCCGCGAGAAAGCCGCCGTAGCTGTGTCCCAGGACGGCGGCCCGGTCCGGGTCGGCGAGCCGGGTGTCGACGAGGTGGCGCACGCCGGACAGCACGTCGTCCAGGTCGCCGCCGCCGACGTCACCGACCACGGCACGGGCGTGCTCCAGCCCCCGGCCGCTGCTGCCGCGGGGGTTGGGCAGCAGCACCAGGTACCCGGCGGCGGCCAGCGCTGGCGCGATGCCCAGCACGTCGCCCGGCGCGTACCCGGCGGACCAGAGCCAGGCGGGACCGCCGTGCACCAGAACGGCCAGCGGCCGGGGAGCGGCGTCCCCACCGGACGAGAGCAACAGCCCCCGCACCGTGCGGCAGTCGGAGGAGCACCAGGAGGTCTCCTCGGTGCGGAGCCCGGCGAGCGCGGGGTCGGCGGGGGCGTTCAGCGCGGTGACGGATGCCCAGTCCCAGGCGTCCGGCCCCTCGGTGCGGGCGACGACGGCCTCGGCCGGACGGCCCGGCGCGTCGAGCACGGTCGCGGCGAGCCGCAGGTCGTCGCTGAGCGACAGCGCGGGCTGGTGGGACGCGCCGCCGAGGGTCACCGGCCCCGACCAGAGCGTGCCGCCGTGGCGTGCGGTGTGTCCGACGCGGGAGCCGGTCCCGTCCCAGCCGGCGAACCACAGCGGGCCGGGCGCGGTGTCCCCGGTGTCGTCGAACCGCAGCCAGGTCGCGTCCTCGACGTCCGGTACCACCTCTGTCCGCCCGGTCGTCAGATCCACCACGACCGGGCGTCCGGCCACGATGGAGATCCCTTCGCAGACCGCCGCGGACCGGCCGTCCGCGGAGACGGCGGGAGCGCCCAGCTGCCCCCGCGGCGTGTGCACGGTCCTGGACGTGCGGGCCACGAGGTCGATCGCGGCGAGCCGCGCACCGTAGTAAGCGGCGGGCAGCGTCTCCTCGGAGACGGTGGCGACGGCGGTGGTCCCGCCGCGCCAGGCGACGTTCCACACGGTCAGCCCGGCCGGGCCGGCCTCACGCACCGAGCCTTCCGCGAGATCGACGAGATGCAGCGAACGGCGGCCGGCACCCGGGGCGAAACGCTCGGGCGCGGGCAGGGCGCCGAGACGTACCGGCAGACCGAGATTCATGCCGTCACGTTCGGCGCCGTCCTCGGCGCACAGCAGCAGCGCCTGCGTGCCGTCGTCGGAGACGAGCAGCTCCTCCACCGCTCCGGGGGCGACGACGACGGTGCGTACGGCTCCGGAGGCCGTGTCCAACGCCGCGAGACACACGTCGGTCCCCCTGGACCCTCGGACCTCGGCGATGTGGAGCAGCGTCCGGGAGTCCGGCAGCCAGCGCGGGCTGTGACGGTCCGTGGGCGCGGACGACGCCTGCGGTGCGAAGAGCTCGGGAGGCGGTACGGCGGCGTCCGGGCCCCGCACTCCGGCCGGGACCGGGGCCAGGACCAGCCCGACGCTCCCGGGACCGGCTGCCGCGACGGCGATGGCGCGCCCGTCGGGGCTGATCCGGGCCTCGACCGGATGCGTCAGCCGCAGCATCGCCTCACGGACACGCCGTACGACGATCGCGGTGCTCCGCTGCGGCGGCGTGGGCGCGGCGGTAGTGGGCATGATGGTCCGTTCCTGGTGCGGGTGAGGGGCTCGCTCCGCGAGCGGGGGAGCGCGGTGGGGTCAGACGGCCTTGCGGATCCGGGTCGCCCACGGCCCGATGAACGAGAACGGCCCCTGGTCCAGCAGCACGATCTCCTTGGAGAGCGCTGTGGCGGTCTGCGCCCACCACAGCGGGAGGTAGGGCAGATCGACGCCGGCCGTCCGTACGGCCTTCATCAGCTCCCGGGCGCGGATGTCCTTGTCGGTGGCGGACTTGGCGGTGTCGAGCGCCGAGTTGACGCTCTCGTCGTCGTAGTGCGCGATGTCCGTGGCGGTGGCCGCGGCGTTGAGATACGGGTCGGCGAGTTCGGCCGGGTCGCCGGTGACGGGGAAGTACCACAGGAACTGCAGGGGTTGCTCGCCGGAGCCGAGCTCCGCCACCCACTGCTCCAGGGTGATCTCCTTGACGTTCAGCGTGATGCCGATCTTCTTGAGCGAGGCGGCGAGCGCAAGCGCCGCCTTGCCCAGCTGCGGACCGCTGTTGGGGTAGTGCAGCTCAGCCGTGAAGCCGTCCTTCACCGAGGACCTGGCCAGCTCCGCACGGGCGGCGTCCAGGTCGTACGGGACGGCGGGGATCGAGTCGTAACCGGAGCGGACTTCGTCCGCCGGCATCAGATCACCCCACATGTCGGGCGACGGCAGCGCGCCGGCGACCTCGGCCCTGCCGTGCAGGATGCCCTTCACCATGCCCTCGCGGTCGGTGGCGTGGGCGATGGCGCGCCGGACGTGGATGTCGTCGAGCGGTGCCTTCGCCGTGTCGAACGCCAGCGACACCACCGAGCGGTCGCCCGTGTACGTGACGTCCGCGCTCGACTCCCAGCCGCGGGCCTCGTCCGACGCCAGGTTCAGACCGCCGTCCACCGCACCGGACTTCATCGCGACCAGCCGCGTCCCGGCGTCCGGGACGAAGGACAGCCTGAGCTTCTGCACGGCGGGCCGCTCGCCCCACCAGGCGTCGTTGCGCTCCAGCAGTACATGGTCGTCGGCGGCGAACTCGGTGATCCGGTACGGGCCGGTGCCGAGCAGCAGCGTCTTCGCCGTGCCGATCCGGCCGCGGTTGCGGGTCAGGAACGCGCGGCTGCTGACGAGGAGTCCGCCCGCGGTCGTCGTCCATGCGAACATCGCGTCGGGCGACTTGAGCCGGATCGTCACCTCGTGGTCGCCGGTGGCCTTCACCGACCGGACACCCGCGTAGGCGTAGCCGAGCGCGGAGCCGTTCCTCGGATCCCGGACGGCCTCGACGGACGCCACCACGTCGTCCGCGGTGAACGGGGTGCCGTCGGTGAAGGTGACGCCTCGGCGCAGGGTGTACACGTACGTCCTGGCATCGGGCTGTTTCCAGGACGTGGCGAGCCCGGGGCCCAGCTTCCCGGACGGGTCGACCGAGAGCAGGGACTCCTGAGTCAGCACCGCGACCATGTAATTGAGCACGCCCGCCTCACGGCCCACATCGAGGCTGGAGATGGACGAGGGCAGGGCGAGGGCCAGGCTGCCGATCGGCACGTCCGCGCCCCGGGCCCGGTCGCCCGTGGCCGCACGGCCGTCGCCGGACCCCTTCGCCGGCGGGGGCGCACAGGCGGCGAGCACACCGGACGCGGCGAGCACGCCCATGCCGGCGCCGGTGAGGCGCAGCAGTCGCCGCCGGCTGAGGTCGCCACCCGGTTCCGATGTCATCGGGAACCACCTATCTCGCATCTGTCCACTGGAACTGCCCAACTGGGCGTGGACAGTAGTCGAGACCTTTGAGGGCGTCAAAGGTCGGCTTATGAATGTCCAGGGCGTGGACATGTGGCGGTCGCGCACCGCGGACGAACGACCGGACGTGCTCGGGGGCCACTCGGCGTGCCCGCCCCCGGCCCGCCCGCGTGCCGTGCGGGGAGGGGGCGGCCCGTCGCCTTCGTGTTCACCGGGGCCGTGGCCGAGGCGCCGCGCGCCGCGAGGCGGCGGACGTCCGCTCCTTCCGGCCGGAACAGCCTTGCGCTGTCCGGTTGTTAGGCTCCACGGGTGGAATTCGGTGTGAACATACTCAACTTCGGTGCCGGAACGACCCCGGAAGGTCTCCGCCAACAGGCCGTAGATGCAAGGGACTTGGGGTACTCCTTCGCGATGATCTCCGACCACATCGCGGTCACCCCCGATGTGCACGAGACGTATCCGGCCCCGTTCTACGACCAGTTCGTGCTCGCCGCGCACATCGCCGGACGGGTGCCGGGGCTGGTGCTCGGCACGACCGTCACGGTGATCCCGTACCGGCACCCGCTGCAGACGGCCCGGCTCGCCGCCGACATCGACAACCTGAACGACGACGGATTCATCCTCGGCGCGGGGATCGGCTGGTCCAGGGCCGAATACGAGGCGCTGGGCGTGCCCTTCGCGGAGCGGGGACGGATCACCGACGAATACCTCGCCGCCATCCGTGCGGCCTGGGCCGAGGATCCTACGACGTTCCGGGGCGAGCACGTCTCCTACCGGGAGGTCCGGACCGCGCCGGCACCCGCGTCCGCTCCCTGTCTGCCCGTCTGGGTCGGTGGCAACTCGGCCGCCGCCCAGCGCCGCGCGGCCCGGCTCGGCGAGGGCTGGCATCCGTACCGGCTGCCGCTCGACGCGATCCGGTCCGGGCTTCCGGTGATCGCCGGGGAGGCCGAGCGGGCCGGGCGTCCCGTTCCCGCGCTCGTGCCGCGGCTGCAGATCCGCTTCACCGACGCACTCCTGGGGAGCGACCGCCCCGCCGGGCACGGCACGATCGACCGGATCCGGGCCGACCTGGCGGAACTCGGCGAGCTGGGCGCCACCCATGTACTGCTCGACGTCAACCCGGACACACCCGCCGAACGGGGGACCGCGGACGACGACCGGAAGCTGCTCGAACTCCTCGTGAACAAGGTCGTCGACCCGGTCACGGGCGGCGTCCGCTGAATCATTGCGGCCCGGTGGACACCGCACCGGCCCGGGAATACGCGCTCCGAATTCGACCTTCCCGCTCCTGTACGAGGTGGTGGCAGGGCCGGTGCCCCAGCGGGGAGCGGCCCGGTCGTCGGCGCCGCGGACCGTCGGCGCCATGAGACAGGAGAGAGGGAGCCCATGCCCAAGGCGTACGTGTTCACCCGCAACGGCGGGCCGGAGGTGGAGGCCCTCGCCGAGCAGGAAGTGCCGGTGCCGGGTCCCGGCGAACTGCTCGTCGCCGTCCGGGCGGCCGGGGTCAACCCGGTCGACTGGAAGCTGCGCACGGGGTACACCCGGCCCGGCAGCGAGCCGCAGCCGTTTCCCACCGTCTTCGGCAGCGAGGCCGCCGGAGTCGTCGAGGGCGTGGGCCCGGACGTCGAAGGATTCGCGGTCGGGGACGAGGTCTTCGGCAACCCGCTGACCGGTGGGTACGCCGAGTACGCGCTGCTGCCCGCCGCGGTGACCGCGCACAAGCCGACCGCTCTGTCGTTCACCGACGCGGCCGTGCTGCCGGTCGCGGCGGCCACCGCGTACGACGGCGTGCGCCAGCTCGCACCCACGCCCGGTTCGACCCTGTTGGTCACCGGGGCCGGGGGAGGCGTGGGAACGGCCGCAGTGCAGCTGGCGCGTCACGCCGGCGCCCGGGTCGTCGGCGTGGCGAGCGCGGACAAGAAGGCTTTCGTCGAGTCGCTGGGCGCGGTGCACGTCGAGTCCGGCGACGCACTCGCCGACCGGGTGCGGGCGGCGGCCCCCGACGGCATCGACGCGATCTTCGACCTGGTCGGCGGGGACACCTTGCGTGCCGTGGCCCCGTTGCTCGCGGACCCGGCCACGCTCGTGAGCGCCGGGGGCAAGCCACTGGCGGTGGAGCTCGGAGGCGCGGCCGTCGCGCGGGCCCGCACCGCCGCAGTCCTCGACGAGGTGGCGAACCTCGTCGTCACCGGCGTCCTGCGGACGTATGTGACCGGGACCTTCCCGCTCGACGAGGCCGGAGCGGCATTGCGCGCCGTGGAGGGCGGACACACGCGAGGCAAGATCGTCATCGAGGTGGCCGCATGAGCGTGCCCCATGCCGCTGCCGGTGACCCGCACCCGCTCGACAACCCGGTCCGCGCCGCGCTGACCGGCCCGCACGCCCATTTCGCCGAGCGCCGTGGGCGTGTGCTGCGCTACCCGGCGGACGTGGCCCCGTGGGTATCGGTCCCGGACTTGCCGCAGGCCGAGGACTGGGCCGACGCCGCCGCGCTCGCCGGACCGGGCGGCGCCGTCACGATCACCGCCTTCCGCGAGCCGCCGCCGGACGACTGGGAGATCACCTTCCACGCCGAGGGGGTCCAGCTCGTCGACGGCGGGATCGCCGCGGCCCCGTTTCCCGAGGCCGTACGGCTGGGACCCGCCGACGTGCCCGAGATGCTCGATCTGGTCGCCCGCACCCGCCCGGGGCCGTTCCTGCCCCGAACGGTCGAGCTCGGCACCTACCTCGGGGTCCGGCGTGAGGGGGCGCTCGTCGCGATGGCCGGTGAACGGTTGCACCCAACCGGCTGGAGCGAGATCAGCGGTGTCTGCACGGACGAGTCCGTGCGCGGTCAGGGGCTCGGCGGCGGGCTCGTCCTCGCCGTCGCCCACGAGATCGGGGAACGTGGTGAAACACCGTTCCTGCACGCCTCCGCCACCAACACCAATGCCATCCGGCTCTACGAATCGCTGGGATTCGTGCTCCGTCGCCGGACGTCCTTCCTGTCGGCGCTCGTACCGGGGCGCCCGCCGACGCGTCTGCCGGGGTCCGGCGGTGTCCGTGCGGCGGCCGTGCGCTGACGCGCGGCGCGGTGACCTTCGGCCCGGGGAGCTCGGGCCGAAGGTCACGTCGCCTCCGCCTCCGGGACCTTCGGCGCCGGCCGAGGGGCCGTAAGCCCCGTGTGCCGCCCCCACTGATCCGGTTGGACTGGGAACGAACGCCGGCGCGGGGCCGGCAGATCCCGGGAGGAACGGGCCGTGACGATCGGGCTCCGGCGCCAGGCGGCGAGGGTCTTTCGTTTGGATCAGGCGGGATCGGCCAGACGCGGCACCGGGCCACGCGAGCCCGGCATGATCCGGACGAAACGCCCTGGGCGTGGAGCGACGCTCCCGCACACGGACGCGGGGGAGGCGGCCGTCTTCGCCTCCCGGGTCGGCAACGGAGCACTCTTCGGCGGGCTGGCGCTGCTGACCGTCCTGGTCGGCGCCCTCGACATCCGTACCGGCGACGAAATGCACCTCGTGCCGCTGCTGGTGGTGGTGCCGGCACTCGTCTCGGTCTTCGGAACGATCCGGCAGACCGTGGGCGTGGCCACCTGGATCATGATCGTCGCCGTCTGCTCACGGCTGGTCACCGGCGGAACGTTCTGGTCCATCACCAGCAGTGTCGTATTCACCGCGCTGGCCTGCTTCCTGGGCGTCGGCGCCTGCGCGCTGCGGATCCGCCATGCCGCCGAGATCGCCAGGCTCCGCTCCGCCGCCGTCGCACTCCAACGGCAGATCCTGCGCCCGCTGCCCATCCTGACCGACCAGATTGTCGCCCACGGCATCTATACGCCGATCGAGGAGGACCGGCTGGTCGGAGGCGACATCTACGAGGTCGTCCAGTCCCCCTACGGAACGCGGGCGATCATCGGCGACGTCCAGGGCAAGGGGCTCGCCGCGATCGGGGCGGGCTTCGCCGTCCTCGGCGCGTTCCGGGAGGCCGCCATCCGTGAGCCCGGCCTGACCGGCGTGGTCGACGCGCTGGAGGACGCGGTCGCACGGCACAACGCCTTCTCCGCCCAGACCGGGGAGACCGAACGCTTCGTCACCGCCCTGGTGCTCGGCGTCGACGGGGACGACCGGGTGCAGGCCGTCAACTGCGGTCATCTGCCGCCCCGACTGCTGCACGACGGCGTGGCCCGCGCGGCTGTGCTGCGCCACACATCCGTTCCGCTGGGCATGGCGGAGCTCAGCGCGCAGGCGCGGGTCGCGGAGCAGTTGGACTTCCCGCCCGATGCCACGCTCCTGCTGTTCACGGACGGGGTCACCGAGGCCCGGGACGCGTCGGGCGCGTTCTACCCCCTGGACACCCGGCTGGGCCACTGGGCACGGCGGGGGCCGCGCGAGGTGCTCGACGCGCTCCACACCGACCTGGAGGTGTTCTCCGAGGGCGTGCGACGCGACGACATCGCGGCGCTCGCCCTGCGCCGGGCGCCGGCAGGCGGTCATCGACGACGCCCGGCGGCAGGTCATGATGCCCGCCGCGCAGCCGAGACGTTCGGCCGCCGGGAGGGGCACGGGAGGGCGGCCGTATGCGATCCCATGTCCCGATGAGACTTCTGTCGCGGTGGGACATTTTTCAGTGTACCGTGCATGTATGAATCCGGAACGGAAGGCCCCGGAGCGACGGAGCCGCAAGGCCCGCAGGACCCGGGACGCACTGGCGCAGGCCGCGTTCGAGCTCGTACTCGACCGGGGTCTGAAGGAAGTGACGGTCGAGGAGATCGCGGAACGCGCGGACGTCGACCGGCGTACCTTCAGCCGGTACTTCACCAGCAAGGAGGCCGCCGTTCTGGACTCGATCCGGGGCGACGGCGACCGGATCAACGACGCCCTGCGCGCACGTCCCGCCGACGAGCCCCCGCTCACCGCGTACCGCCACGCCGTCCTCGACTGGCTCGACGACCCCGGTGCGCCGGCCCGGCACCGCCGCGCCCGGATCTTCGACCTGCTGGTCCTCGCCGAGCAGGAGCCGACCCTCTACGCGGCGTTCCACCACATCCGGGTGGACGCCCAGGAGGACTCGGTCGCCATCGTCGCGGACCGGCTCGGGGTCGACCCCCGACTGGACATCCGCCCCGCTGTCACGGTCGCCGCGGGCGCCGGGGCGCTCCTGGCGGCCCAGGCCGCCTGGGTGCGGGGCGGACACCCGGACGACCTGCCCCAACTGGTCGGGCAGGCCTTCGACGCCCTCTCCGGAGAACTGCTCGCGCAACTTCTCGCCGGGCCGGCGTCACACAGCACCACGGAAGGAAACACCACCTCATGAGCATCTCCCTCACCCCCGTCGACCAGGAGTTCGCAGGCAGGACCGCCCTCGTCACCGGCGGCGCCTCCGGCATCGGGCTGGCCCTCGCGCACCGGCTGGCCGCGGGCGGCGCGTCCGTCGTCGTCGCCGACTACGACGAGGCCAACGCCCGCAAGGCCGTCGCCGAACTGGAGAGCGCCGGGGCGAAGGCCGCCGCGGTCGCCATGGACGTGACCGACCCCGCCTCCGTCGAAGCGGGTGTGCGATTCGCCGTCGACACCTTCGGCGCCCTGCACCTCGCCGTCAACAACGCGGGCATCGGCGGGCCGAGCAACCCCACCGGGGAGTACGCGATCGAGGACTGGGACCGGGTCGTCGCCACCAACCTCAGCGGTGTCTTCTACTCGATGCGTTACGAACTCCCCGCCATCGTCGCGGCGGGCGGCGGTGCCGTCGTCAACATGTCCTCGATCCTCGGCACCAACGGTTTCGCCGGGTCTCCCGCCTACGTGGCCGCCAAGCACGGCGTCGTCGGCCTCACCAAGACGGCCGCCCTCGAATACGCGGCACGGAACGTCCGGGTCAACGCCGTCGGCCCCGGCTTCATCGACACACCGCTGCTGCGCAACACGGACGGCCCCGCCCGCGACCACCTGATCTCGCTGCACCCGGCCGGGCGTCTCGGCCGGGCGGAGGAGGTCGCCGAACTCGCCGCGTTCCTGCTCTCCGACCGCGCCTCCTTCATCCACGGCAGCTACCACTTGGTGGACGGCGGATACTCCGCCTCCTGAACGGCTTACGGGGGAACGGGGGGCGAGCAACAGAAAGCGAAGAGTGAGGAGAACCCCATGAAGGCCGTCCAGTACCGCGCCGTCGGCTCGGCACCCGAGGTCGTCACCGTGCCCGATCCGGATCCCGGCCCCGGCCAGGTGATGCTCAAGGTCACCGCCGCCGGCGTCTGCCACTCCGACATCGCCGTGATGAGCCGGCCCGCGGAGCAGCTCCCCTTCCCGCTGCCGCTCACCCTCGGCCACGAGGGCGTCGGCACCATAGCCGCACTCGGCGACGGGGTGAAGGGCCTCTCGATCGGCGAGTCCGTCGCTGTCTACGGCCCCTGGGGCTGCGGTGCGTGTGTCAAATGCGCCGAGGGCAGGGAGAACTACTGTCTGCGCGCCAAGGAATTCGGCATCACCCCGCCCGGACTCGGTTCCCCCGGCGCCATGGCCGAGTACATGATCGTGGACGACGCCCGTCATCTGGTGCCGCTGGGCGACCTCGACCCGGTCCAGGCCGTGCCGCTCACCGACGCGGGCCTGACTCCCTACCACGCGATCAAGCGGTCCCTGCCCAAGCTGGTGCCCGGTGCCACCGCCGTCGTCATCGGCACCGGCGGTCTCGGCCATGTCGCGATCCAGCTGCTGCGTGCCATGACGGCCGTCCGGGTCATCGCCCTCGACGTCACGGACGAGAAGCTGGCCCTGGCCCGTGCCGTCGGCGCCCACGAGACGGTGCTCTCCGACGCGAACGCCGCGGCGAAGGTCCGTGGACTGACCGGTGGTGTCGGAGCGCAGGTCGTTCTCGATTTCGTCGGAGCCCCGCCGACCGTCGCCACGGCCGGGGCCGCGGTCGCCATCGACTCCGATGTCACGATCGTCGGCCTCGGCGGCGGTGCGCTGCCGGTCGGCTTCGGCTCGCTGCCCCACAACACGACGGTGTCCTCCCCCTACTGGGGATCGCGCGCCGAGCTCGCCGAGGTGCTCGACCTCGCCCGCGCCGGAGCGGTCGAGGTCCACGTCGAGACCTACACGCTGGACGAGGCGCCGCTGGCCTACGAGCTGCTGCACGACGGCAGGATCAACGGCCGCGCGGTCATCCTCCCCAACGGCTGACCGGTCGGGCCCCGGCCCTCGGCACGGTGCGGGCCGTCGCGCGGTGCGACGGCCCGCACCGTCATACCCGCGACCGATGCGCACCGCACCGCGCGTCGGCAACACTGGGCCGATGGAATTCGTCGCGCTGATGACACTGCCCGGGCTGGTGATCGGCCTGACCGTCGTCGCCTTTCTCGACCAGCTGATGCTCCGAGCGGGGCGGGCCGGGCTGCTGCCGTGGCGCAACAGTGCCCGCCGGGGCCAGGTGTCGGCGACCGGGTTCGAGCAGTTGCACGCGAGCTTCTCACCCGGCAAGCAGAGCGAGCTCAAGGAACGCCGGAGCGCCCTGCTGCTGCGCGACGACGAGGAGGACGGCGCCCCGCCCCACCGCTCGACCGTCGACCTCGACGGCGGCCGCGCCGTCATCCGCCTGACCGGCCACTCCTGAGGGGCTACGGGACAGCCCTTAGGCTCTCCTGTTTGGACCGTGCCGGACTCGTGCGCCGCCACTGCGTGCCCTGCGGCGCAGCATCGAGTCCGCCAGGCCCGCCCCGCACTTCTGCAGCAGGCTGTACGCGAGAACCGGCAGAAGCACCTGGGGACTGCTGGGCAGATGGGTCGCCGCCAGCACCGCACCGGCGCTGCTGTTGTTCATTCCGCAGCTCAGCGTGATCGCCACGGTGTCCGCCCGATCCGCCCGTACCCCACGGGCCAGACACCAGCCGATCGCGAAGGAAGCCGCGCACAGTGCCCCCGCCACGACGACGGCCGCGACCAACAGCGCGGGCCGCGGGTGGAACAGGAAGCCGCCGAGAGCCCCGCAGGCGTTGCTGTACGTGAGCAGCACCGCGGCGACGACTCCGAGCAGTCCCGACCAGGGCAGATGCCGTTCGAGCACGGGGCGGGGCGTCAGCCGCTGGACGGCCAGACCGGCGACGCACGGCACGATCACACTGATCACGGCGAACGCCCCGCTGTCCGTCGCGGCCATCCGTGACAGATCGTGGGCGTAGTGGCCGCGTGTCACGGTCGAGGCCACCGAGAGCATCAGGGGGATGGTCAGCGGACTGAGCATCGTGGAAGCGAGCACGATCCCCACGACCAGTGAATGGTTGCCGCCCGCCCGACCGCCCCAGACCGTGGCACCGGCCGCGACCGGCATGGCTCCCACGAGCGCGAGCCCGGTGATCAGCCCGCTGCAGCCGTCCGCATCGGGCAGTCGCCCCAGGACCACGGCCAGACAGGGCAGCAGGACCAGTGGAATGAGCGTATTGGCGGCCGTTCCCACCAGGAGCGACAGTGGTCGGCGGGCGAGCCGGGGCAGCCCCCCGGCCGGCACCCGTAACGCCGCGGTGAACAGCAGATAACCCAGCAGGAGCGATGGCAGGGTGAGCTGCGTGCGCGTGCCGCCGGGGAGGGGCACGGCGGCGACCTGAAGCCGCCGCAGGGCCAGTCCGGCTCCCGGCAGCAGCGCGGCCGCCGCGTAGGCGGCGACCGTCACCCAGGTCAGCCGACGCTGGAGGAGCGAGAGCACACGCGGCACCATCGGCGGACGGACGGCACGGGTGGGACGCACGGGAGACACGAGGGGCATCGCACGGACCTCGATGTGGGTGGGACCTGAACGGGACCGGTCACCGCGAAAGCGGCAGCACCTTCCGTATCAGCGCCGTCCCGAGTCCCACCCAGACCGCGGCGAACAACCATCCGGCGAGCACGTCCGTCGCCCAGTGCACGCCGAGCAGGACCCGGCTCAGGCCGACGGCCGCGGCCCAGCAGACGACCAGGACGGCGACGGCGGCGCGAAGCGGACGAGGCACCCTCCGGCCGTGCGCCCGGACACCGATGGCGGTGAGCAGCAGACCGGCCATCAGCGCGGACGTCGTCGCGTGGCCGGAGGGGAAGGCGAAGCCCGAGGCGTGCGTGGCCCAGTCGCCCAGCGGGGGGCGGGGCCGGGCGATCAGCCTCATGAGGCCGTAACGGACGCCCTGCCCGAGCAGCAGGAAGGCCAGTGCCCCCACCACGTGTCCCAACCGTCGACGCGTGTCACCGCCCGCGATCAGCCCGGCCGTCACCGCCGCGGCGTACGGGAACACCCCGGTGCCGGTGGCCGTGACGGCCCGAGCGGTCGCCACGAGGCTTGACGGCCGGTGCCGCAACGACCAGTCGTGGGCGGTCCGGTCCAGGGCCGGCGGGGAGCCGTGCCGGGCGGCCAGGACGAGAGCAGTCAGCCCGATGAGTCCGAGCAGCCCCACCAGCGCGGCCCCCAGCGGAGCGCGGAGCGATAACGCGGCGGGCGTGGACGACCGGCCGCCCGCGAGCGTCGAAGCGTCTCCGTTCACCGGTTGGCCACCAGGGGGCGCAGCGGGCTCTCGCGCAGCCGCACCACGGCCGGGGCGCAGCGTCGTGCCGCGACCGTCAACGGCCAGGCGACCAGCGCGCCGGTGACCAGCCCGATCAGCACATCGTGCGGGTAGTGCACACCGATCCAGACCCGGGACGCCGCCATCAGCAGCGCGGCGGGCACCGCGATCGCCCCGAGACGGCGGTCGGTCAGCCAGATCGCCACCGCCGCGGCCGCCGCGATGGCGGCATGGTTGCTGGGGAAGGACCAGTCGCCGAGTGCGGGGCACGCCTCCACCGTCACGACATGGAGGGTCTGGCAGGGCCGCTGCTCATGGAAGAGCGACTTCACCACGTCGTTGACGAGATACGCGGCCACCACGACGAGCGGTGCACAGAGCGCCATGGCGGTGCGGGCGGGCCCCGCCGAGCGCGAGCGCCACCAGGACGCGAGCATCAGCAGGGCGAACAGAGCGAGCCCGTAGTCCGACCAGAGGCGGACGACCGAGTCCAGAGTGGCGGGGGAGCGCTGGGCCAGCTCGGTGATCCAGGTGTACAGACCGCCGTCGATCGAGGTGGCGGTGGAGGCGAGTGGCATCAGCTGTTCTCTCCTTCTGCGGAGCGCCGGCCGCGGGACCGCAGCAGTTCGGCGGCGAGCGGGATGAGGGAGACCACGACCACGACAGCGACGATCGGCAGCAGATAACGATCGACGTTGGGCACCGAGGAGCCCAGTGCGTACCCTGCGAGGACCAGCCCCACGGTCCACACCGCCCCGCCGACCACCTGCCACAGCGTGAACAGTCCAGCGGGGACGTTGAGCGCCCCGGCGAGCGGATTGAGCACCGTGCGTACGACGGGCACGAAGCGGGCCAGCACGATCGCCCGCGCGTGGCCGTATCTGCCGAGCAGTTCCTCGGCGCGGGCGGCGCCCTCGTGCAGCCGCTTGGCGCGGCTGCGGGCGAGAAGGGCCCGGCCACCGCGGCGGCCGATCCAGTAACCCGCCTGCGCACCGAGCAGCGCACCGGCGACGGCGGCGATCAGCACCTGCGGCAGCGACAGATGGACCGGACCGTGGGCGCCCGACACGCAGAGAAGGCCCGCCGTGAACAGCAGCGAATCGCCGGGCAGGAAGAAGCCGACGAGCAGTCCCGTCTCGGCGAAGAGCACGACGGCGATGCCGAGCGCACCGAACGCTCCGAGCAGTGAACCTGCGTCCAGCACGTTCACCGCTTGTGGCGCGGCCGCCAGTGAGAATACGGACACGGTGGAGGGTCTCCCATAATGGTGAGCGGGCGGCCCGACGGAACGCCCGGACTGACTACAGTGATGTAGACGGTCTACGTCACTGTAGACGCCCGAAGGGGGAGGAGAGTTCCCATGTCCCAGGTGAAGGGGATATCGAGCGGAGAACCCGCCTCCCGCCCGCACGGCGAAGCCGCCCCGGGGCCGTCACCGGATACGGCGCCCGGGAACGCGACGCCCCATCGCACCACATCGGAGCGGCGCCCGTCCGGCGAGCTGGAATCCACGATCCTGGCGGCCCTGTGGGCGGCCGAGACGCCGCTCACCCCCAGCCAGGTGCAGGGCGCGATCGGGGCGGCACTCGCCCGCACCACGGTCACGACGATTCTGTCGCGCCTCTACGAAAAGGGTACGGTCACCCGCACCCGGGCCGGCCGCGGATTCGCCTACACCCCGACCGAGGACGCCCCCGGGCTGACCGCCCGCCGGATGCACAGCGAGCTGCGGAAGGAGGAGGACCGCAGCACCGTGCTGGCGCGATTCGTGTCACAGCTCACCGACGAGGACGAGCAGTTGCTCCGGGATCTGCTCGACGGAGAAGCCCGATGATCTATGCCGTGTGGGTTCCGCTGGTGATGCCCTTCGTCGCGGTACCCGCCGCCCGTCGGCTGGCGGACGCCCTGTCGCCCGTACGCGCCGTACGGCTGCTCGCCTCGACGGGCGTCGGTCTCGCCCTGTGCAGCCTGCTCGCCCTGGCCCTGCTGGTGGTGCCCGGAGCCACGCGCTTCTCCGCCGTCTCCGCCCTCGGCGAACTCGTCAGACCGCTCTCCGACGCCGCTCCCGTCGTCGCCGTCCCCCTCGCGGCTGCGGCACTGGCGCTGCTCGCGGGCTGCGCCGCCGCGGTCGCCCGTGCCGCCCACCGCCACTGGGCGGAGCTGCACCGGGCCGCGCGGTCGCCCGGGTGCACAGAGGGCGAACTGGCCGTCCTGCGCGACAGCCGCCCCGACGCCTACGCCCTGCCCGGGCGTCCCGGCACTCCCGGCCGGATCGTCGTCACCACGGGTATGCTGCGCGCCCTGGACCCCGCCGAACGCGACGCCCTGCTGGCACACGAACGCGCCCACCTCACGGGGCGCCACCACCTCTTCATCGCCGCCGCCGAAATGGCCGCCCTCTGCCACCCCGCGCTGCGTTCGCTGCGCGCCCCCATGCGCTACGCCCTGGAGCGCTGCGCCGACGAGGCCGCCGCTTCGGCGGTCGGCGACCGACGGGTCGCCGCCCGAGCCATCGGCCGCGCCGCGCTTGCCGCCCGAGCCGCCGAGGGAGCCGCCCGGCCCCGCCCACGAGTGGCGCTCGCCGCGGCCGCCGGACCCGTGCCCCGTCGCGTCGCAGCGCTGCTCGGCCGGAGCGCCCCACGCCCTCGCGTGGGGCGGATGGCCGCTGCGGCGCTGCTGGCCTGCCTGGTCGTCTCCGGGGCCGCCACGCTCGACGCGACGAACGACCTGCACAGCAGCATCGAAGCGGCTCAGGGCGAGAATCCGTAGCACGCCCTTTCCGACTCCTTCGAGTCGGCTCCTCGCGCCCTACGCCATGGCCGGCCGTGACCCCGGACGACACGGTGCGGACGCGGACGGATTCGACACCTCCCGAGCCGACGAGGAACGCCTGCGCCCACCCGGTACGCCTCGTCCGAACCGGTCGAGGTGGTCCGAAATTCTCCCGGACCGCCCCGCGGTCGTGGCTACACTGACGCCCATGGGTTCGTACTACTTCTTTCGCTGATTCCGGGCAGGGACGCCGCCGCGCGATGTCGAGCATCGCCGGGTGACCGCGAGGGTCCCCCGTGCCGCGGTCCCTTCCGCCCGTCCGACAACCCCGCCCGGCGGCGCACCGTCGTGCGCCGCCGAGGCATGTCGCCTCAGGGAAAGCACCCATGACTTCTCAGCACGCCCGCGCCCAGCTGACCATGAAGGACGTCTCCAGGAGTTACGGGGACCGAACCGTCCTCGACCAGGTGTCGCTCACCGTCCGCCCCAAAGACAGAGTCGGAGTGATCGGCGAGAACGGCTCCGGAAAGTCCACGCTTCTCCGGCTGATGGCCGGAGCGGAGAGACCGGACAGCGGTGAGATCGCTGTCCGCTTCCCCGGCGGCACAGGTCACCTCTCCCAGACCCCGGCTCTCGCCCCCGGCCACACCGTCCAGGACGCCGTCGACACGGCCCTCGCCGAACTGCGCACGCTCGAACGGGAGATCCGCGCTGCCGAGGAGACGTTCTCCGGAGCCGCGGCCCCGGACGACCACCGACTCGCCGCGTACGGTGATCTGCTGACGGCGTACGAGGAACGCGATGGATACCGGGCCGACGCCCGCGTCGACGCGGCGCTCCACGGCCTCGGACTCGGCCATCTCACCCGTGCCCGGGTCCTCGGCACGCTGTCGGGAGGCGAACGGTCCAGACTCGCGCTCGCCTGCGTGCTGGCGGCCGACCCCGAACTCCTGCTGCTCGACGAGCCGACCAACCATCTCGACCTCCGCGCCACCACCTGGCTGGAGGAACGGCTGCACGCCCACCGCGGCACCGTCGTCGTCATCACCCACGACCGGACCTTCCTGGAGCGGACCACCGACGTCATCCTGGAGGTCGACCGTGACCTGCGCGGCGTCGTCCGGTACGGGGACGGCTGGGCCGACTACCGGACAGCGAAGGCCGCCGCCCGCCGCCGCTGGGCACAGGACCACCAGGAATGGCTGGACGAGGTGGCGCGTGCCGAAGAGCTCGTGAGCGCGACCGGACGAAGCCTCGCCGGAACGGGGAAGGACCCGGGGGAGGGCTGGGGCAAGCACCGTCGTTCGCACGAGGCCAAGCTGTCCGGGCGGGTCAGGGCAGCCAGAACCCGCCTGGAGGGGCTGCGCCGGGCGCCTGTGCCCGCCCCGCCCCGGCCCCTGCGTTTCCGCGCCGACATCGCCGTCGCCACCGACGGCGAGGCGGAACCCGGACCACTCGTCGCGCTCCGCTCCGTCGCCGTCGGAGACCGGCTGCGGCTGCCGGAATTGCGCGTGGACCCCGGGCAGCGCCTCCTGGTGACCGGCCCCAACGGCGCCGGAAAGTCCACCCTGTTGCGGGTCGTGGCCGGAGATCTCACCCCCGACGCGGGAACGGTGCTCCGTCGGGCCAGGGTCGGTTATCTCCCCCAGGAGCTCCCCGTACGGCCGACGCGCCGCTCATTGCTGGCGACCTTCGCCGCCGGGCGGCCGGGCCACCCGGACGAACACGCCGGGAGCCTCCTCGGCCTGGGCCTGTTCCGTCCCGAGGACCTGACGGTGCCGGTGGCCGCCCTCTCCATCGGCCAGCAACGACGCCTCGCACTGGCCCGCCTGGTCACCCGCCCCGCCGACCTGCTGGTGCTCGACGAGCCGACGAATCACCTCGCGCTCAGCCTCGTGGAGGAGGTCGAGACGGCGCTCGCCGAGTACCGGGGGGCCGTCGTCGTCGTCTCGCACGACCGCAGCTTCCGCAGCCGCTTCACCGGTGACCGGCTGGAACTGCGCGAGGGCCGCCCGGTCGTGCCGTGACGCCCGTCGGCCGCGGCCGGAAGAGCGTCGGCCTGCAGGACCCGTACGGGCGAGACCGGCCGCGCGACGGCGAACAGCCCGCTCAGGAGTCGTCCTGAGCGGGCGTCACCCGCCCGTCCTCCACGTGCTCCCGCAGCCGGTCGAGGAAGACCCGCTGCCCCGTGACCAGGCGCTCGGCCGCCTCCTGGGGCGCGTACCAGGCGAACCGGTCGACCTCGGGGAACTCCCGCAACGCACCGGACCCCCGCGGCCACTCCATGGTGAATGTTCCGGGAACGGCCGTGGCGGCATCGAGATCCGCCTCCAGCGCCCACACCGTCACGGTCTTGCCGCCGGACTGACGGGCCTCACCGAGCGCCACCCACTCACCTTCCGGCGCCGGACGGCCGAACTCCTCCTCGAACTCACGACGGGCCGCTTCCGCGGGCTCCTCGTCGGGGCCGTACTCACCTTTCGGGATCGACCAGGCCGCGCTCTCCCGGCCTGCCCAGAACGGTCCACCCATATGGGCGATGAGCACCTCGAACCCGGCCCGGTCGGCCCCCGACGGCCGGCGGAACAGGAGAAGACCCGCACTGCGCGTGGAGCGCTTCGGGGATGACATGTCCTCAAGTCTGCGTGCCGGTACCCAATGTCGCCGACGACGACACCCCTGTCCCGTTGATCATCTCTGTCATCGAGTCGACGCGTCCTGTTTCCCCCGAGGTCCCCGATGCCCTCTGGTGCGCCGCCGTGCGCGCGGACATGCTGTCCGCCGACAGCGCTTTCTGCCCGTGCACCGGGCCGCGCACCCATCGCGATTCCAGGAGGATCTGTGGTCCGAGGCACAGTCGACAGAACGACCCGATGGCGCTCCGGGGCCGGGGGAGGCCACAGGCCGGTCGCGCGACCTCTCGTACTGCTCGCTACGGTCTGCGCCCTGACGGGCGGCGCGATCTCGCCCGCCCTCGCCGATTCGAACCCCGACCCCCGTCCCCGTACCGCCGCCGAGGTCCTCAGACCGGTCGCCCCACCACCCGCGAGCAACCCGGCAGGGGACCCCGGAGCGGTCGTGGACGGCGACGGGATCGAGACCGCTCGCACGTCGCGCCCCATCGCCCCCGGTGTCCGTCTCAGCTCGTACGACCGGCTGGAATCCGACAAATGGCTACGGGTCGACTCCCTCTCCGTGGACCTCGCCGGCAGCGGGGTGCACGCCGACTACCTCTCCTCCGGCAAGGTCTCCGAACGGCACACGGTCTCCGAACTCGCCGCGGGACACGACGCGGGCCACGGCCGCCGCACCGTCGCCGCGATCAACGGCGACTTCTTCGACATCAACCAGACCGGCGCGCCGGAGGGGATCGGCATCAAGGACGGGGTCACCGTCCAGTCCCCGGCCCCCGGAGTCGACCGGGCCGTCGGTATCGGCCCCGGCAGCGCGGGCCGCATTCTGAACCTCTACTTCGAGGGGACCCTCACTCTCCCCTCCGGGCAGCGGCCGCTCGCCGCGTACAACGCCGCCAATGTGCCGGCCGGGGGAATCGGCGCCTACACCTCCGCCTGGGGCAGCGCCGACCGTGCCCTCACCGTGGACGGCGCGACCCCCGTCGCCGAGGCGGTCGTACGGGAGGGCAAGGTCGTCTCCGTCGCGCACGGCCCCGGATCGGGAGCAGTCCCCGACGGCACCACCGTCCTCGTCGGCCGTGAGGCCGCAGCCGCCGCCCTCGACGCCCTGAAGCCCGGCGATCCGGTGTCCCTGACCTACCGGGCACGCCCCGACGGCGGAGCCGTGCCCCGCACCGCGGTCGGCGGCCGCGAACTCCTCGTCGTCGACGGAGTCGCGCAGAATCACGACGGCGAGGGCAACAACACCGCCGCACCCCGCACCGCCGTCGGTTTCTCCAAGGACGGCCGGAACATGCAGATCCTCACCGTCGACGGGAGGCAGGCCGACAGCGGTGGCGTCACCCTCACCGAGCTCGGCCTGATGATGCGGCGCGCCGGGGCGTACAGCGCACTCAACCTGGACGGCGGCGGATCGTCGACCCTCGTCGCGCGCGAGCCCGGCAGCGACGCGCTCCGCGTGGAGAACAGCCCGTCCGACGGGAGCGAACGCACCGTCCCCAACGGTCTCGCCCTCACCGCTCCCGACGGCAGCGGCCTGCTCAAGGGGTTCTGGGTCCAGCCACGCACGCCGGCCGGCTCCGCGCCGGGCGTCGATCCCGTCAAGGGCGGCCACCCCGACCGTGTCTTCCCCGGGCTCACCCGGCGCCTCACCGCGACCGGATACGACGAGACGTACGGCCCCGCCCAGGGCACCCCGCGCTGGCGTACGGTGCGCAGCGCCGTCGGCGCGGTCGACGGCAACGGGCTCTTCACCGCGCGCCGCGGCGGCACCACCGACATACGAGCCGAAAAGGGAGCGGCGAGCGGCACCACCACCTTGACGGTCCTCGACCGGCTCGCCCGGATCGAGCCGACCACCCGACGGGTGGGTCTCGCCGACGCCGACGCGACCGGCACCTTCGGCATCGTCGGCCTCGACGCCCACGGCACCAGCGCCCCCGTCGAGCCGCGCGACATCGCCCTCGACTACGACCACGCGCTCTTCGACATCCGCGACGACGGCCGGGGCTCCTTCAGCGTCACCTCACGCGCCGGCGCCGGCGCCGGACAGATCAGGGCGACCGTCGCCGGCACCACGACCGTCCTCGCCGTCAGCGTCGGCCTCACCGAGCAGGCCGTCTCCTCCTTCGACGACGCGGACTCCTGGAAGTTCAGCCAGGCACGGGCGAGCGGATCCCTTTCCGGCACGCCCGACGGACACACCGGCACCGGCCTGAGACTCACCTACGACTTCACCCGGTCCACCGCCACCCGCGCCGCCTACGCGGCCCCGCCCCAGCCCGTCCCCGTGCCCGGCCGGCCCCAGTCGTTCAAGCTGTGGATCAAGGGCGATGGGAAGGGCGCCTGGCCGACCCTCCACCTCAAGGACGCCGCGGATTCCGACCAGTTGCTGCGCGGACCGTACGTCACGTGGACCGGCTGGCGACAGATCACCTTCGCGGTCCCTCCCGGAGCCGCCATGCCGCTCTCCGTGTCCCGTTTCTACCTCGCGGAGACCGCGGCAGCCCAGCAGTACACCGGCGAAATCGTCATCGACGAGCTCACCGCCCAGGTGCCGCCGACCGTCGACCTTCCCGAACAGGCGGCACCGGCGGACCCGTTGATCGATCCGGCCGCCGTGACCGAGCGCCGGGACTGGCGGTTCGCCGTGATGTCCGACGCCCAGTTCGTCGCCCGCGACCCGGACAGTGCGATCGTCATCCAGGCACGGCGCACCCTGCGCGAGATCAAGGCCGCCCGACCGGACTTCCTGGTGATCAACGGTGACCTCGTCGACGAGGGATCGCCCGCGGACCTGGCCTTCGCGCACCGGATCCTCACCGAGGAACTCGGCGACTCGCTTCCCTGGTACTACGTACCGGGCAACCATGAGGTGATGGGCGGCAGCATCGGCGATTTCGTCACCGAATTCGGACCTGCCCAGCGGACGTTCGACCACAAGGGCACCAGATTCGTCACTCTCGACACATCAGGCCTCGGCCTGCGTGCCGGGGGCTTCGCCCAGATCAAGCAGCTGCGAGCCCAGCTGGACGCGGCGGCGAAGGACCGGACCGTCGACTCGGTCATGCTCATCGAGCACGTGCCGCCGCGAGACCCGACCGTGCAGAAGGGCAGCCAGCTCGGGGACCGGAAGGAAGCGGCCCTGGTCGAACAGTGGCTCGCCGACTTCCGCCGTGCGACGGGCAAGGGGGCCGCCTTCATCGGCGGCCACGTCGGGGTCTTCCACGCCTCGCACGTCGACGGAGTGCCGTACCTGATCAACGGCAATTCGGGGAAGGCACCGGCCGGGCCGGCAGGCGAGGGCGGCTTCACCGGCTGGTCGCTGGTCGGCGCCGACCGCATCGGCTCCGGTGAACAGGCCACCGCCCGGCAGCGGCCGTGGGAGGGAGGTCCCGACTGGGTCTCCGTGCAGACCCGCGCGCATGTCGACGCGCTGGAGATCGGGGCGCCGCCGGTGCTCGGCACCGGAAGCCGGACAGAGGTCACGGCGACCGTCATCCAGGGCGGCCGCCGTGTCCCGGTCGGCTTCCCGCTGGCCGCCGACTGGACCGGATCCCCGAACGTCCACATCGGTGACCGCGACGGTGCCCGCCAACGCCACACAGCGGTCCTCGACCCGTCCACCGGCACCCTCACCGGGCTCCGGCCGGGCACCATCACGCTCGCCGTCACGGTCAACGGCGCGACGCAGAAGGTGCAGGTCAGGATCGGGGCGGCCGGGTCCGCACCGGCGGCCTGACGGCCCGCGAACCTGCCCGGAGCCGCCCCGCACCCCTGAAAACCGGGTGCGGGGCGGTCTCACGGACCGGGGATTTCCGGCTGCTACTCCTTGCGATATCCGTATGCCTCGGACGCCGCGGCCTCCACCTCCGCGATGTCGCCGCCCGCCGACGCGGTGACCACGGCGGCCACGGCGCCCTCCAGGAACGGCGCGTCCACCAGTCGCGAACCGGCCGGCAGTTCGTCGCCGTCGGCCAGCATCGTCTTGACCGTGAGTACCGCGCTGCCCAGATCCACCAGTAACGCGACCCCCGCACCGCCGTCCACCGACCTGGCGGCCTCGGCGATCAGTTCCTCACTGGTCCCGAGACCACCCGCGGGCGTGCCGCCCGCGGCGGCGACCGGCGCCGTCGCACCGCCGGCGGCAAGGCCCCTGGCCAGCTCGGCGACGGACTCGGCCACCGGGCCGCTGTGCGAGACCAGCACGATCCCGACCTGCTTCCCGCCGCTCATGCGTCACCCCCGTCGGTAGCGCCGGTCTCGGCCAATGCGGCGATCAGCAGCGCGGAGGACGTCGCCCCCGGATCCTGATGCCCGATGCTGCGCTCACCCAGATAGCTCGCCCTGCCCTTGCGGGCCTGCAGCGGCACCGTCGCCAGTGCTCCCGCCTCGGCCGCCTCCCGGGCTGCCCCGAACGAGGTGTCGAGTGCCTCGGCGGCCGGCAGCAGCGCGTCGAGCATCGTCTTGTCCCCGGCCTGCGCCCCGCCCAGCTGCGCCACGGCCGCGACGCCCACCCCGAGCGCCTCCGCCAATTGCTGCGGAGTCACGGTGGGCGCGTCGCCCAGCGCCTTTCCGGTACGTCGCAGCAGCGTCCCGTACAACGGCCCCGAGGCCCCACCGACCGTCGAGATCAACTGACGCCCGGCGAGCATCAGCACAGCACCCGGGGTAGGCGGCTGTTCCTTTTTCAGGAGCGTGGTCACCGCGGCGAATCCGCGCTGCATGTTGCTGCCGTGGTCGGCGTCCCCGATCGCCGAGTCGAGCTCGGTGAGGTGGTCCGCCTCGCGGTCCACTGCGGTCGCGGCCGCGGTCATCCAACGGTGGAAGAAGTCGGCGTCGAGCACATGATCTCCTTGTCGGCGGGTCAACGGCCCCAGCGCAGCGCCGGAGTCTCCACCGGCGCGTCCCAGAGGCGCAGCAGCTCCTCGTCGACCTGGCAGAGCGTCACCGAACAGCCCGCCATGTCGAGCGAGGTCACATAGTTCCCCACGAGCGTACGAGCCGCCACCACACCCCGCTCGGACAGCACCCGCTGCACCTCGGCATTGAACCCGTACAGCTCCAGCAATGGCGTCGCACCCATCCCGTTGACCAGCACGATCACCGGTGCGTTCGGCTGCAGGTCTTCCAGTACCGCGTCCACCACGAAGTCCGCGATCTCCCGCGACGTCATCATCGGACGCCGCTCCCGCCCCGGCTCGCCGTGAATGCCGATCCCGAGCTCCAGCTCGCCCGGCGGCAGATCGAACGTGGGGGACCCCTTGGCGGGCGTGGTGACGGCGCTGAGCGCCACCCCGAAACTTCGCGACGCCTTGTTCACCCGCCGGGCAATGGCCTCCACCCGTTCCAGTGGCGCACCCTCGTCGGCCGCCGCCCCGGCGATCTTCTCGACGAACAGCGTCGCGCCCGTGCCACGCCGCCCGGCCGTGAACAGGCTGTCGGTCACCGCCACGTCGTCGTCGACGAGCACCTGGGCGACCCGCACCCCCTCGTCCTCGGCGAGCTCGGCGGCCATCTCGAAGTTCAGCACGTCACCGGTGTAGTTCTTGACCACGAAGAGCACCCCCGCCCCGCCGTCGACCGCGGCGGCGGCCCGAACCATCTGATCCGGTACGGGCGAGGTGAACACCTCTCCCGGACAGGCCGCCGACAGCATTCCCGGCCCGACGAACCCGGCGTGCAACGGCTCGTGCCCGGATCCGCCCCCGGAGACGAGTGCCACCTTCCCCGCCACGGGCGCGTCTCGCCGTACGACGACACGATTCTCGACATCCACGGTGAGCTCGGGATGAGCGGCGGCCATACCGCGCAGCGCGTCCGCGACAACGGTTTCGGGGACGTTGATGAGCATCCTCATGGGTACCTCCTGGGGAGCTTGGCAGGTGGGCCTATGATCTGTGTTTTCGCTGGCCAGAGCCGGTGCATGCAGTTGTTGATCTCGCGGTCGATGGCGGTTGGAAGCGGCTTCCGGCGGTAGTGATGCTGACTTGATACTGACTTCGGTGACGTTTTGTCAGCTATCTGTGGCGGATCGGATGCGTGTCGGCAAGAACGCCGCTGTCGGCAGTATCGACCTTGTGGCAGCGAAGGTCACGTGGTCGTCGCCCGGTGCGTGCTGACGGTGCGTCATCCGACGATCGTGGAGCAGGATCGTTGCTGGAAGGCCCCTGTGTCGGATCATCGATGATTGTCGGCCACCCTGCAGATGCCTCTTCGTCCGCGAGGGGTGCGTGACCTGCCGCCGCCCGTCTGCCGTGACCGGCACGGTCGGCGGGGCGGGGCACCGATGTCACTCTGCAGAGCCAGGGCCAGGGGAGTGAGGTAGGGCTTGCCGTCGTCCCCGGTGAGCTGCTGGGCGCCGACTGCGGGGTGGTCCAGGACCGCGTCCGCGATCGACCAGGAGCCGATGCGCCGACAGATGGCCTTCACCCCGGTGGCGGAGCATCTCGCCGTCGTCATGCCGGTCCATGTGGTGCGTCCGCACCTCGCGGGCGAGCCGCATGGGGTGTCGGTATGGCCGGCCGGCCTCGGAGATCCCGTGGTCGCCACGGCGCCGGCCTCCCTGCACAACCAGCCGGCACGCGCTTGGACCGAGGCCGAATCGGCTCGCGCTGTCGTGGTGTCCTGATCCGCTCCGGCGGCTCGCTTCAAGGCCACGGTCGGGCAGGGGTCACTGGAATACCTCACGGGACCACGCGTGGGAGTTGCCTGGGCTCCAACGGCCTCGGCCGGCAGACCGAAACCACCGACCCCACCGGGCGCAGGAGCGCCACGGAGTGCGGATCGCCCGGCAACTTCCTGGGCCGGACCGGCATTCTCTGACTAGAGTCAGAGAATGGACTCGGTGCAGATCGATCGGGTACGGCGGTTCAACCGCACCGTCACCGAACGCGTGGGTGTGCTCCACGACCACTACTTGGGCCGCGACCGGCCCATCGGCGAGGCCCGGCTTCTCTGGGAGATCGGCGAACAGGGCCAGGATGTACGGCGGCTGCGCGAACGCCTCGGGCTCGACTCCGGATACGTCAGCCGCCTGCTTCGGTCCCTGGAGGCCGATGGCCTGGTGACGGTGGAGCCGCAGCTTCGGGACAGACGGGTGCGTACCGTTCGGCTCACCGACGCGGGTCGCGCAGAGTGCGCCGTGCTCGACGGCCGCAGCGACGAGCTGGCAGTCTCTCTTCTCGAACCGCTCAACGCCGCCCAACGCGCCCGGCTGGTCGCTGCCATGGCCGAGGTCGACCGGCTGCTGACTGCCGCGACGGTCACGCTGGATGTCGTCGACCCGGACCATCCCGAGGCCGAGCATTGCATGCGTTCCTACTTCACCGAACTGCGGGAGCGCTTCGAGGCTGGCTTCGACCCCGCGCGGAGCCTGCTGCCCGACGCCGGTGAACTCCGCCCGCCGCACGGCCTGTTCCTGATCGCCCGGCTGCACGGCGAGCCAGTCGGCTGTGCCGGTCTGAAGCTGCCGCCCGGCGCCCCGGCCGAGATCAAACGAATGTGGGTCGCCCCGCACGCTCGGAGGCTGGGCCTCGGCCGCCGGTTCCTGGCCGAACTGGAAGCGCGGGCCGCCGAGGACGGCCGGGTCGTACTGCGTCTGGACACCAACAAGGCGCTCGACGCCGCGATCGGCCTGTATCACTCCTGCGGCTTCCAGGAGGTCCCCGCCTTCAACGCCGAGCCGTACGCCCACCATTGGTTCGAGAAGCGGATCGTCGCACCGCCGGCGGGATGACGGTGGGCAGCCGCGTGTGAGCCCTACCTGCAGCCCGGTCCGCCATGCCAGACCTGCGCCCGAGCGCCGATCGCTGAGCGACGCCGCGGCGCAGTCGGCCGGTACCGGGTCGCCGCGGCGCAGCAGGCTCATGCGTTCCGGGGCGATCGACGACGTGAGTGTGCGCCGTTCGGCGATCCCACCGGTCGCCGGTCACCGGTCGTCGGTCGTCGGCTCGATGGCGCCACCTGACCTCGCACCCGGGCGCGCTGCGGCCGAGTCTCCGCGATTCGGCCGCTGGTGAACGCCGATCCTCTGGCAGAACTGTCCCGTATAGCCTCCGGGCATGGTTGATCGCCGCTCGGTCGACGTGGGAGGAATCCGACTGGCCTACGAGGTATCGGGCCGGTCGGATGCTCCGTCGCTCCTTCTGCTGCACGCGTTGGGAGAGGATGCCACCGACTGGGAGGCGGCGGTGATACCCGGCCTCGCCCGTAGTCGACGGGTGTATGCCCTCGACCTTCGCGGTCACGGCCGGAGCGACTGGCCGGGGGACTACTCGCTCGAACTGATGCAGGCCGATGTGCTCGGGTTCCTGGACGTGCTGGGACTGGACACGGTGGACCTGATCGGGCACTCCATGGGCGGCGTCGTGGCCTATCTGCTCGCGGCGGATCATCCGCAGCGGGTGAGCAGGCTCGTCCTGGAGGACGTTCCGGCCCCGCGCCCCCGGGAGCGGACCACCCCGATCAGGCCGGACGGCGATCTGTCCTTCGACTGGGAGATGGTCTCGGCCGTCAGGAAGCAGATCGACGTGCCCGACCCCGGGTGGCTGCATCGGCTCAGCGGGATCACGGCCGAGACTCTCGTGGTGGCCGGGGGACCACGCAGTCATGTGCCCCAGGACGGCATCGCCGAACTGGCTCGTCGCATCCCGGGCGGGCGGGTGGTCACGATCCCGGTCGGACACCTGATCCACCGCGCGGCGCCGGAGGCGTTCATGAAGGCGGTTTCGGAGTTCCTGCTGGTGGCGCAGGACATCCGTCCTGACCGCTGACCGGTCGGCCCCGCCTGTGAGAAGCCGAGCCGACTCCTCCGGCTGATCGTCGAGCACGACCGGCTCACCAGCTATCGGCTCCTGCTCCACGCAGCCGACCTGAAAGCGGTTCAGGCATCCGGCCCGTGCTCCGGCGCACCGCCGAGGGCAACCGCGCGTGCTGCCGATGGACGCCGACCCTTGGTGCCGCCCTGCCGTCCGGCAGGGCGGCACACTTCCGAGTCCGTGAGGCGGAAAGCGCGGATCAGTGGGTGCGGCGCCCCCGGACGAGCCGGTAGACGGCCAGCACGATGACGGATCCGACGACGGCGGCGATCCAGGTGGAGAGATGGAAGAACCCGTTGATCGAGTGCACGCCGAAGATGACCTTCCCGAGCCAGCCGCCCAGAAGACCTCCCACGATGCCGATCAGCATCGTGATCAGGCAGCCGCCGGGATCCTTGCCGGGCATCAACGCCTTGGCGATCGCACCGGCCAGCAACCCGATCACAGACCACGCAATAATGCCCATGGCGCACGCACCTTTCATCAGAACGCCCTTGTTGGCGGAGTACCACCATCCCTCGTGTCCCATCCCGATTTCTGCAAACTCGCTGGCCACCACCGTGGGACAGCACCATCAGCGGGTTGTCGGCCCCTCCTGAAGCGCGGTGCGACACTGCCGGTGTGTCACCGGCCCCTGAACGAAGACCCTGCTGGCGGGCGACGCCCGGTACGCCGCGATCGTCCCACCCGCCCGAGGCCGGCTGAACACGATCGACGACCGAGCCGCCCGGCTGGGCGGACGCCCCGGCCGAACAGCCCGTCGACCGGCCCGGCGAACGACCCGGCCAACGCGCGTCCTCCTGGCCAAGTGGCCCGTGCGGCAACGTCATTGGATCGCTCGCCGGAGGTGGCGAGGGTGCCTGGTAGGGTCGCCGGACGTAGCCGGGCACGATGGAGATGGTTCATGAAGCTGCTCCCGCTGTTCCTCCGACGGCCGATCGAAACGGTGTACGAGCGTCGACTGGCTGTCACTCTGGAGGGGCTGCCACGCCCGCGGCACGTCGGGATCATGGTCGACGGCAACCGCCGCTGGGCACGGCAAGCGGGGCACACGGACGTTTCGGAGGGGTACCGGGCGGGCGGTGCCAAGGTGACCGAGTTCCTTGGCTGGTGCACCGCCGCCGGAATCGAGCACGTGACCCTCTTCATGCTCTCCGACGACAATCTCGGCCGCCCCGCCGAGGAGCTCGGCCCGCTGATCGAGATCATCGAAGAGACCGTCCGGGACATCACGGCCGAAGGCCGTCGCTGGGAGGTCCAGGTGATCGGCTCGCTGGACATGTTGCCCGGCGCCAGCTCCCGAGTGCTCAAGGAGGCCGCCGCCGCAACGGCCGGGTGCGGCGGGCTCAAGGTGGACGTCGCGGTCGGCTACGGCGGCCGACGCGAGATCGTCGACGCAGTGAAGAGCGCCTTCGAGGAACACATGGCAGCCGGTGGCGACCCGGCCGAACTGGTCGAGCGGTTCGAGATCGAGGACATCTCCCGCCACCTGTACTCGCCAACCGCCGACCACACCGACTTCATCATCCGGACCTCCGGCGAGCAGCGGCTGTCCGGCTTCCTGCTCTGGCAGTCCGCGTACGCCGAGATGCACTGGGTGGACTGCTACTGGCCGGCATTCCGGCGCCTCGATTTTCTGCGCGCACTGCGCTCGTACGCGAATCGCGAACGGCGATTCGGCAGATGACCGTCCTCGGCGCGGACACGTCCCGCTCCGCATCCTCGTCCCTGGCGACCGGCTGCGCACTGGCCGGTCTGCCGAGGGCTTCTTCGCGGAGCCGCGCGAGCGGGTGCGCCCCCGAGTCACCGAGGCGGTCACACGAGCGGGTGCTTCGCGGTGACGAAGCACACCGGCCTCTCGCTGTGCCGTTGACCGCCGGATCGGTCCGGATGAGTGAGTGACGCCCGGTCGTGGGCCGGGGCGTTGGTAGCGTCGGGGGATGCCGCGCCGTCCGGCGCGGAGTGCCGTTCGACCGAGAGAGACCTGATGCCCCCGACGATCCGCAGGGCGGTCATCCCCGCCGCCGGACTCGGCTCCCGCCTGCTGCCCTTGACCAAGGCCACCCCCAAGGAAATGCTGCCGGTCGGCGACAAGCCGGTGGTCGAGCACACCGTGCGCGAACTGGTGGCGTCCGGCATCACGGACATCACCATCGTCGTCTCCGGTGGCAAGTCCCTGATCCAGGACCACTTCCGGCCCAACCCCGCCCTGGTCGAGCAGCTGCGTGCCGACGGAAAGACCGCGTACGCGGACGCCGTGGAGGAGGTCGCCGAACTGGCCCGTCAGGGCCACATCACCTACCTCGACCAGCACGGCCCGTACGGCAACGGCACACCGGTGCTCAACGCTGCCAGGAACCTCGGCGACGAGCCGATGCTGGTGCTCTGGCCGGACGACGTGTTCGTGGCCGAGGTGCCCCGCGCCCAGCAGCTGATCCGCGCGTACGAGGCGACCCACTGCCCGGTGCTGGCGCTCATGCCGATGGACCCGGGCGACTCCCAGCGTTACGGGGTGCCGGTGGTCAAGGAGAACCTGGGCGACGGCCTGCTGCGCATCATCGGCCTGGTCGAAAAGCCCGAGCCCGCCGACGCCCCCTCGGCGTACGCGGCCATCGGCGGCTATGTCATCACCCCCGGCATCATCGAGGAACTGCGCGAGCAGACCAGGCGCTGGCACGAGCACCGCGACGGCGAGGTCTACCTGACCGACGCCATCAACGCCTACGCCGCCGGCCGCGCGGTGTACGGGCAGGTCATCTCCGGCCGCTGGTACGACACCGGCAACCCGGCGGACTACCTCGTCGCCCAGATGGCCTTCGCTCTGGCCCATTCCGAGTACGGGCCCGTCCTGCGCCGCCTCGCCCGCGAACTCGGCGATGGCGAGCACCCCGCATCCGGTACGGACACCACCCCGGCCTGATCAGCCGCTCCCTTCGGGGCGCCCGCCCACGTCGAACGGTCGGCCCGGGGGACCGAGCATGGCCCCCAACCCGTCTGCGAGTTCGTGAGTCGTGGTGCCGGCGCGGACCGCTGCGCGCCGGGCCCGGCCGCCGACCGCGTTCGCTGCCTCTGCCGCGTTCCGGCCGTGCCGCGAGTACCGAAACGACGCCGCGGCGGAACGCCGAACGACAGTTGCAGCAAAGGGAGTTGGGGGACTGGTAGGAAAGTTTACTGTTCGCTAGCATCCCGGATGGCGGCCTGGCGCGGTGCCCGCCCCCCCCGTGGGCATGACGCGCTCAGTGAGAGCTCTGGCCCGGCCGTCACGATGCCGCGCCCTGCCCGAACGCGGGCAAGGACGCGAGGTCACGTACTGAAGCCCAGCTCTCGCCACCCCCCAAGGCCAGGAGTCCAGGGATGCAACTGATCGGCTCAGCTCCGCTCCTCATGCTCAAACGGCGCCGTACGGTGGGCACGATCGCGGCCGCCGTACTCCTCCTCGTCGGCACCCTGTTGCTCGTCGACCCCGACCGGGCCGGTGCCGCCGCCGACCCACTCATCTCGCGTGGCAAGCCCGCCACCGCGTCCTCCAGCGAAGATTCCGGTCTCGGCCCGCAGAACGCCTTCGACGGTGACCCGGCCACCCGCTGGGCGAGCGCCGAGGGCAAGGACCCGCAGTGGATACGTGTCGATCTCGGTACCACCGCCGACGTCACGCGGGTGGCGCTGAGCTGGGAGGCCGCGTACGCCAAGGCGTACCGGATCGAGATCTCCGCCGACGGCACCACCTGGACCCGGCTCGCCGACGAGACGGCCGGGGACGGCGGCACCGACGACTGGTCGTCCCTCTCCGGCAAGGGCCGATACCTGCGCGTGTACGGCACCGCGCGCGGAACCGCCTACGGCTACTCGCTGCATGAGGTCGAGGTGTACGGCACGCTCGGTGGCACACCTCCGCAGACCGGCGCCTTCACCGTGGTCGCCGCCGGTGACATCGCTGCCCAGTGCACCGCCTCCGACAGCGCCTGCGCCCACCCCAAGACCGCCGCATTGGCCCAGAAGCTCGATCCGAAGTTCTATCTGACGATGGGCGACAACCAGTACGACGACGCACGGATCGCCGACTACCGGGCCTACTACGACAAGACGTGGGGCGCGTTCAAGAACAAGACGCATCCGGTACCGGGCAACCACGAGACATACGATCCGGCCGGGTCACTGGCCGGTTACAAGGCCTACTACGGGGCCATCGCGTATCCCCAGGGCAAGAGCTACTACAGCTTCGACGAGGGCAACTGGCACTTCATCGCCCTCGACTCCAACTCATTCGACCAGAGTGCCCAGATCGACTGGCTCAAGGCCGACCTCGCCAAGAACGACAAGGCGTGCATCGCCGCCTACTGGCACCACCCGCTGTACTCCTCGGGCGGGCACGGCAACGACCCGGTCAGCAGGCCGGTCTGGAAGATCCTGTACGGAGCCAGGGCCGACCTCGTGCTCAACGGGCACGACCACCACTACGAGCGGTTCGCGCCACAGAACCCCGACGGGAAGGCCACCGCCGACGGAATCACCGAGATCGTCGGCGGCATGGGCGGCGCCGAGCCGTACCCCATCGAGAACGTCCAGCCCAACAGCCAGAAGCGGATCAGCGGTGAATACGGCGTCCTGAAGCTGGACTTCACGGACTCCGGCTACGGCTGGAGCTACGTCGGCACCGACGGCAAGGCCAAGGACACCAGCCCGAAGTACACCTGCCACTGATGTATCTGGCGACCACAGGCCGCCGGGACGCGCCGGCCCCGCCCCGCACCGGCGGAGCGGGCCGACGCGTCCCCGGCACCGTCCTGGCACTCGGCACGGTCAGCCTCGTCACCGACATCTCCTCCGAGATGGTCACGGCGGTGCTGCCGCTCTACCTCGTCCTCGGACTCGGTCTCTCACCTCTCCAATTCGGCGTCCTGGACGGCTTGTTCAACGGCGCCGCCGCCGTCGTGCGACTGCTCGGCGGGCACGCCGCCGACCGCGGCCGACGCCACAAAGGGGTCGCCGGGGCCGGCTACGCGCTCTCCGCCTGCTCCCGGCTCGGCCTGCTGCTCGCGGGCGGCGCCACCGCGGGGATCGCGGCTGCCCTCGCCGCCGACCGCATCGGCAAGGGCATTCGTACGGCCCCCCGGGACGCGCTGATCACCCTGAGCAGCCGACCCGAGGCGCTCGGTCGATCCTTCGGCGTGCACCGCGCGATGGACACCACAGGTGCCCTGCTCGGCCCGCTCGCCGCGTTCGCCCTGCTCTGGGTGACCGCCGACGCCTACGACGCGGTGTTCGTCGTCAGCTTCTGCATCGGCCTGCTCGGCGTACTGCTCCTCGTCCTGTACGTCCCCGGGCACTGCCCGGCACCGCCGCCGACGCCGACTCCCCGGAAGAGCAAGGCATTCGGAGCGCTGCGCGACTCCGCCTTCCGGCGGATCCTCGGAGCCGCCGCCCTGCTCGGCGCCGCCACCGTCGGTGACGCCTTCGTCTACCTCCTGCTCCAGCGCCGTCTCGACCTCCCCATCGGCTGGTTCCCGCTGCTGCCGCTCGGTGCGGCGGCGTGCTACCTGCTGCTCGCGGTCCCGGCGGGCCGGATCGCGGACCGGGTCGGCCGCCGATTGCCGTTCCTGTACGGACACGTCGCGCTGCTCGGCGTGTACGCCGCGCTCGTCACCACGAGCGGCGGCACGACCCCGCTTCTCCTCGTTCCCGTCCTCGTGCTGCTCGGCGTCTTCTACGCCGCCACCGACGGGGTGCTGATGGCCCTCGCCGGACCTGCGCTGCCCGTGGACGGAAGGGCAGGCGGACTCGCCCTGCTCCAGACCGGCCAGGCGCTGGCCCGGATGCTCGCCGCAGCGGGTTTCGGAGCCGCGTGGACGGTGTGGGGGCCGCGTCCCGCACTGTGGGCGGCGATATCGGCCCTGCTCGCCGCGCTCGCGGGCGGCTGGGCGCTGCTGCCCCGCACCCCCTCCGGCACCCCGGCCACCAAGGAGCCGGGAGCCCGGATCCCCGAGAGGCGGACCACATGAGTGCCGGATTCCCGAGCCCCGCGACCCCGCTGCGCCGCCGGACCCGTATCGCTGTGGTGGTGGCCGCGGTGCTGCTCCTCGCCGGCGGCTCCGTCGGGTACACCCTGCACGCGAAGCACCGGTCGGACGGGCGACGCGGCGTCGCCGACGCGTCGTTCACACTCGGCGGACCCGCGCTGTACTTCCGTGACACGGCCACGGGACGTGTCGCGCATCAGCCGCTCGCCGACGCTCCCGGAGCCCGCGGCCCGGACACCCGCACCACTGGCGGACCCGTCTGCGACAGGTTCTACGCCGCCGGTGACACCGGACTCTGCCTGCGTGCCGAGCCCGGGGTGCTGCCGAAGACATATGCGATCGTTCTCGACGGCAGACTGCGCGAGAAGCGACGGGTCACCATGCCGGGCGTGCCCACTCGCGCCCGCGTCTCCGCCTCCGGACGGATGCTGTCCTGGACGGTGTTCGCCACCGGTGACTCGTACGCCACCACCGCCTTCTCCACCCGGACCGCCGTTCTGGACCTGCGCACCGGCTACCTCATCAAGTCCATGGAGGACATCCCCCTCACCATCGACGGTGCGCGCTACCACGCCCCGGACGTCAACTACTGGGGGGTGACCTTCGCTCGTGACGACAGCCGCTTCTACGCGACCGTCTCCACCAAGGGGCGTACCTACCTCGTCGAGGGGAACATGAGTGACTGGTCGGCGAAAGCTCTGCGGCAGAACGTCGAGTGTCCCTCCCTGTCGCCCGACAACACCCGGATCGCCTTCAAGAAGAAGGTTTCCGACGATCCGGCCGCGCCCTGGCGGCTGTACGTCCTCGACCTGCGGACCATGCGGGAGACACCGCTCGCCGAGAGACGCAGCGTCGACGACCAGGCAGCCTGGCTGGACGACGGCACGGTCGCCTACGCACTGCCGGGCGGGGCCGGCCGGGCGAGCGACGTCTGGACCGTCCCCGCGGACGGTACGGGGACGCCCCGCGTGGCAGTGGCGGGCGGGTCGTCGCCGGTGGCGGTGGGTTGAGCGAGGAGGCCCTGGGCGGAAGCGGCCCACCCAGCGGGACGAGGACGGCCGGTCCGGAGCCGGGACCTGTCCCGGCAGGCGGGCCGGGCCCTCGGTGCTTCCTGGGCCGCGCGGGCCCGCCCGGGTTCCACCCGGCTCGGGCCCGCGCCTTCGGCCAAGGTCGGCCCGCCTCAGGTCCGGCCGTTCTCCGGCTCGGGTGCCTCGGACCGGGGTGCCTCGGACTCGGCCGTCGCAGTCCGGGGCGTTCCTGGCGCTCCTGCCCGCAGTCCGTCCATCACGAGGTCCAGCAGGCGCGTCGCGCGTGGCTGCCAGTCGCCGTGCGGGTCGATCTGCCAGAGCCCGGCGATGGCGAGCAGGAAGTCGTCGGGGGTCAGTCCCGGGCGGATGGTGCCGGCCTCCTCGTTCGCGTTCAGCAGGAGCGTGACAGCACGGGTCACCGGGCCGTGTCCCACTTGGGCCAGGCTGCCGTACCGGCTGGTGGTCCTGCGCAGCGCGTCGGCCAGGCCGGCCTTGGCCATGGCGTACTGAGCCAGGCGGTCCATCCACTCCCTGAGGGCCTGGTCGGGGGTGCGGGTGCGGAGCAACTGGGCTGCGTTGTCGGAGACTTGCTGCATCTCGTAGCGATAGACCTCCAGCACGAGCGCCTCACGGTTGGGGAAGTTGCGGTAGAACGTCCCCTGCCCGACGCCCGCCTTCCTCGCGATCGTGCTCAGCGGGGCGTCCGCGGCCTCCGTCAGTTCGGCCAGTGCGACTTCCAGGATGCGCTCGCGATTCCGTTGCGCGTCCGAGCGCAGAGTGACGCTCTTCTCCTCCGGCACTCGCCCTCCTTCCGGAATCACGGTCAGGTCCGGCCTTGCTGACCGGACAACCGTCCGCTAAGTTCAGGAGTAAGCGGACAGTTGTCCGCTTGGGTCCACCATAGTGGCAGATCCGGCCATGTGGCCGATCGGCGCCCATCATCGTCGCCGATTCATCAGCCCACATCACCTCCTTCCTCCCGGACCGCCCGCCGGGATCATCCCGTTCGACGCGCATCAGCAACGCGAAAGAAGGCTGATCATGGTCCCATCGACGTCCAGCACCATTACTTTGAACATCAATGGCGAGAAGTGCACGCTGTCCGTCGACCATCGCACCACCCTGCTCGACGCGCTGCGCGAGCATCTCGATCTGACGGGTACCAAGAAGGGCTGCGACCAGGGCCAATGCGGTGCCTGCACGGTGCTGCTCGACGGGCGGCGGGCCGTCTCGTGCCTTCAGCTCGCGGTCGCGGCCGAGGGGCGCGCGATCACCACCATCGAAGGTGTGGCCGATGGCGAACGACTGCATCCGGTGCAGCAGGCCTTTCTCGACCTCGACGGCTATCAGTGCGGATACTGCACACCGGGGCAGATCTGTTCGGCCCTCGCGGTGATCGAGGAACACGCGGCGGGCTGGCCGAGCGCCGTGACCGCCGACGTCCGGCCCGAAGCGGGGGTTCCCGCGCTCACCGCCGAAGAGATCCGTGAGCGGATGAGCGGAAACCTGTGCCGTTGCGGCGCCTATGTGGCGATCGTGCAGGCGGTGGCACGGGCGGCGGAGGCGGCCGACGGCAAGGAGGAGGCGGCATGAGGGAGTTCGGATACGAACGCGTCCACGACATCGCCGGAGCGGTCGCCCTGATCGGTGCCGACCCCGACGCCCGGTTCCTCGGCGGCGGTACCAATCTCATCGACCTGATGAAGGCCGGCGTGGAGAGGCCGGCGCTGCTCATCGACGTACGCGAACTCCCACTGGATGGCATCGAGTTCGTTCGGGGCGGTGCGCTGCGCATCGGTGCGACCGTCACCAACGCGGATCTGGCCGCGCATCCCGAAGTGCGGCGTCACTACCCGGCGTTGGCGCAGGCGGTCCTGGCAGGAGCCTCGGGGCAGCTGCGCAACGTGGCCACGGTCGGTGGAAATCTGCTCCAGCGGACCCGCTGCGGCTACTTCACCGACCTCGGCAAGCCGTGCAACAGACGTGTTCCCGGCAGCGGTTGTCCTGCCATTGCGGGCGAGCACCACAATCACGCGATCCTCGGTGCCTCCGAGCACTGTGTCGCCACCCACCCCTCGGACATGGCGGTCGCGCTGGCCGCGTTCGACGCCGTCGTCTCGTACGAAACGGCGGACGGTACCGGCGAGCTGCCGATCACCGAGCTCTATCCGCCCGTGGGCGACACCCCGCACATCGAGACCGCTCTTCCGCCTGGCGCGCTGATCACCGGCGTCACGCTGCCGCCGTCCCCGGCCGCCGCCCGCTCGCGGTACCGGAAGGTGCGCGAGCGCGCCTCGTACGCGTTCGCGATCGGCTCGATCGCCGCCGCGCTGGACGTCCGGGACGATGCCGTACGTGATGTGCGCCTCGCCTTCGGGGCGGTCGCGTCCCGGCCCTGGCGGGCCCGTGCGGCCGAGCGGGCGCTGCTGGGCGGTCCGGTGGGCGCGGAGGCGTTCGCAGCCGCCGCGGATGCCGAACTGGCGGCCGCCGAGGCGCTTCCCGAGAACGGATACAAGGTGATCTTGATGCGCAATCTCGTCGTGGCCGTACTGACCGAACTCGCCGAGGAGGCCGCCCGATGACCACGACGACCGGAAGCGTCGGCGTGACGGGAGCCGTGGGCTCCGCCCATGCCCGCGTGGAGGGCCGCGACAAGGTCACCGGGGCGGCCCGGTACGCCGGAGAGATTCCCTTCGCCGATCTCGCCCACGGGTGGCTGGTGCTGTCGACCGTGGCCCGCGGCCGTATCCGATCGGTGGAGGACGCACCCGTCCTGGCCATGCCCGGTGTCCTCACCGTGCTGCACCACGGGAACGCCCCGCGCGTCGAAACCGACTACGTGGGGATGGTGGGCCGGCCGAGCCCGGTCCTCGGGATCTTCCAGCACGATCGTGTGCCCTTCGTGGGCTGGCCGGTGGCGTTGGTCGTGGCCGAGACGTCCGAGCAGGCCAGGGAGGCGGCCGAGGCGCTGGTGGTCCGATACGACGAGGAACCGCACGATGTCGCGTTCTTCGCCGGACGCTCGGGTACGTACACACCGCAGGACACCCCGATGGTCCAGGCGGAGACGGAGAAGGGTGACCTCGAAGCCCAGCTCGACGCCTCCGACTTCGTCGTGGACGAGGAGTACACCACTCCGGAGGAGCACCACCACCCGATGGAGCCGCACGCGGCGACGGCTCGCTGGGACGGCGGCCGGCTCGACGTCGTCGACTCCAACCAGGGCAGCACCTGGGTGGCGAGCGAACTCGCGCAGCTGTTCTCCCTCGACCCGGCCTCCATACGGGTGCGGTCCGAGCATGTCGGCGGCGGGTTCGGATCGAAGGGGCTGAGCCCCCATCAAGTGGCTGCCGTGATGGCCGCCACCGTGCTCGGGCGACCGGTTCGTGTGGTTCTGACTCGTCGCCAGATGCCCTCTCTCGTCGGCTACCGCAGTCCCACGGCGCAGCGGATCCGGCTCGGCGCCGACGTGGACGGAGGGCTGCGCGCGTTCGATCACCAGGCGCAGAGTCTCACGTCGACCGTGCACGAATTCGTCGAGTCGAGCGCCGTGCTGGGACGCGTGATGTACGACGCCGACGCGCATCACACGCTTCACCGGCTGGTGCGGCTCGACGTGCCGGTCCCGTCCTGGATGCGCGCTCCGGGCGAGGCGCCGGGTTCCTTCGCCCTCGAATCGGCCCTCGACGAACTGGCCGAGAAGTGCGGCGTGGATCCGATCGCACTGCGCGCACGCAATGAACCCGGGACGGGCCCCGTGTCGGGGTTGCCGTTCAGCAGCCGCAATGTGCTCGCCTGCTTCGAGGAGGGTGCCCGCAGGTTCGGCTGGGCGGATCGTGACCCGCGTCCCGGCCTTCGCCGTGAGGGGCGTTGGCTGCTCGGGACCGGGACGGCAGCGGCCTCCTATCCCTCCGGAGCCGGACCGTCCACGGCCGCGGTGACCGCGGAGGCGGACGGAACCTTCACCGTACGGATCAACGCGGCGGACATCGGGACCGGGGCACGGACCGCGATCACCCTGGTCGCCGCGGATGCGCTGGAGGTGGATCCGGACCGGGTCCGTGTGCGCCTCGCGGACAGCGACCTCGGCCCGGCGATGTTCGCCGGGGGTTCGATGGGCACGCGCTCCTGGGCGTGGGCGGTGACGCTGGCCGCGGGTGACCTGCGCGAGCGGCTGGCCCTCGGAGGCGGCATTCCGCCCGAGGGGATCACTGCCCGGTCGAACACGGCCGAGGCCATCGGCGCCCTCGCGAAGCAGGAACGGCACTCCTTCGGAGCACAGTTCGCCGAAGTCGCGGTCGACGTCACCACCGGTGAGATACGCGTGCGCCGACTGCTCGGCATCTTCGCCGCGGGCACCATCGTCAACCCCCTCACCGCCCGCAGCCAGTTCATCGGCGGGATGACCTGGGGACTGTCCATGGCCCTCCACGAGGAGGCGATCAGGGACGAGGCCTCCGGCGGTCTCGTCGGCGCCGACCTCGCCGGTTACCACCTCGCCTCGCACGCCGACGTGCCGCTCATCGAGGCGGATTGGGTGGACGACCCCGTTCCGGGCGACCCGGTCGGGATCAAGGGCATCGGCGAGATCGGCATCGTGGGCGTCGCCGCCGCTGTCGCCAACGCGGTGTGGCATGCGACCGGCGTACGCCACCGGAGCCTGCCGATCCGTCCGGACCGCGTCCTGCGCGCGGCGGACGAAGCCCGGAAGCGGGCGGCGGATGACGTCACGGGTCGCACGGCGGACGAAGCCCGGAGCCGGGCGGAGGGCGGAACCCGGAGTGCTTGATATCGCCGAGGAGCTGAACCGCTGGTTCGAGGAGGGCCGGGACTTCGCCGTCGCCACCGTCGTGGCCGTCGACGGCAGCGCGCCGCGCGGTCCCGGTGCGGCCCTGGCCGTGGACGGTCACGGCGCCGCCATCGGATCGGTCTCCGGCGGCTGCGTGGAAGGGGCGGTGTACGACCTGTGCGTCCAGGCGCTCCAGGACGGCCGGACGGTACGCGAACGGTTCGGATACGGCGACGAGGACGCCTTCGCGGTGGGGCTCACCTGCGGGGGCGTCCTCGACGTCCTGGTCACGCCGGTGCGAGGGGACGCTCGGGTGCTTCGGGCAGGGGTTTCGGCCGCCGCCCGAGGGGAGACGTCGGCGCTCGCCCGGGTGGCCCGGGGACCGGACGAACTGCTCGGTGGGGCGCTGCTCGTCCACCCCGACGGATCGTACGAGGGCAGTCTCGACGGAGATCCGGAACTGGACCGGACCGCGGCGGCGGAGGCCCGCGCGATGCTGGACACCGGCCGTACCGGCTCCGTCGAACTCGCGGAGGACGGATCACGTTGCCCGGACGGTGTGACGGTGTTCGTGGAGTCGAAGGTGCCGCCGCCCCGGATGATCGTCTTCGGCGCCGTGGACTTCGCGACGGCGCTCGTACGAGTGGGCAAGTTCCTCGGCTACCACGTCACCGTGTGCGACGCCCGGCCGGTCTTCACCACCCGCCTCCGCTTCCCGGAGGCCGACGACCTCGTGGTCGACTGGCCGCATCGCTACCTCCGGCGCACCGTGACCGACGAGCGAACCGTCCTGTGCGTGCTCACCCATGACGCCAAGTTCGATGTTCCTCTGCTGGAGGCGGCGTTGCGGCTGCCGGTCGCGTACGTCGGTGCGATGGGCTCACGGCGCACCCACGAGGACCGCGAGCGTCGTCTGCGCGAAGCAGGGCTCACCAGAGGGGAGTTGGGCCGCCTGCGCTCCCCGATCGGCCTCGATCTCGGCGCCCGCACCCCCGAGGAGACGGCCCTGTCCATCGCGGCGGAGATCGTGGCGGCGCGCCGGGCCGGGACAGGGCTTCCGCTGACCGGTTCGGGAACGCCCATTCACCCTGACGCGGACGGGAGGAAGGAGCGTGACGACCGCTCTCGTGCGGCGGCATGAACCGGCTCGGTTCCCCGCGCCGGCAGGCGGCGCCGAACCGTGCCGCTGACGTGCGCAGGTACAGGGCCCCGCCGGTGAACCCGTGGCCGTCGAAACGACCGGGGCGGGTCCGCCGGCAAATCCCGTGTGCCGCGTCGTGCAGCTGGAGCCCCGGCGCGGCCCGCCCCCTCGTCCGACGCCTGCGCTGCGATTTTGTTGCCCGTACCCCCGTCCGACCTGCCTCTCCCGAGCCGCCGAGCCGTCCCTCGTCCGCCCCGCAGCGATCGCCGCCCTCCGTGCTGATCGCTGTGCGAGGCTCGGCGCTGATCAGTCCGTACCGGGTAGTTCGGGCCCGGAGAAGTCGGGGCTCGAAAAGTCGGGAGCGCTGAAGCCCGGCCCCCTTCGCGGCTCCGGCACCAATTTCGCGCCGTCCGTCGCACGTGATGTGGCCGTTTGGTTCGTATGACCCGCGCCCCCGGGGGACATGGGCTGGAGCGACTCGGACAGAAAGGGAAGAATCCCGCGTTCGAGCAGTGCCTCCTGCCACGCGTCGCGCGCGTGGGTCAGCTCGGGGTCCGTGCCGTCGGCCGTCGAGCGGTTTCGCGTCGCGACCACCAGGAGCCAGACGAGACCGGCGAGTACCGTCGCCACCGCCACGCCTGCTGCTGCCAGACCGGCGATGAGCATGACGTCGGCAAGGTGTGAGTGCATGCCAACTGCCCGAAAGGCGAAGCCGATCAAGCCGAAGACCGCGGCAGCCGTTGCGGACAGCCCCGGTACCAGCACGGCCACTGCTTGCAGAGTGCTGCTTCTGGTGGCTGCCGCGCCGTCGGATTCACGCCGTGTGCGACGACGTGTCGTGTCCGACGAGGCCGCGACATCGAGCACCTGGCGGTAGACGCGGTACTCGGAGGCGGCCGAGGCGGCGATGGCGGTGCGCGCGCCGAGCGCTCGGGTACGCAGCTGTTCGTTGTTGAGAGCTCCGGGGGCGCGGCGCCTCTCCTCTTGGATCGTGGGGGAGTTCAGTGCCTGATCCAGGATGCGTTCGAATGCGGGCAGGTCCTCTGCCCGTAGGTGATCCGGACGGTCCACGAGTCTTCCTTAGTCGGTGAAGTGCGCTCAGCGGTTGCTCACGATGATTCCCGGATTGCGCAATACCTAAATCGTGTTGGCGCAGCCGCCGTGGTCGGACGGGTGCGTCGCAATAGTTGCTATATTACGCAACTGAGCAACTGTGAGTGCGCGATCCGCCGCACGGAGGAGGAACTGCCCATGACTGTCGTACGTCGAGCGCTGTCACGACTCGGCCCGGTCCTGGTCGTGGCGGTTCTCGCCCTGACGGCCTGCGCGGTGCTCACGCCCGTCCGGGCCCAGGCTGCCGGGAGCAGCGGCCTCGAAGGCGTGGCCGAAGGTCTGAGGAAGAGCCCCGTGTACGTTGATCCACGCGCCCGGGATCAGCTCTCCGAGGCCGGCGCCGAAGACCTCGTGAAGAAGATCGAGGGTGCGGACAAGCCCGTCTTCGTCGCAGTGCTGCCCGAGTCCGCCGAGTTTCCTCCCGAGACCCTGATGCGGGACCTGCGCACCCGAGTCGGCATCGCCGGACTGTACGCCGTCCGCCTCGGCGACGGCTTCCGTGCGAACGCGGACTCCTCGGTGATGTCCCGCAACGCGGTCGCCAATCTCACCGGTGCCGTCAAACGCTCGCACTCCGGTGATCCCGAGGGGCTCCTCACCTCCTTCGTCGACCAGGCCACCGAGCAGGCCAAGGGGCAGGCGCCGACTGCCTGGAGCGACTCCGGGAACGATGACGGGGGTGGCGGCGGGGGAGTGCTGCTCACCCTCGGGGCGGTCGCGGTGGCCGGTGGCGGAGCATATGCCCTCTACCGTCGCTCCGAGAAGAAGCGTCGGCGCGCCGAACTGGAGGCCCTTCGGGTCGTCGTCGACGAGGACATCACCGCCTTCGGCCAGGAGCTGGAACGACTCGACTTCCATCCGTCGGAGCCCGGCGCCGACGACGCGATGCGGCAGGACTACTCCCACGCTCTGGACATGTACGACAAGGCCAAGGAGTTGATGGCCGTGGCCGCCGAGCCGCGGGACGTCCAACCGGTGACCGCCGCACTCGAAGAGGGCCGGTACGGGCTCGCCACCCTCGCGGCGCGCCGTGCCGGAACCCCGGTGCCCGAACGCCGCGCCCCCTGCTTCTTCGACCCCCGCCACGGTCCGTCGGCCGTGGACGCGCTCTGGGCGCCGCCGGGTGGCACGCCGCGCGGCGTGCCCGTCTGCGAGGCCGACGCCGGGCTTCTCGCGGCCGGTCGTGAGCCGATGACCCGTCAGGTGCAGACGGCGCAGGGCCCCCAGCCCTACTGGAACGCCGGACCCGCCTACGCGCCCTGGGCGGGCGGCTACTTCGGAGGCGTCGGCGGAGTCGTCGGTGGTCTGCTCGCGGGCACGATGTTGGGCTCGATGCTCAGCGCACCCTCTGCCTTCGCCGACACCACGCCCACCGAAAACGCCTTCGACGGCGGGGAGTTCACCGGAGCCGACTTCGACCCGGGTGATTTCGGGGGTGGTTTCGGAGGGGGCGGCTTCGAAGGCGGAGGCGACTTCGGCGGCGGAGACTGGTGAGTCACGCAACCGCACGGTCGCGCGAGGGGACAGGCGCAGCCCTCGACGGAGCGGTGCCATCGCCGTGATCGGTCGGCGCAGAACGCGCAAGCGTTCAGCTGGGACGCGGCTCGATGCGGCTCGACGTGGTTGGCCCGTGACCGGTGACGTGCGCGCGTTGCGGGCCGACGTGGCTCGCGGCGCGCGACGTGCCGGTCGCCGGGTGTCGGGCAAAGGATCGATGCCGACAATTGCGGTGTTCCGCAACTTTCAAACTGTAGGAATGCGACCAGCCTGCCGATCGGCGCCCGAAGCGTCCGAGCGGGGACGGCTCAAGGAGCGGCACGGTGTTCTCTGATGTGGGTCCGTTGGAACTGATCACACTCGTCTGTCTTGCCACTCTTCTCTTCGGCCCGGACAAGCTGCCGGAGCTCATTCAGAACGTGACGGGCTTCATCCGTAAGTTCCGGCAGTTCTCCGAGAACGCGAAGCAGGAGATCCGTTCCGAGCTCGGTCCGGAGTTCAAGGATTTCGAGTTCGAGGATCTCCACCCCAAGACGCTCGTGCGCAAGCACGTCCTGAACGGCGACGGCGACGGCCTCGGACTCGACGAGCTCCGCAGCGCTCTCGACCCCAGGCAGGAACTGACGGAGGTCGCCGAAGCAATCCGCGACACAGCCGATGCCGAGGCCGCGGGGAGTTCCCCGTCGGGATCCGCCCCGCCCTCCGGGGCGCCGGGCACTGTGTCTTTCAGCAAGGACGGAGGCAGGACGGTGCCCGACCAGACGCCGTTCGACGCCGACGCGACGTAGGGTCTTTCGCTTGGATCGGGCCGGATCAGCGGGCTGCGCCCGCGTGCCCACGGCTCCGGCGAGGCGGTGCCTGGGTGCGCCGCGAGGGCGTCGGCGTGCCGTCCGCACAGCCGCACCCTCGCCCCGGCGGGCGAACTGTCCCCCTGTGGCCGCTGACCTGGGCTGCCGGTGAACGAGCCGGTCCACACCGCTCCCGGGGTCAGTTCACCTGTCGGCGGGCCTGCTTCACCTCGCGGTCGATGGCCCAGGCATCGGCGACCGGCCCGATGTGGCCGAGCTTGTCGGGATTGATCACCGCGCGGATGGTTCGGATCCGTCCGTCGAGCACGTCGAGGGCCAGGGCGTGGAGCACCTTGCCGTCCCGGTCGCGGAAGATCGCGCCGGGCCGGCCGTTGACCTCGTGCGGCGCGAACGTCACGTCGATGCGGCTCATCAAGGGGAAGACCGTACCCAGCACACGGGCCACATTTTGCGCGCCCATGACGGCCTTGGCCAGCTGCGGGGCCTTGCCTCCGCCGTCCCCGACCAGTTGCACGTCGGCGGCCAACAGATTCTGCAGCCCACCCACATCGCCGCTCTTCAGCGCGTCGAAGAACCGTGTAGCCAACTCGTGCCGCTCCTGCCGGTCCGCTTCGAACCGTGGCCGCCCGGCCTCCATGTGCCGCCGTGCCCGCACCAGCAACTGCCTGCAGGCCGCCTCCGAACGCCCCACTGCCGCGGAGACCTCGTCGAACCCGAAGGCGAAGACCTCCCGCAGCACGAACACCGCCCGCTCCAGCGGGCTGAGCCGCTCCAGCAACAGCAGCGCCGCCATCGACACCGAGTCGGCCAGCTCCACCGCCCGGGCCGGATCCTGATACGGATCGCTCAGCAGCGGCTCGGGAAACCACGGGCCCACGTACTCCTCCCGCCGCACCCGTGCGGAGCGCAGCACATCGATCGAGATCCGTGTCACCGCGGCCGACAGGAAAGCCTTGGTCGACGTGGGCCGGGTCGAGGAGCCGTCAAAGCGCAGCCAGGTTTCCTGCACCGCGTCCTCGGCCTCGGACACGCTGCCCAGAATCCGATAGGCGATCGAGAACAGCAGTGGTCGCAGCTCCTCGAACTCCTCGACCTTGCTCACGTCGAACCCCTTTCCCTTGACGGCCTCACACCCGGCCGCACCCGTCGGCACAGGCGTCTCCCGTTGATCATCCGCAGGCAGGCAGAGCAGTGCCCGCGAATCCGGCGGTACCGGCACCGGGACCGGCGCGATGCCGGCACGGCGGGCAGGGCCGAGCCCGCCGCAGCCCGACATCTCCCTCCACCTCTCAGTGGAACTGCCCGACCTGGTAGTTCCCGGCCGGCTGCTGGGCGATGATGTTCAGCCGGTTCACCGAGTTCATGAAGGAGACCAGGACCACCAGGGCGGTGAGCTGCTCCTCGTCGTAGTGCTCAGCGGCGTACGCCCACACCTCGTCGCCGACCCCACGGGCCGCATCCGCGACCCGGGTTCCCTCTTCCGCCAGCGCCAGCGCGGCACGCTCGGCCTCGGTGAAGACCGTGGCCTCCCGCCACGCCGCGACCAGGTTCAACCGCACCGAGGTCTCGCCGGCAGCAGCGGCCTCCTTGGTGTGCATGTCGATGCACACGGCGCATCCGTTGATCTGGCTCACACGCAGCGCCACCAGTTCCTGTGTCGCGGCCGGCAGCCTGGAATCCTTGAGTGCCTTGCCCGCCGACATGAAGTACTTGAGGGCCTTTCCGGCGATCGGGTCGGCAAAGTAGTTCAGTCGCGCGTCCATGGTGTGCTCCTTGGTGGTCGTCCGTGGCTTCATCCCCGGAGACGAGGTAGCCCGGCCTCCTGTGACATGAACGAATGTGACCCGCGTCTCCCCGCTGTCGGCGAGCGTCGGCCGTGGAGCGCAGGCCGGGTGCCGAGCGTGCCACTCCTCGGAGGCGGGTTCCGGGCGCAGGTACCGGCCCCGGATCAGAGCCTGGCGGTAGGGGCCGCTGCCGTCGCCGTCGAACTCCGGCCCATCGAAGCGGACCCATACGCCAACTTCCCGACGTGGGCCTGGTCATGTGGCATCGGCGAAGGAGCGCCGAGGTCGTCGACCGTGCCCAGGAACTCGCGCTTCCAGGGCCCGTCCCACATCGCATCACGCAAGACGGTCACCCGGCTGCCCGGGGCCGGGGCATCCGTCGGCCACCGCCGCTCCGGCCGGTGGCAAAGGATCCGCTCGATTGCTGCGCCGGATCAGTGTGTACAGCAGTGCTGCTGCTGCCTGCAGGACGGCGATACCGGTGAGATACCAGTGCGCGGCGCCGGTGGTGGCCGGCCCGGCGAGGACGGAACCGAGGGCGGCGGCCGAGATCTTCAGCCCGGCGCCGATGGTGAACACCTGGGTCCGCCATCGCGGTGGCGAGTGGTCGGCGCGGATACGGAGGGTCGCTGTCAGTACGAGGCCGTCGCATGCCCCGGCCACGGTGAAGGAGGCTGCGGCTGTGGGCACCGAGGGGGCGAGAGCGGCAGCGGCCAGCCCCATGCCGGTACCGAGCAGCCCGACGAGAGCCAGCCGCTGCGGGGAGGCCGCGGGTCGCAGGCGGGCGATCCCGAACGTCCCGGCCAGGGCTCCGGCCGCGAACGCGGTCATCAGCAGGCCGCCCGCTCCCGCGCTCCCCAGGCTCTCGGCGAGAAGGACACTGGTCGTGGTGAGCGCGCCGATGCCGATGAAGGCCAGACACGTCGCGGCGGTGACGGCGCGCAGTTCCTGTTCCCGCCGGACGGTCCTCGCACCGGCGGCCAGGTCTTGGCGAAGGCGAGCCGGTGAGACCCGCGCGGCAGCGGTATCGGGGCGCAGCGGGAGCAGTGCCATCAGTGCCGCGGCACAGGCCGCGGCTGCCGACAGCATGAGCGCGGCCGTGGTCGGGGAAAGCGCTGCGCAGGCCAGTCCGGTGGCCCCTGGGCCGGCGACGGCGGCTGCGTTGTAGATCGCGGCATCCCACGAGTAGGCGCGGTCCCGCTCCGCGCCCGCCGGCAGCAGCCGCGTGATCAGGCTGGAGAGCCCTCCGGAGACGGCCGGTCCGCAGCAGCCCCCTGCCGCTGCGACGGCGAGCGCCACGGGGAGGGGAACGCGTCCGATGCTCATCGCCAGCGCGGAGATCGCCAGGGCGAAGCCGCCGAGCGCGCCGACGTAGAAGAGCCGCGGCCGGCGCGCCCGAGCTGCCACCGCACCGGTCAGCGGGGCGGCCAGGACGTGCGGTGCCATCCAGGCCGTCAGCACGAACGCTCCTTGCGCCGCACTGCCGGTGCGAGACGCGGCGAGCGTCACGACTGCCACGGCCATGCCCTCGTCGGCCGTCCGCGCGGAGAACGCGGTCATCAGATATCGCAGAACCCCTGAGGGCCTCGGCATGGCCGTCTCCTAGATGTAACGGGATACCTTTGAAAGGCGTTACAGTAGATCACAAGAATGCGCAGCGGGTATCGCCGCCCGGCGCACAGATGTGAGGAGGGCGGATGTGGGCCGTCAGGGTTTCGCGGTCGCCCAGCGCCTGATCGACATCGCAAACGCCGTACGGGCCAGTGCCGACCTGCCCCGCAGCGTGGCCGTGGAGATCCTCGCGCGCCACGGTGAGGTCCCGGAGGACCTGACCGAAGCAGCACTGACCGACGCGGACCTCCGGGCGCTGCGGGACGCCGCGGTCCGCATGTCCGGCATCCTCGCGGCGAGCGACACCGACCGGGCGGCCGTCGTCCTCAACGAGATGCTGGCCGAGTGCGCCACCGCCCCCCGGCTGTCCCGGCACGACGGCCACCCCTGGCACCTGCACGTCGACCACCACGACGCCGACTGGGCCGACTGGTTCCTGGCTTCCAGCGCCCTGGCCCTGGCCCAGATCCTCACCGAGCACGGCCGCGCCACCTGGGGCGAATGCGCGGCTTCGAACTGCCACAACTTCTACCTCGGCACCGGCCCCGGGAGTCCGCGCCGCTACTGCTCGACCACCTGCGCGTCGCGTGCACGGGTCGCTGAACACCGTCGCCGCAAGGGCGAGGCTCGGCCCCGGCCGGACGGCGCGGGCACTTCACCCGCACCATCCCCACCCACGTCAAGTCCCTCGTCGGCGGACAGGTCGGGGCGAGCGGGGCGATGCCATTGATCGACGCGACCGGGCTTCGTACCATCTCCCGATGGGACATGACGACCTTCCGAGCCTTGAACTCGCCTTTCCCGGTCCGGAACGTGACCGTGGCGTAGCGGCGATCCTGAGCGGCCGGAAGACCGCACTCACGGGACTCTTGGAGATCTTCGAGCACGCCGGGGAGGCGGTACCGCAGACCGGTCAGCGATTCTCGGTGCTCGATTCCCAGGGGCGTCCGGCCGTCACGATCGAGCTCATCGACGTACGCGTCGTTCCCATGAAGGAGATCGACGACGACTTCGCGCGAGCCGAGGGGCGCGGCTACTGCGACGTCGCGCAGTGGAGGGCGGCCCACGAAGAGTTCTTCCGGAGCGATGGCGTGAGCGAGTTCTTGGGTGGTACCCCCGTCATCGACGACGAGACTCTCGTCGTTGCCGAACGCTTCCGAGTGGTCGAGCCCGTGCAACGCGTGTGATCGGTGACTCGTATCCGACCCGATGGGAGTCCGGGAGCGGCAACCACAGCGGGCCACCCGCCCGCGAGCATGCCTGTCACGGCCGTCGCCGAGCACCTCGGTGTCGGCCGTTCCGCGCTCTTGCCGCGTACGGCGAAGCCGGGCCACCGCGCTCGAAGCCTGCTGCTGAGCATCACGATCGGCACTCCCGGGAGCCGGTCGTGGCGGACCGGGCGGGCGGAAACACGCGACCGGGGTGGACGGAACCAGAGGTGAAGGCTGCGACGTCCGTCGATGGACGAGATCGCTAGTGGATTGAATGGAGCGTGGAATGAACGGCAGGGCCACCCGCTACCTCTACCTCGTCAGACACGGTGAGGCGTTGCCGGACGAGAGCGGGCTGACGGAGAACGGCCGTCGGCAGGCCGTACTGCTCGGTCGGCGCCTCCGGGGCATTCCCCTCGCGGCTGTCCATCACGGCCCGCTGCCCCGGGCGGAGCAGACCGCACGCCTGATCGGGGAGCAGCTGGAGAGCGTTCCTCTGTACGTCACGGAAGCCGCCGGTGACTACGTCCCCCACATGCCGGCAAGGGAAGAGCTTCCGGCCGAGTCCGCAGAGTTCTTTCTCCGCTTCCTCGACGGTGCCACGATCGAGGAGCGGGAGCGCGGACCGGAGTTGGCCCGCCAGGCGCTGGACTTGTTCACCCGGCCGGTGGACGGCGAACTGGACCGGCACGAACTGGTCGTCACCCACAACTTCCTGGTCGCCTGGCTCGTCAGGGATGCCATGTGCGCGCCGAAGTGGCGCTGGCTCGGACTCGATCACGGCAACGCGGCACTGACGGTCATCCGCTACGCGCCCGGCCGCCCCGCTTCCGTCCGCGTCGCCAATGACATGCGACATCTGCCCGCCGAGCTGCGCTGGACCGGCTTCCCTCCCGAGTCGCACATCTGAGCCGATCGGCTTCGCTCGTCCGATCGTCGACTCGGTGTGCCGTCGGCCGGCGCGCGGTGGCCACGAGGCGTGCCGCCGCTCCGGCATCGGTGACGTGGCCGCCGCGATCGCCTGGAAGCTCCGTACCGGGCTCGGGTGTGAGCGGCCGAGCCGTGAGAAGTGACATCGGGATTGATCGAGGTCGCGCCTGCGTGGAGGCGCCTCTCACTTGTATTCCTAGAGGCTCTAGGTTATACCTAGATGCCCTAGGGTCTTGGGAGGGTGAAATGGCGCGAGCCGGGCTGACGGCGGATCGGGTGACAATCGCGGGCGCCGAGTTGGCGGACGAGATCGGGCTCGACCGGGTGACCATGTCGCAGGTGGCGCGGCAGCTCGGTGTGAAGGACGCGAGCCTCTACACGCACGTCCGCAGCCTGGAGGACTTGCGCGGACGGATCGCACTGCTGGCGGCGGACGAGAAGACCATCCGTATCGCGGAGGCGACCGTCGGGCGGGCGGGCAAGGATGCGCTGGTCGCGTTTGCGAACGCCTGGCGGGAGTATGCCCACCAGCATCCGGGCCGCTACATGGCGACGCAGACCCCGGTGCAGATCGACCCCGAGCTGGCCGCGAGAGCGCCCGGACCGCGACGCGCGATCGAACTGACCTACGGCGTGCTGCGCGGCTACGGACTGGTCGAGCCCGACCTGACCGACGCGGTCCGGTTGCTGCGCAGCACGTTCCACGGGTTCGTCGCCCTGGAGGCCGCGGGCGGATTCGCGCACGAGCGTTCGCCGCAGCATTCCTGGGTCCGCGCCCTCGACGCCCTGCACTCCCTCCTGGAGCACTGGCCCCCGTCCCGAGAAGGAGACCCGTCATGACCGCCCCGACCATCGGCAGCCTGCGCGTGAACGGTGCGACGTTGCACTACGAAGTGCGCGGCCAGGGCCCGCTCCTGCTGCTGATCCCCGGCGGGACGGGTGGCGCGTCCTCCTACGACGGCGTCGCCGACGGCCTGGCTGCCGAATACACCGTCGCGACCTACGACCCACGCGGTATGTCCCGCAGCACCCTGGACGACCCCGAGGCCGAGCAGCGAGTGGCCGAGCACGCCGACGACGCGTTCCGCATGCTGGAACTGCTGTCGCACGGTGAGCCCGCCCGGGTGTTCGGCGCCAGTTCGGGCGCGATCGTCGCCCTGCACCTGCTCGCCACCCATCCCCGACGCCTCGAACGCGTCGTGGTGCACGAGCCGCCGGTGGTGGAGGTCCTGCCGGATGTCGCCGAACACCGCGCGCTCATCGCGCGCGTGCAGGCGACTTTCCACACTCAGGGGCTCGTGCCGGCGATGGCCGCGTTCGCCGCGGGTCTGAAGAAGGAGGACGACCCCGCCGAGCCGAAGGCCGAGATCAAGCTTCCGCCACAAGCAGCCGCGCGGGCCGAGCAGACGATGGCCGACCTGCCGTACTTCGTCGAGCGCATCGTGCCCGGCTTCATGTCCTACGCCCCCGACATCCACCGGCTGCAGACACTGTCGGACCGGCTCGTGCTCGCCTGCGGCCAGGACTCGCGGGGTGAGCTGCCTTACCGTGCTGCCGCATTCCTGGCCCAGCGTCTCGGCACGGAACTCCAGCACTTCCCCGGCGGGCACATCGGCCTGACCACGCACCCCGCCCGGTTCGGCGAACTTCTTCAAGAGGCCTTCCTCGCCCGGAGCTGAATCCCGGCGCCCTGGTCAACCGGGCGAGACCGATCGGCGGCAGCGGGTCGGTCTCGAAGATGCCAGGGATCCGGTACCGGCGGTCCAGCTCGTCGTCGAGCATCCGCTCCTCCTCCGTCGGCCACGGCATCGGCCCGCCCGCGGAACTCGTCGACACGTCAGGGCCGCCCGGCCTCGGGTGCAGCCGGGTGGTCGTGCCCCGCAACGCGGCCGGTTCCGGAAAGAGGACCTCGACATCGAACCGTCGCCCGTATGCGCGTCCTCGCTCTCGCCGCGTGATCCGCAGGACCTTTCCTACGGCTGCGCGGATACGGACTTTCCGCTCCTGCCCCAGTTGGCGTGCAGCCGGTCCAGGTAGGACTGCGCCTGACTGCCCGGGTGGGCGCCGCGGGCGAACGCCAGCATGTTGCCCGACCCGGTGTTGTATCCCAGCGCCAGAAGTTCGTCCTTCGTGTACGTCCCCGACGGATGGGCAGGCAACTGCGCGGCCAGGTCGTGCAGATGCCAGGCGGCCGCCTCGATCGCCAGGTCCCGGTCGTCAGGCAGTTCCTCCCACCGGCGATTCGCGAAACCATGTCGCCGCTTGGTCTCGTCGAAGGCCGTACGGTGCATGTTCGCGATGCCGAAGGAGGCATCCGGCTTGTAACGCTGCCAGGCCCGCTCCACCTCCGGGTCATGCGGTTTGTACGACTCGTTGTAGAGGATCGCCATCAACAGCTTCGGATCGACGCCCGCCCGGGTCGCGTGGGTGCGTACCTGCGGTGCGTAGAACGCCGGATCGTAGGACCCGGGCAACGGCGCGTCCGGGCCGCCGCTCCCGACAGGTGCCGGAGTGCTCGGTGAGGCAGCGGCGGCCGAGGCCGGTGACCCGCCGGCCGGGGTGGTTCGCGGGCCGTCCGCGGGCCGGGACGCATGACCGCAGCGCACCAGGACCCACGCCGCGAGCACCAGTACCAGCATCCCGAGCCATCGCCGACGCGCCCTGGAGTCCGTCACCGTTCGCTGCCTCTCCCGTGCGCCACCTGTATTCCCGACAGCCAGCCTACGGAGTCCAGCCGATTTCGGCGCAGCGGAGGTCGGCGCAGTGCCATGCACCGGGGGAGTGCGGTGGGTTTCCGGTGTCGGTGCGTCCCGCGCAAGTCATTCATGCAACGGGCAAGAGCACCGCCCGGCGGGAGCGGGGGGCCGTGCCACGGTCCGTCCGGCGGGCCGCGCGTACGCGACGAACCCGATCGGGCGCGCATCGGATCGCACACTCGTCAGCGGACGCGCGCCGGTGTCCGAGGTACGACAGCGCCTGAAGCGAAGTCGGGTCCCGCGGCCTGCGCCGACCGGCGCGCTCCGCCGTGGACCGGGGCGGTCGGAGACGGGTGCGGCACCGGGTCGACGGGCCCCCGGTCTCGGATTCCTCAGGCGCCGATCCCGCGACGCCCACGCACCGGCTGGGACACGATGTCGGCCCGTGCGGCCAATTGACGGACCATCAGCCGGACCACGGTCACGATGTCCGGGTCGTCCACGAAATAGACCATCCGCCGGCCCTCGCGACGCGAACGTACGAGTCCCGCGAGCTTCAGCTTCGTCAGGTGCTGGCTGACGGCGGGCAGCGCGCCACCCACCCGCTCCGCGAGTCCGGTCACATCGCTCTCGCCCTGGGCCAGTGCCCACATGATGTGCAGGCGTGCCGAGGACGCCAGCAGCCCGAACGCCGCGGCCGCCTCCGCGAGTACCTCGGCGGACGGGTCCTCGAAGCTGTCGACGCCTGTCGCCACCGCCAGTCACTCCCATCTCCGCAGGGTCGCTTGTGAACCTCCCCAGTCTAGGCGGTGTCTTCAAACTGCCGTCTGCCGTGCGACGCCCGGCACGCACGCCCACCGCGTCGCCGGAGTCGTCCGCGTACGCCCGGCACGAGGACGACCCTCCGTCTCGCGAGCCACGGCACCGGGCCCCGCTCGCCGATCCCGCCTGATCCCAACGGAAGGCCCTGTGCCGCCCTCGGGAGCCCCCGGGCGAGGCCGGCCGTCGGCGCCGATGGTCCGGTTCGCCGTCCCGCACCGCCGACGACCCGAGGGAACTCCGGCCTTCCGGACGCGACTTGAGAGTCCTGGCGCAAGGTCGTTCATCGCGCAACCGGCACAGCCCGCACCGCGTCCTCATCTGTACAGTTGCGCAACCAAGCAACGCACTGATGCCGGCCCGGGACTGCCTCTCCCGGGCACGGCCCGACGACAGGAACGACGAACATGGGCATCATCGGCTGGATCATCCTCGGGCTCGTCGCCGGAGTCATCGCCAAGATCCTGCTCCCCGGGCGCGATCCCGGAGGCCTGATCGGGACCACCCTCATCGGTATCGCGGGCGCCTTCGTCGGTGGCTGGCTCTCGGCACGCTTTCTCGACCGGCCCGTGGAGAACCACTTCTTCGACCTGACCACATGGGGTGCGGCGATCGGCGGCTCCCTCGTCCTGCTCGTCGGCTACCGCATCCTCTTCGGCAACTCGCGGGACTGACGAGGACCCGCAACCGTCGGAACTTCCTCGCCCCCTGCCGCTCTCCTCTCATTCCGCGGAGTGCCGGAGGCGCTCCAGGGGGCGCGGGGCCGGGTCGCTCATGGCACGCGGAGGCTGCCGCGTCCGGGCCCTTTGGGCATGGCGGAAACCTGGTTGTCCGATACGAACGCCGCTGACAGGCTCCCCGCCATGCCTACCTTCTCCGCCCATGACGGCACCACACTCGCTTACCACGTGCGCGGACACGGTGCACCCGCGATCTGCCTGCCCGGGGGGCCCATGCAGGCGTCCCAGTACCTCGGGGCACTCGGCGGCCTCTCCGCGCACCGGCAGTTGGTCATGTTGGACCTCCGGGGCACCGGCGAGTCCGCGATCCCGCAGGAGGCCGCCTCCTACCGTTGCGACCGGCTCGTCGATGACGTGGACGCCCTGCGTGAGCACCTCGGGCTCGAAACCATGGATCTGATCGGGCACTCCGCAGGTGCGAATCTGGCGGCGTTGTACGTCGGCCGCCAGCCGGAGCGCGTCGGCAGGCTCGCATTGATCACACCGAGTACCCGGGCCGTCGGCGTCGCGATCACCGGAGACGTCCGCCGCGAGACCGCGCGGCTCAGGCAGGACCAGCCGTGGTTCGGGCCGGCGTTCGAAGCCCTGGAGGCGATCATCGCCGGTCAGGCGACGGACGACCGCTGGCAGGCCGTCGCGCCCTTCTTCTACGGACGGTGGGACGAGGCGTCCCGAGCCCATCAGGCCGCGGAGGAGAAGCAGACGAACGCGGAAGCCGCGGCCGTCTTCGGCGCCGAAGGAGCTTTCGACCCGGAGGCCACGCGCGTGGCGCTCGCACGGTACGCGGCGCCGGTGCTGCTGCTCGCCGGGGAAGTGGACCTGGGTGCTCCTGTGCGTGCGATGGCCGAATTCGCCGGGCTCTTCCCGAACGCGGAGTTCGTCGTTCAGCCCGGAGCCGGCCACTTTCCGTGGCTCGACGATCCCGACCGGTTCGTGGCCGCCACCGCGGCGTTCCTGGGATAGACCACCGCCGGTCTCCGGTGTGCGGGCCGTCATCGTGCCACCTCGCGCCACTTCCGGATGAGGGCGGGTGCCCGGATGCGTCCGTGTCGCCGGTCCTGCGCGCAGCGGACAGTCCGTCGACCGGCCCGCGGCGCATGGACGGTGGGTCCGAACGCCCTGCGGGACCGAGTCGTCAATGGGACGGCGGGTGCGGTGGCGGGGTGTCGATGCCGGGCGGCGCTTCGGGCCAGACCAGCAGGACGGGACAGGAGGCGTGGTCGACGACGAAGCGTGTCGCGGGTCCCAGACTGCGAGGCCCCGGGCGGCGCTCGCCGTCGCGGGCGCAGATCAGCAACTCGGCGTCCTCGGCGGCGCGGACGACTTCCCTTTCGGTACGGCCGTGGGCCCGGAGCCGTGCCGCGGGCCGGCCGAGACGCTCGGCGGCCGCGTCCAGCAGTGCCGCGGCGGCGCGCGCGGAAAGGGCCGCCACCTGGTCGCCGGGGTCGCGCTCGGCGTGGCCCCGCCCGAGCAGACCGACGAACGCGCCGTGCGCCGCTTCGGCCACGTCGTCGCCTGTGACGTGCAGCAGGGTGATCGCGGCTCCGGCTCGGACGTGGGTACGGGCGGCGTCCACCGCGGCCCGCCATGTGCCCTCGTCGATCCAGACGAGCACGGTCACGTCGGCCTCCGATGGTCGGCAGCGTCATTCACAGTGCCACAGGGGTGGCCCTCGGGGCAGCAGACGCGACCGGACGGCCTGCTCCGGGACGGCATGTCCCGGGCCCCTCCACGGACCGCCATGGCCGTGTCCCCTCTCCCCAGGGGGGCACGGCCGTGTCCTGTGCCGCCCGTCCGCTGGAACGGACGCCGGAAAAGCCGTCGTCGCGGCCCTGCCGGGATGAGTATCGGGGCGCTTGGTCCTAGGGTGCGAGCCATGGTGGAGAGCGCAGGTCACTGGGGTGCTGCGAGGTGGGACGACGATCCCGGCCCGGGCCCCCGCACCCCGGACCCGCACCGCTGGAAGGCGCTCGCGGTGTGTCTGATCGCCGGGTTCATGACCCTGCTCGACGTATCCATCGTCAATGTCGCCCTGCCGTCGATCCGGGAAGGGCTCCACACGCCGGAGTCCGATCTGCAATGGGTCCTCTCCGGCTACTCCCTCGCCTTCGGCCTGTTCCTCATCCCCGCGGGACGGCTCGGTGACGCGCGCGGACGCCGCGAGGTGTTCATGATCGGGCTGGCACTGTTCACCCTGGCGTCGGCAGCCTGCGGAGCCGCGCAGTCCAGCCAGTGGCTGGTCGTCGCCCGTCTCGTCCAAGGCCTCGCCGGGGGCATGATCTCGCCCCAGATCTCGGCATTGATCCAGCAGATGTTCTCCGGTGATGAGCGCGGCCGGGCCTTCGGCATGTTCGGCACGGTGGTCGGTATCTCCACCGCCGTCGGCCCGCTGTCGGGAGGGCTGCTGATCCAGGCGGCCGGTGCCGAGGAGGGGTGGCGCTGGGTGTTCTACGTCAACCTGCCGCTCGGTGCAGCCTGCCTCCTGCTCGCCCGGCGCCTGCTCCCGGACACCCCCTCGGCCGGACAGGTGCGCCTGCGCGACCTCGACCCGCTCGGTGTGCTCCTGCTCGGTGCGGGTGTGCTCGCCCTGCTGCTGCCCTTCGTCCAGTCGCAGGAGTGGCCCGGAGACCGGAAGTGGCTCCTGCTCGTGGGCGCCGTTCTGCTGCTCGCCGCCTTCGTCGGATGGGAGTCCTGGTGCGGCAGGCGCGGCACCCAGCCCGTCGTGGACCTGTCGCTGTTCCGGGTCCGCTCCTACTGGCTCGGCTGTCTGTTGATCCTGCTGTACTTCGCCGGATTCACCTCGATCTTCTTCATCACCACGCTCTACCTGCAGAGCGGCCTGCACTACTCCGCCCTGCAGGCGGGACTCGCCATCACCCCCTTCGCCGTGGGCGCAGCCGTCGCGGCAAGCCCCGGCGGCCGGCTCGTCGGCCGGTTCGGGCGGCCGCTCGTCGTCGCGGGGCTGGCGACGGTGGCCTTCGGGCTGGCGGTCACCGCGCTCGCCGTGCATCTCGTGCCGGGTAGGGGTGTGGGGTGGGCGATGGCGGCCCCGCTGCTGCTGGCCGGTCTCGGCAGCGGCCTGGTCATCGCCCCGAACCAGACACTGACCCTGTCCGAGGTTCCGGTGGCGGGTGCGGGGAGCGCAGGCGGAACCCTTCAGACCGGCCAGCGCGTGGGTTCGGCGATCGGGATCGCCGCGGTCGGCTCGATGTTCTTCGCGCAACTGGGCGGGGACGGGTGGGCCGTCGCGTACTACCACGGACTCGTCGTCGCGGTCGCCTTCGTCGTCGTCGCTCTGGTCATCGGGCTGGCGGATGTGCGCGGGGAGCGCCGCAGCCGGATGCGCATCCATCGATCCGCCCGCAGGCCGTCCGCGGGGAGTACACAAACATAGGGAGAACGCCATGAAGCAGCGCGAGACCGGCACGACCACCGGTTCGGGCGCCGACGGCAACGCGGCCTACGGCCACAAGGCATTCAAACGGTCCAGGAGCCACTTCGCCGACCGCATCACCGCCGACGGCCGGGACGGCTGGCCCGTCGAGGCCGGCCGCTACCGGCTGGTCGTCAGCCGCGCGTGCCCGTGGGCGAGCCGTTCCCTCGTCTCCCGGCGACTCCTCGGACTGGAGGATGCCCTGTCGCTGGCCGTCGCCGATCCGATCCAGGACGACCGCAGCTGGCGCTTCACCTTGGACGAGGGCGGCCGGGATCCGGTGCTCGGCATCAAATACCTGAGCGAGGCGTACGACGCCCGGGAGCCGGGCCATCCCGGCGGGGTCAGTGTTCCCGCGATCGTCGACGTACCGAGCGGCAGGCTCGTGAGCAACGACTACCAGCAGATCACGCTGGACTTCGCGACCGAATGGACCGCGCTGCACCGGGAGGGCGCGCCCGACCTGTATCCCGAACGCCTGCGTGACGAGATCGACGAGGTCATGGAGGGCATCTACCGCGATGTGAACAACGGCGTGTACCGCGCGGGGTTCGCAGCGGAACAGTCCGAGTACGAGGCTGCGTACCAGGATGTGTTCCGCCGCCTGGACCAGGTGTCCGAACGCCTCGCGGACCGGCGCTACCTCGTCGGCGCATCACTCACCGAAGCGGACATCAGGCTGTTCACCACCCTGGTGCGGTTCGACGCCGTCTATCATGGACACTTCAAATGTAACCGCTCGAAGCTGGCGGAGGACCGTGTTCTGTGGGGGTACGCCAGGGACCTGTACCAGACGCCCGGTTTCGGTGACACGGTCGACTTCCACCACATCAAGCAGCACTACTACCGGGTCCACAGCGGCATCAACCCCACCGGCATCGTGCCCGTCGGCCCCGACCTGTCGGGCTGGCTCACGCCGCACCACCGGGAGGAGCTGGGCGGACGCCCGTTCGGCGACGGCACCGCGCCGGGTCCGGTGCCGCCCGGGGAGCAGGTCCCGCCGTCGGGGCGTCCCTGAACCAGGAGCCCCTGACGGTCACGCCCGGACAAGGAGGCAGGGCCCTGTCGAGTCGCCGGCGATCACGAGATATCTTGATGTCAAGCAATGTTGCAGACGTGGAGCGGAGCACAGGGTGACTGACTCGACCATCATCTACACACACACCGACGAGGCTCCGGCCCTGGCGACCTATTCGTTCTTGCCCGTGGTCCAGGCGTACGCCTCGACGGCCGGGGTCAATGTCGAGAGCCGCGACATCTCGCTGGCCGGGCGCATCATCGCCGTCTTCCCCGAGTACCTCCAGGAGAGCCAGCGCATCGACGACGCGCTCGCCGAGCTCGGTGCCCTGGCCAAGACGCCGGAAGCCAACATCATCAAGCTGCCGAACATCTCGGCTTCGATCCCGCAGCTGAAGGCTGCCGTCGCCGAGCTGCAGGCACAGGGCTACGCACTGCCGGACTACCCGGACGACCCGCAGACCGACGAGGACAAGGACGTCCGCGCGCGCTACGACAAGGTCAAGGGCAGCGCCGTGAACCCGGTGCTGCGCGAGGGCAACTCCGACCGCCGCGCCCCCGCCTCGGTCAAGAACTACGCCAAGACGCACCCGCACCGCATGGGCGCCTGGACGGCCGATTCGAAGACGAACGTCGCCACCATGGGCGTCGACGACTTCCGCTCCACCGAGAAGTCCGCGGTCATCGCCGAGGCCGGTTCGCTGCGCATCGAGCTCGCGGGCGACGACGGCAGCACCACCGTTCTGCGCGACTCGGTCCCGGTGCTCGCGGGCGAGGTCGTCGACGCGGCGGTCATGCGCGTCGCGGCCCTGCGTGAGTTCTTCACCGCGCAGGTCGCCCGCGCCAAGGCCGAGGGCGTGCTGTTCTCCGTCCACCTCAAGGCCACCATGATGAAGGTCTCCGACCCGATCATCTTCGGCCACGTGGTCCGCGCCTTCTTCCCGAACACCTTCGCCAAGTACGGCGAGGTGCTCGCCGCGGCCGGTCTCTCCCCGAACGACGGCCTCGGCGCCATCCTCAAGGGCCTGGACTCCGTGCCGCACCTGGGCGCCGAGGTCAAGGCGTCCTTCGAGGCCGAGCTCGCCGAAGGCCCCGCGCTGGCCATGGTCGACTCCGACAAGGGCATCACCAACCTGCACGTACCGAGCGATGTCATCGTCGACGCCTCCATGCCGGCCATGATCCGCACCTCCGGTCACATGTGGGGCCCGGACGGCAAGGAGGCCGACACCCTCGCCGTGCTCCCCGACAGCAGCTACGCGGGTGTCTACCAGGTCGTCATCGACGACTGCCGCGCCAACGGCGCCTTCGACCCGTCGACCATGGGCTCGGTGCCGAACGTCGGCCTGATGGCGCAGAAGGCCGAGGAGTACGGCAGCCACGACAAGACCTTCGAGATCCCCACCACGGGGACGGTGCGGGTCCTCGACGCCAACGGCGACGTCGTGCTGGAGCAGGTCGTGGGCGCGGGCGACATCTTCCGCATGTGCCAGACCAAGGACCTGCCGATCCAGGACTGGGTCAAGCTCGCCGTCACCCGCGCCCGCGCCACCGGCGCCCCGGCCGTGTTCTGGCTCGACGAGGACCGCGCCCACGACGCACAGCTGATCGCCAAGGTCAAGGCGTACCTCGCCGACCACGACACCGACGGCCTGCAGATCGAGATCATGCCGCCGGTGAAGGCGACCGCGTTCTCGCTGGAGCGCATCCGCCGAGGCGAGGACACCATCTCGGTGACCGGCAACGTGCTGCGTGACTACCTGACCGACCTGTTCCCGATCCTTGAGCTGGGCACGAGTGCGAAGATGCTCTCCGTCGTCCCGCTCATGAACGGCGGCGGACTGTTCGAGACCGGCGCCGGCGGCTCCGCGCCCAAGCACGTCCAGCAACTCGTCAAGGAGAACTACCTCCGCTGGGACAGCCTGGGCGAGTTCTTCGCGCTCGCGGCCAGCTTCGAGCACCTGGCCACGACCACGGGCAACGCGCGCGCCCAGGTCCTCGCCGACACCCTCGACCGTGCGACCGGCACCTTCCTCAACGAGGACAAGTCGCCGAGCCGCAAGCTGGGCGGCATCGACAACCGCGGCAGCCACTTCTACCTGTCCCTCTACTGGGCCCAGGAGCTGGCGCAGCAGACCGACGACGCGCAGCTCGCGCAGGCCTTCGCCGCGCTCGCGAAGACGCTGGAGGAGCAGGAGCAGACCATCGTCGACGAGCTGATCGCGGTCCAGGGCTCGCCGGCCGACATCGGCGGCTACTACCAGCCCGACCCGGCCAAGGCCGCGGCCGTCATGCGTCCGTCGGCGACGTTCACGCAGGCCATCGCCACCATCGGCTGACGCGACCGCTGCGGAAGGGGTGCGTCCAGGCGCGTCCCCTCAGCCCTCCCGCCCCGGCCGGCATCCGCCCGGCCGGGGCGGTTCCGCGATGCCGCGGCCCGGCGCCTGGAGCGCTCGGTGTGCCGGACATTCTCCGCGTGCTCCCGTACAAGCAGCCGTTCCGCCGGTAGGTTCGATCGACCCGGATCTACTGTTCTTGAGGAGGACGGACTGTGCTGACAGGCAGGAACGCCGTGGTCACCGGAGGATCGCGGGGCATCGGCCGCGCGATCGTCGAGCGCCTGTGCCGCGACGGGGCACACGTGCTCTTCAACTACGCCACCAGCGACGACGCGGCCGCGGAGGTCGTCCGCGCGGTGCGGGACAAGGGCGGCGAAGCATCGGCCGTCCGTATCGATCTCGCCGATCCCGATGGGCCGGAACAGTTGATGGAGGCCGCCGAGGCGAGGCTGGGCGGCCTGGACATCCTGGTGAACAACGCCGCGCTGTGCCTCCCCCCGTCCCTCATCGCGGACACCGAACCGGACGTGTTCGACAGGGTGATGGCGGTGAACACCCGAGCGGTCTTCATGACGATCCGCCACGCGGCCCGGCGGATGGGCGAAGGCGGCCGCATCGTGAACATCTCCACGGCCAACACCGTGCGGCAGGGCCCCGGCATCTGCGCGTATGCCGCCAGCAAGGGGGCGGTCGAGCAGATCACCGCCGTCGCGGCCCACGAACTCGGAGCCCGGGGGATCACCGTCAACACCGTCTCGCCCGGTGCGACCGACACCGAGATGCTGCGCGGGGCCAACGAGCCGGAGGCGCTCGAAGCAGTCGCCGGATTGACGCCTCTCGGCCGACTGGGCGAACCCGAGGACGTGGCCGACGTGGTCGCCTTCCTGGTCGGCCACGACGGCCGGTGGATGACAGGCCAGAACGTACGCGCCACAGGCGGCCTGGCCTGAGCGGCACAGCGGCGATCCTCGGAGCCGGTCACCGATCCGGGTGTTCGCCGTCTCCTGTGACAACCGTGCCGCCCCGTGGGGGAGTTGGTGGCGCGCTGCGGGGATCCGGCGACTCGGGGACATGAACCGCTTTGCGGACATTGCCGGTTGAGCGGATGAGGGCGTCGCGCCCCGTGCTCCGAGCCACGGCGTCGGCGGTCGCACGCACGGAAGTCCGCACCGGCGCCGACGGTGTGCGGGCGAGCCGGGCCGTCGGCCGAGGACGCCCTGACGAGTGAAAGTCGTGCGACGGCGGGCGCCGGGCCGCACATAGTGGCCCCGCGGCTGATTTGCTGCACCTGGAATCTGGCGTGACGCGCGCGGGACCGGCCGGTCGGCCGTCCCGGTGGAGTCGGCGCCCCTGCCGGGTGCCCAGTCCACCCGCGAATGAGATCGAAGGAGCGTCCCAGTGACGACGACGGGCACATCAGGGGCAGCCGAGGAAGACGAGGCGTACGCGAACGAGCTTCCGGTACGGGCCAAGCAACCGGGCAACGTCGTCGTCAAGTGGCTGACCACCACCGATCACAAGACGATCGGCACGCTCTACCTGGTCACGTCGTTCGCCTTCTTCATCGTCGGTGGTGTGCTGGCTCTGGTCATGCGAGCCGAGCTGGCCCGTCCCGGGATCCAGATCATTTCGCCGGAGCAGTTCAACCAGGCGTTCACGATTCACGGCACGATCATGCTGCTGATGTTCGCGACGCCGCTGTTCGCCGGCTTCACGAACTGGATCATGCCGCTGCAGATCGGCGCGCCCGACGTGGCGTTCCCACGGCTGAACATGTTCGCGTACTGGCTGTACCTCTTCGGCTCGATCATCGTGGTGGCCGGCTTCCTCACGCCGCAGGGCGCGGCCGACTTCGGCTGGTTCGCCTACTCCCCGCTGACCGATGCGGTCCGCTCACCGGGTATCGGCAGCGACATGTGGATCATGGGTCTGGCCTTCTCCGGCTTCGGCACGATCCTGGGCTCGGTCAACTTCATCACCACGATCATCGGCATGCGTGCCCCGGGCATGACGATGTTCCGCATGCCGATCTTCGTCTGGAACGTCCTGCTGACGGCCGTACTCGTCCTGCTGGCCTTCCCCGTCCTCGCGGCCGCCCTGCTGGTGCTGGAAGCGGACCGGAAGTTCGGCGCGCACGTCTTCGACCCGGCCAATGGCGGGGCGCTGCTCTGGCAGCACCTCTTCTGGTTCTTCGGCCATCCGGAGGTGTACATCATCGCTCTGCCGTTCTTCGGGATCGTCAGTGAGATCATCCCGGTCTTCAGCCGCAAACCGATCTTCGGCTACATCGGTCTGATCAGTGCGACGATCTCCATCGCGGGCCTTTCGGCGACCGTGTGGGCGCACCACATGTTCGTCACCGGCGGTGTGCTGTTGCCGTTCTTCTCGTTCATGACCTTCCTCATCGCGGTGCCGACCGGTGTGAAGTTCTTCAACTGGATCGGCACGATGTGGAAGGGATCGTTGTCCTTCGAGACGCCGATGCTCTGGTCGATCGGCTTCCTGGTCACGTTCCTCTTCGGTGGTCTGACCGGTGTGATCCTGGCGTCGCCCCCGTTGGACTTCCACGTCTCGGACTCGTACTTCGTCGTCGCGCACTTCCACTACGTCGTCTTCGGCACCGTGGTCTTCGCGATGTTCGCCGGATTCCATTTCTGGTGGCCGAAGTTCACCGGCAAGATGCTGGACGAGCGGCTCGGCAAGATCACGTTCTGGACGCTGTTCGTGGGCTTCCACGGCACGTTCCTGGTGCAGCACTGGCTGGGTGCCGAGGGCATGCCGCGTCGCTACGCGGACTACCTCGCCGCGGACGGCTTCACCGCACTGAACACGATTTCGACGATCTCCTCGTTCCTGCTCGGTCTGTCGATGCTGCCGTTCTTCTACAACGTGTGGAAGACCGCCAAGTACGGCAAGAACGTCGAGGTCGACGACCCGTGGGGCTACGGCCGTTCGCTGGAGTGGGCGACCTCCTGCCCGCCGCCGCGGCACAACTTCCTCACCCTGCCGCGGATCCGTTCCGAATCCCCGGCTTTCGACCTGCACCATCCCTCGGTCCGTGCCCTCGACGAAGCGATCAACCGTCCCGGCACCGGCACGACCGCCGCCCCGGGGGACAGCGGGGCATGAGCAGAACGGTTCCGGGAGAGGAGGATCGAGTGGACCTGGACAAGGACAGTGCGCGCGGTCTGGCACAGCTGGAGGGCTACCTGCTGTGGACCGCCGAGGTCGAGGAGGCCCGGCGGCAGGCGGACCGCTTCACCGACGAGCTGCCCTGGCTGACCACGGCACAGCGCGAGGAGGTGGAACGGGTCTATATCGCGGACCGTGTCACCACTTCGCGGGCCGTGCTCTGCCGGATCTCCGCGCGTGCCATCCAGCTGCGCGGCGAATACGACGCGCGCTACCGCGAGCTCAGGGCCCGCTGCGTCGCGGCCGGTGTCGTGTTCGTCGGCGCGGTCGGTGGCACCTGCACGGCGGTCACCCTGCTGGCCCGCTGACCCGCTGGTGTCGTCCGTCCGCCGTTCCCAGCAGGCGAAGTCGGCCGCGGCTCGTGAAGATGAGAGATGACGGGCGCGTGCGACGGGGCAGGCGAACGGACGACCGTGCAGGCCCGAGAAGGGACGAACACCGTGGCACGACCCAGGATCCTCGTTGTCGGCGCCGGATTCGCCGGGGTGGAGTGCGTGCGCCGTCTGGAGCGCGGGCTCGTCCCGGGCGAGGCGCACATCACGCTCGTCGCCCCGTTCTCGTACCAGCTCTATCTGCCCCTGCTGCCCCAGGTGGCGGCAGGGGTGCTCACCCCGCAGTCGGTCGCGGTGTCGCTGCGACGAAGCCGCAAGCACCGCACCCGGATCATCCCGGGCGGTGCCATCGGAGTGGACCCCAAGGCGAAGGTCTGCGTCATCCGCAAGATCACCGACGAGGTCGTCTACGAGCCCTACGACTACATCGTGCTCAGCCCCGGCAGTGTCACCCGTACCTTCGACATCCCCGGCCTGCTCGACAACGCCCGGGGCATGAAGACGCTCGCCGAGGCCGCGTACGTACGGGACCACGTGATCGCCCAGCTCGATCTCGCGGATGCCAGTCACGACGAGCACGAGCGGGCTTCGCGACTCCAGTTCGTGGTGGTCGGCGGCGGATACGCGGGCACCGAGACGGCCGCCTGCCTGCAGCGCCTCACCACCAACGCGGTCAGGCACTACCCGAGGCTCGACCCCAGGCTGATCAAGTGGCACCTCATCGACATCGCCCCGAAACTCATGCCCGAACTGGGGGACAAGCTCGGCCGGAGCGCCCTGGAGGTGCTGCGCGCACGCGGCATCGAGGTGTCGCTCGGGGTCTCCGTCGCCGAGGCCGGGTCGGAACAGGTGACCTTCACCGACGGCCGGGTGGTGCCTTGCCGCACGCTGATCTGGACGGCAGGCGTCACCGCGAGTCCACTGGTCTCCACCTTCGACGCGGAGACGGTACGCGGACGGCTCGCGGTGACGCCCGAGATGAGCCTGCCGGGCTTCGACGGCATGTTCGCGCTCGGTGACGTCGCGGCCGTACCGGACCTGAGCAAGGACGCCGGGGCGGTCTGCCCGCCCACCGCGCAGCACGCCATGCGCCAGGGCCGCACGCTCGCCGACAACCTCATCGCCACGCTGCGCCACCGGCCGCTGAAGCCGTACGTGCACCGGGACCTCGGACTGGTCGTGGACCTCGGAGGCAAGGACGCGGTGTCCAAGCCGATCGGCCTCGAAATGCACGGAATCCTGGCACAGGCCGTCGCCCGTGGCTACCACTGGGCGGCGCTGCGGACCAATGTGGCCAAGGTGCGGGTCATGACCAACTGGATGCTCAACGCCGTCGCGGGTGACGACTTCGTGCGTACCGGATTCCAGGCCCGCAAGCCGGCCAAGCTGCGTGACTTCGAGTACACGGGCTCCTATCTCACACCGGCACAGGTCCGCGAGCACACCGCATCGCTGCACACCGGTGTCTGACCCCGTTCACGGCCCGGATCGGTGATCCGCGCACGGCTCGGAAGGACTGCGGTCAAGGGGTGGGGTCCGTCGTCCGGCAGGCCCTGCCCCTTGACCGCGGACGGTCGGGTCAGCTGTTGCTCTCGTGACCGGCGGTCAGACCGGAGTCCAGTTCCGCCACCGGGGACAGGATGTCGTCCATGCTCTTCAGCAGCTCCGCGTCGAGTGTCACACCTGCCGCCCCGGCGTTCTCCGTCACCTGCTCGGGCCGGGAAGCGCCGATGATGGCGGCGGAGACATTGGGGTTCTGCAGCACCCAGGCGACCGCGAGCTGGGCGAGGCTCAGACCGGCCTGGTCGGCGAGCGGCCGCAGTTGCTGGACGCGCTCCAGCACCTCGTCACGCAGCCAGCCGGCGACCATGTTCGCGCCGCCCTTCTCGTCCGTCGCCCGAGAACCGGGCGGGAGCGGCGCGCCGGGCTTGTACTTGCCCGTGAGGGCGCCCTGAGCGATCGGTGACCAGACGATCTGCCCGATGCCCAGTTCCTCCGACGTGGGTACCACCTCACTCTCGATGACCCGCCACAGTGCCGAGTACTGCGGCTGGTTGGAGATCAGCGGCACCTGCAGCTCGCGGGCGAGACCGTGTCCGGCACGGAGCTGGTCGGCCGTCCATTCGGAGACGCCGATGTAGAGGGCCTTGCCGGAGCGGACGACGTCGGCGAACGCCTCCATGGTCTCCTCCAGCGGGGTCGAGTGGTCGTAGCGGTGCGCCTGGTAGAGGTCCACGTAATCCGTCTGCAGACGGCGCAGCGAGTTGTCGATGGACTCCATGATGTGCTTGCGTCCGAGCCCCTGGTCGTTGTGGCCGGGGCCGGTCGGGAAGTACACCTTGGTGAACACCTCAAGTCCCGCGCGGCGCTCGTTCTTGAGTGCTCGGCCCAGCACGGCCTCGGCCCGCGTCTCGGCGTAGACGTCCGCGGTGTCGAAGGTGGTGATCCCGGCGTCGAGGGCCGCGCGGATACAGGCGACCGCCGCGTCCTCCTCCACCTGGGAGCCATGGGTGAGCCAATTTCCGTAGGCGATCTCGCTGATGGTCAGACCACTGCGGCCGAGTCGGCGGAATTCCATGTGCCTGCTCTCCCTGTGCTCGTTGGGGGCGGATCGTGCAGGAGCGGTCCATGGTATTGCGCCGCCCGGCCCCGGTCGCACAGGCTCAGGCATCGGGAACGGTGAGGTGGACCGTACGGAGGAAGGCCGCGTTGTCCGGGGTGCGGCGGATCCGGTCCAGCAGTGTTTCGAGCGCCGTCTGTGGGTCCCTGGAGTGCAGCGCGCGGCGCAGCCCGCGCACCGTCCGCAACTCGGCTTCCGGGACCAGAAGTTCGTCACGCCTGGTGCCGGACGCCGGGATGTCGACGGCCGGGTGGATCCGTCTGTCGGCCAGCGAGCGGTCGAGCCGGAGTTCCATGTTGCCGGTGCTCTTCAGCTCTTCGAAGAAGTAGTCGTCGGCGCGGGATCCGGTCTCCACCAGAGCGGTGGCCAGAATGGTGAGGGAACCGCCCTCCTCGGCGAGGCGAGCGGCCCCGAAGAGCCGCTTCGGACCGAGCAGCGCGGCAGCGTCGACACCGCCGCTGAGGGTGCGTCCGCCCGCGCCCGACGCGTTGTTGTGGGCGCGGCACAGCCGGGTGAGGGAGTCCAGCAGGACGACGACGTCCCGGCCCTGCTCGACCAGACGCTTGGCGCGCTCGACCGCGAGTTCGGCAAGCGCGACGTGTTCCTTCGCCGGCCGGTCGAACGTCGAGGCGAGCACCTCGCCCCGCACGGACCGGCGCATGTCCGTGACCTCCTCGGGGCGTTCGTCGAGCAGCACCACCATCAGGTGGCACTCGGGGTGGTTGGCGGCGAGGGCTGCTGCGATCTGTTGCAGCAGCACCGTCTTGCCGGTTCTGGGTGGTGCGACGACGAGCCCGCGCTGCCCCTTGCCGATCGGGGACACCAGATCGACGAGGCGCGTCGCCGGACCGCCGGACGGCGTTTCCAGGCGCAGCCGCTGCCGGGGGTGGAGCGGGGTGAGATCGCGGAAGTGGGGCCGTCCGCGCAGCGCCTGCGGGGAGAGTTCGTTGATCCGTACGACTTCGGACAGGGCGCGGGACCGGTCGCGGAGGCCTTCGACGACATCGCCCTTGCGCAGGCCGTGGCGGCGGATCAGGGCGGCGGGCACCTGCACGTCGCCGGGGGAGGAGCGGTCGCCCTGGAGGCGCAGTGTGCCGTGCCCCTGGCGGGTGAGGTCGAGGAGGCCGAGGGCCCTGGTGGGCAATTCCACCTGGTCGATGGGTAGTTCGAGGGTGCTGGTCATGCGGGTGGTCCTTTCGCGGACATGGCGATTGAAAGGGCCCGGACGGTACGGGGGCGGAACGCGGCACGCCCCGGACGACGGGCGGGAAAGCCCGGACGGGGAAGACCCGTACCGGACTGGAGGAAGTGGAGCCGAGAGCCGGATCGCCGGTCGGAGATGGACGGGCGCAGCAGCTCTACGAGAAGAAATCGACATCGGTGTCTCGAACCGAGACGTACACATGTGTCAACTGCAGAGTACCACGGTGAGCGCACCAGCTCGGCGGCGACGGCTGCGACATTCCGGTTGCCGTGGCGCGTGCGGGGTGATGTGGTTCTCCGGGCCGCACGCCCGCCCACCGTCCTGACCGGCGCCCTCGGCACGGAGGAGTCATCTTGTCGATACGCATCACCGCACTGACCGACCCCGAACGTTCCGATGCGAGCCACCGGTTGGCGTGGCTGGCCTCCGACCCTGCGGGCAGCCCGGTCGGCTCGGCGTTCCTGCGCGTCTTCACCCGCGAGGGCCAGGACCACCTCGCCGAACTGGAACTGCATGTCCACCCGACGCAGCGCCGCAACGGCGTCGGTTCACAGCTGCTGGACACGGCCGTCGCCGCTGCCCGCGAGGAGGGCCGGCGCAGCGTCATCACACAGGTCGAGGAAGGTTCCTCCGGTGATCGTTTTCTGCGGGCCAAGGGACTGCGCAAGGTCCTTGCCCTGACCTACGCCCGCCCTCCGCTGGCGAAGGCCGACACCGCGGCGCTCCGCGACATCGTCGACCAGCCGCATCCGGGCTACCGCCTGGTGTCCTGGGACGGCACGGTCCCGGACGACCTCGCGCCGACGTTCGCGGCATCGCGCCGCGCCATGGACGACATGCCCATGGACGACACCGACTACGGCACGGTCGTCTGGGACGTGGCACGAGTCCGGGCCGCGGCCGCTGCCGTCGCGGCACGGGGCGAGCTGCTCCACGCCGTTGCCACCGTCGACGAGTCCGGCTCCACGATCGTGGGCTTCACCGAACTGGTCGTACCGGCCGACGGAGAGGGCGACGGTCAGCACTACGGCACCGGTGTCCTCCCCGAACACCGGGGGCACGGCCTCGCACGATGGATGAAGGCCCAGTCCATCCTGCAGGCCCGCGAACGCCACCCGGCCCTCGACGGGCTGCTGGCGGACACCGCGGACAGCAACACGTACATGCGGAGCGTCAACGACGCCCTCGGCTACCAGCCGACTCACAAGTCGGTCGAGTACCAGCTCGATCTCTAGGATCTTGCGTTCGGATCAGGCCCCGGGGCGGGGTGAGCCCCGGGGCCTGATCCGCAGGACGCGGCCGGGGCGTCAGGCCGTGGCGAACTTGGCGACGTACTCGTCGAAGGGCTCGATGCCGACTTCCGCACGGAGTTCGTCCATGCGATCGGGCTCTTCGCAGGGCCAGGGAACCGGCGACCCGTCCTTCACACCGGCGATCTGTGTGCCGTAGATCTGCTTGCGGCCCTCGTTGACCAGCGTGCGGTCGCGCAGAAAGGCCAGCTCGCGCGGGTCGGCCGAGCCTGCCGAAACCGCCTGCTGCATCAGCTGGAGGGCGTGTCGCTGAACATCGAGCTGTCGGTCGGCGTGCTGGGCGATCAGCCACGCCGCGCGGGCGGCCTCCTCGCCGATGAGTTCCGCCGTCGGCCAGCCGTACTCGTCCATGATCTCACCGAGGCGGTCGCCGTGCCGCGCGGTCAGCCGGCGCCACGCCAGCTGTTCGGCGAAGTCCTCGCTGTGTGCGTGGACCGAGGACCGGTGATCGGCCGCAGCCATGGCCGTGAGTTCATCCGCCAGCGCGGCAATGTCGTGCGCCACTCTCAACTCCTGGTTCGGATCGGTGCTTTGTGCTCTTTCCGCGCAACCCTAGGGGCGCATACCGGGCGCAGAGATCATCCCGGAGAACGGTGACAGGCACCTCCATGGACCGCCATAATGGATCCACCCCCCCGGAGCCGGATCGCCGGGACGATCGCGGTGCCGGGGCACGCGAGCCCGGCGTGACCCGGACAAGAGGCCTAACCCGCCGAGTCACCCGCCTCCGCCGCCGGGAGCGTGCCGCGGAACGCGGCCAGGATCTGCTCGGCCGCCAGCGTGGCCGTCAACTCGCCGTCCCGTACCCGCTGTTCCAGGCCGGGAGCGAGAGAACGCACCCCCGGGTGGCCGCGCAGACTCTCCAGCAGCTCGTCCCGGACCATCGTCCAGGTCCAGTCGACCTGCTGGTTCCGCCGTTTGACGGCGAGCCGGCCGGTCGAATCGAGCAGCCCGCGATGCTGCTCCAGCCGCTCCCACAGCGTGTCGAGACCGGTCGACTCGCGGGCGCTGCAGGTGAGCACCGGGGGCGTCCAGGCCGCGTCCGCCGGATGCATCAGCCGCAGCGCGCCCGCCAGTTCGCGCGCGGCCGCGCGCGCGTCGCGCTCGTGCGGGCCGTCCGCCTTGTTGACCGCGATGGCGTCCGCCAACTCCAGGACCCCCTTCTTGATGCCCTGGAGCTGGTCGCCGGTACGGGCCAGCGTCAGCAGGAGGAACGAGTCGACCATATTGGCCACCGCCGTCTCCGACTGTCCGACGCCGACGGTCTCGACCAGCACCACGTCGTATCCAGCCGCCTCCATCACCACGATGGACTCCCGGGTCGCCCTGGCCACGCCGCCGAGCGTTCCGGCGGTGGGGGAGGGGCGGACGAATGCGGCAGGGTCCACCGCGAGGCGCTCCATCCTGGTCTTGTCGCCCAGGATGGAGCCGCCGGTACGGCTGGAGGAGGGATCGACGGCCAGCACCGCGACCCGGTGGCCGAGCCCGGTGAGCATCGTCCCGAGGGCGTCGATGAACGTGGACTTGCCGACTCCCGGCACGCCGCTGATGCCGATGCGCCGGGCGTTGCCGGAGTGCGGGAGCATGTCACGCAGCAACCGCTGGGCCAGAGCCCGGTGATCGGGGCGAGTGGACTCGACGAGCGTGATGGCGCGAGCGATGTACGCGCGCTTCCCGTCGAGGACCCCCTTCGTATAGCTGTCGATGTCGATCTTCACTGGCATCGGATCAGCTGCTCACAACTCATGGCCGAGCGCGGTACCGAGCCGCGTCACCAGGTCGTGCGCGGCATCCGGGATCACGGTGCCGGGCGGGAACACGGCCGTTGCCCCGGCGTCGTGCAGCGCCTCGATGTCCTGCGGCGGAATCACCCCGCCCACCACGATCATGATGTCGTCGCGGCCCTCGGCGGCCAGTTCCTCACGGAGCGCCGGTACGAGCGTGAGGTGTCCGGCGGCCAGTGAGGAGACGCCCACGACGTGCACGTCCGCCTCCACCGCCTGCCGTGCCACTTCGGCCGGCGTCTGGAACAGCGGGCCGACGTCGACGTCGAAGCCCAGATCGGCGAAGGCCGTCGAGATGACCTTCTGGCCGCGGTCGTGGCCGTCCTGCCCCATCTTGGCGACGAGAATGCGCGGACGGCGCCCCTCGGCCTCCTCGAAGCGGTCCACCAGCTTGCGGGTGCGGTCCACGGAAGGAGACTCACCTGCCTCGTTGCGATACACACCGGAGATCGTACGGATCTGGCCCGCATGCCTCCCGTACACCTTCTCCAGGGCGTCCGAGATCTCACCCACGGTCGCCATCGCACGTGCCGCGTCGACGGCGAGTGCCAGCAGATTGCCTTCGAGGCCGGGGCCGGGGGCCCGCTCCGCCGCCGCCGTAAGCGCCCGCAGCGCTGCCCCGCAGGCCTGCTCGTCGCGCTCCTCGCGCAGTCGGCGCAGCTTCCCGATCTGCTGGGTGCGCACCGAGGAGTTGTCCACCTTGAGCACATCGATCCGCTCGTCGGTCTCCACCCGGTACTTGTTGACCCCGATCACCGGCTGGCGGCCGGAGTCGATCCGCGCCTGGGTGCGGGCCGCGGCCTCCTCCACACGGAGCTTCGGGATGCCCGCGTCGATGGCCTGCGCCATGCCGCCCGCCGCCTCGACCTCCTGGATGTGCTGCCAGGCCCGGCGCGCCAGGTCGTACGTCAGCCGCTCCACATAGGCGCTGCCGCCCCACGGGTCGATCACCCGGCCGGTCCCCGATTCCTGCTGGAGCAGCAACTGGGTGTTCCGGGCGATCCGGGCCGAGAAGTCCGTCGGCAGGGCGAGGGCCTCGTCGAGCGCGTTGGTGTGCAGCGACTGGGTGTGCCCCTGGGTGGCGGCCATCGCCTCCACACAGGTCCGGGTGACGTTGTTGAACACGTCCTGCGCGGTCAGCGACCATCCCGACGTCTGCGAATGCGTGCGCAGGGAGAGCGACTTGGCGTTCTTCGGCTCGAACTCCCCGACCAGCTTGGCCCACAGCAGCCGGGCCGCCCGCAACTTCGCGATCTCCATGAAGAAGTTCATGCCGATCGCCCAGAAGAACGACAGGCGCGGCGCGAAGGCGTCCACGTCCAGCCCGGCGTCCCGCCCGGCCCGCAGATACTCCACCCCGTCCGCGAGGGTGTACGCCAGCTCCAGGTCGGCGGTCGCACCCGCCTCCTGGATGTGGTAGCCGGAGATGGAGATCGAGTTGTAGCGCGGCATCTTCTGCGAGGTGTAGGCGAAGATGTCGGAGATGATCCGCATCGAGGGCTTCGGCGGATAGATATAGGTGTTGCGGACCATGAACTCCTTCAGAATGTCGTTCTGAATGGTTCCGGCCAGTTTCTCGGGCCCGACGCCCTGCTCCTCGGCGGCGACGATGTACAGCGCGAGGACGGGGAGCACCGCGCCGTTCATGGTCATGGACACCGACATCCTGTCCAGCGGGATGCCGTCGAAGAGCTGACGCATGTCGTAGATCGAGTCGATGGCCACCCCCGCCATGCCGACGTCGCCGGTCACCCGCGGGTGGTCGCTGTCGTAGCCGCGGTGGGTCGGCAGGTCGAAGGCGACCGAGAGACCCTTCTGCCCGGCGGCGAGGTTGCGGCGGTAGAAGGCGTTGGACTCCTCGGCCGTGGAGAAGCCGGCGTACTGCCGGATCGTCCAGGGCTGGTTGACGTACATCGTCGGATACGGGCCCCGCAGATACGGGGCGACACCCGGATACGTGCCGAGGAAGTCCAGCCCCTCCAGGTCGCGCCCGGTGTACAGCGGCTTGACCGTGATGCCCTCCGGGGTCTCCCACAGCAGGTCGTCGTCGGAACGGCCGGAGGACTCCTTCACGGCGGCGCGCCACTGGTCCTCGGACACCTCGGCGGCGTCGCCCGGTCCGAGTCCGATGTCGGAGAAGTCAGGGATACGCATTACGCCACACCCATACGGTCGAGGACGGAAGAGAGCACGGCCACCACATCGGAGCCCGCGAAGACGTACTCGTCGACACCGGTGTACTCCCCGGGCCGGCCGGCGAGGAACACCCGCTGGGCACCGGCCGAGCGCAGTGCCTCGGCGACCGCCCCGGCCTGCTCGGCGTAGAGCGCGTCGCTGGAGCACAGGCACGCCACGGCGGCCCCGCCGGCCCGGAACGCGGCGGCGGCCGTCGTCGCGTCGACGGAGACCGGGTCGTGCACCGGTTCGATCCCGCCCGCCTGGAACAGATTGGAGGCGAACGACACCCGCGCGGTGTGGACCGTGGCCGGGCCGAGTGCGGCCAGGAACACCCGGGGCCGCTGCCCGGTCGCCGCGAGATGCGCGTCCGACCGGGCGCGCAGCACCTCGAACGCCTCGTCGCGACGGACCCTGGGCAGACCGCCCGATGCCGCTGCGGACGCCTCGGTCAAGGCGGGCTCGCGCTCCAGCGGGCGCTCCGCCAGCTGCGGGAACTCACTGACCCCGGTGACCGGCTCCTTGCGCCGTGCCAGATCCCTTCCACGTGCCGCCCAGGTCGCCGCGAGGCGCTCGCCGATCAGCCCCGAACGCAGAGCGGCCGCCTGGCCGCCCGACCGCTCGATCTCCTGGAAGAACGCCCAGGCGGAGTCGGCGAGTTCGGCCGTGAGCCGTTCCACGTACCAGGAACCGCCCGCCGGGTCGATCACCCGGGCCAGATGCGACTCCTCCAGCAGAATGGTCGATGTGTTGCGGGCGATGCGCCGGGCGAACGCGTCCGGCAGACCCAGGGCGTGATCGAACGGCAGCACCGTGACGGAGTCGGCCCCGCCGACACCCGCACCCAGACATGCCAGCGTCGTGCGCAGCATGTTCACCCAGGGGTCGCGCCGCGTCATCATCACCGAGGACGTCACCGCGTGCTGGCGCTGCGCCCCGGCAGCGGCGGCCCCGCACACCTCGGCCACCCGGGCCCACAACCGCCGCGCGGCCCGCAGCTTGGCGACGGTCAGGAACTGATCGGCTGTCGCCGCGTACCGGAACTCCAGTTGCGCACAGGCCTCTTCGACCGTGAGGTCGGCCTCCGTGAGCGCCCGCAGATAGGCGACACCGGTCGCCAGTGAAGCGCCGAGCTCCTCGGCGGCCGAACCGCCGGCCTCGTGGTACGGCAGCGCGTCGACGGTCATGGCCCGCATTCCGGGAAACTCCCGCGCGCACCGCCGCGCCCAGTGGACGGCGGCTGTCAGATCCGCTTCGGCACCGTTGCGGGCGGCCAGCCCGAGCGGGTCGGCGCCGAGGTTGCCGCGGGCATTCCGCACCTCGACACCCCGCTCGGTGTGCAGCCGCAGCAACTCCGTCGCCGCGGCGTCGAGGTGACTGCCGGCGTCCAGCACCACGGGAGCCAGATCGAGGAGAACGCCGTCCAGTGCCCCCGCCAGAGCGGACACCGGCACGCCATCGGTACCGCCCACGGTCAGCCACAGAGAGGTGACACCGTTCTCCAGATCCGCGAGCACGGCCTCATTGAGGCGCGCGGGATCCGGCAGGGCGTGCCGCTGCCGTACGTCCCAGCCGCCCGCCGCGTTGCCCCCGGCCGTACCGCCGCGGGTGAAGGGGGCGAAGCCCGGATGTCCGGCATCGGGAGCGCTGTCGCGCGAGGTGTAGAGAGGGCGGGTGATGAGCCCGTCCTCCACCGTGGTGGACAGCGCTTCCTCGGCGGCCGAACCCACAACATCCTTGCCCGACTTGCGCAGCACGCCTTCGACGAGGCTCTGCCACTGCTCATGGGCGGGTTGAGGGAAATCGGCGGCCAACGAAAGCCCGTCGGCAGGCTGGACCGTCATGCCCAGATGCTAGGTCAGGTCTCGGACGAGCAGCAGGGGCTCCGTCTGTGACCTTGCCCTCTCCGAGAGCACTCGACCCTTCACACACGGTCGCGCAGTCGACGTCGATCCGAGACCTGGCGCTTCCTCCAAGCAGACTGGCATTTGCTCCAGATATCAGCAGGATGGATTGCAGCTGCGAGATCAATCCGAATATCTTGTCGCACATGCAGTCCTACACAATCGGGCAGGCGGCGCGTCTCCTGGGGGTCAGCCCCGACACGGCCCGCCGCTGGGCGGACGCCGGAAGGGTCGCGACCCATCGCGACGAAGGCGGCCGCAGGCTCATCGACGGCCGCGATCTGGCCGCGTTCTCCATAGAGATCGGCCAAGGCGGCGGAGGCGAGGAGGAAGCCTCGTACACCTCGGCCCGCAACGCCTTCCCGGGCATCGTCACCGGACTGAAACTCGGCGACGTCGCGGCCCAGGTCGAGATCCAGGCAGGCCCGCACCGGCTGGTGTCGCTGCTCACCCGGGAGGCCGTCGAGGAGCTCGGACTGGAGGTCGGCATGCGGGCCACCGCTCGTGTCAAGTCCACCAGCGTGTACATCGACCGCGCCTGATCGCGCATCACCTACGACGTGCATCACCCTCAAGGAGCCTTCGGCAATATGACGACCACCCTCACCAGACGCCGCGCCGCCGCCGCGATCGTGACCGCAGCGCTGCTCGTCCCGCTCGCCGCCTGCAGCGGCGGTGACGACAACAAGAAGGACTCCGGCGACAAGTCCGCCTCGTCGTCCGGCGCCCCGGCGGCCCGGCTCACGGTGCTGGCCGCGGCCTCGCTCACCGATGTGTTCAAGACCGCGGGCGCCGCGTACGAGAAGGAACACCCGGGTACGAAGGTGACGTTCTCCTTCGCCGGGTCCCAGGAACTCGCCGCGCAGGTGAAGCAGGGCGCCCCCGCCGATGCCCTGGTCACCGCCGACACCAAGACGATGGACGGGCTGAAGTCCGACACCGGCACCCCCACCGTCATCGCCAAGAACCGTCTCGTCATCGCCACCGGTGAGGGCAACCCGGAGAAGATCGCGAACCTGAAGGATCTGACGAACCCCAAGCTGAAGGTCGTCCTGGCCGCCCCGGAGGTGCCGGTCGGCCGCTACAGCCAGCAGGTCCTCGACGCCCAGAAGCTCACCGTCAAGCCGGTCTCCCAGGAACCCAACGTCCGCGCCGTCCTCAGCAAGGTCGAGCTGGGCGAGGCCGATGCGGGCATCGTCTACAAGACGGACGCGGCCACGGCCACCGACAAGGTCGACGCCGTCGACATCCCCGACGCGCAGAACGCGGTGGCCTCCTACCCGGCGGCCACGCTGCGGCAGTCCAAGAACTCCGAGGCCGCCACGGCGTTCGTGAAGTGGCTCAGCTCCCCCGAAGCGCAGAAGATCCTGCAGGACGCGGGCTTCCAGCAGCCGTAGCCGGCGCGCCGAACGCACCGCACGAGGGCCGCCCGGGACGGGGGGACCGGGCAGCTCTCGTGCGATCGAGCCAGTCCCGCACCCACCGACCGATCCCGGGAACCTCCGATGAGAGCCCTCCGCAGCCGCGTGCCCGGCGCGCGCACCCCTGTCGCCCTGGCGCTCCCCGCGCTGCTCGCCGTGGCGTTCCTGCTGATGCCGTTGATCGGCATCCTCGCCCGTACCTCCTGGACCGACCTGGGCGCCCATCTCACCAGCCCGGGTGTCACACAGGCGCTCAGGCTGTCCCTGCTCGTCTCGTTCTGGGCCCTGGGCCTCTCGCTCCTGCTGGGCGTTCCCCTGGCCTGGCTGCTGGCCCGGGTCGACTTCCCCGGCAAGGCGATCGTGCGGTCGCTGGTCCTCCTGCCGATGGTGCTGCCGCCCACCGTCGGAGGCGTGGCGCTCCTCCTCGGCTTCGGCCGCCGGGGCCTGCTCGGCCCCTGGCTGGAGGACACCTTCGGGATCACGCTGCCGTTCCACACCTCGGGCGCGGTGGTCGCGGCGACCTTCGTCGCGATGCCGTTCCTGGTGATCAGTCTCGAAGGGGCGCTGGCCGGGCTGCGCCCCTCCTACGAGGAGACCGCGGCCTCCCTGGGGGCCTCACCGGCCCGTGTGTTCTTCACCGTGACCCTTCCGATGGTCGCCCCCGGCCTCGCCGCCGGGGCCGCACTCACCTGGGCGCGGGCGCTCGGCGAGTTCGGCGCGACCATCACCTTCGCGGGCAACCTGCCGGGCACCACCCAGACGCTGCCCCTCCAGGTCTACCTGCTGCTCCAGGACTCCCCGGAGGCCGCCACCTCCGTCTCGCTCCTGCTGCTCGCCATCGCCATGGCCGTACTCGTCGGGCTGCGCGGACGCTGGACCGGGACCCCGCGCGACCGCTCGCGCGCCGCCGAACCCGCCGCGGACGGCGCGGACGACACGGACGGAGCGCGCACGCCGGCCGCCCGGCCGGGTCACGCAACGCCCCCGGTCCCGCAGCAACGCCGCTCGCTGCACGCCGAGGTCACCGGCTTCAACCGACTGACTCTCGACGCGGCACCCGGCACCACGATCGCCGTCGTCGGACCCAATGGCGCGGGCAAGACGACCCTGCTGCGCGCCCTCCTCGGCCTCACCCCGCGCGCCCGCGCCCGGCTGCGCCTCGGTGACACCGATGTCACCGCGCTGCCCCCGCACCGTCGTCAGGTCGCCTGGGTGCCGCAGAACGGCGCGCTCTTCCCGCATCTGAGCGCACTGACGAACACGGCGTACGGACTGCGGGCGCACGGCGTCCCCCGGACCGAGGCCCGCCGCGAGGCGCGGCAGTGGCTGGACCGGCTGGGCGTCGGTCATCTCGCCCACCGCAGGCCGGCCCAGCTCTCCGGCGGCCAGGCCCAGCGCGTGGCCCTGGCCCGTGCGCTCGCCGCCCGCCCCTGGCTGCTGCTGCTCGACGAGCCGCTCGCCGCCCTCGACCAGACCACCCGGGCCCATGTCCGGCACACCCTGCGTACCCATCTCGCCGGGTTCGGCGGCGTCTGTCTGATCGTCACCCACGACCCCGTCGAAGCGGTGTCCCTGGCCGACCGGGTCCTGGTGCTCGACGAGGGCCGCACCCTTCAGGACGCCGCGCCGGCCGAGGTGACCCGGCATCCGCGCTCGCCCTGGGTCGCCCGGATGCTCGGTCGCAACGCCTGGCCCGGCACCGCCGCCCCCGACGGCACCCTCAACCTCGTCGGCGGCGGCCGGCTGGTCGTCGCGGACTCCCTCGCCGAAGGGACGGCCGCCCTCGCGATCATCGCGCCGGAGGCGGTCTCCGTGCACCACGACAGGCCCGGCGGAAGCCCCCGCAACGTGTGGCCGGGCACGGTCCGTGAGCTCACCGCCGTGGGCAGCCGACTCCGGGTGGTGATCGTCTCGGACGAGGTCCCGGACCTCGTCGCCGAGATCACCCCCGAGGCGGCGACCGAGCTGGGGCTCGGTGAGGGGACGGCCGTCTGGACCAGCGTGAAGGCGACCGAGGCCATCGTCGTCGCTCTGTGAGTCGATCGACCGTGCGTCCGACGGTGCTCAGCACCGGGCGGCGCCGAAGGGCCGGTGTCATGCCTCTGGCGGTCCATCCGCGAGGGAAGGGCGTACCCGTGGCCGGGGTGAGCGCGGAGCATGTCGGCATCGCCCCCGGGCGGCCGGTCCACTGGTCCCCCCGCGCGGGCGTACGTCGAGGCGCTCGTCCCCAAGGAGGTGCGGATCCTTTCGAAGGACTCCGACGGACCGCCCCGATCGAACCGCGATGAGGAATCGGATGGCTGGAAATCCAACAGCCTTCGGAGCCATTGCGCACACACCATCGGTCCTCGTCGAGCACGACGTCCGGGAACGCGGCACGTCGAATGCATCGTGTTCCCGACCTGGTGTTCCTCCGCCCCGGTGATTTCGGCCTGGGGGGAGTGGTGGCGATTTCATTTTCTTCCCCATCTGCCGCGGGGTCCCCGATCGGCGCCCGTGCGGCGTTTTACTTTGTCGAATTCCTGACCGCGTGCGACGTTTGATCGGGCCAGATCTGGTCAATTCGCCTACGCGTCGGGAAAAGGGGAATTTCATCGTGCAGACCGCCAGAGCAGTCCCGGCATCCACCGTCGTCAATCTGCGGGATCTGGGCGGCATCGCCCTGGAGGTCGGACGTCGGGTCAGACCGGGCGCGGTACTGCGCTCCGGTCAGCTCAGCGGGCTGGACGCGGCGCAGGACAGGGCGGTGGCCGCGCTCGGCATCCGCACCGTCGTCGATCTGCGGACCGCCGACGAGCGCGCGGCCGCACCCGACCGGCTGCCTCCGGGTGCCCGGCTCTTCGTCGCCGACGTGCTCGGCGACAACCCGGGTGTGGCCCCTGCCAGGCTGCGCGCGCTGCTGGCCGATCCGGTGGCGGCGGAGCAGTTGCTGGGGAGCGGGAAGGCGGAGGAACTGTTCGCCGGGACCTACCGGCAGATGGTGCTCTCACCGGCGGCCGCCGCCGCGTACCGGGCCTTCGTCGAGACGGTCGCCGACGACCGTGCCCGCCCGGTGCTGTTCCACTGCACGACCGGCAAGGACCGTACCGGCTGGGCCACCGCGCTGCTCCTGATGCTGCTCGGTGCGTCACGGGACGTGGCGCGGTCCGAGTTCCTCGCCGTGAATCCGGTCGTACGGGTCGCCTACGCGCCGTACGTACAGGACTTTCTCGACGCGGGCGGCGATCCGGAGATCGCGTCCGCGATCATCGAGGTCCGTCCCCGCTATCTCGACATGGCGCTCGACGCCATGGACGAGAGGTGGGGCGGCCTCGACGGGTATGTGCGCGACGGTCTGAGGGTCCCGCAGGCCGTTGTGGAACGCCTGCGCAGCGGGCTCGTGGTGCCGGCCTGAGCCGAACGCCGGGATTCCGGTCCCTGGCCGGTGTTCTCGACGGGTTCTTCGCGGGAGCGGTGAGTGGTGGCCTGACGTACTCCTGGGTTGACTTATACCCCCAGGGGGTATGTTGGAGTCCATCGGGGGGCGCTGCCTCCCGTGGACCCGCTGGAGGACACCGTCATGAACAACGCACTGAGGATCACCGCCTTCGCCGCCGCGCTCGCCGCGACCTTCGGGACCGCGTACGGCGTGGGCCGGGGCCTCGACCCGCTGGTCGCGGCGGAGGACCGCCCCGCGCAGCGGCACGCCGGGCACGGTGCGGGGGAGGAGGGTGGGGGGAGGATGGGCCCGGGCCATGTGGCCGGCGGGCTGCAGATATCCGACGGCGGCTACACGCTGGCCCTCGAAACGCCCACGATACGAGCCGGGGCCCGGACCGAGATCCGGTTCGTGATCACGGACGACAACGGCCGCACGGTCACCGACTACCGGCGCGAGCACGGCAAGGAACTGCACTTCATCCTTGCTTCGAGCGACCTCACCGAATTCCGGCACCTGCATCCGGTCCGGGCGGCCGACGGAACCTGGGCGACCCCCGTCGACCTGCCCGAGGCCGGTGGTTACCGGGCGTTCGCCGACTTCACCCCTGCCGCCGAAGGTGCCGAGAACCTCACGCTCGGAGCGGACTTGGCCGTCTCCGGCATGTACCGCCCCGCGGCGCCGCCGGCCCCGCGCGCCACCGCCGAGGTGGACGGCTACCGTGTCGCACTCGACGGCGAACTCCGTGCCGGCCGGGGCGGTGAACTGAAGCTGACCGTCAGCCGGAACGGCCGGCCCGTCACCGATCTGCAGCCCTATCTCGGGGCGTACGGGCATCTGGTCGCCCTGCGCTCGGGTGACCTGGCCTATCTTCACGTCCATCCGAACGAGGGCGCCCCCGGCCCCGCGGTGTCCTTCGAGGCGACGGCACCCAGCGCGGGTACGTACCGGCTCTTCCTCGACTTCCGGCACGAAGGGAAGGTGCGCACCGCGGCGTTCACCGTGCGCGTGGCGCCGGAGAAGGGTGCCGCCGAGCCCCAGGAGAGCGGAACCGAAAAGTCCGGAGCGCACGCGCACTGAAACGGCTAGGCGAGTGCCCCGGACCTCCGAAGCGACGCCACGCAGGCGCCCGTTGTGGAGCGACGGTCGCAGTGCGGCGGGCGCTCCGTCGGCCCTGGGTATGGTGAAGGTGCCGGATTGCGCATCTCCGAGAGGGGCGTACGTTGACCGAACGCAAGCCTGCGGGTGTCAGCTTCGAATCATGGGTGGACAAACAGATCCGCGAGTCCGAGCAGCGCGGCGAATTCTCGCAGTTGCCGGGTTTCGGCAAACCGCTCGACGGTCTCGACGCCCCCTATGACGAGACCTGGTGGATCAAGCGGAAGATGCAGCGGGAGGGGGTGTCCGTGCTCCCGCCGACCCTGGCGCTGCGCAAAGAGGCGGAGGACGTGGCCGAAGCCGTGTCCGGGGCGCGGACGGAGGCGGAGGTGCGGCGCATGCTGACCGAGGTCAACGAGAAGATCCGGGCAGCCGTCAGGCGGCCGCCGCCTGGGCCGCTGCTGAACCTCCGGCCGTTCGACATCGAAGCAGTCGTCGAGGAGTGGCGCGCCACGCACCGTCCGTCGTAGCCCGGGGCCGCGGATCGGGGAACGAGCGCTCCGAAGACGGATGCGTAATACTCCCTGCATGACATCGAGCATTACGCAGGGTGGGGCGCGCCGCGAGGCCACAAGAATCAGACGGGCGACCGCGGGGGACGCCAAGCGACTCACCCGGCTGGTCAGGACCTCCCGTGCCTATGAGGGGCCCTACGCCGCCATGGTCGCCGGGTATCGGGTGGGACCCGACTACATCGAGACCCATCGGGTCTTCGCGGCCGTCGAGGACGGCACGGACCGACTCCTCGGGTTCTACTCATTGGTCCTCGCCCCGCCGGAGCTCGACCTCATGTTCGTCGCCGACGCGGCGCAGGGACTCGGCATCGGGCGGCTGCTCATCGGGCACCTGCGCGACGAGGCGCGGCGCACCGGTCTGACCGATGTCCGGATCGTGTCGCATCCACCCGCCGAGGGCTTCTACCGGAGCGTCGGTGCCCGGCGCACCGGCACCCTTGCGGCCAGCCCTCCGGCCGTGATGTGGGACCGGCCCGAACTGGTGCTGCCGATCGTCTGATCCGGCCCGAAAGGGCCCGGCCGGGCCCGCGTACGGATCCCGGCCGGGCCCCCTGTCCCCGAACGCCGCGCTACAGGGTCACTCCCCGTACGGACGCGTGATGATCTCCATGCCGTGACCGACGGGATCGGAGAAGTACACGCCTCGGCCGCCGTGGTTGTGGTTGATCTCGCCCGGATGCTTCTGATGCGGATCCGCGTAGTACGTGATCCCGAGTTCCTTGATGCGGGCGTACGCGGTGTCGAACTCCGGCTCCGAGACGAGGAAGGCGTAGTGCTGCCTGGCGATCGACGCTTCGGGAATGGTCGCGAAGTCCAGGGTCACCCCGTTCGCGGTGGCGACCGGTATGAACGGGCCCCATTCCGCGCCGACTTCCAGGCCCAGTATGTCTGCCAGGAACTCGGCGGACTCCCTGTTGTCCCGGGCGTGAATGATGGTGTGATTCAACTCGACTGACACTGTGGAATGCCTCCAACGGGCATCTCACGGACACCTCCACGCCTCACCCGGCCGGTGACCGACGCGCGATGCCGTACTCAAAATCCTAGGCGGGGCCGTGCCGGTCGTCGAGACCCCGGCGGGTGTCCGCCCCGAGGCCTACGGTGGGGGCAGGGGGCAGAGGGAAGGTGGAGTACTCCCCGTATCGGGACGGAGGCATACGGTGACCTCGGCAGATCACCTCCCCGGCGGCGGGCGCCGCGACCCGGGCCGGCACGAGACGTCCGAGGAGCGGGCGGACCGGCAGTGGGCCGAACTGCTCCAGGAGCTGAGGGTCGCCCAGACGGGCGTCCAGATCCTGTTCGGCTTCCTGCTCGCGGTCGTCTTCCAGCCGCGATTCGCCGAGCTGTCGGCCGCCGACCGGACCATCTACGTGATCACCGTGATGCTGGGTTCCGCCACCGCCGCCGCCCTGATCGGACCCGTGTCCTACCACCGTCTGCTCACCGGACGACGGCTCAAGCCGCAGACGGTCGCCTGGGCCTCACGGCTGACCCTGCTCGGGCTGGTCCTGCTGTTCTGCACCATGTGCTCCGCGCTGCTGCTCATCCTGCGGGTGGCCCTGCACAACTCCCTCGCCCTGTGGCTGGTCGGCGCCATGGCGCTCTGGTTCCTGGTCTGCTGGTTGGTGTTCCCGGCGCGAGCGATGGCCCGCTCCTCGCGCGAACGCCGGAATTGACCGCCGCACGGGGCGGTCCGTTCAGCCGGACCCGCTCACGACGGGGCCCCGGACGTCCGTGACCGTGAACAGCCCGCCGTCCGGGTCCAGCAGGGTCGCCTCGCCGCCCTGCCCCAGCGCACTCTGTTCGACCAGGCAGCCGCCGTTGCGCCGCGCCGCCTCGACCGTGGCCGCCAGGTCCGTGACGGGGAAATAGACCTGCCAGTGCGGGCGGACCAGTGGATCCGGTGCGGCCTCCACCGCGCCGGAGCTGATCCGGGCGAGCTGCCGCCCGTCGCAGTCGACGATGACCTCGTCCGTCTCGTACGACACCTCGCAGGAACCCGGACGTCCGCTCGCCCAGTCGAGCACCCCGCCGTAGAAGATCGCGGCATCGAAGGCGTTCCTGGTGTGCAGCCGCAGCCAGGCGTGCGAGCGGCCGTCCGGTGCGGGCGGCGAGGTCGACGGCTCGGTCCGTTCCCAGATGCCGAACACCGCGCCGTCGCGGTCCGAGGCCAGCGCGCCGCGCCCCTTGCCGAACGCCAGCGGCCCCACCGCGACCGTCCCGCTGCGCTCACGGATGCGCGAGGCGGCCGCGTCCGCGTCGGGAACCGCGAAATAGGGGGTCCAGGCAACGGCCACCCGGTACGCCGCCGCCACCGCACCGATGCCGGCGACCGGTACGTCGCCGCGGCGGGCGACGGAGAACTCCTGCCCCAGCCTGCCCGGCCGGAAGGACCAGCCCAGCACGGCGGCGTAGAACGCCTGCGCCGATTCGAGGTCGCGAGTCATGAGATTGACCCAGCAGGGCGCTGCGGACCCGGTCAGCGGGGCCGGCATCGACACCGCTCCAGGATGGCTTCCGGTCATGGTCCTACTGCCTTCATCGGTTCTGCGGCCCGCGTGTGCCGACGGCCGTCGGCCCTCACCAGCCTCTCCGCGGGCGGTCGCTCCCGCAACACGCGGCAGACGTCCGGGCCTCCGACAGATCAGTCGCGCTGCTCGTCGCTGTCGCGATGGATGGTCTCGCTCCCGTGGTCGCCGAGCTCGTAGGGGGACAGGCCGCGTCCGTCGGGCGGGAAGCTGTCGTCGCCGTGGACATCGCGCTGCTCGATGTGGCTGCGGTGGTCCGGCCGCGGCGGCTGCTCATCGGGCCGGGGTGGAGGCAGTTCCTGGTCGCGACGCCGCCTGCCCAGCCACACGGCACCGATCAGCATGGCCACCAGCGCCACTCCGACAATGCCCATCACCGCCCCGGTCGCGCCCCGCCCGTCGGCGAGGTCGAGGGCCAGCGAACCGAGGTCTCCGTTCGATACGTCCATGCCTCCCGGATACCCCGGGGCGGAGGCATCACTCGGTATGGGGCAGGAATTCATATTTTAAGTGGATATGACGCTAAAAGTGTTTTGGGCACGCAAGGGCGGCCGGTGCCGGCCAACCGGCTCGGGCTCCCGGCCCTTTGCCGGTGGATGTCCTCGTGTCGCCGTCGACCGGCCGTGGGGCGAGCCTGGAGATGATCCTCGAATCGCCGGAGAGAGGCCGGGGGAGTGCCGAATCCGCTCGGTCGACGGCCGGTCCACCGGCATTCGGCCTGCGGTGTCCGCCTGAACGCGGGGCGTGCCGCGATGCACGCGCTTTCGGGACCCACGTGGCGGACATCGCCGCCGCGAGGGCCCGGTCCGCATCCGCGGTTCCCCCGGTGCGGGGATCGTCACATCATGCCGAGCGGAAGGAGCCGCCGTGAACAGCACCAAGGAGAGGCAGTCGGAGCAGGCCCTGCACGGTCAGGAGGTCACGGTCGTCATCAGCGGGTGCGACACGGGCGACGCGCGGATGGTCTTCGACGCACTGAGGGCCGCATTCACCACCGACCGGGCATCGGTCGACGTACCGAGGAAACTCGCGGAGAGGCGCCCCACCGCATGGGTGGCGACCGTCGATGTCAGCGAGGAGCGAGTGGTCTCGGGGCCGGTCTCGCTCGGTGCGCCCGTATCGGTCGACGTGCAGGGCGGCTACTGGGCCGTCGAACGGCTCCGCAGGAGCCTGGCCCACGCCTTCGACGTACGGGTCGTCGGGACGGTCTCCGGAGACCAGGAGGAGGAGGTGCGGCTGCGCCTGCGGAGCCGGTCGGCGGACCACGGCCCGGCGACGGAGCAATGAAGTGGGAAGCGGCGATCCGCCTGATAGAAAACGGACAAAAGGTCACCTCTGAAAGGTGCGAGTGAGTGGATCCCTCACACGGGCGGGACGACGGCGCGCGACCGCCGGGAGCGACCGCCGACCGTTCCACCCTGACCCTGAACATCAACGGAACCGAGCGGACCCTGACGCTCGATCACCGCACCACGGTCCTGGACGCTCTGCGCGAGCACCTGGACCTCACCGGTGCGAAGAAGGGCTGCGACCACGGACAGTGCGGGGCGTGCACCGTCATCGTCGACGGGCGGCGCGCCAACAGCTGCCTGCTGCTCGCCGTGGCCCACGACGGCGCCCGCGTCACCACCGTCGAGGGCCTCGCCGACGGCGACCGTCTCCACCCCCTCCAGGAAGCCTTCCTGGACCGCGACGCCCTGCAGTGCGGCTACTGCACACCCGGTCAGATCTGCTCGGCCGTCGGCCTGCTCGGTGAGGCGGCGGACGGCTTCCCTTCCCACGTCACCGCACCTGCCACCACCGTTTCCGCCCCCGCGTCGCTCGACGCCGCCGAGATCCGCGAGCGGATGAGCGGCAACCTCTGCCGCTGCGGTGCCTACCCCCGCATCGTCGAGGCGATCGAGGACGTGGCGCCGTGAAACCCTTCGCCTATCTCCGCGCCCGGTCCACCACCGAAGCGGTCCGTGAAGGCTCCGCCCACCCCGGCGCCGCGTTCCTCGGCGGCGGCACCAACCTCGTCGACCTGATGAAGCTCGGCGTCGAGACACCCGCCCTGCTCGTCGACATCAGCCGACTGCCCCTGGACCGGGTGACCGAGGCCGCCGACGGCGGCCTGCGCATCGGTGCCACCGTACGCAACAGCGACCTGGCCGCCCATCCCGCGGTACGCACCCGCTACCCCGCCCTGTCGCAGGCACTGCTGTCGGGCGCCTCCGGGCAGCTCCGCAACACTGCCACGACCGGCGGCAACCTGCTGCAGCGCACCCGCTGCCCCTACTTCCAGGACACCGCGAAACCGTGCAACAAGCGGGTGCCCGGCAGCGGGTGCCCCGCACGTGAAGGCGCCCACCGGGATCTCGCGGTGCTCGGTCACTCCGAGCACTGCGTCGCCACCCACCCGTCCGACATGGCCGTCGCCCTGTCCGCCCTGGAGGCCACCTTCCAGTTGCGCGGACCGGACGGCGAACGGACCGTACCCGCCACCGAATTCCACCGACTGCCGGGCGACACCCCCCAGCAGGACACCGAGATCCGGGCCGGTGAGCTCCTCACCGAAGTGGTCCTGCCGCCGCTACCGGACGGCGCCGGCTCCCTCTACCGCAAGGCCCGCGACCGTGCCTCGTTCGCCTTCGCCCTCGCCTCCGTCGCCGCGGTGCTCAGCATCCGCGACGGCCGGATCGAGCACGCGGCGCTGGCCTTCGGCGGACTCGCCCACCGGCCCTGGCGCGCACACGCCGCCGAGGACGTGCTGCGGGGCGCACCGGCCACCGACGAGACCTTCGCACGGGCCGTGGACGCCGAACTCGCCGCGGCCCGGCCGCTGCGCGACAACGCCTTCAAGGTGGGCCTCGCCCGCAGTCTGGCCGTCACCGCACTGGCCGAACTCGCCGCCCACAGCTGAGCAACCGCAGACACGACCCGCAGACGTGAGGACCCCGTCATGAGCCAGGCCCCTCCACCACTGGGCACCCCCGTCGTCCGCCGCGAGGGCCGGGACAAGGTCACGGGCACCGCCCGCTACGCCGCCGAACACACCCCTGAGGGCTGTCTGTACGGCTGGCCCGTCCCCGCCACGATCGCCTGCGGTCGCGTCGGCGCCATCCACACCGACGCGGCACTGGCCCTGCCGGGGGTGCGCGCCGTGCTCAGCCATGACAACGCCCCGACGCTGAAACAGCCGGACGACCCGATCCTCGCCCTCCTCCAGGACGACCGGGTCCCGCACCGGGGCTGGCACATCGCACTCGTGGTGGCCGACACGCTCGAACACGCCCGCGCCGGGGCCGAGGCGCTGCGCATCGACTACGAGCCCGCGGCGCACGATGTCGTGCTGACCGAGGACCACCCCGGCCTCTACACACCGGAGATCGTCAACGGGGACTACCCCGCCGTCCGTGAACGCGGCGACGCCGACCGGGCCTTCGTCACGGCGCCCGTGCAGGTCGATGCCACCTACAGCGTCGGCGCCCTGCACAACCACCCCATGGAGCCGCACGCGGCGACCGCCCGGTGGACCGAGGACGGGCGACTGACCGTCCACGATTCCAGTCAGGGCTCCACCAAGGTCCGCGACAGTCTCGCCGCCGCTTTCGGACTCCGGCCGCAGCAGGTCACCGTGGTCTCCGAGCACGTCGGCGGCGGCTTCGGCTGCAAGGGCACCCCGCGCCCGCAGACCGTCCTGGCCGCCATGGCCGCGCGCCACACCGGACACCCCGTCAAGATCGCCCTGCCCCGGCGCCAGCTGGCCGCCGTGGTCGGCCACCGTGCCCCCACCCTGCAGCGCGTCCGGCTGGGCGCCGAACTCGACGGCACTCTCACCTCGGTCATCCACGAGGTCGTCACCCACACCTCCACCCTCAAGGAGTTCGTGGAGCAGGCAGCCGTACCGACCCGCGTCATGTACGGATCGGGCCACAGCCGTACCGCCCACCGGGTGACCGTCCTGGACGTGCCGAGCCCCTCCTGGATGCGCGCACCGGGCGAGGCCCCGGGCCTGTACGCGCTGGAATCCGCCATGGACGAACTCGCCGCGGCCCTCGGCATGGACCCCGTCGAACTGCGCCTGCGCAACGATCCGGTGAACGAACCGGATTCCGGCCGCGCGTTCAGCAGCCGCGGCCTGGCGGCCTGCCTGGAGGAGGGGGCGGCGCGCTTCGGCTGGTACGACCGCGATCCGCGCCCCGCGGTCCACGAGGAGGGGCCGCTGCTGCTCGGCACGGGGGTCGCCTCGGCCACCTACCCCGTGTACATCGGGGCCTCCAGCGCCTCGGCGCACGCGGCACCCGACGGCTCGTACCGCGTCCGGGTGAACGCCACCGACATCGGCACCGGCGCCGGCACCGTGCTCGCGCAGATCGCGGCCACCGTGCTGGACACCCCGGTGGAGAACGTCCGGATCGACATCGGCAGCAGTGACCTGCCCGACGCGCCACTGGCCGGAGGCTCCTCGGGCACGGCCTCCTGGGGCTGGTCCGTGCACAAGGCGGCCACCGCCCTCCTGCGGCAGCTGAGCGAGCGCACCGGCCCTCTTCCCGCCGAGGGGCTGACGGTCCTCGCGGACACCGAGGAGGAGACCTCCACGCAATCCCCTTACGCACGCCACGCGTTCGGAGCGCACTTCGCCGAAGTCGCCGTCGACTCCCGCACCGGAGAAGTGCGGGTGCGCCGGATGCTGGGTGTCTTCGCGGCCGGGCGCATCCTCAATTCCAGGACCGCGCGTTCCCAGTTCACCGGTGGAATGACCATGGGAATCGGCATGGCCCTGACCGAGGGCAGCACGATGGACCCCGTCTTCGGCGACTTCACCGAGAGCGATCTGGCCTCCTATCACGTGCCGGTCTTCGCCGACGTGCCGCAGATCGAGGTGCACTGGATCGATGAGGAGGATCCGCATCTCAACCCGATGGGCAGCAAGGGCATCGGTGAGATCGGCATCGTCGGTGCCGCGGCGGCCGTCGGCAACGCCGTCCGGCACGCCACCGGCGTCCGGCTGCGCAACCTTCCGCTCACCCCGGACACCCTGTTGCCGTACCTGCTCTGACCTGGACCGATTCGCCTGAACGGCCGGACCGTCCTGTCCTGTGTTGCGCAACCGGCTCTGCCGGGTCACTCTGTGGAGTGACCTATCAGTGACATCCGCTCACTCTTCGTGTTCGGGGGGGCGTTGGTTCAATGAGGCGAAGTCAGTGGGCCTCGATGTGAGGAGCCTCGACGATGACCGTTCAACTCGACCGGCACTATCTGGTCGAACTCCAGGTTTCGGCAGAGCGTGTTTCCCAACTGCGGCGAATAATCGCCGCGCACCTCCGCCACTGGAGTCTCGAACTCCACATCCGGCCGGTGTGCCGGGGTGTGGAGGAGCTGCTGACCAATGTCCACCGGCATGTCGGTGACGACAACAATTGCGTCGTCGAACTCCGCTGGTCCGGGCGGCATCTCACGGTCTCCGTCGCCGACAACGGCTCCGAGATGCCGCGACTGCTCAGCACCGGCGGCGGCGGCCTCAGCCGCGTGATGGCGCTGAGCGACAGCTGGGGGACCTGCCGCACCGCCGAGGGCAAGGTGGTCTGGTTCACCCGGTACGCGAAGGAGCCGCGCACCGTCGGCCTGGTGCCGTCGGCGCCGCTGCCCGGTGTGGACGAGTTCCGCCGTCACCCCGTCGCGGTCCCGGACATCGTCCCGGAGACCACGACGGCGTCCGGCGCCGCGCCCGCTCTCGTCTGAAACGGGCCCCGGGACCGGTACCGCCGGCTTCCGCACCCGCTGAACGCTTTCACCCTCCCGGCGCGGACGGCGTGCACATCGCACGCGTGGTCCGCGCCGGTCGGGTATCCGCCCGGCAGGGCCCGCGTTGCGGCACGACGCAGGGCGCGGCACGGTCGAAGTACCGAGGCAAGGAGACCACTGTCATGCCCATCGCGACGGTCAACCCCGCGAACGGCGAGACCCTCAGAACGTTCGACGCGCTGGGAGCGGCGGAGATCGAGCAGAAGCTCGCCGCCGCCGACGCCGCGTTCCGGCAGTACCGCACCACCGGATTCGGCGAACGGGCCCGGCTGCTGAAGCTGGCCGCCGGACTGCTCGACGACGACCAGCAGGACATCGCGCGCACCATGACCACCGAAATGGGCAAACCCGTCAAGGCGGCCCGCGCGGAGGCCGCCAAGTGCGCGAAGGCGATGCGCTGGTACGCGGACCACGCCGAGGAGCTCCTCGCGGACGAACATCCCGCCGATGCCGATGTGCGGGACTCCGGCGCCTCCCGGGCCTATGTCCACTACCGCCCACTGGGAGCCGTCCTCGCCGTGATGCCGTGGAACTTCCCGCTCTGGCAGGTCGTGCGGTTCGCCGCCCCGGCGCTGATGGCCGGGAACGTCGGGCTGCTCAAGCACGCGTCCAACGTCCCGCAGACGGCGATGTACCTGGAGTTCCTGTTCCGCCGGGCGGGGTTCCCGGAGGGATGCTTCCAGACGCTGCTGGTGGGATCCGGAGCGGTCGAGTCGATCCTGCGCGACCCCCGGGTCGCCGCCGCCACACTCACCGGCAGTGAGCCGGCCGGCCGCTCGGTCGCGGCGATCGCGGGCGACGAGGTGAAACACACCGTCCTGGAGCTGGGCGGCAGCGATCCGTATCTCGTCCTGCCGTCGGCGGACGTCGCCAGGGCCGCCCGCACGGCCGTGACCGCCCGGGTGCAGAACAACGGCCAGTCCTGCATCGCCGCCAAACGGTTCATCGTGCACACGGAGGTGTTCGACGAGTTCGCCGAACGATTCACCGCGGGCATGCGTGATCTGACCGTCGGCGATCCGCTGCGGGAATCCACCGACGTCGGCCCCCTCTCCAGCGAGCAGGGGCGCGCCGACCTGGAGGAACTGGTCGACGACGCCGTACGGCAGGGCGCGCACGTGCTGTGCGGCGGCGGCAGGCCCGGCGGCCTGGGCCCGGAGCTGGAGCGCGGCTGGTTCTACGCCCCCACCGTCCTCACCGGGATCACGCCCGCGATGCGCATCCACCGCGAGGAGACGTTCGGCCCCGTCGCCACGCTCTACCGGGTCGAAGGACTCGACGAAGCCGTGGCACTCGCCAACGACAGCCCCTTCGGCCTCAGCTCCAACGTATGGACCCGCGACGCCGACGAGGCCAGCCGCTGCGTGAGCGATCTGCAGGCGGGCGGAGTCTTCTTCAACGGCATGACCGCGTCCCATCCCGCGCTGCCCTTCGGCGGCGTGAAGCGCTCCGGCTACGGACGTGAACTCGCCGGGCACGGCATCCGCGAATTCTGCAACGCGACCACCGTCTGGTACGGCCCCGAGCCCGTCGGCGCCTCGTCCTAGGAGACGTACATGAGCCACGCCGCCCATCCGCCGGCGACGCCCGGCCCCTCCGACGAGGAGATCGTCGCACTAGACGCCTACTGGCGGGCCGCGAACTACCTGACCGTCGGGCAGATCTACCTCATGGCCAACCCGCTCCTGAGCGAGCCGCTCGCCCGGGAGCACATCAAGCCCCGCCTGCTCGGCCACTGGGGCACCTCGCCCGGCCTCAATCTGGTCCACACCCATCTCAACCGCGTCATCAAGGCCCGCGGTATCGACGGGCTGTGCGTCTGGGGTCCCGGACACGGCGGACCGGCGGTCCTCGCCAACTCCTGGCTGGAGGGAAGCTATTCGGAGACGTACCCCGATGTCGGCCGGGACGCCCACGGGATGGGGCTGCTGTTCAAGCAGTTCTCCTTCCCCGGCGGGGTACCCAGTCATGTGGCGCCGGAGACCCCGGGCTCCATCCACGAGGGCGGCGAACTCGGGTACGCCCTCGCCCATGCCTACGGTGCCGCTCTCGACCACCCGGACCTGCTCGTCACCTGTGTCATCGGTGACGGCGAGGCCGAGACCGGGCCGCTCGCCGCGTCGTGGCACTCCAACAAGTTCCTCGACCCGGTGCACGACGGAGCCGTCCTCCCGATCCTCCATCTCAACGGCTACAAGATCGCCAACCCCACGGTGCTCGCCCGTCTCCCGGAGCCGGAACTCGACGCCCTGCTGCGCGGTTACGGGCACGACCCCCTGTACGTCGGTGGCGACGACCCCCTCACCGTCCACCGCGCGATGGCCGCCGCGATGGACCGCGCCGTCGATCGCGTCCGGGAACTCCAGGCCGCGGCCCGGACCGCCGGTACCACCGAGCGCCCGCACTGGCCGATGATCGTGCTGCGCACCCCCAAGGGCTGGACCGGCCCGGCCGAGGTCGACGGCGTGCCCGTCGAAGGAACCTGGCGGGCCCACCAGGTCCCGTTGCCCGGTGTCCGGGACAGCCCCGACCATCTGCGGCAGTTGGAGGCGTGGATGCGCTCCTACCGGCCGGAGGAACTCTTCGACACGGCGGGCCGTCCCCGTCCGCGGGTGCTCGCCTGTGTGCCCGAGGGTGCGGCCCGGCTCGGCGCGAGCCCCTATGCCAACGGCGGTCTGCTCCTGCGGGATCTGCCCATCCCTCCGTTGGAGGACCACGCGGTCGAGGTCGCCAAGCCCGGGACCGTGCTGCATGAGCCGACCCGGGTGCTGGGCGGCCTGCTGGAGGCCGTCATGGCCGCCACCGCCGAGCGCCGCGACTTCCGGGTCGTGGGCCCCGACGAAACCGCCTCGAACCGGCTCGACGCCCTCTACGAGGCCACCGGCAAGGCGTGGCAGGAGCGGACCCTGCCCACCGACGAGCACCTCTCCCGCGACGGACGCGTCATGGAGGTCCTCTCCGAGCATCTGTGCCAGGGCTGGCTGGAGGGATACCTCCTCACCGGCCGACACGGTCTGTTCTCCTGCTACGAGGCGTTCGCCCATATCGTCGACTCGATGGTCAACCAGCACATCAAGTGGCTCAGGACCTCCCGCCGGCTGGCCTGGCGCCGCCCCATCGCGTCGCTCAACTACCTGCTCACCTCGCACGTCTGGCGCCAGGACCACAACGGGTTCTCCCATCAGGACCCCGGATTCGTCGACCACGTCCTCAACAAGAGCCCCGAAGTCGTCCGCGTCTATCTGCCGCCGGACGCCAACACCCTGCTCTCCATCGCCGACCATGTGCTGCGCAGCCGCGACTACGTCAACGTGGTCGTGGCCGGCAAACAGCCGAGCTTCGACTGGCTGACCCTCGACGAGGCCCGCGCGCACTGCGCCCGCGGCGTCGGTGTCTGGGGGTGGGCGGGCACGGAGGACGGCAGCCGCGACCCCGACGTGGTGCTCGCCTGCGCCGGTGACGTGCCCACGCTGGAGACGCTGGCCGCAGCCGATCTGCTCCGCAGACATCTGCCGGAACTGGCGGTGCGGGTGGTCAATGTGGTCGACATGACGCGGCTGCTGCCCCAAGGGGCGCACCCGCACGGAATGCCGGACTCCGAGTACGACGCGGTGTTCACCAGGAACTCCCCGGTGATCTTCGCGTACCACGGTTACCCGTGGCTGATCCATCGCCTGGCCTACCGGCGGGCGGGTCATGCCCATCTGCATGTGCGGGGCTACAAGGAGGAGGGCACCACCACCACGCCCTTCGACATGGTGGTCCGCAACGATCTGGACCGCTACCGACTGGTCATGGATGTCATCGACCGGGTGCCCGGCCTGGGCGTCCGTGCCGCGGCGGTGCGCCAGGCGATGGCGGATGTCCGCACCCGCCACCATGCCTGGATCCGTGAACACGGCACGGACCTGCCCGAGGTGGCCGGGTGGACCTGGAGCGGCTGACGCCGCCCCGGCCCTGACGGTGTGGGCTCAGCCGCGGCCGACCGCGCGCGCGAGCTGGGCCTTCGTCATGTTCGAGCGTCCGTGGACGTTCTTCTTCTTCGCCTCTTCGTAGAGCTGGTCGCGGGTCGGTCCACCCGCTCCGCCGTGGGAGCGCAGGCCGCCGCGCCGTGAGGACGACATGTCCTCGACGGACGTACGGCTCGCGGTCCTCGACTCGCCGGCGCGGGCACGCTCCTTGTTGACCGTGCGGGCCGCGATCTCCTCCGCCCGGTCCTCGCTGACCCCTCGCTCCTGCGCGCTCTCCTTGATGTGTTCGTACTGCCGTTCCCGTTTGGCATTGGATCCACGTGGCATGGTGCGGTCTCTCCTCTCGTCAGGACTTCTCCCGGGGCCCGGAGGCTCGTGCCGGGACGCGATCGGGGCCCTCTCCAGTCTCCCAGCGACCCCTGGGGCCCGCACGCCTGTCGCGGTGGCGGACGGGGCGTGCGGCGTGTGGTCGCGGCCCGTTCAGTAACGCAGGGCCGCCGCGATCCCCCCGTGCTCCGCCAGCGATCCGTCCGCGAGGAAGACCACATCGGAGCCGCTGTCCAGGGCCGTCTCGACGAGCTCGTCCACGATGTCCTCGCGCACCGAGCTGTCCGTGAGGTCCGCGGCTTCGCCGCTCACGGGTTCGAGGTGCCCGTCGCTCACCCGCACGGTCTGCTGGAAGTGCTCCTCCACGGCGACCAGTCCTGCCCGGCCCTCCCGTGCCGCGGCCCACACCTCGTCGAGACCACCGGCGAAGGCGCGGCGACCGCGCGCCTCGTCCAGCGTGCCGTCGATCTCCGCCGAGAACCTCTGCTGACGATGGTCGAGCGCGGGCCGCAGCTCCTTGAGCAGGCCGCTCGGCGTCATGTCGGCCGGTACCCCCTTGGTCACGCGGCCCACGGCCGCCCCGGCGCCCTCTCCGACCTCGTCCAGGAGGGCGAGCGCGGGAGCGAGGCCGACCAGATACAACGGGCGGGGGTCGGCGGCCAGCACCGCGCGCAGTTTCTCGTCGACGGTGCGCAGGAAGGTGCGCGTCTCCTCGTCGCTGAAGGTGCTCGGAGTGTCTCCGATCCGCTCCTCGCGCTGCGGGTCGGGCGCCTCCCGCGGTGCCGTCAGCGGGAACCCGCCGGTCTCCTCCTCGTGCACGACGTCCGCCGTGCCGCTCCACAGTGCGGCGTGCTCGGCGGAGACGGTGAGCGCCCAGAACGGCTGGGCCTGGGCCTTCGCGGCGACCAGGTTCCGGGTCAGATAGGTGTCGCTGAGCACCACCCGATCGGGCGCGGTGCGGGGGAGCTGCCAGACGTGGTGCTCGTCGGCGGTGACGAGGAGCACCAGGGAGTCCAGGGCCCGGCGGGGGTCCACCTCCGCGACCGCCTGGTCGAGCTGCTCCTGGATGGCGCTCCGGGCCTCGCGGGTGACCGCCGGGTCCGCCTCCAGCCGGTTGCGGGCCTCGGCCACCAGGTTGCGCAGCCGTACCGAGTCCTGGGCGTTGTCCGGAGCGCGGCGGTGCGTCGGCATGGTCAGGGACAGGGCTGGATAGGGCTTGGCCGCCCGCAGCTCCTTCAACAGGCCGGCGGTCAGGGCATCCGCATCCATCGTTCTCTCCCAGGGGCTCGGCTCCGCTTGTCCGCTCCCGAGTGGAGCGGGTGCATTCGACGAGTCAATTCATACCTTTTGAACCTAATATGAGCGAGTTGTCTGCCATGGGTCACAGGAGGTGCACGATGTCCACACTCACCGTGTGGAAGTTCCCGTCGGCCGAGGGCGCCGACCGCGTGGAGGCGACACTCAAGTCCCTTCAGAAGGAGGGGCTGATCAAGATCCTCGACGCGGCCGTGGTCAGCTGGCCCGCCGATCGGTCGAAGCCCAGGACCAAGCAGTTGATCAATCTCGTCGGTGCCGGGGCGCTGAGCGGCACGTTCTGGGGGATGCTCTTCGGCCTGATCTTCCTGATGCCGCTCCTGGGTGCCGCGATCGGCGCGGCAGCCGGGGCGCTGGGCGGCAAGCTGGCCGATGTCGGCATCGACGACGACTTCATCGCGGAGGTCAAGGAGAAGGTGACGCCCGGGACTTCGGCCCTCTTCCTGCTGACCACGAACGCGGTGCCCGACCGGATCGGCGCGGCGCTGCCCGATGGAGGCGCCGAACTTCTGCACAGCAACCTGGACACACGGAGCGAGGCGCGGCTGCGCGAGATCTTCGCCGAGGACGCGGCTCGACCGTCCGGGGCCCGGCGCCCCGGGCCTCAGCATTGCGCCTGCCCTGACCCCCATCTCCCCAAGTCCTTACGAGCAGACGGAGCGTCCGTGATTGCGACCAGACCCCTGCGGCACGCCCTCGGCGGCCGCGCAGCCCGTAGCCTGGCCCTTGCCGCCATGGCCGCGGTGATCATCTCCGGTACCGCCGCCTGCGGCGGCTCCGGCACCACTTCGCCGGGCACGGCCAGGAGTACCCGCACGATGTCCCCGGAACCCTCCCCGACACCCTCCGGCAGCGCCAGTCAGCGCTCCCAGCAGGAGTTCGCCGCCTCGGTCTCCGCGGCCGCCGAGCGCAACCGGCAGAAGGCCGTCAAACAGCTCGAAGGCGTCCGGGGGACGGGCAACGCGGTCGGGGACGTCTCCGTGACGGGGCTGGCGGTCGAGAAGTCCGAGCAGTTCCGCAGTGCCCTCGTCCGGGTCACCAACCGGACGGACAAGGCCGCCTTCTACGCCGTCAAGGTGGAGTTCGTCGATGCGTCCGGGAAGGTGCTCGACACGGTCGTGCTCGGTTTGGCGGATGTTCCGCCCGCCGGGACCGTCAGCGAACACGCGAACAGCCGCAAGGCGGCCGGCGTCAAGACGATTCCCCGGATCGCCCAGGCCGAGCGCAGCTGACGGGCGGGCCCGGAGACTCGGGGTCCTTCGTTCGGATCAGGCCGGATCGGCGAGGCGCGGCACCCCGGCACGCGAGCCCGGCGTGATCCGAACGAGAGGCCCCGGGGGCCGAGCCGTCACCGCCGATGACTTGCCCTTCGCCCGGCCCTGCTCCCCGGTATCGGGGAGCAGCGCGGCGTGGGCGGCCTTCGGCGCCCCGCCTCACATGAGGAGGCCGCGGCCCGGTGTGCGAGCGGCACGGCCGGCCGGGGCGGCGAAGTGGGTTGGCCCGGCCCGGCTACCAGATGGACGCGACCCACTCCGGGTGGTCGATGAACGGGTTCCGGTTGTGCTGGTACTGGTTGAATATGACGTCGTTGCGCCGCTTCTCGAAGCTGTCCGGCGGGTCCTCCTGGCTCCACGCCTTCAGTACCGAGAGGCGGCCGATGTTCGGCGCGGAACCGTTGGACACCTTGTCGTTGGGTTCGAGGTCGGGGAAGGCGTCGTCGCCCTCGTAGCGCACCGCCATGTAGAGGATCATGCGGGCCACGTCGCCCTTGACCGCGTCGCGCGGTTCGAAGGAGTCGCCGTCGGTGTAGTTGCCCGGTGCGCCGCTGACCGCGCTGCCGCCGTTGTCGAAGTCCTTGTTGCCGCGTATGGAGTTGACGGTGACGTCCTCCGGGCGCAGGTGATGGATGTCCGTGCCGGGGCCGGTGGCGGTGCCGAAGTCGCCGTGGGACTTGGCCCAGACGTGCTCGCGGTTCCACTGGCCGACCGAGCCGCCGTTGTTGCTCTTGGGAGTGGAGCGTCCGGAGTAGAGGAGGACCACGTTCGAGGGGTTGGCGGGGTCCTCGTCCGTGTTCTTGAGGGCGTCCCACACCTGGCTGTAGGAGATCTTGGTCTGGCTGCTGATGATCGTGTGCAGCGCGCTCTTGAGCGCGGTTCCGGATTTGCCGACCGCGTCCTGGTAGTACGTGTCGTCGAGAGTACGGAGCGGTGTCGCTGCGACCGGTGGGGCCTGGGGTGTGGCGGCCGGCGCGGCGGCGGCGGTGCCGGCGAGTACCGCGAACGCGGCGAGGGTCGCCAGCAGGGGGCGCCGGTATGGAACGTGACGACGGGACATGTGGGGTGTCCTCTCCGAAAATGCGGGCACCACGACGCCGCCGCGAGGTGGGAGGCGGTGCCGCGGTGGTCGTGTGGTACTGGGTCAGCGGGAGCCTTCCACACGCACCGTGACCATGGTGTGAACGCTGCGTACCTATCATGTGCAGGTCAAGTGACGGGTCCCGGCGCGGCGCCGGGAGCGGGGCGGGGCCCTCGGATGCGGCGGGCCGGACGCGGGGCGAGAATGACCGAAAGGACGAGGAGGCGGCATGAGCGACGAGCCCGAATCCGTATCCGCAGCTCGGGGAGTGACCCCCGACAGCCTCTTGCACACTGGCGGGAGCGACAATCCGTCGGCAGAGGACCTGGTCCTCGCCTCCGGGCGGGATCTCACCCCGAAGAATCTTCAGTGGGCCGAGCGCAGGCTCGCCCGGGAGGGGCGGTCGGCGATCGACAAGGCACTGCCCTGACGTGTGACCCGGTGACCGGCCCGGGGAGTGTGTGGGCGCTCCCCGCGGCTCGGCTAGCCTGGGTGAACAATGAACCGTTTGACGACGTCAGGGGCCGGGTATGACCTCGCCCGCTTCCCCGAGGACCCGCGCGACCCCTTCCGTGCCTGGGACGCTGCCGACGAGTACCTGCTGCGGCGGCTGGAGGGGACCGAGGAGTCGGAGCCGGTCGACCTGACCGGCTCCGTGGTCGTGGTGGGGGACCGCTGGGGTGCCCTGAGCACCGTTCTGGCCGGGCATCGTCCCGTGCAGATCACCGACTCCTACCTGGCGCAGCGCGCGACCCTGGCGAACCTCGACCGCAACGGTGCGGCCGCTGACTCGGTACGCCTCCTGTCGGTCAGGGACACGCCGCCGGACCGTGTCGACGTCCTGCTGGTACGCGTTCCGAAGAGCCTCGCGCTCCTGGAGGACCAGCTGCACCGGCTCGCGCCGGCCGTCCACGCGGGCACCGTGGTCATCGGCACCGGCATGGTCAAGGAGATCCACACCTCCACCCTCAGACTCTTCGAGCGGATCATCGGCCCGACCCGCACCTCCCTGGCGGTCAAGAAGGCCCGTCTGATTTTCTGCACCCCGGACCCGGATCTGCCCCGTACGCCCAGCCCCTGGCCGTACCGCTACGACCTGCCCGAAGACGTCGGCCCGGTCTCCGGTCGGACGGTCACCAACCACGCCGGGATCTTCTGCGCCGAGCGCCTGGACATCGGCACCCGTTTCTTCCTCGGTCATCTCCCCGAGCGCAGCGGCCCCGACCGGGTCGTCGACCTCGGCTGCGGGAACGGCGTCGTCGGGCTGTCCGCGGCGCTCGCCAACCCCGAAGCGAGAGTGACCTTCATCGACGAGTCGTACCAGGCGGTCGTCTCCGCCGAGGAGACCTTCCGGGCCAACGCCGGTCCGGACGCCAAGGCCGACTTCGTGGTCGGCGACGGGCTGACGCGGCTGCCGCCCGCCGGCGTCGACCTGGTGCTCAACAATCCGCCGTTCCACTCCCACCAGGCCACCACCGACGCGACGGCCCGCACCATGTTCCACGGGGCGCGTACCGCACTGCGGCCGGGCGGTGAGCTGTGGGTCGTCGGCAACCGGCACCTCGGCTACCACACCCAGCTGCGCCGCATCTTCGGCAACTGCACCACGGTCGCGGGTGACCCGAAGTTCGTCGTGCTGCGCGCAGTCAAGCGCTGACGTCCGCCCGGGGCGTTCCGGCCCTTCCGGATTCTTGCAACACGTTCTACTGTGTGCGCCGCCGCACACGGGCGACGCGAACGCGAGACTCCTGGAGGGGCCGTGCACCTCGAATACACGCCTGAACAGCAGCAGTTGCGCGCCGAGCTGCGTACGTACTTCGCCGGACTGGTCCCGGACAACGCCTATGCGCGCTACGCCGACCCCGTCGCCCAGAAGAACTTCTACCGGGAGACGATCCGACGCCTGGGCACCGACGGCTGGCTCGGCGTGGGCTGGCCCGAGGAGTACGGCGGCCGGGGCCTGTCGCCGATGGAACAGTTCATCTTCTTCGACGAGGCCGCCCAGGCGGGCGTACCGCTGCCGCTGATGGCCCTCAACACCGTCGGTCCCACGATCATGCAGTTCGGCACCGACGAGCAGAAGGCGTACTTCCTGCCGAAGATCCTGTCGGGCGAGATCGACTTCGCGATCGGCTACAGCGAACCCGACGCGGGCACCGACCTCGCCGCGCTCAAGACCCGCGCCGTGCGCGACGGCGAGGACTACGTCGTGAACGGGCAGAAGATCTGGACGACCAACGGAGACACCGCCGACTGGGTCTGGCTCGCAGTACGCACCGACGTCGACGCCCCGCCGCACAAGGGCATCACCATGCTGCTCGTCCCGACCACGGACCCCGGCTACTCCTGCACCCTGATCAACACCCTCGCCTCGCACGACACCACCGCCAGCTACTACGAGAACGTCCGTGTCCCCGTCTCCCACCGCGTCGGCGCCGAGAACAAGGGCTGGCGCCTCATCACCAACCAGCTCAACCACGAACGCGTCACCCTCGCCGCCCATGGCACCATGGCCATCCGCGCCCTCCATGACGTCCAGCGCTGGGCGGCGGACACGAAGCTGGCCGACGGCCGCCGCGTCATCGACCTCGGCTGGGTCCGCGCGCTCCTCGCCCGTACCCACACCAGGCTCGACGCCATGAAACTCCTCAACTGGCAGATGGTGTCCGCGGTCCAGAACGGAACCCTCACCCCGCAGGACGCCTCCGCCGTCAAGGTCTACGGTTCGGAGGCACGCCGCGACGCCTATGCCTGGCTGATGCAGGTCGTCGGCTCGGCGGGACCGCTGAAGGAGGGGTCGGCGGGCACTGTGCTCCACGGCGAACTCGAACGCGGCTACAGGTCGGCCGTCATCTTCACCTTCGGCGGCGGAAACAACGAGATCCAGCGGGAGATCATCTCGTGGATCGGACTGGGGATGCCACGCGTACGGCGGTGAGCGGCTGTGACGAGCAACAGGCCGAGTCCGGCCCGTGCCGTCGTCGACAGACCGCACTGCGGTTCCACCGTTGGCCGAACGTCTACGCCGTCCCGGTGAGGGACTCCTGCCGAGGCCGCCCGCCCGCCGGGCCGTGCCGACAGCGCGGTGCCATTCCGTTTGCGGAGCGGTGGACATCGAGTTTGAGTGTGAGGGACCCCCTCGCGCTTCAGGAGCTGACATGTCGATGGCGTTCGGTTCACCCTTCGGTTCGGCCGATCCGTTCAGCGATCTGCTGAATCGATTCTTCGGGATGTCGCCCGGAACGTCGCCCCCGGCCGTGCAGCGCGTACCCATCGGGCGGCTCCTGACCGAGTCGTCGCACGAACTCCTCAACACGGCCACGCGAAAGGCGGCCGAGGACGGAACGGCCGACCTCGACACGGAGCACCTCTTGTGGGCGGCCACGCAGGTCGATCCCGCACGAAGGCTGCTGTCCCAGGTGGGAGTGGACCCCGAGGCGCTCGCGGCCCAGATCGCCGAAGTGCTTCCCCGGGAGTCCGGCGCGCCCTCCGCGGAGCCGGGACTCACGCCGGCGGCGAAGCGCACCCTGGCCGCCGCCTACGCCGATTCGCAGGCGGCAGGGGTGTCCTACATCGGCCCCGAGCACATCCTCGGCGCGCTCCTCGGCGACCCCGAATCCGGTGCGGCCCGTTTCCTGCGTGCGGAGGACCTGGACGTCCAGAAGCTGCGCGGCCTGACGGAACAGGCGAACCGCGCGTCGGGCGGTGCCCCGGCTGCCGCGAAGCAGCCGTCCACGACCCTGGACGAGTTCGGCAGGGACCTGACCGAGGAGGCGAAGGCCGGAAAGCTCGATCCGGTGGTGGGCCGGGCGGACGAGATCGAGCAGACCGTCGAAATCCTCTCGCGGCGCTCCAAGAACAACCCCGTGCTCATCGGCGAGCCCGGTGTCGGGAAGACCGCCATCGTGGAGGGACTGGCCCAGCGCATCGTGGCGGGCGAAGTGCCCGACACACTGAAGGACAAGAGGGTCGTCGCCCTGGACCTCTCCGGCATGGTGGCCGGCGCGCAGTACCGCGGACAGTTCGAGGAGCGCCTGAAGAAGGTCATCGAGGACGTCCAGGAGGCGAGCGGCGACATCATCCTCTTCATCGACGAACTGCACACCGTCGTCGGCGCGGGTGCGACCGGTGAGGGCTCCATGGACGCGGGCAACATGCTCAAGCCCGCGCTCGCACGCGGCGACCTGCACGTGGTGGGAGCGACGACGATCGACGAGTACCGCAAGCACGTCGAGAAGGACGCCGCTCTCGAACGTCGCTTCCAACCCGTCCTGATCCCGGAACCGACGGTCGAGGAGACGGTCCAGATCCTCGAAGGGCTGCGGGACGCGTACGAAGCCCACCACCAGGTCCGCTTCGCCGACGGGGCCCTGGCGGCAGCGGCGGAACTCTCCGACCGCTACATCGGCGACCGGTTCCTGCCCGACAAGGCCATCGACCTGATGGACCAGGCTGGCGCCCGTGTGCGACTGCGCAGTGCCGGACGTTCCACCGAGGTCGTCAGCCGCGAGGACCGCCTCGCGAAACTGCGGCGGGAGAAGGACCAGGCGGTCGCCGGCGAGGAGTTCGAGAAGGCATCCGAACTGAAGCGGCGGATCGCCGAGGTGGAGGGCGAGCTCGCCGGAATCGAGGAGCGCCGGGAAGGCGTCGTCTCGGTCACGGCCGCCGACATCGCCGACATCGTCTCCCGCCGCACGGGGATTCCGGTCTCCCAGCTCACCGCCAGTGAGAAGGAGAGGCTCCTCAAGCTCGAAGAGGAGATGCACGCCAGGATCGTCGGCCAGAACGAGGCGGTCACCGCGGTGTCCGAAGCCGTGCCCCGGAATCGAGCGGGCATGGGGGACCCCAACCGCCCTGTCGGTTCGTTCCTCTTCCTCGGGCCGACAGGCGTCGGCAAGACCGAACTCGCCAAGACCCTCGCCGAGTTGCTGTTCGGCGACGAGAACCGCATGATCCGGTTCGACATGAGCGAGTTCCAGGAGAAGCACACCGTCGCCCGGCTCGTCGGAGCGCCCCCCGGATACATCGGCTACGAAGAGGCCGGCCAGCTCACCGAGAAGGTTCGGCGCCACCCGTACAGCGTGGTGCTGTTCGACGAGGTGGAGAAGGCACACCCCGACGTCTTCAACACACTGCTCCAGATCCTCGACGACGGTCGTCTCACGGACGGACAGGGCCGCACCGTCGACTTCCGCCACTGCGTCGTCATCATGACGTCCAACATCGGTGCCCATCGCATCCTCGCCCACAAGGGCGACGCGGCCGAGCTCAAGGACGTACTGATGGAGGACCTGCGGGGACGGTTCCTGCCCGAATTCCTCAACCGCATCGACGACATCATCGTCTTCCACAGTCTCACCGAGGAGGACCTGTCGGAGATCGTCGAACACCTCCTGGGCCGGAGCAAGCAACGTGTCCACGCGCAGGGCATGACGCTGGAGGTCACCGAAGCGGCGAAGAAGCTGCTGGTCGCTCACGGCTACCAGCCGGAGTTCGGTGCCCGTCCGCTGCGCCGCACGATCCAGACGGAGCTCGACAACCGTGTCGCCTCACTGCTGCTCAGCGGTGAGGCCGGGCCGGGAGACACGATCGTTGCCGATGTGCGGGACAACTCGCTCCACTGCACGGTGCGCCACGACCACTCCGACGGCAGTGCGGACCGCGAGGAGCCGGCGAGTACCGGCGCGGCCTGAGGGCCGTACACGGACGGTGCCGATGCGGGGCTGCACCCACCGCGCAGCTCGCCGCCTACTTCGAAGGGGTGCGGCCGCGACTCGCCGCTTCTCCCGGGGGCGTTGGACGTCGTTGACTTCCTGCGCAGACCACCGGACCACCCACTGCTCGTACCGGCGCGCGCACTGCTGTGGCGGCGCGTCGCGGCACTCGCCTGTCAGCCACTGCCGCCGTACGCCCATGAGCTCTACGGCAGACCCGTCGCGCCCGTGCACGCCGTCGACCGCCGCCTGCGCACCACTGGAACGGCGCTGCGTCGCATTCCCTCCCGGCTCCGCCGGCAACTCCCGCCCGGTCACATTCCGAACGCGGTGGCCCGGCTCGGTCCCGGTAGCCGCCCCACCCCGTACAAACTGCGAAGCCAGGCCGCCATACTGGACGGGCCGGGGAGGGCAAAGGGGTAGGCGGACCGACGGGGGCGACAGCAGGCGATGGCGGACACCAGGCTGATCCAGAGCCGGTACCGACTGCTCGATCTGATCGGGCGCGGGGGCATGGGCGAGGTGTGGCGCGCCCGCGACGAGTCGCTCGGCCGTCACGTGGCCGTCAAATGCCTCAAACCGATGGGCCCCCAGCACGACCAGTCCTTCACCCGCGTCCTGCGTGAACGCTTCCGCCGCGAGGCCCGCGTCGCAGCCGCGCTGCAGCACCGCGGCGTCACGGTCGTCCATGACTTCGGCGAGTACGAGGGTGTCCTTTATCTGGTGATGGAACTCCTCGACGGCCGAAACCTCAGCCAGCTGCTGGACGACAACAAACAGCATCCGCTGCCGGTCCCCGACATCGTGGACATCGCCGAACAGGTCGCCGACGCCCTCGGCTACACCCACCGGCAGGGCATCGTGCACCGCGACCTCAAACCCGCCAACATCATGCGGCTCACCGACGGAACGGTGAAGATCTGCGACTTCGGCATCGCCAGGCTCGGCCACGACATCGGCTTCACCTCCCGGCTCACCGGTACGGGCATCGCCATGGGCACCCCGCACTACATGTCGCCCGAGCAGATCAGCGGCGGCCATGTAGACCACCGCAGCGACCTCTACTCACTGGGCTGCGTCCTGTACGAGATCGCCACCGGGGCACCACCGTTCGACCTCGAAGACGCCTGGGCCGTTCTCGTCGGACACCGCGACACCCCGCCCGAGCCACTGCGCACCCACCGCGCGGAACTCCCCGGATTCTTCGACCGCGTGGTCCTGGAACTGCTGGCCAAGGCCCCCGAGGAACGGCCCGTCGACGCGAGCGACCTGCGGCAGCGGATCGCCGTCGGCCGTACCGGCGAGCAGCCGCAGCTCCCGTCCACGGGGCAGGTGCGGCTCGCGCCGCCCGTGCCCGCCACGCGTCCGGGACAGCAGCTGCCGGCCTGGACCCGGGGCATGACCGGCGGACACAAGGCGTCCGGCGCCCACCGCGGACTCGCGCTGCCCGACCATTCCGCGGGCCTCACCGGCGAGTGGACCACCGGCACCGACCTGCGGCGCCGGACCGGAGAACTGCCGGTGCCCGGGGCCGAGCGGCCGACCCCGTCGCCGGAACTCCTCGCCACCCTCGCCAACCGGCACAGCGCGGGCCTGCACCTCGGCCGGCTCGGCCACTGGGAGGAGGCCGGCGAGGTGCACCGCGCGGTCGCCGCCGAACGCGAGTACGCCCTCGGCCCCGACCACCCCGACACGCTCTCCAGCCGGTACGAGGTCGCCTTCACCCTCAGCCGCACCGGGCGGGCCTCCGACGCCCTGCGGGAGTTCGGCCGCGTCACCCGGGGCCGTGAACACGTCCTGGGCCCCGACCACCCGGAGACCCTCGCCGCCCGCCAGGAGACGGCGTACGTCCTCGACCGGCTCGGCCGCCATTTCGAAGCCCATCAGGTGTACGCGACCGTCCTCGCCTCCCGGGAACGGTCCATGGGTCCCGACCACCCCGACACCCTGCGCTGCCGCCACAACCTCGCCTTCAACCTCAGCAGGCTCGGCCGCCTGGAGGACTCGTACCGGATGGCCAGGGACGTGGCATCGGCCCGCACCCGGCTGCTCGGTGCCGACCACCCCGACACCCTGGTCACGCTCTACGAAGTGGCCTACACCCTCGGCCGGCTCGGCCGCTGGACGGAGGCCCTGCAGACCTACCGGGAGGTCGCGCGGGCCCGGTCCCGGTCGCTCGGCGCGGACCACCCCGACACCCTGTCCGCCCGTTACGAGGTCGGCATCAGCCTCGGCCGCCTGGGGCGCAGCGCGGAGGCACTGGAGCTGTACCGCGCGCTCGTCGACGACCGGACCAGGGTGGGCGGCCCTGCCGACCCCGAGACCCTCCGCGCCCGCCACGGCCTCGGCGTCAATCTGGGGCGTCTGGCCCGCTGGGAGGAGGCACTCGCCGAGGCACGCGACGTGTGCGAGATCCGTGGACGCGTCCTCGGCCCCGACCACCTGGACACCCTCGTCAGCCGTCGTGAGGTCGCCGTCGGCCTCGGCTGGCTCGGCCGCTGGGCCGACGCCCTCACCGTCTACCGCCAGGTCGCCGAGGCACGCGAGCGCGTCCTCGGCGCCGACCACCCCGACACCCTGGCCGCCCGCAACGACGAGGCGCACTGTCTGGAACAGCTCGGCAGGGGACCGGAGGCCGTCGAGCTGTACCGCCGGGTCGCGGCGCTGCGCCGCGGCCGGGAGGCGTCGCCGCCCGGACCGGACACCACCACCTCTGGTCAGGCGTGATCGTCCCGTGTTACGAAGGGCCATGCCCGCACCCGACAGCTATGACGCAGTGATCGTGGGCGGCGGCCACAACGGTCTGGTCGCCGCCGCCTACCTCGCCCGCGCCGGACAATCCGTCCTGGTCCTGGAACGCCTCGGCACCACGGGAGGAGCGGCCGTCTCCACCCGCCCCTTCGACGGGGTCGACGCCCGTCTGTCGCGCTACTCGTACCTGGTGTCCCTGCTGCCACGGAAGATCGTCCGCGATCTCGGCCTGGACTTCGCCGTACGGAAGCGGACCGTCTCCTCCTACACCCCGACCGTGCGCGGCGGCCGTGCCACCGGACTGCTCGTCGGCGCGGACCGCACCCGGGACTCCTTCGCCGCGCTCACCGGATCCGACCGGGAGTACGAGGCCTGGCAGCGTTTCTACGGCATGACGCGGCGCGTCGCCGAACGGGCCTTCCCGACGCTCACCGAACCCCTGCCCACCCGCGACGCCCTGCGCGAGCGGATCGGCGACCAGGAGGCCTGGCGCACCCTCTTCGAGGAGCCCATCGGCGTCGCCGTCGAGGAGAACTTCCACGACGACCTCGTACGCGGAGTCGTGCTGACCGACGCCCTGATCGGTACCTTCGCCGACGCGCACGACCCGTCCCTGCTCCAGAACCGCTGCTTCCTCTACCACGTCATCGGCGGTGGCACCGGCGACTGGGACGTCCCGGTCGGCGGCATGGGCGCACTCACCGACGCCCTCGCACGGGCCGCCCGCGAGGCCGGGGCGGAGATTCGCGTACGGCACGAGGCGACCCGTATCGAAACCGACGGAACACGGGCCGAGATCACCGTCCGCTCACCCGGGGCGGAACATGTCGTCGCGGCACGCCGGGTCCTCGTCAACGCCTCCCCGCAAGCGCTTGCCGCTCTCCTCGGCGACGAGCCGCCCACCCCGGCCGAGGGCGCGCAGCTGAAGGTGAACATGCTGCTCACCCGGCTGCCCCGACTGCGTGACCGCTCCGTCGACCCGCGCCAGGCCTTCGCCGGGACGTTCCACATCGCCGAGGGGTACGGGCAGCTCGCCGACGCCTACCGGGACGCGGCGGCGGGCCGGCTGCCGGCCGCCCCGCCGTCCGAGATCTACTGCCACTCACTGACCGACCCGTCGATCCTCGGACCTGACCTCGCCGCGCGCGGTTACCAGACCCTCACCCTCTTCGGCCTGCACACCCCCGCCCGGCTCTTCGCCGCCGACAACGCGGCGACGCGCGCCGAGCTGCTGACGGCCACGCTCGCCGAACTCGACGCGCATCTGGACGAGCCGGTCACGGACTGCCTGGCACGCGACGAGAACGGTGAGCCCTGCATCGAGGCGAAGACTCCGCTCGACCTCGAACACGACCTGCGGCTGCCCGGCGGTCACATCTTCCATCGGGACCTCGCGTTCCCGTACGCCACCGAATCCACCGGACAGTGGGGGGTGGAGACGGCGCACGCCAACGTGTTGCTGTGCGGGGCGGGTGCGGTCCGCGGCGGCGGGGTCAGCGGGGTCCCCGGCCACAACGCCGCGATGGCGGCGCTGGGCCGGTGACCTTCATCGCTGGTGCGGTGGCCGGAAGGGCCGCTCCGCGGGGCGCCTTTCCGGCCACCGCACTAGCGGCCGAAGACGCCTCGCAGCGCGTCGCGCTTGCGCGGCAGGTCGTACTCCGCGCCGCCCTCGTGCCCGTTGTACGTGAACACCTCGATCTCGGCCGGACCCGCGTAACGGTGATACGCGGCGAACACCGTGGACGAGGGGCAGATCCGGTCCATGAGACCGACCGAGAACCACGCCGGGGCGGTCGCCCGTGCCGCGAAGTTGACCCCGTCGAAATAGGACAGGGTCTCCATCGCCTCGTCGATCCGGAAGCGGTGCCCGGACAGCCAGCGGGCGATCTCCGCATACGGTCCGGCGTCGGTGATCTGCGAGGCACGCCGGTAGTGGCAGAGGAACGGCACATCGGCGACGGCCGCCGCTATGTCGTCCCGCAGCCCGGCGACGGCCAGCGCCAGCCCGCCGCCCTGGCTGCCCCCGAGCACCGCCACTCGTGAGGCGTCGACCGCTTGCTGGGCCTTCGCGGCGTCCACCGCCCGCACGGCGTCCGTGATCAGCCGCCGGTAGTAGTGCCGGTACGGGTCCTCGATGCCGCGGGTCAGGAAGCCGGGGGAGGACGAGCCGTGCCCGTCCGGGCCGATGTCCGGGGTGTCCGCGGTGTTCTTGCCGCCGCCGCCCTGGCCCCGGTTGTCCATCACCAGGTGTGCGTACCCCAGTGCGCTCCAGGTCAGCCAGGAGTACGGGATGCCCCGGCCGCCGTTGTACCCGATGTACTGCACCACGGCGGGCAGCGGGCCCGAGCGCGCCTTGGGCAGCAGCAGCCAGGCCTTCACCGGCTGCCCTCCCCAGCCCCGGAAGGTCACGTCGAACACATCGACCGTCGCGAAACCGGCGTCGTACGGCACGAAGCCGGCGTCCAGCGGGTGGCGGGCGGTCTCGGTGAGGGTCTTCTCCCAGAAGGCGTCGAAGTCGGCCGGCTCCTCCGGTTCCGGCCGGTACGCGCGCAGCCGGTCCAGATCCATGTCGAACAGCAAGGGTCTAGCTCCTCTTCAGGGTGAGGTTGAGGGTGGCGCCGTGGCTTCCGGTGGTGTCGGCGGTGATCCTTATGCCGTCGGTGGTGGGGGCGACGCGCACGCCCGGGTCGGCCCGGACGACGGTCAGACCGCGCTGTCCAAGGTCCAGGACCACCGATGAGCGCAGTTGCGTCGGGTCCGACAGCGACACCTTCACCGTCTTTCCGTCCGGTCGTACGAGCACCGAGGCGGGGCCGTCCGACGTCAGGTCCTGCGCCGTGCCCGCGCTCCAGAAGTTCGCGGCGACCAGTCCGTCCACGCAGCGGCGTACCGCGTGCACGGCGGTGGAGCGTGCGATCGGTTTGACCGGGGGCGCGGACGACCACTGCTTCGTGCGCTCGGCGGATGCCGCCGGTGCCTGCAGCCAGAAGTAGCCGGCCCCGCTCGGTGCGGCGCCGTGGTCCTGCCACAGCGTCAGATACGGCCGGGTGACCGGGGTGTCCGTGCCGTACTTGAGGTTGATCTCGCGCCAGGTGGCGGTGCGGTCCTCGCGCAGACCGTGCAGCGTGGCGGGCTCGGGGAAGACGTAGCCGCCGGTGCCGGCGACATGCAGCCACCGCACCTGGTCGAGCCGGTCCGACCAGCCGGTGTCCGTGGGCGCGGCCGTGCCGTTGACGAGGAGGGCCGCCTTCGGGTCGCGGAGCTTGCGGTTCTCCACGACCGTCTCTGCCGTGCCCGCGTCCGAGGTGATGCCCGAGCCGACGCACGCGATCACGTCGTCCAGGCAGAACCAGCTCTTCAGCCCGTGCAGCGTACTTCCGTACGCGCGCAGCTCCATGCCGTACGCCCCGAGCGTCGTGCCCGGCAGCGTGGTGCCGCCGGCCCAGTCGGCCGTGCTGGTGGTGCGCTGACCCGCCGCGTCCGCGGGCCGTCCGGCGATGACGGTGGTGCCGGGCAGCCGGGTCGGGTCGACGGTCGGCCAGTAGTCCTCGCTGTAGTGCCCGAGGTCGTCGGTGTAGAGGAGGACCATGCCGTCGGAGAGGTGCCAGGCATGCAGGTTCTCGTTCTGGATCGACTCGTAGTTGTAGATCCGGGACGAGTACGCGGAGATGCCGAGTGCGAAGGACGGCCGGTGGTGGGCCGCCTTGTCCATCCGGGGATGCTGCTTGTGCGTCACCAGCGGGCCGCGTGCCGGGACGGGGGAGGCGATGACCCGCTGGGCGGCGACGAGCGAGGCGAGGTCGGTGACGGCGAGGAAGTCCCGGTAGGTGTCCTCGGCGATCCACTGTTTGACCAGGGCGGTGAACCGGTCGGCCGTCTCGCCGGGGAAGCTCGGGATCAGCCGTACCACCGCCTCGATGACGGTCTGCGCCGAGACGTGCCCCTGTTTGCTGGGGCGGGCGATCTCGCGCCCGCACACCGACGCCATCACGTCGCCGCGGGCCAGCAGCGGGTCGAAACCGTCGTCGATCCAGGAACGGACGTGGTCGAGATCGGGGTCGGTGACCGCCCACGCCGTACCGGCGAGGAGGTTCAGCAGCCGGGACAGGTTGTTCAGCAGCTCCTTGCCGTACCCGCCGTTGTACGGGTGCTTGTAGTGCTGGAGGAACGATCCGTCGGAGTAGAAGCCCTCGCCGGTGCCCTCCGCCGCCGTACTGACGTCGTTGAAGGCGAGGACGCTGTTGGCACCCGAACCCTCGACGTCCGAAAGAGCGTCACGGACGCGCGCCAGATCGTCGCCGCTGCCGTTGAGGACGGCGTTGACGGCGACGACGGTGGAGATCCACACCCGGTTGGCGCCGGTGGCGATCTGCCGGTCGGCCCGCCAGAGGTTCGGGTCGGGCGTGTAGTGTCGTACGGCCGTGGTGATCCGGCCCAGCCGCTCCGTCCCGAGCACGTCGTACAGCAGCACGGCCGCGTCGTTGAGGGCGAGCGCGGAGCCGATCTCCCAGTCCCAGTCGTTGTCGAACCGGGTGTGACCGGGACCGTAGCGATTCGTCAGCATCCAGTCGAGGCCGGCCAGCAGCAGATCGCGCAGTGTGGTGTCCCCGTACTGAGGTGTGCCGGGCACGGCCCACGCGGTCGCGACCGTGGCGAGCCGCTTGAACGATGTCGTGACGTGGTTGGAGAGCGTGGTGCTGGTCAGATCGGGGAACAGCCCGTCGGTACGGGTCGGGTCGAGGCCCTTCGCCGAGGTGGTGGCGGCTCTGCCGATCCTGGCCACGGCCGCGGCGATCCGTGGGTCCGTCAGGTCGAGCCCCGGGCCGCCGGTGAGCAGGGTGTGCCAGCGGGTGCGCAGGGGGGCGGCGTCATCGACGACGGTGTCGCCGGCAGCCGCGTGCGCAGTAGCCGCGGCGAGTGTGAACGGCAGGGCGGCGGAAGCGCCGAGCGCCGCCGCCCCGGCGAGAACGGTGCGCCGGGTGGTTCCCGGAGTGTCGGTGCCTGGGTTCATGATGCGGCCCTCACAGAAGGTGTCGGCGGTCCACGGCCGCGGCCAACGCGGCATGACCGGCGGGGTTGGGATGCAGTCCGTCGCCGCTGTCGTACGACGGCAGCATCCGGGACGGACGGTCCGGGTCGCGCAGTGCCGCGTCGAAGTCGGCCACGGCGTCGAAGACCCGCCCGGTCCGCAGCGCCGCGTTGATCTGCTGCCGTACCGCTTCCAGTTCCGGTGTCCAGCGGGTCCAGCCCTCGAACGGCGTGACGGTCGCGCCGACCGTCCGCAGCCCGGCGTTGCGGGCGCGCAGCACCAGTTGCCGGTACCCGGCCAGTACACGCGCCGGGTCGGTCTGGCTCGGTGGCTGCTGGAGGTCGTTGACGCCGAGATGGACGAGTACGGTCCGCAGCCCGGGAAGGGACAGCACGTCGCGGTCGAAGCGCGCCTGCCCGCTGGGCCCGAACCGGGCGTCGTCCAGCAGGACCCGATTGCCGCTGATGCCGAGATTGGCGACGGCCGAACCGGGAAGGCGCCTGGCCAATTGGTCGGGCCAGCGCAGATCGGCGTCGTCGGGCGTGCCGACGCCCTCTGCCATGGAGTCGCCCAGCACCGCGACCACCGGCCCGTACGCGCCCGTCACCTCGACTCCCGTCAGCAGGAACACCGAGGTGGTGCGCACGCCGTCGACGGTGTGCGAGGCGTGCGTGTTGCGGTGGAAGGACAGCGGCCCGGTGGGGCCGGGGAGCCACGTCTCCACCGTCAGCCGTGCCGCCTCAAAGGTGCGCAGGCCGGCCACCGGGTCGCTGGTCAGCGAGGCGCCCGCGGCGATCCACGCCTGCGCTCGCCCGCCGAACGTCACCGGCCGGCCGCCCGCCGTCACAGGGCCGATCAGAACCGGAGCCGTACCGAAGGCGTGCCCGTAGCGCAGCCGGACCGTGCCGCCCGCCGACAGCCGTACCTCGGCGGTGAACGTGCCGTCGGTCAGACCGGCGCTCGCCACCGTGTCGGTGGCGGTCGGCGCGGTCTGCGCGGTCGCCCAGGACGTCGTCCAGCGCGACCGGCGCTTGCCGCTGTTCGAGGCCTCGGCGGCCTGCGCCCCCGGCGCCGTCGCGGCGACCGCCGCCAGCCCGGCCGCCGCTGTCAGTACCCCGCGTCTCGCGGGTCCCCGGCCGCTCACTTGGGGCACGCACCGGTCGGCGTGTACTCGCTGCCGTAGGTGCCGACCGCGTCGCCACCGGTGTTGCCGCCCATCGTGTTGGTGCACACCGGACCCTGCGGGGTGCGCATGAACTTGATGCCGCCGCCCGCGTTGTTGGTGATGGTGTTGCCGTAGACACTGGTGTCGATGCCGTCGGTGGCGGTGTCGCCGCCGAGCCGGATGCCCGCGCCGACGTTGTCGTGAACGGTGTTGTAGCGGAAGATGTTGCCGCTGCCGCGTGCGTCCAGCCCACCGGAGCTGGAGTCCTTCTGACCGCTGCAGTCGTTGTACTCGACGTAATTGTTGGTCGAGTTCTCCTTCACATCGACGCACTCATTGCCCTGGGTGGCGATGGTGTTGTGGTGGATGCGGTTGTTCCTGCTGATGTCGGGGGCCGCGTCCGGGGCGCCGTTCGTCCCCTGCTGCTCGGGGGCCGTGCCGAGGTAGATGCCCTCGCCGTTCTTGCCGCCGCCGCCGAACTTGAAGTCGTTGACCCCGCAGTTGGTGATCGTGTTGTCGGAGATGTCGGCGCCGGTCACCAGATAGCGCACCCGCAGACATTCGTCGGCGGCGTTCTTCAGCGTCATTCCGGTGATCCGCAGACCGCCCACACCATTGCCGGGAGTTGTGCTCATGACATAGATGAGCTTGAGGCGGTACCCCGACACATCGGTGGACGACCCGTGCAGCCCGTCCACGGTGAAACCGCTGAGCGTCGTCGAGTCGTGCTGCACCTGAATGATCCGGGCGTCGCCGGCCCCCTTCACCACGGCGTTCGACGGGCCGGTGACGGTGACTCCGGCGCGCTTGGTCACGACGTCCTGCTTGTACGTGCCGGCGGCGAGGTTCACGACCGAGCCCGTCGGCGCCAGGTCGACCGCTTTCTGGATCGTGGCGAGCGGGGCGCCCTCCGACGTACCGGCGTTGGAGTCGCTGCCGGACGGCGACACGTAGTACGCGGTGGCGGCTTCGGCGGCCTCGGACACCGGGGGGAAGGCCAGGGGGGCGCCGACGGCGAGCGCGGCGACGAGAGTGGTGCGCAGTACACGGCTCATGGGGTGTGCCTCCTGGGGTCTGCGAAGGACAGAGCGAGCAGTACGGGGACGCTGGGCCCGAGGAGCACGGGACCCAGCGGTACGACGAGGGAGAGCAGCGCGGCGGAGATCACCGCGCCGAGCAGTGCGGTGCCACGGGCCGCGGACCCGAAGCCGAGGGCCAGCGCGCCACGCGACCAGGTGCGCACCGTCCCGTGCGGCGACCGGCCCGCCTCGCCCGCGAGCGCCACATGATGGATGACCAGAGCGGCCGCGATACCCACCTGCGCGGCGAGCAGCACGAACGCCCACGGCTCCGAACGGCCCAGCAGATGGACGATATTGGCGGTCAGGACGATCCCCGCCGCGGTGGACGCCAGGGTGTGCCGCCACAGGGCCCACCAGTACTGCGGGAAGGCGCCGAACGCGTTGGTGAAGCAACGGCTGTCACCCTCCGCCCGCCACCGCTGCAGGGCGTGCCCCATCGCGGCGAGCGCGGGCAGCCAGGTCACGACACCGAGCGACAGCACGGTGAACGCGGCCCCGGCGGCGGCCGGGTAGGCCACGAACTCCAGCCGTCGCAGCAGCGTCGGCCAACCGGACGAGAGTGTTGCCTGCATGATCAGCCGACCTTTCCTGTGTACGGCTCCGGGACATCGAGCAGCACGCGGCCGTCCAGCTCCAGCCGGGTGGCCGCCACCACATACGGGCCCTCGCCACCGAGCAGCACCGCCGCCGCGGCGGCCGAGACGGCGGCGGTACGGATGCGACGGGCGACGGGGGAGAGGAGCACGGTCTCCTCGTCGAAGGCCACGCCCTGGCCCTGCGCACACACGATCCGTTCCGCCAGGGCGGCTTCGGTGCCCGGGACGATCGCCGTGAGGAAGAGACCGTGCGAAGACCGCGCGGTCGTCGCACGCAGTGTGTGCAGCGTGCGGGTGAGGCGCAGCTCCGGCGTGCTGGACGTCGGATTGGCCTCGACCTCCGTGGCCTCGGAGACGACCGAGGCGTGGAGCGGCGCGAACCGCCGCACCAGCGCCGAGGCCGCCCCGGACCGGATCAGCCGGCTGCCGTCCGGCTGCGGCTCGGTCGGCCGGTCGGTCTGGAGCAGGAACGTCCATTCCCGTTCCGTGTCCGCCTCCGCCAGGTCCAGCAGTACGAGCCGCCCCGATGGCGTGAACACCAGTGTCCGGTCCAGCCGCCGCACCCCGAGCCCGGGGTCGTACATAGCGGCGATCTCCGCCGTGGCATGCGCCCAGCCGCAGTCGGGGGCGGTGAGCACATCTCGCTGCCGGGCCTGCCGCTCGTACGGGATGTCCTTGTAGACGTGGTAGCGGTCCTCGTCCGCGTACCCCTGTCCGTCCACCAGCAGCAGATTGTGGTGCGCGGCGCGCTTGCGGTTGCTGTAGCCCTCGTCGACCGCGAGGAACGCACCCTGCGAGACCAGGACGAACGAGCCCGAATCGGGGTGGTGATGCCCCTGGTCGAGGGTTTCCCAGCCGCGCTCGGCCCGATGCTTCGCCGATGTCTCCCACGCCTTGTGGCCGCCGCCGGGGCTCGCCTTGAACGAGACGAGCGTGGCGTCGTCGTCCCATCCGGTACGGGCCGCCAGCAGTCCGAGATCCGGGAAGAACGCCCTGGTCTCCGTGGGCCGGGCACGCGGCACGGACGGGTCGTACCAGAGGTGTTCGAGATACGCCTCCGGCAGAATCCCCGGCCGCACCCCGCTCTCCGCGGCCTCCTGCCACAGCAGTTCACCCGAGGCGAGATCACCCATCCACTGGGCTTCCGGGATGCCGTACTGGGAGGCGAGACGGTAGTACAGGCCGGCACTGTGCCCGCTGCGCCGGTCGTGGCAGTCGCCGTGGTCGACGTTGAACGCGAAGCCGGGCGCCATCTGGTGCAACCGGTAGCGGAACGTGTGGGAGAGGAAACCGCCCCGCCCCCACCAGTCGATGCCCTCCGCCTCCTGGAGGAGATCCAGATGGATGGCGAGGAAGGGCACACCGTAGCGCCAGTACACGACACCCTCGGCGTGCGAACCGTCCTCGGGCATCAGGTCGAGGACCGTGCCGAGATTGTCCTTGGCGCGCTCGGTCCACTCCTCCTTGTCCAGCACGTAGCCGGCCGTGGCCAGGCCCGCGTAACAGATCCAGTTGTGGTTCTGCCAGTACGAGGAGGACCACCAGCCGCCCTCGCTCGCCACCGCGTACTCGTACATACGCCGCCCCTGGAGCAGCAGCTTGTACCGCAGCAGCGCCCGCACCCCGTCCGGGAGGGCGTCGCCGATCCACCGGTAGGCGAGCGACAGATGGTGCAGCAGCCAGCCCGCGTCCAGGTCGCGGTCCGGCATATGGGCCTTGCCCCAGTGCGGCAGCCGCACCGCGGCCTCGATCCAGCGCCGGCTCTCCGCCAGATGGGCCGGGTCCCCGCCGACCCGGTGGGCCAGGGCCGGGTTGGAGGCGGCGGGGCCCAGCCAGGTGATGCTGGCCAGGGGGTGCGTGCGGGGCGGGGTCAGCCCGCGGTGGCGGGCGGCCTCCTCGTACAGCCGCGCCTCCTGTGCGGGGCGCGGGCCGGGCGGCGGGGTCGCCGAGAGCAACAAGGGTCAGTCCTCCGTCCGGAATCGTGCGGTGCCGCCGTCGGCCAGCGTGACCGTCAGTACCCCGTCGCCGTCCAGCTGTACGTCGGTCACGGTGGGGCCCGCCGAGGCCGCCTGGTACACCGAGGCGAAGGTGATCCGGTCCGACTCCGCGGTGAAGTCGACCCGGGTGCGCACGCGCTGGGGATCGTCGGCCGGGCCGGGGGCGGGCCGGGCGACCGGGCGCACGGTCCGCCCCGGCGTGTGGGTGTGCCAGCCGTGCAGGGTCTCGTCGCCGTACCAGGTGGTGCGCACCGGGCCCGTGCCCTGGAGCTGGATGTCCAGCGCGACGCCGGGACGCAGCTGCGCGGTGAACCGCCGCTCGCCCTCGGCACTCACGGTCAGCAGATCGACCAGATAGCCGTCGCCGAGCGCGACCCGCCGTACCGCACGCACATCCTCGTACGCCGTGGTCGCCCCGGCGGTGACGGAGGAACCGTCCGATCCGAGCAACTGACCGGTGCACTCAGCCTGTTCGGCGCCATCCACCCGGAACGCGGGGTGTGCCTCCGTGGATGCGTACAGATCACGGAACTCGGCGTGCGCGTACGGTACCTGACCGGGGTCGGGCTGCCACGGCGTGGTGTTCCCGTACAGGAGGAGCGAGAGTTTGTCGCGGTGGCCGTGCGAGCCGCCGTGCGGACCGAAGTCCAGCAGGGCGTGGACGCCCGCGTGGCACAGCACCGCGTATCCGGCCGTCGGGAACACGGTGACCGGGCCGGGTGCCGGACGCCTCGGCAGCGGTGGGCCGGCGAACCAGCCGCCCAGTTCGCGGTCGAGCCCGTCGTCCTGCGTGCCGAGCTCGTCGCGAGCCCGCCCGGCCACCGCGTCCAGGGCCGGAGAAGGCACCAACTGCTGTGCCAGTGCCACCAGTTCCAGCCACTCCAGAGCGAGCGGAGCGCGCAGATAAGGGCCGTCGTGCAGCGCGGGCAGAATGCCGCCCGGCGTCGCGATCGTGGCCAGTACGTCGGTCATCCCGGCCAGCACGTCCACCACATCGGACGGCACGGCCGCGGGGTCCGTGCCGCGCAGCGCGAGCAGGGCGGCGCGCAGCACGAACCCGTGGTAGTAGGTACTGCCCTCCCACTCCCAGCCGTCCTCGGCGACGGCCACCCGCAGGTGCGCGTACAGCCCGTGCCCGCCCTCCAGCCAGCGCTCGGCGCCGTCCCACTCCAGGCCACGGACCGCGGCGGCGCCCCGGCTCGCCGCCACACCGGCGGCGTTGAGCCACGCGGTGTAGTTGGAGGCGAGATGCCCCTGGCCGGTCAGCACGTCCCGGGCGTCGAGCGCCGCCCGCTCCAGGTCGTCCAGGAGCGGCAGCACCGCCGAGAGGTGCTCCGTGGAGTCCTCGGCGAGTGTGATCACGGTGTGCCCGATGGTGACGGCCCAGATCGCATCGGTCAGCGCCTGGTGGAAGAGACGGCCGCGCAGCATCCAGGACTGCGCCTCGCCATGCCGCTCGGTGGCCAGCTCCGCGTACAGACCGGCGTACTCGACGAGCCGCTCCACCGCCCGGGCGCGCTCGCCCCGGTGGGCGAGGACCCTCAGGTGCCGCGCCCACGCCTGGTGCGACAGCACCAGCCAGGCACCGCGCACCGCCTCGTCGTCCACCCGGCAGCCGTACGCGCACCACGCACCGCCGGCCGGGAACACCCCGGCGAGCAGATCACCGTGGTCGAGCTCCACACCGTGCGCCGGGCAGACGAACGCGTGCCACCAGCCGCCCCGCTCCCGGGGGATCCGCCTCAACGCGGCCACACGCCACCGTCGATGTCCACCGTGGTGGCGGTGAGGAAGCCGGACGACGGCGATGCCAGATGCACGACCGCCGCGGCGACGTCCTCGGGGGTGCCGGCCCGGCCGACCGGGATGCCCGCCTCCATCGCCTGCTGCGCCTCGGGCGCGGTGAACGTGTCGTGGAAGGCGGTGCCCTTGATGAAGCCGGGCGCCACGGTGTTGACTGTGATGCCTGTGCCGCCGAGTTCCTTGGCCAGGCCCTTGGTGAAGCCGCGGACACCCGCCTTGGCAGCCGCGTAGGCGACCGAACCGGGGCCGCCGCCGTTGTGTGCGGCCAGCGAGGACATGGTGATGATGCGCCCGGCCGACGACTTCGTCAGCTGCGGCAGCGCGGCCCGCACGGTACGGAAAGTCGACGTCAGATTGGTGGAGATGACCTGTTCGAAGTGGTCGTCGGACATCTCGGCGATCGTGGCCCGGCCGATCAGATGGCCCGCGTTGCAGACCAGGACGTCCAGGCCGCCGAGGAAGCCGGTCGCTTCCTCGACGAGCCGGTCCACATCGCCCGTCACGGTGACATCGGCCTTGAACGCTTTCGCCCTGCGGCCCAGCGCCTCGATCGCGGAGACCGTCTGCCCGGCCTCGTCGGCGGAGGAGTGGTAATGGACGGCGACATCGGCACCGGCCTCGGCAAGGGCGACGGCGATGGCGCGGCCGATTCCGTGGCCCGCCCCGGTCACCAGTGCGCGGGAGCCCTTGAGATCAGCAGACATGAAGTGAAAACCTTTCGATGGCCGGTCGCGTGGACCGGAACCGGTCACTTGAGACCGGCGGTTGCGAAGCCCTGCACGAAATAGCGCTGGCCGATCAGGAAGAGAACGACCATGGGAAGGGTGGCCAGCGTGGTGCCGGCCATCAGGAAGTGCCACTGGGTGCCGTTCTCCGTCTTGAAGACGGAGAGCCCGACCTGGATCACCCGCAGGCTGTCCGTGCGGGTCACCAGCAGCGGCCAGAGGAAGTTGTTCCACGACGACTCGAAGGTCAGCAGCGCCACGGTGGTCAGCGCGGGCTTGACCTGTGGTGTCATGATCCGGGCATAGATCCGGAACTCGCCCAGGCCGTCCAGCCTGGCCGCCTCCTCCAGCTCCACCGGAAGGTCCAGATAGAACTGACGGAAGAGGAAGACCGCGAACGGGGTGACGGCGCCGGGGACGATGAGCGCCCACCAGGAGTCCAGCCAGCCGCTGCCGCCCTGGCCGAAGAGGTCGTTGCCGCCGGCCAACGGCATGAAACGGACGATCAGGAACTCGGGCAGTACCTTGGTGTACGTCGGGATCATCAGCGCGGCGATGAAGAGATAGAAGATGACCTCGCTGCCCCGGAATCTGATCCGTGCCAGTGCGTACCCGGCCATCGACGCCACCACCACGTTGAGCACGGTGTGACTGGCCGCGATGATGAAGCTGTTGCGCGCGTACGTCGCGAACGGCGCAGCCCTGAGCGCGTCCAGATAGTTTCCGAACTCCCAGTGTTCCGGAAGCAGTCCGGCGTCCTGCGAGGCGATCTCGACCGGCGTCTTGAGCGAGGTGAGCACCATCCAGACGAACGGCACCACCATCAGCAGCGAGACGACGGTGAGCGTCAGATAGAGCGCGATCCGGCCGGCGGAGGGCGGCCTGCCGTTCCCCCGAATCCGGGATGTCCCAGCAACTCCGGCCATCCGCTGCTCAGTTGTGGCCACGGGTGCCTCCCATGATCCGCCGGTTGACCAGGGTGAAGCCCATCAGCAGCACGAACAGCACCAGTGACTGCGCGCAGGCGTAGCCGACGCGGAACTCCCGGAAGGCGGACTTGTAGATCTCGTACGTCATCATCGTGGTGCTGTTGGCCGGGCCGCCGTCGGTCAGGATGTAGATCTGGTCGAAGGACTGGAACGCGCTGATCATCGATGTGATGAGCACGAAGAACGTCGCGGGCTTCAGCAACGGCAGGGTGATCGAGAAGAACTGCCGCACCTTGGACGCTCCGTCCACCGAAGCGGCCTCGTACAGCTCCTTCGGCAGGGACTGGAGCGCGGCCAGGTAGATGAGCATCTTCATGCCGATGCCCTGCCAGATGCCGACCAGGATCACCGACGGCATCGCCCACGAGGTCGACGACAGCCAGGCCGGTCCGTCGATCCCGAGGAACGAGAGCAGTGTGTTCAGCAGCCCGTTGCCCGGGTTGTAGATCCACAGCCAGACCAGCGCGATCGCGACGGTCGCCGTCACCTGCGGCAGGAAGACCGCGGTACGGAAGATGCCCCGCGCCTTGAGGCCGGTGTGCAACGCCAGGGCCACGAGCAGCCCCAGCATCATGCCGAACGGCACGGTGAAGAAGGTGTAGACGATGGTGTTGACGATGGACTTGCGGAAGACCGCATCGCCCATCATGTCCCGGAAGTTGTCCAGGCCCACGAACTGCGGCGCCGTCAGCACGTCGTACTTCGTGAAGGCCAGGACGACCGACGCGACGACCGGCAGTCCGATCCAGAGCGAGGCGTGCAGCAGCGCGGGCGCCACCATCAGCATGCCGGCGCGTTGCCTGCGACGGCCTGGACCGGCGGGCGTCCGGCCGGAGTGCTTCTTCGCGACCGTGTGGTGCGCGGTCGGGGAAGGGGGCCGCGCGGGCCGCGTCTTCAATACGGATGTCGCTCCCACAGTGACGGGTCCTTACATCCGGCCGATGGCGGCCTCGGCGAGCCGGCCGAGTTCCGCGATGGCGTCCTTCGCGGACTGGCTGCCGACGATCGCGGGCTCCAGCGTGGGCTTGATCTTTTCGCGGATCTCCATCCAGGCGGCGGTGCCGCCCTCCGAACACGCGTCGCCCATGCTCTGCAGGGAGAGATCTACGAACTTGTTCTCCTTCACATAGCTGGAGTCGCTCAGATCCTTCAGTCCGGGAACCGATCCTCGCTGCTTGGCCGCACCGAGGATGGACTCGGGCGTCGCGAGGTACTCGACGAGCGCACGCGCCGCCGCCGGGTGCTTGGTACTGGCGGACTGGGTGACGAGGGTGCCGCCCTGGAGCATCGCGGGTTTGCGGTTGGCGAGGATGAACGCACCGAGCTTGTCGTCCTTGAGGAGGTCCGGAGCCTGGTCCCCGACCTGCTTCCACAGGGCACTGGTGGTCACCATCATCGACGCCTTGCCGGTCTGTACGTTGGTCGGGGCCCCGAGGTCTGTCTTCTTGGCGTAGACGGCGGAGCCGTCCTTGACGAGATCCTTGAAGAACTGCAGCGCCTCGACGCCGCGGGCATCGGTGAACAGCACCTTCCTGCCGTCCGAGCTGAACAGCTGGCCGCCGTTGGCGAAGAGGAAGGTCTCCCAGCACTGGCGCAGATCGATGGAGAACGGGTCGAACCCGATCCGGCCGTCCTTGGTCAGCTGCTTCGCCACGGCGCGCAGTTCGGCCCAGTTCGCGGGCGTCTTCTTGATGCCGGCCTCGGCGAAGTGGTCCTTGCGGTAGACGACGATGCGGGTGTCGAGGACGACCGGCAACGCGTACAGCTTGCCGTCGTACCGGGAAGGTTCCAGGACCCGCTTCTCGTAGTCGTGCGCGGTGGCGAGCTTCTCGGGCAGCTCGGCGATGGCCTTCTTCGCCGCGAACGGCGGGATCCAGCCCACACCCATCATCAACACGTCGGGCAGCAGACCACCGGCCAGGCCGGTGGTGATCTTCTCGTTGAGCTGCGCGTACGTGGTGTAGTCCACGTTCACCTTGACGTCCGGATACTTCTTCCGGAAGCCGCCGAGTATCTCCTTCTCCAACAGCGTCTTGCCGTCGGCGCCTTCGTAGATCGGGGTGAGCAGTGTGATCTCACCTTCGGCGGGACCGTCTGCGGAGCCGGCCGCCGAAGTGCCGGTGCCGCATCCACCGAGAGCGGCGACAGCGGTTCCGGCACCGATGGCAGCGAGCAGCGACCGTCTTTTGAGTTCCATGGGACACCCCTTTTGAGGTGGAGGTTGTGGATCGATCCAGCGATGACAACCCGGCCATGGCCGGGAAGTGCTGGTAAATCGATGCAGTGATGCTAGGAACGCCACGAGAGGGACGTCAACAGCTGATGCACATGAATTTTCAGGGATGTTAACGGGTGTACCGGTGAACAGAGTTCAGTAAATCGATACACTGATAGGGTCAGTTGCGTTCCGAACCGGAGGTGGCATGAGCGGGGTAACGATCCATCAGGTCGCGGAGGCTGCGGGGGTCTCCGCGAGCACGGTCTCCAACGTCCTCAACGGGCGTACGGACCGTATGCAGGCGGCCACGCTGGCCCGCGTGGAGCAGGTGATCGAGCAGCTGGGCTACCGGCCCAACCGGGCGGCCCGGATGCTGCGCACCGGCCGTATCAAGGTCATCGGTCTCATCGTGCCGTCCGTCGCCAACCCCTTCTGGGGGGCGCTCGCCCGCGAGCTGGAGGCCATCGCGCTCGCCGAGGGCTATCACGTACTGCTCTGCAACAGTGAGCGCGATCCGGCCCGCGAGCTCAAGTACGGGGAGGAACTGCTCGCCGACGGGGTCAGCGGAGTGGTGCTCTGCTCCTCGCTCCCGTCGCTCGACCATGTGACACCGCTGCTCAGCCGCGGTCTGAAGATGGTCGCCTTCGACCGCACCGCGCAGGCGGGCGATCCGCCGTCGCTGGCCTCCATCAGCGTCGACAACGCGATGGGGGCCGAACTCGCCACCCGTCACCTGATCGAACTCGGACACCGCCGACTGGCGTTCGTCTCCGGCTCGGTCAACAGCGTGAACCGGCGCGAGCGCCTGCGCGGCTTCCGGGCCGCTCTGGAGTCGGCCGGTCTCGACCCGGCCGACGCGATCGTCTGGCCAGGCGCCGACACCGCCGAGTTCGGTGACAAGGACGCTGCCGAACTCGGGCGGAACGCGGCCAGGGAACTCCTCGGCGGACCGCGCCCGCCCACCGCGTTCGTCGCCATCAACGACATGTGCGCGATCGGGATCTGCCGGGGCGCCAAGGACGCCGGACGCAGCGCGGGGCAGGACGTCTCCGTGGTCGGCTTCGACGACATCCTCCTCGCCGACCTCTTCGAGCCTCCGCTGACGACGGTCCGCCAGCCGCTGCCGGAGATGGCCGCGGAGACGTTCCAGCAGTTGCGGGCGCGGATCGACTCGGCTCCGGTGGCGGGGCGGTCGCTGCTCATCCGGCCGAGACTGGTCGTACGGGAGTCGACGGCCCCGGCCGGCGTGGCGGCCGCGGTCCCCGGGCCGAGCGGACCCGGGCGGCGGGTGGCGGGCCGGACGGCATAGGCGTTGACCGGACTGCGGTGCGGCACGCCGCTGATGTACGCATCACCTGCCCGGTCCAACCGTTGCTCATTGCGCATTCGCATGACGAAGGAGCGCAACGGAGTTGGACGGTGCATCTCGGGACACCCCGTCGATCTGCCTGCCGCGCTGGGGGCGAGTGGCTGAAGAGGCAGGGGCGGCGCCCTGGCTGGTCTTCGATGAGGAGGGAAGAGCAGTGGAGTCGATCCGAAGGTTCCTGGTCGACTTCGTCGCTCGTGACAACCGGCCGGGCAGCGTCCGTGGCAGGGCCGCGTACGATCCGGCACAGCAACGCCGTGCTCCGCCGTTTCCACGAGTTCTGGATCGAGTCGGGCAGAGGTTCGCTGATGAACCCGGTGCCGCCGACTCGGAGCGTGAGGCGACGACGGCACATCCATCACAATCCACCGGACCTCCGCGGCGGCGAGGGGCAGCTGCGTTGCAGCCCCAAGTCCCCGCGGCGCCGGCCGATCGCTCCGCGGCTGTACGAGATCGGCATTCGCGCCCACCGAAATTGCTCGACCGCCCTGTTCACCCTCGCTGTCGAACTCCCCGCCGCTGTCCTCACCCGGATGCTCGGCGTCCACGTCCGAGTCGCCGTCCGGTGGCAGAAGGCATCCGGCGGCGACTGCGCCGCCCACGCGGCCGAGAGCAGCCGCCGCACGCGTGAAGACGATTCCGAAGGAGATGGTCGCCCATGGCCCTCACCCCGCGCTGGAAGCAACTGCTTGACGACCGGCTCGCCTAACCGGTCAAGAAGCCGAAGAAGGCAGCCGTCGGCGGCTGCCTGGCATCCGGTTCGGAGGGACTTGGCGGACTGCGGGCAAAGCGGGCCCGGATCAGGGGTATTGACCGGTCGTGACCACCGCAGCTCATCTCGACCGCGCCGTCGCGGACCCGATCGGCCTGATCACAGACCTGATCGCCGACGTCGAGAAGGAACTCGGCGCCGAGACCATGCGGTCCGTGGTCACCGCGGTTGCGGGCGGCCGCGCGAAGTCACGGCGCCTGGCGGAGGCCTTGGTGATGAGGCCCGGCGTCCTGACCGACGGCCGGTCCCCGGCACCCCGGGCCGTCGGCGATCTGCTCATCGAGCTCCGCAAGGCCGGTGCCTCGGCGATCGCGTCGTTCAGCCGCCGCACCACAACAGAACAATCGGCCCACAAATGAGGAGCGAAACAATGAAATTCGACGACCACCGCGTTGTGATTACCGCTGCTGGCCGCGACTTCGGGCGGACTCTGGCGATCCGGCTCGCGGACCTCGGCGCCGAAGTCTTCCTCTCCGCACGCAGTCTCGCTGCCGCCGAACGCGTCCGTGACGAGATTCGCCATCGAGGTCATGAGCGGGTCCACGCCTTTGCCTGCGATCTGACAGACCCCGTCTCGATCAGCAACTTCGCGTCCAGCATTGCCCATCACACCGACCGCGTCGACATCCTGATCAACAACGGCTCCCGCTACCTCCATGGCCCGGACCTCCGATCAGCCTCCGACACCGACATCATCGACACCATCTCGTCCGGCGCAACCGGCACTGTCCTGACGGTGAAGCACTTCCTCCCTCTCCTTCTCAACTCGGACAAGCCGGATGTGGTGACGATGGTCTCCGCCTGCGGAACTGCAGGCCATCAGCGCTCGGACGCGCATGATGCCTTCTACGCGGCCAAGAGCGCCCAGGCCGGATTCACCGAGATCCTCTCCAAGCGCCTGCGGCCCCAAGGAGTCCGAGTGATATCGCTCTACCCGCCCGACTTCGACAACGCCGACCCGCTCTCCGCGGAATGGGAGACCACCCCGCGCGACTCCAAGGACCCGCTCACCGCGCGGTCGCTCGTGGACTGCATCCTCTTCGCAGTCGCCCAGCCCCGCGACTGCTTCATCAAGGCATTCCACTTCGAACAGGTCTGACTGGCCCTCGCACAAGCGGCACCGACGCCAGGGCCCGGAGTGCCATATGCACTCTGGGCCGCAGTCATTCAGCCGGTTCCGATACCCGACTCCATCCCTGCACGTCCACGGCACCCATCTCGAAGACGCCTGGGCCGCCGGACAGCAGCGCGCCACCGACCGATGGAAAGGACTGGCCCAGTGAAGTGGAACCTTCCTCCGGAGGTCGCCAACCGCGGCATCTGGAAGGCCGGCGAACTCCAGCGGATGCTCGCCGAACGTGGCGTGGTGATCAACGCGGGGAAGATGTCGGGGCTGGTCCCACACCGCCGCGAACCGGTACGCGACCATCTCCCAGAACCTGGTCGACGACCGGGCGGGAGTCCGCCGAGATGCGGTCGGAAAGGAGAGCGGGCGTTCTTGACGGCTGCCCGTGAAGGGATCCCCGACCGAACGGTGCTGGCGGAGCAGACAGAAAAGACCGACACGGCTGCTGTCGAGGAGCTGCCGTCAGACCACTGGCGTCCCCGTGGACGAGCCTCATAGCTTGTGCGCTCGTGACAGATGACCCGAAGGCGCGCCCGAATCGACATGACCTCGGTCAGGTGTTCAACGAGGTGCCGGAACTCTACGACCGGGTCCGGCCGGGATACCCCGACAAGCTGTTCGGGGACCTTGTCACCGTCACCGGCGTGGACGAAAGGTCGTCGGTGCTGGAGGTGGGCTGCGGTACCGGCCAGGCCACACGCTCGCTGGCAGCGCTCAAGTGCTCAGTGACCGCCATCGAGCCGGGCGAAGAAATGGCCGCCCTCGCTCGCCGGCGGATGGCCACCTTCGGCAACGTCGAAGTCGGGACGTCGACGTTTGAGGAGTGGGACGACCGCGGTGGACGCTTCGATGTCCTCGTGGCTGCGTCGTCGTGGCACTGGGTCGACCCGTCGATTGGCTGGCAACGAGCGCACGACGTGCTGTATCCCGGAGGTTGGATGGCACTGCTCGGCAACGTCGTTGTCCGCCGACCGGGAGAGCCGGAGGTGTACGCCGAGACCGCCGATCTCCACGAGCGGTTCTGCCCCGGGAACCCCGGCTGGGGTCATCCTCCCCTGGAGGACTACGTGCGCACCACCGACGAGGGCTGGGGCCCGGTCGACGATCCCGGAGGATTGTTCGGCCCAACGATCGGGATGAGGGCGAGAAGGCTCGGGTCGGCGGCGTCGGCGGTCGTACGGGGCCTGCGCTCAGACCCGTCAGGCTCCAGAATCACTGCGTCGCGTGGGGTCGATGAAGGGAACGTTCGGGGCCGTCCTCATCACCGCAGCGGCCAACTGCTCGAGCTCCGCCGGAGGCCCGTCCTCACTTGACGACGGTCCCGGCAACAGGCATGCCGACCAGTTTGTCCATCCGGTCGAGAAAGCGAAGTGTACGAGAAACCCCGCTCCGGGCCGACCTCCGTGGGGGCGTACTGCGACGCCTGCATTGCGGCCGGCTTTCCGTCGGATGCCCCGCGAATTCGCGGGCCTCCCCGGCCTCGGTACTGGTGGCTCGCGTATTCAACCGTCACGAGTTCCCCGGGTTGCCGCCGCCCCCCCGTTGGCTGCAGAGAGTGACGTTTGTTCTTGGTCGGCGAATGCACCGGCGTTGGTTGAGCATGCGAGCCCACCAGTGTCAGGCCCCTCATCGTGGCCTCGTCGTCCTGGGGCCCAGCCTGCTTCCGGGCGGTGACCGGGCGCAACGTGAGGTCCGATACCCGCCAGACTCGGCTGCCGTCGTACTGCAGTCTGACGGAGGTGGTCGTGCTCCGGGCCCAGCCGACCCCACTGGTACCACGTCTCCCCGAAAGGTCTCTCCATGTCTTCCCGCCTGGACTCCAAGGTCTTCGTCGTCACCGGCGGCTCCTCCGGCATCGGCCTCGCCGTCGCGCGGCGACTCGCGTCGGAAGGCGCCGCCGTCGTCATCGGCGCCCGTCGCAAGGACATCGGTGAAGGGGCTGCCGAGAGCATCCGGGCCACGGGTGGCCGGGCGCTCTTCGTTCCCGCCGATGTCTCCGTCGAGGCCGACGCCGCCGCGCTGGTCACGGCGGCGCTCTCCGAATTCGGCAGCCTGGACGGGGCGTTCAACAACGCCGGCTCTGTCAACGCCTCCGGCCCGGTGTCCAATATCGACGGCGCCGCCTGGAACGCCGAGATCGCACAGAACGTCACCAGCGTCTTCAACTGCCTCAAGCACCAGATACCGGAGGTGCTCAAGACCCGTGGGGCGATCGTCAACAATGCCTCCAACATGGGGGTCGTCGCGCTGCCCGGCGTCGCCCCGTACGTCGCCGCCAAGCACGCGGTCGTGGGCCTGACCCGGGCCACCGCGCTCGAAGTGGCCGAACAGGGCGTGCGTGTCAACGCCATCACCACCGGCGGCGTCGACACGCCGCTGGCCCGCACCTCGATGCTGACCAGCGACGAGGCTGTCGCGCAGATCTCGGCGATGCACCCGGTGAACCGCATCGCCCGGCCCGAGGAGATCGCCCCGTTCGTGGCGTTCCTGCTGAGCGACGACGCCTCGTTCATCACCGGCGCAGCCCTCGCGATCGACGGTGGATTCACAACCCGCTGACCGCCGGTCTACTGGTGGGCTCGCGTATTCAACTGTTGCCAGGTCCCTGCGGAGCCCAGCCTGCTGGTGACCCTGTGTGATCACCAGCGGCGTGTCGACTCCATGTTCCACCGGTCGCCCGGAGGAGGCGGCTGGTGGTTGTCGTGGTAGCCGAGAGCGCTCGCGACGACGGGGGCAGGCAGTTCGAGGAGTTGCTGTCCGACGGCGGCGGCGACTGGGATGCCGATCTCGCCGGCCAGGGCAGGCCGCTTCTGGGCACATCCATCGCCACGAGCAGGTTGAACAGGGGTGTCGGTGCGGGACGGACGCGGCCCGTGCCGTCGTCCAGGAGGACGGTCTGCCGGTCGGTGAGCGTGCAGCGTTCGCAGAGCCGTTCGCCCAGGAGTTGGCCCTCGAAGCCGCAGCGCGAGCAGTCGAAGGTCTGGGATGCCGGCGCAGGTCGTGCAGATCGCGGAGCCGTCAACGGGGTGAAGCCCGGGGAGGACACGGTCCTGGCCGCCTTCTGGGCAGGTGCCTCGTGTTCGGACCGTGCGGTCCGAACAGGTCCGGCAGACGTATACGTCCGGCCAGGTGCCGGCCTTGTGTCTGCGCTGACCACAGCGGCAGCACTCGGCCATGTGCCAGCGTTCGTACTGCTCGTCGGTGGCGTATGGGCGGCTCATGCGTCGGGCAGGATGCGGGCCGCGCGGGGCCGGAGCTTCGCGACGTTCGCGGGCGGGACGGGCAGATCGCCGGTGGCGGTCTTGCGGACTCCGGCGTTCTCCGCGGTGGTGGCCTCCAGGCCGGCCGGGGTGCAGGACAGGATGTCGCAGAGCGCGGACGGGACCTGCAGTGACAGCCGCTCGGGCGTCCCGGAGATCAGGCGGTGGACCTGGGAGGCGGACAGGTCGATGCCCCGCTCGCGCAGCAGCGGCACCAGTTCGGTCGCGGTGAGGACGTGGTGCTGGGCCATCAGCTCACGCAGCCGCCAGGTGTACCCGACCTTGCGCTTCATGCTTGCCTCCCGTTCCGGGCCCGGAGCGCGGCAGCCACGGTGGCGTCCAGATGCCGGCGCAGGGTACGGGTGCGGAAGTCCGAGGAAACGCAGGTTCAGATGGACGTGGTGCTGGCGTGCTCGTGACCGACCTGCTCCTGGACGAAGCGAGGATCCCAGCCGTCCTCGATGAGGTGGGTGCACGTTGCCGCCCAGTCGTAGAGCGGGTCGGTGATGAAATGGCAGAACGCCCGGACCGGCTCCGTTACACGCATCGCATGCGAGAAAACCGCATCTGATCCGAGTCGGCGGACAAACCGCAGGTCAGTCAGCCGGACGAGTGACACCGACTGGCACCGTCATCAAGCCCGCCGCTATCGTCACCACCAGCACACTTGGTCAACTGCCATGGTAAGCAAGCCGGTTGTCACCGCTGCCCGTGACGATTCGCGAATCGTCACGGGTTCGCATCGGAGGCAATTGGCGGCGCTTGGAACCGGTACAGCGGTTGTCGGTGAGAACGATCATGGTCCGGTCGGCGTGAGGGCGTTGACCCGGTTCTCGTACCCGCGGTTGGCCTTGCGCTGGGTGGGGACCGCCGGAGAGCCCTGGCTGCCGTCGAGACACCGGCAGCGGGCGAGAAGCCGGCGTCGTAGGTCAACTCGCGCTGGAGGTCGCGTTGGAGTTCGCCGACGGCGGCGAGGGTCTGCACCATGAACTTCACGGTGGACAGCAGCCCACCAGTGCGCGGGTGGCGGGCGGTGAGGTCCATGGCGGAAAACGCGCCGTCGTGGATCCGCAGGGCGAGACGGTCGCAGTGGAGGACCCTCGTACGACGCTTTTCTCACCCTACAGTGGGGTGGCCACGCAGAATCCCGGCAAAAAGGAGCATCGCATGACACCACACACCAAGCTCTTACAACGGACCACTCGACTGATCAAGGCCGCAGCCGTCGCGCTCACCGCCCTCGCCGCGCTCCTCGTACAGGCACCCATGGCCGCCGCCGAGGACATCTGCGACCACCAGGTCGGCGGAGACATCCTCATCGCCTACAACGCCACCGGCGGCAAGGGCGGGCCGCTCGGCTGCCCCAGCACCGACGAACTGGTCACCCCCGACGGCGCCGGCCGTTACAACCACTTCACCGGCGGCAGCATCTACTGGACCGCGCAGACCGGCGCACACCCCGTATGGGGCGCGATCCGAGACAAGTGGGCGGCCCTGGGCTGGGAGACCGGCAAGCTCGGCTACCCCACGTCCGACGAGCTGGCCAACCCCGACGGCACCGGCAAGCGGCAGACATTCCAGGGCGGCACCGTCTACTGGCACCCTTCCTACGGTGCGCACCCCGTGTGGGGGAAGATCGGCGAACTCTGGGGTCAGTACGGATGGGAAGGCGGAGCGTTCGGCTACCCCACCTCGGATGAGCAGTGGGACGAGAACTACAAGTCCATCTATCAGCGTTACTCGAAGAACAACCTCGTCCTGTTCTGGTCCGCCGGCAACGGCGTCGAAGGCTGCACCGGCGAATGCGTCGGTTATTCCGGCACCACCGGAACGGACTGGTTCCGCGAACTCCGCGTCGAGATCCCGTACGGCACGAGCAACGTCGTCGTCCGCGCGTTCCCGACCGAGGCCGGGTTCATCAACGCTCGCACCGACTTCCAAGGCGGCTGGTACCAGATGTGGTCCCTCGCTCCCTACCCGAACGACGTCAGCCAGACCGAACACAACTCCCTGTACGAGCAGTACGCCTGCCACGCGAAGTTCGCCGACCAGCTCCTGCCCGGCGAGTGGAACACCGGCGTCAGCTTCGACCTCGAATCGTCGCGCAGCGACATCGGCATGGAGGACGCCACCAGCCTGACGAAGTTCCTCGGCCACCACTGCGAGTGGGACTGACCAGCAGCACCTGTACGCACCGCCTCGCGGTGGTCGAGGAGGCGGGGCGTACGCTCCAGGACCGCAAGGGCCTGCCCCGCTGTTCGATGGGTTTCGAAACGATGACCGTGATCCCGTCACGGTCATCCACTCGGTGATCACTGCGATCGCCCCTGGCACCGAGCGCGACGCGGTCGCCGAAGCCCTCCGCCGGTCGGCACCCCATCGTCCCGCCCACCCGTAGAGAGACACTCCCGGCAGCCATCGGCCGACCGTGTCGTCCAGGGACAGCCTGCCCTCGGCCTCCAGCCGGAGGGCCACGGTGGCGACCAGCGTCTTGGACGTGCTGGCCATGCGGAAGCAGCCGTCGGAAGGGACCGGGCGGCCGGATTTCAGGTCGGCGGCGCCGCTGGTGGCGACCGACCGCCGACCGTCAGGCGCGATCACGCGGGCCTGCACACCGCTGACGCCGAGGGCGTGGATCGCGTCCGTGTCCTGGTGCAACTGCTTGACAGGGGAGGGACCGGCGAGCTGGGCGACGGCGGTGGCCAGCCGAGCAGCGTAGCGACACCGACTGCCATGGCGGGGCGCCTTCGCAAGAGTCGAATTCACGGCTGGACGCTCTTTCCACTCCCCAACGGGGCACGATCCGGCGCACCCCAGGATCGGACTGGGGATATCCCCCGGCGCGGGCCGTCACCGGTCCGGCGTCGAACTGCCGGGCGCGGTGTGATGGTTCTCGCATCCCATGCCTACGAGCGGTCCGGCCATCAGAGGGGACCGTTCGTCTGCCGAAGGAGCTTCAACGTTCATCGCCTCCTTGGTCCGGAAGAGGGCGCCGACGCTCGGGTCCCGGCCGACACCCGCGCTCGCCGCGTCGGGGCGTCGCGGCGCCGGCGAGGCGCGACCGGGCCGTATCCCGAATCGGGAGTTGCTACTTGGTGGTGGCGGCGTCACGCGCGGTGTCCTGGGAAGAGCGTCGCAACAGGCGTCGCCTTCAGGGGTGGGCGAGTTCGAGTACGGTGATGCCGGTGAGGACGACCGCGCCGGCGGTGAGGCGCAGACGGCCGAAGCGTTCACGGAAGAGCAGCGTGGCGATCAGGGCCGCGATGAGGATGCTGGTCTCACGCAGAGCGGCGACGGTCGCGAGGTCGCCGTGGGACTGTGCCCAGATGACGAGGCCAAAGGCGAGCAAGGAGATGGCGCCGCCTGTCAGGCCGATCCCCCAGACCGGCTTGAACTGTGCGAACAGGGGTCGGCCGCGGCGGGCGAGGGCCAGCAGCGGCAGGACGGGGCCCTGGCACAGGAACAGCCAGGCGATGTAGCCGATGACGGTCTGGGACCGGTGGACGCCTGTGCCGTCCATGATCGTGTATCCGGCGATGACGACTCCGGTGGCTACCGCCGCGGCGAGCGCGGGCAGTTGGGCGCGCCGTGGCCACCCGTCCGCGAAGGCCAGGCCGGCCAAGCCGGCAGAGATGACCAGAACCCCCGCCATTTCGGTGGCGGCGAGCGGTTGGCCCAGCACGGTCATGGAGGCGACGGCCTCGAGCGGCCGCGCAGTGTGTGACGGCCCACGTGTGGATTCGGTGCGTTACATATCTCCGTGGCGGTCGACGTTCTGAAACGAGACCGGGGCAACGGTTGGGGCGTGTGGGCTGCTCCAACTGTTGGGGAATGTGTATCCGGTGGCTTACAACCTCACCGAGGTGGGTCGTTATCAATATGTTACAGACGTTACAGTGTGGCGAAAAGATGCATTGAGTGTAACGTGCGGGCATCCGGTCGGCGGTGAACCAACCGCACGGCAGTTCCGCGAGAGGGGTTCGTGTTGCACACCCGCCCAGTCCGCCGCGCAGTAGCGGCCGCTGCACTGTTGATCGCATCGTCCACGGCGCTCTCCGCATGCGGAGAAGGTGGCGCCGTCGGTGGTGCTGCCGCTCCCGCAGGTGATGTCACCGTCGCGGGTGTGTGCGTCACCCGCGACGCGAAACTCCACGCCTCCTGCCCGCGGCCATCAGGTCCAGCGGCACGGTCCGGGTGGCCACCGACGTACCGTATGCGCCGTTCATCATGTTCAAGACCGAGGGGCGGCCCGAACTCACCGGACTCGACTATGACCTCGGACAGGCGCTCGGTGCCAAGCTGGGGGTGCAATTCGCCTTCACTGCCCAGAAGTTCGACGGCATCGTGCCCGCCATCCAGGCAGGCAAGTCCGACGCGGTCATCTCGGCCATGACCGACACCAAGGAACGCGGTGGCGTCGGTGACGCCAACACCATTGCCGGGGCCGGGGTGCCGACGCTCGACGGCCTCGGCCCGGTCGGAGGCGGTGACCACAGCCCGCAGGAGTGGCTGGACGTGACGACGGTCCCGTCCAGGGTCGCCCTGCTCGCGGCACTGATCACGGCTCTCGGCTCCGCGACGACAGCTGACCCGGATACCCGGAGCACGCCGATCCGCGTAATCTGAACCCCTTTGGAAAGGTGGCCCGGCCCATGTCCTCACTCGCCGAAGAGATCCGGCACCGGTTCGGTGACCTCAGCCCCGCCGAACGCAAGGTGGCCCGGGTGCTTCTCGCCGGTTACCCGTCGGCCGGTTTCGAGACGGTGGCCACGCTCGCCGAACGTGCCGCGGTGAGTGCGCCCACGGTGATCCGTTTCGTCAACCGGCTCGGCTACAAGGGGTTCCCCGACTTCCAGGCGGCGCTGCGGGGGGAGCTGGAGGAACGCAGCGCCTCACCTCTGCAGCTCTACGGCACAAGGGGATACGGCACCGCGTCACCCGGGGCACCGGACGAGGAGGGGCGGGACACCGCTCACCCCGAGGGCGGCCATGACGTCTTCAGCTCCGAGGTCGCCCGTACGCTGCGGGAGCTGCCGCCCCACGACGTGGAGGCGGCGATTTCCCTGCTCTGTCATCCCAAGCGGCGCATCATCCTGGCCGGCGGCCGGTTCACGCATCTGCTGGCGCAGTACCTGGGGGTGCACCTCATGCAGCTGCGCGGCGACGTGGTCGTCCTGCCGGACCGCGACGTGGAGCGGACCGCGGTCCTGGCGGGCCTCGGCCGGCAGGACGTCCTCGTGGTCTTCGACTACCGGCGCTACGAACCGGACAAGATCGTCATCGCCGAGATGGCCGCGCAGCGCGGAAGCAAGATCGTCCTGTTCACCGACGCCTGGCTCTCGCCGGTGACGAGCCTCGCCGACGTCGTCCTGCCCAGTCATGTCGCAGCGCCTTCGCCGTACGACAGCATGGTCCCGACGCTGGCCACCGTCGAGACGGTGCTCGCCGGGGTGCTCAGGCAGCTCGGCGAGGAGGGACGCAGGCACCTGGAGCACAGCGAGGACGTGTCCCGCCGGGCGGGCATCCAGCCGGACGACTCCGGGCCGGTCTGAGACGGTTACGGCGTGGTGCACGACAGCGAGCGCGCTCCCGGCAGTAACCGTCGAGTGCATATCTGCACGCTCAGACGCGATTGACGCGGTACACGTCCCGCACACAGAGATTGAGGATCGTGGCGGCCACGATGGCACCGGCACAGACCAGGAGCACGGTCCGATCGGCCCAGGCATGCGCGGCGAGTGCGGTGACGAGGTAGCCGAGAGGGATGGCGACGCGTTCCCCGACACCGTTGAACGAGCTCAGGCGGCCCAACTCCGCCTGCGGCACGTGCTGCTGGAGCGCGGTGTTCCACGCCACGACGGCGACATCCAGACCGATGCCCGCGAGCACGGCACCGAGCAGCACCCAGGGCAGGTCCAGCCCCGTTCCCAACGCCGCCGGTGGCAGGCAGAGCCCGGAGCCGGTGATGACAGCAACGGTCAGCAGGCGGTGCGGCCTCCACCGCAGACACACCACTGTGCCCGCCAGCAGGCCGAACGCGAAAGCGCCCTGTACGAGCCCCCAGGAACGCGCCCCCGAGTAGTGCTCCGTGGCGACGACCGGGCCGAGGAGCTGAAAGCCCGCCAGCCAGGCGGCGACCACGACCGTTCCGGCGGCGGTGTACGTCCACAGCCAGGTGCGCGCGCGGAATCCGGCCCAGCCCGCCCGCAGATCGGCCAGGGCGCTTGCGGTCCTGACCGGTGCGTCCAGGCGCAGCCCGCGCAACAGGAGTGCGGCGACGAGGAAGGTGAACGCATCCCACGACAGGGCCCATGCCGGACCGCCGACCGCGACGATCACCCCTCCGACGACGGGCCCGAGAACCTTCACGGCGTTGTTCGGCAACCGGACCAGCGCATTGGCCTGTTGCAGATGCTCCGCCGCGACGAGCTGCCCGACCACCCCCGTCGCGGCCGGCGCGGTGAAGGCCACGGCGATCCCCGACACGAATCCGCACGCGGCGATCGACATGGTCGTCGCGTGATGCGTGGCCACCAGCACGGCGAGCGTCGCCTGGGCCGCGGCGGACAGGAGGTTGCCCAGAAACAGGATCCGGCTGCGCGACAGCCGGTCCGCGAGGACGCCGCCCGCGACGGTGAAGACGATCGTCGGGACGGAGTTGGTGGCCAGTACGACGCCGAGCGAGCCGGCTCCGCCGCTCTGCCCGATCACCGCATAGGCGAGTGCGAGGGGCGCCATCGCGGACCCGGTGGTCGAGACGAGATTGGCGAGCACGAATCGCCGGAAGGCCGCAACCCTCAGTGGTGTCAAGGGTGTTACCGGGTGCGTGACAGCGGCCTTCATGATCCTCCCGAGGTTGGTCCAGCGGGGCACCCTACCTGTCCGTGGGGGCGGGAGCGGTCGACGCGGTGCGCGAACGACCGCCCTGGGAGGGCGGGGCAGTCGAACCGAAACGCTCCCGAGGCCGCTGGTGCGTCCCTCGTCACTGCGCAGGGGACAACACGAGGTGCGGTGTGTCATGTGCCGTGCGAACCTGCTGCGGCCCGGGAGCCGGGCCGCAGGCCCCGCACCCGGTCCACCCGCGCTCATGGGGGTGTCACACGCGCTGCTCGGCCAGATCGAGCCAGTGCTCGATGTCCCCGGGAGCGAAGTGCCGGATGGCCCAGTCGGCCATCCGCAGGCTCATGTGGGCCCAGGAGGGCCGCAGGATGTCGCCGGGCAGGCCGTCCAGGATGTCGTCGAGGCGGCTCGTGACTCCGGGCGCCTGCTCGCTCGCGTGCAAGCCGAAGCGCAGGGTGACCAGGTCGAAACGGCGGTCGCCCCGGCCGGAGCCGTCCCAGTCGATGACACCGGCGACCGAGCCGTCGACGGCGAGCAGGTTGCCCTGGTGAAAGTCCTGGTGCACGACGTCGTGGCCGGGGAGCCGAAGAGGGTGGTCGAGGCCGACCGACCTGATCCGGCGCTCCAGATCACCGCCGCGCCGACTGTGCCGACGCAGCGGCTCGTGAAGACAGTAACCGGGGCCGTCGTCGAGCAGGTACAGGTTCATCGACGGGACATCCGTACGCCCGGTCAGCAGTCCTGCCTGCGCCTCGTTGAGGGCGAGGGCCCGGTCCAGCCCACGGTGGTCCAGGCACCGCACCGGTGTGCCCGCCAGCAATGTCTGGACCAGCACGACCGCGTGGTCCACCTGGACCGCCAACTCCGTCGACGGGCAGGGATACCCCTGCGCGACCAGGACTTCGCACACCGCCAGTGGCCCCGTTCCCAGATCCTCGATCCGCGTGTTCGGCCGCCACTTCAGCACGGACCGGTGACCGTCCGGCCACCGGACGTAGGCGGCACCGATCTCGCCCCCCGGGCACGGCCCCTCGACCACCAGCCGGACACCGGCCTCGGCATACAGCGCCTCTGTCAGCCGGTCGGCGTCCAGTCGTTCGGCACGTGTCCAGTTCTGCGGCGACGGGGAAGGGGTCATGGGAGCATCATCCGTCCCCGGGCCCGTCCCCGTCGAAGCGGGCGCCGATGCCGCGCCGTCGGAAGCGGACCGATCGCGTCGGCGATCCACGGCGGCACGGCCCCGGTGTCCTAGCTCGGACAGCAGCCGCGAAGTAGCGGGGGGATCATGCGCTCGCCGCCGTGGCGGCCCGCTCGTCGTGTTCACGCAGCGTCCGCATGACGGTGGCGGGCGAAGGGTGTTGGCCCTTCTTCGTGCCGGTGGTGATGACGAGTGGCTTGGCGATGTCGCGCAGGCTCATCTCCTGGTCGCGTGGACGGAGGGCCATGGACAGCATGTCTTCGTCGGTCACGCCCGCGCCGCCGATGGTCTTGCCGCGCTTGCGGGCGGACTCGTGGCCTTCGAGGGTGTGGTCGCGGATGTACTTGTGCTCCATGCCGGAGATGGCTTCGAGCGCGGTGAACACGATGCCGGAGGGGTCGTGCGAGCCCTTCAGCTCCCCGGTGAGGAACTTCAGCCCGACTGCTGTGAGCACCAGCTCGAAGACCTGCAGCCATCTCGGCCCGGCGGACTCGGCGACGGGCAGCGCACTCACCACCTCCACTCGCCACCGCCAAGGTCGGCTTGCCGGGCCGTGCAACTGTGCAGGAACCGGCTCAGACGACCACGACCCGGCGCCCGCGTGTGTGACCGGCCTGGCTGTCGATGTGCGCGGCCGCAGTTCGTGATCGACGCCTATTCGCTGGCCCGTGAAGCGGCCGAACCGGAGGCCGCGGTGGACGAGATCTTTTGGATGATCGAGGCAGCCTGGGAGGCCGCCTGCCCTTCTCGCGTACGTGAGGAACCGTTCCTCCAGGTAGGACAGGTGCCGGGGCGAGCCGAGACAAGTCGCCGAATGCTGGGATTCGACTTCCATCCGCTCGAGCAACTGGTTCACGTTGTTCCGGGTGAGAAGCTTCAGCTTGCCGTCGGGACGGTCTTGACTTCCGGGACACCGCGGTCGGCGCGCTTGGCCGCTTGCGGTGGTACTCGACAGTCCGGCCGACCAGCGTGTACTTCGCACGTCACCGGCCGCGGCGCACGGCGGCCCGGAGCGGGACGGAACCGGCCGGCCCGGCCCGGTCGCCTCCGGTGCTGTTCGGGACGGCCACGACGGACCCGGCCACCGTCGTCCGCCGCCGCGAACCGTGGCGGACCCGGTGGCCCGTTCCATCCGCCCCGGTCCTCCCGGTCCGCCCCGTCCGCCACGCCCCGTGCAGTCCGCCTCAGTCAGCCGAAGCGGTCCATCCCAGCGTCTCGATGCGCGCGGCATCGCCGGACCGGGCCTCGTCGAAGACCGTCCGGTTGCCGTCCTCGACCCGGACGGCGTCCACGTACACCCCGCGTCCCACGTACAGCTGGTCCGCGGTGTAACGCCACCGCAGCCGCACCTCCTTGCCGCGCCATGCGGCGAGATCCGCGTCCAGGCGGTGCCAGACCCGGCCGGACCAGCCGGAGACCGAACCCGTCGGATGGGGATCGGGCTCACTCCCGTGATGACCGGCGATCGGTACGGTGGTGAACGGCACCGGCTGCCAGCTCGTTCCGGCGTCCGCCGACGCCTCCAGGAAGAGGAAGTCGGACCCCGGCTCGGTGTCCCACCACAGGGCCGAACTCAGTGCCGCCCGTGACGACGCGAGTCGCAGCGCGGGCAGTGTGAGCGTGGCCGTCGTCGCGCTCGCCAGTCCGGAGAACCACGCCGTGCGTCCCCGCGTGGGACGGACCGCTACGGCGCGCGCCATCTGATTGGCGGCGGCGACGCGCGGCGCGCTCCCGGAGCGCCAACCGCGCACCGGGTGGACCGAGTTGCCGAGGACGATCAGGAACGAGTCGGTCGTGGGGTCCAGGACCAGACTGGTGCCGGTGAAACCGGTGTGGCCCGCCGTACGAGGAGTCGCCATCGCCCCCATGTACCAGTGCTGGTACAACTCGAAACCGAGACCGTGCGCATCGCCGGGGAACGCGGTGTTGAAGTCGGTGAACAGCAGATCGACCGATTCCGCGGAGAGAATCCTCGCGCGGCCGTACACCCCGCCGTTGAGCAGCGTACGGGCGAGGATCGCCAGGTCCCAGGCGCAGGAGAAGACCCCGGCGTGGCCCGCCACGCCGTCCAGACTGTAGGCGTTCTCGTCGTGCACCTCGCCCCAGACCAGTCCGCGGTCGAGGCCGGACCAGGGGAGCCGCGCGTCCTCGGTCGCGGCGATCTTCGGCTTCCAGGCGGCCGGCGGGTTGTACCGGGTGCGCTGCATCCCGAGCGGAGCGGTGATCCGCTCGCGGAGCAGTACGTCCTCCGTGCGGCCGGTGATCTTCTCCAGGATCAGTTGCAACGAGATCAGATTGAGGTCGGAGTAGAGGTACACCGTGCCGGGCGGGTTGGCCGGCACCTCGTTCCACAGCAGCTCCAGCTTTCCCTCCCGCGTCGGTGCCTTGTACAGCGGAATCCAGGAACGGAACCCCGAGGTATGCGTGAGGAGCTGACGGACCGTGATGTCCTGTTTGCCGCCACCGGCGAATTCGGGCAGGTACGAGGCGACCTTCGCCTCCAGCTCCAGCGTCCCGAGCTCGATCTGCTGTACGGCCAGGATCGAGGTGAACAGCTTGGACACCGAGGCCAGGTCGAAGATCGTGTCCTCGGCCATCGCGATCTGCTGGTCGGGCGGGAACTCCACCCCCGTGTCGGTCTTCTCGTCATAAGCCGCGTAGCGCACGGCCTTGCCGATCGGGTGGTGCAGTGCCACCGTGCCGCCCCGCCCGGCGAGCAGCACCGCACCCGCGTACCAAGGGTGCTTGGGGGAGTCGGAGAGGAATTTCTCCGCATCGGCGACCAATTGGTCCAGGGGGCCCTGCAACAACCCGGCACGAGCGGCCGATCCGCGCCGCAACGTCGGCTGTCCTTGCGTCGACGCCGCGTTCGTGCCGGCCTCTGTGCGCATACCCGACGACTCCGCCTCCGACTCCATGGCCGCCGCCCGCTCCGCGAAGGGGATCGGCGCCAGGGCGAGTGCCCCGCCCAGAGCCAGCATCCCACCGCCCAGCCTGCGTCGGCTGATCCCTCTGCCGGCCGCGTCCTGACTCATCCGGAACCCCTTCCCGCTGCCTGAAAATAATTTTCGAAACTTCGTCCGGTGATGAAACTTCCTTCCGCCGCAGAGATTACTGTCACCACCGCCGTCGCGGAGCACCCCGGCGTCACAAAGAATCTGACACTGCATCAGAAAATGCCTTCCCTCGAATGTCCGACTGCGGCATCCTGCGGCCCATGGAGACGGAGCTGAGCAAGAAACTGGGAGTCGAGCACGCCATCTTCGGCTTCACGCCGTTCCCCGCCGTGGCCGCGGCCATCAGCCGGGCCGGCGGATTCGGCGTGCTCGGCGCGGTCCGCTACACCGCCCCCGACGACCTGGCCCGCGATCTCGACTGGATGCAGGAGCACGCCGGCGGCAGGCCGTACGGCCTCGACGTCGTCATGCCCGCGAAGAAGGTGGAGGGGGTGACCGAGGCCGATGTCGAGGCGATGATCCCGGCCGGGCACCGCCGGTTCGTCCAGGACACCCTGGCCAAGCACGGCGTACCCGAGCTCGCCGAGGGTGACGAGTCGGGCTGGCGCATCACGGGATGGATGGAGGAGGTCGCGCGCAACCAGCTCGACGTCGCCTTCGACCACCCCATCAAACTCCTCGCCAACGCCCTCGGATCGCCACCAGCCGATGTCGTGCGGCGCGCCCACGACCAGGGCGTGCTCGTCGCCGCGCTCGCCGGAAGCGCCAAGCACGCCCGCCACCACGCGGACGCGGGCATCGACATCGTCGTCGCCCAGGGATACGAGGCGGGCGGCCACACCGGTGAGATCGCCTCCATGGTCCTGGTGCCGGACGTGGTCGATGCCGTGGGACCGCTCCCCGTCCTGGCCGCCGGCGGTATCGGCAGCGGAGAACAGATCGCCGCCGGACTCGCCCTCGGGGCCCAGGGCGTCTGGCTGGGTTCGCTCTGGCTGACCACGGAGGAGGCCGACCTCCACTCCCGCGCGCTGACGCGCAAGCTTCTCGCCGCGGGCTCCGGTGACACCGTCCGTTCCCGTGCGCTGACCGGCAAGCCCGCACGCCAGCTCCGTACCGAGTGGACGGACGCGTGGGACGATCCGTCGGGTCCGGGCACGCTGCCCATGCCGCTCCAGGGGCTGCTGGTGGCCGAGGCTGTCTCGCGCATCCAGAAGTACGAGACCGGAGCCCTGCTCGGCACCCCCGTCGGCCAGATCGTCGGCAGGATGAACAGCGAACGCAGCGTCCAGGCCGTGTTCGACGACCTGACCCGCGGCTTCGAGCGTGCCGTGGACCGGATCAACCTCATCGCCGGACGGAGCGCCTCATGAACCGGCCGCCCAACGGCTTCTGGGCCCAGGCCACCGCCGATCCCGGCCGCACGGTCCTGATCGCGCCCGACGGCGAGAGCTGGACGGCGGGCAGGCTGCACGCCGCGGCCAACCGCCTGGTCCACGGACTGCGGGCGGCCGGCCTCCGACGGGGCGACGCCTTCGCGGTCGTCCTGCCCAACGGGGTCGAGTTCTTCACCGCCCACCTCGCCGCCGCCCAGGCCGGCTTCTATCTCGTACCCGTCAACCACCACTTCGTCGGCCCCGAGATCGCCTGGATCGTCTCCGACTCCGGTGCCAGGGTGCTCATCGCCCACGAGCGGTTCGCGCCGGCGGCCGGCGCCGCCGCCGACGAGGCGGGACTGCCGGCGAGCCATCGCTATGCCGTGGGTAGCATCGACGGCTTCCGCCCGTACGCGGAGCTGCTCGAAGGCCGGTCCGACGCGCCGCCCGAGGCCCGCACCCTCGGCTGGGTCATGAACTACACATCGGGCACCACCGGCCGACCGCGCGGCATCCGGCGTCCGCTCTCCGGCAAGCTTCCCGAGGAGAGCCATCTCGGCGGATTCCTCGGCATCTTCGGCATCAAACCCTTCGACGACAACGTCCACCTGGTCTGCTCGCCGCTCTACCACACGGCCGTCCTCCAGTTCGCGAGCGCGTCCCTGCACATCGGGCACCCACTGGTCCTGATGGACAGATGGACCCCCGAGGAGATGCTGCGGCTCATCCACACCCACCGCTGCACCCACACACACATGGTCCCGACCCAGTTCCACCGCCTCCTCGCCCTTCCCGACGAGGTGAAGCGGACCTACGACGTGACGGCCATGCGCCACGCCATCCACGGCGCAGCGCCCTGCCCCGACCACGTCAAACGCGCCATGATCGACTGGTGGGGGGGATGCGTCGAGGAGTACTACGCGGCCAGTGAGGGCGGCGGCGCCTTCGCCACCGCCGAGGACTGGCTGAAGAAGCCGGGCACGGTGGGCAGAGCCTGGCCGATCAGCGAACTCGCCGTCTTCGACGACGAAGGCAACCGCCTGCCGCCGGGCGAACTCGGCACCGTCTACATGAAGATGAACACCGGCGGCTTCAGCTATCACAAGGACGAGACGAAGACGCGGAAGAACCGCATCGGAGACTTCTTCACCGTCGGCGACCTGGGCATCCTCGACGAGGACGGCTACCTCTTCCTCCGCGACCGCAAGATCGACATGATCATCTCCGGTGGTGTCAACATCTACCCCGCCGAGATCGAGGGCGTGCTCCTCAGTCATCCCGCGGTCGCCGACGCCGCCGTCTTCGGCATTCCCCACCCCGACTGGGGCGAGGAGGTCAAGGCGGTGGTCGAACCGGCCGGGGGACACGGGGCGGGGGACACGCTCGCCGCCGAGATCCTGAGTCACTGCGCACACCAGCTCGCCGGGTACAAGCGTCCCAGGAGCATCGACTTCATCGAGGCGATGCCCCGCGACCCCAACGGCAAGCTGTACAAGAGGCGGTTGCGCGACCCGTACTGGGAAGGGCGCAGCGGGGCACTGTGAACCACGGTCCGCCTCCGCGCCGGCCGCGCATGCCCCGGGTGGGCCGCGCCGGACGGGCCGACGTCGGCGACGGGGGCATGGCTCCCAACGGCTCAGAAGCGCTGTTTCTCGGCAGGTACCCCTGCGCTAACGTCGATGGTCGAACACAGCTTCGCCTTGCACGGCGCCGGCAGCGCTCGCTGCCGCACACCGATCGGGAGGTACCTGTGCGCGCACTTGTCTATCTGGGCCCCGGTTCCGTCGAGCTTCAGGAGCGCCCGGCACCGCGTGTCGGCGCCGATGACGACGTGGTGGTGAAGGTCGTCGGCACCGGGATCTGCGGGACCGACCGCAAGATCCTGCACGGGCGCTTCCCGGCCAGGCCGGGTGTGGTGCTCGGCCACGAGTCGGTCGGCCTCGTCCAGGAGGTGGGTGCCGGGGTGCGGTCGCTCGCCGTCGGGGACCGGGTGGTGGTCAACCCGACGCTGTACTGCGGTTGGTGTCCGCCGTGCGTGCGAGGCGCGACGAACTTCTGCCGCAACAAGGCCGGGACGGAAGTCGGCGTGGACCGTGACGGGACGTACGCCGACGGTGTGGTGCTGCCGGAGCGGTTCGTACAACGCGTTCCGGACGGGATGCCGTTCCGCGGCGCGGTACTCATCGAGCCGCTCGCCTGCGTCCTCAACAACGTCGAGGCGGCCGGTCTGACGGTCGACGACACCGTGGCGGTCCTGGGCGCGGGCCCCATCGGGATGCTCGTCGCCCAGGTCGCCGCCCGGACCGCACGGTGCGTGGTCGTGGCCGAGACGGACGACTACCGGCTGTCCGCGGCGCGCGACGCGTTCGAATACGTGGTGGACGTGTCCCGAACGGATCCGGCCGAGGCCCTCGTGAAGGCCTTGGGAGGCGATCGCCCCGGCGTGGTGTTCGACACCACGGGAAGCGGACTGGACGACGCCCTGCGTCTGATCGACGACGGCGGGCGGGTCGTCCTGATGGGCTTCGACGACAGCTACGACGTGCCGCTGCGCCCCCTCCGCCTGACCAATCGCGGGATCCGGCTGATCGGAGCCGGTGACTTCCGCGGGGACACCTTCCCCGTGGCCGTCGACCTGGCGGGCGGTCTGGGACTGGAACGCCTGGTGACGCACGAGTTCCCGCTGGAGGCGTACGAGGACGCGCTCGGCACGCTCGGCGGGGTCGGCGGTGGCGGCACGGACAGGCGGTACGACGCCATGAAGGTCGTCATCCGGTCCGACACCGGCCCGGCCGGCGCCGACGGCTGGCCGGTGGGCGCGTGAACGGGCCGAGGCTGGGCTCGATCGAGTCCGGCGGGACGAAGTTCGTCTGTCTCGTCGGATCGGCGCCCGACCGGATCGAGGACGAGATCCGCTTTCCCACGGGTGAGCCCGGACCGACGCTGGCCAGGGCGGTCGCCTTCTTCGAGGACGCCTCGGCGAAGGAGCCGTTGGACGCCGTGGGCATCGCGTCGTTCGGCCCCCTCGAACTGCGTCGCTCGCATCCCGGGTACGGGCGTCTCGCGGCGACGCCGAAGCCCGGGTGGTCCGGAGTGGACGTGGCGGGGACGATCGCGTCGGCGCTCGGCGTGCCGGTCGGCATCGACACCGACGTCAACGGTGCGGCGCTCGGCGAGGGACGCTGGGGCGCCGCGTTTGACCGGGACACCTACGTATATCTGACGGTCGGCACCGGCATCGGCGGTGGCGCGGTGATCGGCGGACGTGTCATCAACGGCCTGGTCCACACGGAGATGGGGCATCTGAGCGTTCCCCGGATTCCCGGGGACGACTTCCCGGGGTCGTGCCCCTTCCACGCGGACTGCTGGGAGGGCATGGCGGGCGGCGAGGCGGTCGCCGCCCGCTGGGGACGACCGGCGGAGGAACTGAGCGGTGACGTGCTTCGACGGGCCCTGCGGATGGAGGCCGCCTACCTCGCCGCCGGACTGCGCGACATCATCTACACCACCGCGCCCGAACGCATCGTGATCGGGGGCGGGATGGCCGTGCTTCCCGGCCTGTTCCCTCTGCTGCGGGCGGAACTCGCCCGGACACTGGCCGGATATCCCGGGCTGCCGGAGCATGCCGCCGACGACTTCGTGGTCCCTGCGGCGCTCGGCCGGCTCGCCGGACCGGCCGGAGGACTGGTACTGGCCGAGCGGGCCGCCGAGGAAGCGCGGCGCGGGGCCCGTGACACGACCGCGTGACCCTACCGGAGGGCCGGGGCACGGAAGTCCCGCCGTTGGAGGCAGGGACCGCGTGAGCGGGGCCACGAACGGGAAGGCTGGTCGGCATGACGACCGGTGATCACGACGGCCTCGACGCCCGGACCCGTGCGTGGCTGGTGGAACGAGCGCTGCCCGGCCTCGATCTCTCGGCGGTGAGCCCGCTGGCGGGCGGATTCACCAACGACATGCGTCTGGTGACGACGCGCCAGGGGGAGCGGTACGTCCTGCGCCGATACCGCTCCAGCAGGACGCGGATGCGCCGCAACACCTGTGCCGTGGAGACGGCCGTACTGGAACGGGCGGCGCCGACGGTCCCGGTGGTCGACGTGGTCGCGTCCGATCCGCACGGGGACGCCACGGGCAGGCCCACGCTGGTCTACCGCTTCGTCCACGGTGTCTCCCTCGGCCAGGTGCTCGCCGGGAAACCGACCGCGGCCGAGGCGGCCGGGCTCGGCGTCGCGGTGGGCGCGGTCCTCGCAGGCATCGCAGCGGTCCGGCTTCCCCGGCCGGGCCCCTTCCACGATGTCGGCCTCGTGCCGGCCGAGGGCGATGGGGAGGCCGCCGACCTGCCCGGTTTCGTCGAGCGTTGCCTGGCCACAGGCAACGGCAACGCCTTGACGCCCGACGAGACCGACGCGTTGCGCGGGCTCGCCGCGAGGACCGGTCACCGGGTCGCGGACGTGAGCGGGCACAGCCGGCTGGTCCACTGCGATTTCAACCCCAAGAACCTGCTGGTCTCGTGGCAGGGCGGCCGATGGGACGTGGCGGCCGTGCTGGACTGGGAGCAGGCGTTCAGCGGCTCGCCCCTCTACGACGTCGGCAACATGCTGCGTTTCGCCCATCTGTATCCGCCCTCCTTCGTGGACGGATTCGTGTCCGGCTACCGCGACGCCGGTGGTCCCCTGCCGCGCGACTGGCGTGAACTCAGCCGGACCCTGGACCTGTTCACCCTCGCGGACATTCTCACCGCGCCGCCCGACGCCGCATGCTTCGCCGGAGCACGGACGGTGCTGCTCCGCCACCTGGCGCACGAACAGGGACCGGCGTCGGACCGTACCGGCTGAGTTCCACGGTTCCGGGCCCGGAGCGCCGGGCTCGGAACACAGGACCCGGAACACGGAGCGCGAAACACGCGGCTCGGAGACGGTGCTTGTACGCGGTGCGTGGAACACGCGGCCGCCGCGGGAATGCGGAACACCCGCACACGGAAACACCGGATAGGGAACACCCCGTGCGCGGCACCGGACGCCGTCCACAGGCTTCTCACACGCCTCTCCCGAATCGCTTTCTGTCTCCAGTCACATCGCGACTTTCGCAGGGGCGAAAATGCCTTTCCCATATGCCTGGGTAATTCGTTCGGTGAGAATGCGAAGATCGTGAAATGAATCCTTTGATGTTCTTGGCCAATATCCATTCCCCAACAGGCTGATTCGTTCTGGTCAGTGGAAAGTTGGGCCGTTAAGCTGCCGTGAGTCGAAAGATCCTTGAACAAGGGAGAATTTCGCAGTGGAGAACACGAGGCCGGAAAGCGTCCTGCAGTCCACTTCCGGGGAAGGGATTTCGGGAGGATCCGACGGGAACCTGACGCCGACACCGACGGTCAGGTGCAACGGAACCCCGCCCACTCCCGAGCAGAAGGAGGGGCCCTTCTACAAGCCCGACACCCCGCACAAGCCCGACTTCAGGGGCGACGTGGAGGGTGGTACGCCACTCCTGCTCCACGGCGGCATCGTCACCCCCGAGGGCAAGCCCATCGGCGGCGCACTCCTCGACTTCTGGCAGGTCGGGGACGAGGGCGTCTACGACGAGGAGGGGTTCCGACTTCGGGGTCACCTGTTCGCCGACAGTGACGGGAACTGGAGACTGGAGACGGTGCTGCCCGCCGTGTACCCGGGCCGTACGCGCCACGTGCACGTCAAGGTGCAGCCGCCGGGCGGCGAGGTGCTGACCACGATGCTGTACTTCCCGGACGAACGGCGCAATCATCTGGACAAGTATTTCCGGCCGGAGTGTCTGATGGATGTCCATCGGACCGAGGACGGCTGGGACGCCGCGTTCACCTTCGTGCTGGACATCTGAGATTCCAGCACCGGGATTTCCCGGTCCCCATGGGAAGTCATGACGGGCGGTGGCCGTTCCGAGCGGAACGGCCCCGTCGAAGGCGACTTGCCGGGCACGTCGAAATGCCACGTCGTGAGCATCAGGAGACACATGGTCGACTTGACGCACGCCCAAGAGCTGATCTATTACCCGGTCAGCGACTATCTGATGGATCACGGAGAAGGGATCCATCTGTACGACGCGGACGGGAACCAGTACATCGACTGCGCGTCCGGCACCTTCAATCTCAGCCTCGGCTACAGCCATCCCGAAGTGATCAAGGCGATGCGCGACCAGATCGAACGGCTGGTGCACGCGACGTCGACATTCCAGACCAAGCCGGTCAACGACCTGGTGCGACGTCTGGTCGAGGTCACTCCCGACAACCTCACCAAGGTGCACCTCAAGGTCTCGGGCGGGTCCACCGCCAACGAGGGCGCGGTCAAGATGGCCCAGATCAGTACCGGGCGGCGCGATGTCATGACCCTCTTCCGCAGCCATCACGGCCAGACGATGATGACGACCACCATGTCGGGCGAATCCTTTCGCAAGGCGCCCTTCCCGCATCTGATGCCGGGTGTGCTGCAGGTCCCGGACCCCTACTGCCTGCGCTGTTTCTACCGGCAGACCCCCGACACCTGCGGGCTGCTCTGTGTCGAGCGGATCAACGACTTCCTCGACCACGCCAGTTCGGGCAGCGTCGCCTGCATCGTCGTGGAACCCGTCTCGGGCAGCGGCGGCAACATCGTGCCGCCCGAGGGATACCTCGCCGCGCTGCGCACCCTCTGCGACGAGCGGGGCATCGCGCTGATCTTCGACGAGATACAGACGGGCATCGGCCGCGTCGGCCGGATGTTCGCCGCCGAGCACTACGGGGTGCGCCCCGACATCCTGACCACCGGCAAGGGACTGGGCGGCTCCGGCGCCCAGGTCGCCGCCATCATCGCCGACGAGCGGATGTCCGGACTCAGCAGCGACCACCACTCGTTCACCTACGGCGGCAACATCCTGGCGGCTGCCGCCGCCGCGACGACCCTCGACGTCATCGGCCGCCCCGGCTTCCTGGAGAACGTACGAGAGGTGGGCGCCCACATCATGGACCGGCTGCGGGGGCTCGCCGCGGTTCATCCGTCCATCGTGGACGTGCGCGGGCTCGGACTGATGATCGGCATCGAGATCGGCGACGAGGACGGACGTCCCCACAGCGACCGTGCCCAAGCCCTGGCCCGGCGCGGGATGGAACACGGCCTGATCCTGCGGACCTCCCGCTACGGTCGCGGCAACGTCATCAAGATTCGGCCGCCGCTCGTCATCACCCGGGCCGAAGCCGACCTGCTCTGCGACCGGCTGGACGCACTCTTCGCCACGGAGGCGGCATGAAGGACTACGTCGTACGGCTCGCCTCATCGGTGCGCGACGAGGTACTGGCCGCGCAGAACCGGCTCGACAGCCGGCTGGTACGAGGACATTCACCCGGTGGCGACGCGCAGTTCGGCCTCGACGACGTGGCGGAGGCCGCCGTCTGGAAGCACGTCGTCGACGGAGGCGTGCCGGTCGCCGTCTACTCCGAGGACCGGGGACTGCAGTTCCACGGCAGTGCGCCCGAGTACCTGCTCGTCGTCGACCCCATCGACGGCACCAGGCCCGCCGTCGCCGGACTCGAATCGGCCACCGTTTCCGTGGCCGTCGCCCGGATGTCCGAGCGCCCGCGCATCGCGGACGTGGAACACGCGCTGCTGATGGAGATGAGGACGGGGGCCTACCTCTACGGGGAGCGCGGCGCGGACGGGGTGAGTGCCCACGGCTACGACCACCCCGTACCGTCCCTGACCACGACGACCGACCTCTCCCGGATGTTCTGGTCCCTCGAATTCAACGGCCATCCCGCAGGGTTGATGACCGATGCCTACGGCCACCTCATCGACCGCTCCGCGAACACCGGGGGCGTGTTCGTCTTCAACAGTGCCACGTACTCCATCTCCCGGCTGCTCACCGGCCAGCTCGACGCCTACGTCGACATCGGCAACCGGCTGCTGCGTGACGACCCCGGCCTCCTCCCCGAGTTCGAGCGGGTCGGCAACGGACGTGTGCTCCACCTGTTCCCCTACGACATCGCGGCGGCCGTCCTCCTCGCCGAGAAGGCCGGCGCCGTCATCACCGACGGCTACGGCGAACCGCTCGGCGACACCGCGCTCACCGACCTGAGCGTCGGCAACCAGCGTTCCTGCGTGGCCGCTTCCACCCCGGAGCTGCACAAAGCGCTGCTGGAGGGCATCCGATGGAGGGCCTGACCCGACAGGAACCCGCAGCGCGCCCGCCCGCCCCCGACGGCACCGCCGAGTTCCGTGCGCTGCTGGAACGGCTCTCCGACAAGGCGACGGCGGACTACTACAACCCGTACACCACATTCGACTGGCCCGAGTCGATTCCCACCGACGGCTTCTGGATGTCCCCGGAACTGCTGACGGTCCACGGCACCGAGACGATGGAGGCCCTGACCGCGCGGCAACTGCACGCCCTGAGCCGCTGGGAGAGCGTCCACTTCTACAGCCTGAACGTGCACGGCATCAGGGAACTGCTCATCGAGGTCATGCGACGGATCCACACACCCGGCTTCGAGACGCCCTCGGAGTTCTTCCACCATTTCGTCGGCGAGGAGAACGACCACATGTGGTTCTTCGCCACGTTCTGCCTCAAGTACGCCGACAAGATCTACCCCGACAAGAAGCTGAGGCTGCCCGAAACCCCGCAGGACGCGGCGATCGAGAACTTCCTGGTCTTCGTCCGCATCCTGGTATTCGAGCAGATAGTCGACCACTACAACGTCCGGATCGCGGCCGACGAACGGCTGCACCCGACCATCCGCCACCTCAACGGCCTCCACCACCAGGACGAATCCCGCCACATCGCCTTCGGACGACGGCTGGTGCAGTTGCTGTGGGACCGGCTCGTGGCGAGCGGCATCGACGAACGGACCCGGCGCGAGACCGGCAGTTACGTCGGCCGCTACATCACCACGAGCATGGAGTCGTTCTACAACCCCGCCGTGTACCGCGACGCGGGGATCGCGGACGGCTACGCGCTCCGGAAGCGGCTGCTCGCGCACCCCGCCCGGCAGGCCGCACACGCCCGGGTGCTGCACAAGACCACCGACTTCCTCTCCCGGATCGGAGTGCTCGATGCCGGGAACTGACGCCGCGGCTCGCACCGGCCACTGGACCGTACGCGACGGACTCGCCTCCTTCGGGGAGCCGGCGACCGTACTGCTGCGCGCCTTGGACGACGTATTCACCGACTGGGGAACGCGCGCGGGAGCCGTGCGGATGACCTTCCCGCCGCTGCTCGGCGCCGACGATCTGCGCACCCTCGACTACTTCCGCAACTTCCCGCACCTGGGCAGCCCTGTCTCCCGTATCCGGCCCGACCGCCTCGACGCCCACAGCCGGGGGACCGCCGACGGCCCCGTGCCCGCGCGCGACCTCGCCGACGCGGGCCACCTGCTGCCCTCCGCCGCCTGCTACGGCTGCTTTCTGCACTTCTCCGGAACCGCGACGGAAGGCCCGCTGCGTGTGAGCACGGCCGCACAGTGCTTCCGCCACGAAGACCACCACGACGGACTGCGCAGGCTGTGGGGCTTCACCATGCGGGAGATCATCTGCATCGGATCCGCCGAGCAGGTTCGCGACCACCTCGAACACCACCATGCGCGGCTGGCCGCCTTCGCCGCCGCTCTCGGCCTCTCCCTCTCCCGGCAGCCGGCGACCGATCCCTTCTTCGAGAAGGGCGGCGCGCGCACCGTCATGCAACTGCTCGCGCCGGTCAAGGACGAGTACCTGTACACCGACGGCACCGCCGTGGCCTCGATGAACAACCACCGCAACTTCTTCGGAGAACGCCGCTCCATCAGCCACGCGGACAAGCCCGCGTTCACCGGCTGCGTAGCGTTCGGGCTGGAACGCTGGGTGCACGTGCTGAACGAACACTTCGAGGGCGACCTCCGCGCCGCGACCGCGGCTGTCCGCAAGGCCGGCGAGGAGGAGTGAACCGGCTCTCGTCCGCCCTCGGCCTCGACCTGCCGCTGCTCCAGGCGGGTATGGGAGGCATCGCGGGGCCCGACCTGTGCGCCGCGGTCTCCGGGGCAGGGGCCGGGGGAGCCCTGGCGCTCTACAAGGAACCTCCGCAACGGGTACGGGAACTGGTGCGTGCCGTCGTCGCCTCGACCTCCCGCCCCTTCGGCGTGAACGTCATCCCCGAGGTGACGGGCCCGGCCGACTGCCGGGCCCAGCTCCGCGCCGCCCTGGACGAACTGCCGCGGAACGCCTTCGTGACCAGCTTCGGCCTGCCGGACACCGACGCCGCCCACGACGTCGTACGTGCGGGCCGCGCCCTGGTGATCCAGGTCGGTACGCTCCACGACGCGGACGCGGCCCTCCGGCTGGGTGCGGGTGTCCTCGTCCTCCAGGGCACCGAGGCGGGCGGGCACCTTCTCGGCGAGCTGCCCGCGGCGCGCCTGCTGCATGAGACGCGCGCCCGGCACCCCGACGCCGTGCTGGCGGTGGCGGGCGGCATCGCGACCGGTTCCGACCTGACACGGGTCCTGGGGCAGGGCGCCGACGGGGCCATGGCCGGAACCCTCTTCGTTCCCGCGGTGGAGTCCGCCGCCCACCCGTACTACAAACAGCGCGTGGTCGACGCGTCGGCGGACGACACCGTGGTCACCACGCGCTTCGACATCGGCTGGCCCACCCGGCCGCACCGCGTACTACGGAACTCCCTTACGGGGAAGGCGCCCCGACACCCGGCGACCTTCATCGCGACGACCGGAGCGGGGGGCGGCCGTTGGCCCGTTCCCCGGTACAGCGCGGCGGTCCCGGTGGCGGAGACGGTGGGCCGGATCGAGGAGATGGCCATGTACTGCGGCCGGTCCTGTGCCCGGGTCGCCGGGCAGCACCCGGCCGCCGTCCTCGTCGAACGATTCCGCCGTCCCCATGAGGCGGTCGGCCGAACCCACGTCACATCCACGGAAGGTGGGCCATGGAAGAAGCACTCAAGCCGGTGACCGCATGGCTGCTGGCCAGGAACCCGGAGACCGGGGAGATCCCGGCCGATCTCGACCTGATCGAGAACCGGCTCATCGACTCCCTCGGTTTCATGGAGTTCGTCCTGCTGCTGGAAGACCTCGTCGGCCGCGAACTCCCTCTGCAGGAACTGGATGTGGACCGCTTCCGCTCGCTTCGGGCCATCCACGACAACTTCCTCGACCCGCAGGCCACGAGTGTGGGGAAGCATGGCTCGTAGCGCGGCGGGGTCGACCGAGGGAGGTCGGATCGTGGAGTACGGACGGGTCGTCTCCGTGCATCTGGCCGCCGTCGCCGGTGCACCCACCTACTCCGTCGCGCGGGCCCGCGCCGTCGCGGGACGCGGCCTGGAGGGCGACCGCAACTACTGGGCGGGGGACGGGCCGCGACCCGGGCGTCGCGGTGTCGGCCGTGCCTCCGGCGTCTGCGACGTCACCCTGATCGAGCTCGAAGCCCTGGAGGCCCTGGCCCGGGCAACCGGCATCGAGCTGTCCTCCGCGCAGTGCAGGCGCAACGTCGTGTGCCGGGGCATACGGCTCAATCCGCTGGTGGGTAAGGAATTCCGGGTCGGCGGGGTGACGCTTCGCGGGCTTCGGCTGAGTGAACCCTGTGCCCGTCTCGAACAGCTGACCCGTCCCGGCCTGGTCCGTGGTCTCCTGCACCGGGGCGGGCTGCGCGCCGAAGTCGTCCATGGCGGCCCGATCCACGTCGGGGACCCGGTGGGCCACGGCAGCGACCTCACCGTCCGGCCGCCGACGAACCTTCCGGTGCCGCCGGGACGACCGCCCCGCACCCAGGAGCACCGCCCATGACCGGCACCGGTACACCTCCGGGAAACCCCCGTTCCTCCGAGGTCCGGGTACAGATACCCGCCGCGAGCCCCGCCGACCTGCGCGACGCCGTCCGCGAGGCCCTGGCCGCCGCGCACACCCCACCCGCGCCCGCGGGTCCGGCAACGGCGCAGTGGCAGCGGACCGCCTCCGGGGACTGGGGTCTGGCGGCGGGCGGCCTGCGGGCCGAGCTCAGCGTCTCCTGGGACGGCCCGGAACTGCGCATCGTGGGCGGTGTCGACGCGGTCGGTCCGGCGGCGATCACCCACCTGCTGGCGGACATCGCGCGAAGACTGCCGGGCGGCCCACGACACCGAACTCGACACACCCCGCCCGTGTCCTCGGCCGGGCCGGACGGCGGCAACGTCCTGCTTCCCCGCATACCACCACCCGTGCCCACGGTGTCGGCAGTGCACCGCCTCCCGTCCGGTCTCCGCACGCATGAGCTCATGCGCTCACCCGCCGCGGCAGCCCACCTTGCCCTCCATGTCCTGCTCCGTGCCCCGGACATGGGCCCGCGTGCCGACCTCGCGGTGCTGATCGACCACGACGACGCGGGAGCGGGCACCACCGCGGCCCGGCCGCGGCCACGTCTCGTCGCGGACTCGCTGGACATCGGCCCGTCCGTCACGGCGGCCGAGACGTCGGCCCACCGCCGGCCCCTCGGCGGCCCCGCGCCGCCCCGCCCGGCGTTCGTGTTCGACCGCACGGGTCGGCCCGCGGTGCCCGACGGCTGGCTCCTCGGGTCGTGGACCTGCCTGGCCGCGGACGCCGTCCACTGCTCGTCCAGCGGCGCCGAGGGACGCCACCGACTGCGCGCCGCGGCACCACGGCACCTGGTGCGACAGTCCCGCCTGGATCTGTTCGTCGCCCTGTGGGCCGACACCCTGACCACCCTGGTCGCGCATCCGGACCGCCCCCTCGGCAGCCTCGGCATCCCGAGTGGCGCGGTCCCCTGGTTCTCCGTTCAGGGCGCGGACACGTCCCGAACCGCGTCCGCGCAGTTCTGACGTGCGGTCAGCAACGCGGCGGCTCGGAATCCGGTGGCACGCGCTCGTGTGATCCACTTATGTTGTGCGCTCGTGACCGATGCCTCTGAGCACCCATCGAGCGGTTCGCCCGCGACCCCCACGCAACCGCCCGCGTCCGCATCCGGACGGTCGGCGACGACCGATCGCCCGTTGGTGCGGTCCGTTTCCGGTGAGGGACTGTTCTCCGGCACGTACGCCGCCGCCACCGCCAGTTTCGCCGCGGTGATGTTCCTGACCGGGTTCGCCGCGCTGGCCGTGGTGCCGACCCTGCCGATGGCCGCGCGTGTCCCTCTTCCCGCTGGTGGCGGGGTGCTTCGTGGCCGCGAGCCTGCTGGGCGGGGTACTGGGCGGTCATTGGGCGGACCGTGCCGGGGTGCAACGCCCGTTGGCGGCGGGCACGGCGCTCGCGGTGGTCACCCTGCTCGTCTCGGCCGCCAGCACATCGATCTGGCAACTGGCGGCCGGGCGCTTCCTGGACGGGCTGGCGGGCGGAATGGTCGCCGTGTCGATCAACACGGCCGTCGGGCAGGCCTACCCCGACCGCCTGCGCCCGCGCGTGCTGGCCCTGATGAGCACCTGTTGGATCATTCCGTCACTGGTCGGCCCACCGCTGGCGGGACTGGTGGCCGAGTGGTGGTCCTGGCGCATGGTCTTCTACGGGCTCGCCGCCCTTACCGTGCTGCCGAGACTGGCCGTGGTGGCCGTGCTGCGAAGCCGTTCCTGGTCGGCAGCGCCCGTGCCGTCGGGAGAGAAGCCGCCGCGTCCCGCACTGATGGTCGCGACGGCGGTGAGCCTGGGCGCGGCGTCGGGGCAGTACGGCGTCTCGGGCTGGAGCATGCGCCATCTGCTGTTCGCCGTCGGCGGGCTCGCGCTGATGGTGGTGTTCGCCCCCCGGCTGCTGCCGCCGGACACCTGGCGTGCCGCGCGCGGCCGCTCGCGACGGTGCTGCTGCGCGGCATGAGTTCGGGGGTCTTCTTCACGCTGGAGGCGCTGGTGCCACTGCTGCTCGTCACCGACCGGGGCGTGTCTCCCGTGTCGGTCGGTCTGCTCTTCACGGGGGCCGCCGTGGCCTGGGCCGGCTCTTCCTGGGTGCAGGGCCGCCTGCTGGAGCGCTGTCCCCGCCACCGTCTGGTCGTGATCGGTGCGGTGGTGCTGGCGGCAGCGGTCGTGGTCGCCGTCGTGGGCACGCTGCCCGCGCTGCCCCCGTTCGTCGCCGCGTCGTCCATGGTCGTCGCGGCCGTGGGCATGGGTCTGCTCGCGCCCGCCCTCACCTTGCTGTCGCTCTCCCACGCGCCGACCGGTCGGCAGGGCTCTGCGAGCGGTGCGATGCAGACCAACCAGAACCTGGGCCAGATCACGGTTCTGGGCGTGTCCTCCGGCCTGTTCAACGCCTGTCTGGGCGCCGGCACGACCGATTCCGCCGGCTACGGCGCCGCCTTCGGACTGCTGCTCGGGCCCTGTCTCCTGGCCGCGCTGCTCGCCATCCGTACCCGCGCCGACGGCGCTTGAGCGAACCGTGTCCTGCCGCCTCGTCCCCGCACCGGGCGCCTGCTCCGCGGCGGCCCGCGCCCGGCCCCGGGCCGCCTCGGTGGAGGACAGGGGCCGGACGCACCGTACCGGACTACCTGCGTTCGTGCGCCCGTACCACCCGCAGCACGGGTGAGCGCAGGATGTCCTTCTCGCAGAATCGGGACGTCACCCACCGCTCACCGGAATACAACTCGGTCTGGTCGCTGTAGTGGGGCGACCTCGGATTCGAGGACTGGGAGTATGTGAGCAGAGTGCGAGCCCGTGGCCGTGAAGGTCGACGACGACCGCACCGCCATGGGTAAGAATGGTCAACGGGCCGACCGGCCCGCGTACGACGAGGCCGTGAACATGCTCGTCTCCGGAGCGGCAAACGCTGTGCTGTGCCTGCACACCGACCGCCTGTACCGGCAGAGTCGCGACCTTGAACCACTCATCGATGTCGTCGAGAAGACGCACGCGATGGTCTACCCGGTCGAGACCGGTGCACTTGACCTTACGTCCGCCTCCGGCCGGATGGTGGCGCGCATGCTGGCAGCCGTGGCCACCCACGAAGTGGAGCGCGCCAAGGAGCGCATGCGCGACAAGAAGGAAGACCTCCGCGCGGCTGGCGTCAACCACGGTGGCCCTCGCGCCTTCGGGTACCAGAAGGTCCGTCCGCATGCGAAGGGGGAGGTCCCCGCGGCCCCGCAGATCGACCCACGTGAAGCGGAGCTCATCCGCGATGCGGCAAACGCGGTGCTCGCCCGTGCCGCCGACCCGGAGACGGGCCTGACCCTCGCCGGTATCTGCCGGGCGTGGAACGCAAAGAAGGTCACCATGAGGTGACCCCTGTGGTGTGGACACGCCTGACAATGGATCTTGCTGATCCTGGAAGGTGTAGATCTACGTGGCACGGCCCTCGAAGTACAGTGCGGAGTTCCGGTCCGACGCGATCGCGTTGTGGCGGGCTTCGGCCGGCAGGCGGACGTTCAAGGACGTCGCGGCTGATCTGAACGTCAACGCCGAGACGCTGCGGACCTGGGTGCGTGATGCCGACGGTCGTCCAGTCGCCGCAGGCGCGTCGCAGGACACCGAGGCCGAGTTGGCCCGGCTGCGG
>NZ_JBIURS010000007.1:0-437048 GCF_044740965.1 Streptomyces sp. NPDC088252 | reverse complement strand
GGGGGGGGGGGGGGGGGGGGGGGGGGGGGGGGGGGGGGGGGGGGGGGGGGGGGGGCGGGGGGGGGGGGGGGGGGGGGGGGGGTGGGGTGGGGGGGGGGGGGGGGGGGGGGGGGGGGGCGGCCCCCCCCCCCCCCCCCGGGGGGGGGGGGGGGGGGGGGGGGGCGGCCCCCCGGGGGGCCCCCCCCCCCCCCCACGACGGACGAGCCCTCCACTACCGAGCCGTGGTCCCCCTCGCCTGTTTGCAGCTCCGGCTCCCGTGACCCTGCGGACACTGCCCGGGTCCGTGCTCCCCCCGCGGAGCGTCGTCGGACCGGGGGCGGTCGCGTCGGTCCTGGTCCTTGCGGTCCACGGCGGTCACGGTCCAGTGGTCGAAGTCGTAGACGACGGATTCGCCACCGACCGAGGCGGTGAACGTCGAGCCCCGCTTGTCCTGCTGCAGCCACGGGGTGTCGAACAGCTTGAACGCGTCGTAGTCGACGGGTGAGCCGTTCACGAGATGGGTGGCGCCGGGCGCCGCCGACGCGGAGTCGAAGGTGATGTCCAGGTCGTCCCCGCTCAGACTGTGGTACACGAGCCGCGGATTCGCCTCGTCGACATGGCTCGCGTCCAGGCTGGTGGAGGTGGTGAGGGCATGCGCGAACGCGCCGAGGTCGGCGTACTCGGACGCGTCAGCCGATTCCAGCACCCAGCCGTTGCTGTCGGCCTGGCTGCGCAGAATGTCATAGCTGTAGCTGAGGGTGGCCGTCGGATGGTTCTGGGCTGTCGTCTTCACCTTGTTCGCGGGGTCGTTCGGTGTCTGGTGGTACCAGGTTCCGGGCTTCGCCAGCTTGTACGCGAAGTACATCGGCCCCGTGTCGGCGATCGTCCATCCGTCGACCTCACGCCGTTCCCGAATCGAACCGTTGGCGGGAAACAGCGCGTTGATGTAGTTCGAGGTCTGGTCGCCCGACGACTTGTAGACGCCGACCGCCGTGGGACCATCCTGCATCACCCGCTGGTTGGCAGGCTGGTCATAGGCGCCGATCGAGGCGTTGCCCTGGTCGACCGACAGCCGGAACAACGGATTGGCGGCGTCGGAGCGCCAGCGGAGCACGACCGGCAGATCCTCGATCCAGTTGTCGACGCGACGGTAATGGACCTCGGTGCCGAGGCCCCAGGTGGGACGCACGTAGCTGGTGCGGTAGATGTCCATCGCGTGGCCACTGGAGTTCTGGAGATTGGCCTTGTGTGCGGTGTAGGACTTGTCGGTCTTCCGGCCGATCTCCACCGCCGTCGGGGGCGGCGTGTACTTCGTCCCCGACCAGGCCACGAGACCGGCGTACTCAAGGTTCGGACGGTACGCCGACGGCGCCGGGTTGTCGGATTCGCCGACCCCCTGCTGTGCGCGGTGGGCGCCGAAGTACGTCCAGGCGAGCGTCGAGTGGTCAGCGGGTCGCCAGGTCGGATCGTTGACGGAGGACAGGTCACCCTTGGCGCGGCTCTCCGACGAGATCATGTAGCCGTCGATCCAGTCGTTCGCCCACTCGAACCACATCACGTCCATCGCCATCCTCACCTGCTGGCGCAGTTGGGCGTCGTCGGACCACTGGTACAGGGCGTTGAGGCAGAAGTACGTCATGAAGGTGTACTCGGGGCTCTGGTACTCCGCCCATCCGCTGCGCACGCCCGCGTTCACCATCTCAAGGATGTTCGCCTTGTTGGCGGCCTTCAGCTGTGCCCCGGAGTTGCCGTTGAGGTCGGCGAGGTCGGGGAAGTACTGCCCGACGAGGTATCCAGTGACGTAATTGCTCATCCGCAGGTTCTCGGTCTGCGGGAGCTTCCCGTAGCCGTACGAGGCGAAGTAACTGCGCACGTGCGCCAGCATGTCCGGGCTGAACCGGTCTCCGACCATGAGGTAGGAGTACATCTTCGCCACGGTCTTGTACTGCTCGTAGTCGTAGCTCTGGAACTGGGCGTCGAGCTTGGAGAGGTTCGTCGTCACGTTCTCGTGGTCGGCGAGCTGCGCGGTGTACTGGGCCACGTTGACGGCGCCGCTCTCCTCCTTCATGGCCTTCGTCTTGTTCCACAGCCACTGCGTCCGGGACTCCTGGGTACCGGGGTAGGGGGCGGGCGACTCGGGGACGTACGGCCCGGTCGATGTCCTGAGCGGCGCGCTCAGCGCGCTGATGTTGCCGCTCGCGTCCCTGGCCCGCACCGTGAAGTCGTAACGCGTGGCGGGCATCAGACCGGTGACGACGGCCGAGGTGGCGGTGCCGCTGACGGAGGCGACCTGGTAGCCGTCACGGAAGACGTCGTACCCGGTCACACCGAGGTTGTCGGTCGAGGCGGTCCAGCCGAGCGAGACGCTGCCGGACGTCACACCGGCGGTCAGCCGGGTCGGGGCGGAGGGGGGCTCCGTGTCGGTGACGCCCCCGGCCACCTCGTAGACGCCGAGGTTGTCGACGGTGATCGCCTCGTCGGTGCCGCCGGTGTCGACGCGCACCGAGAAGCCCAGCTCCACCGTGGAGATGAGCCGCTGCCCGCCGTTGGGCACGATCGTGAAGCGGTACGCGGGGAGGGCGGTGTCGTCGACCCGCGACAGGTGGCCGGCCGTGCCGGTGTACGCGGGGGTGGTGGTGATGCTCACCGCGGGCACCGGAAACCGCGGCACGAGGTTGTTGTCGAAGTTGCCGAACTGGATCTGCGCGTAGATGTCCTTGGCGACGGGCTTGTCACTGGCCGCGCTCCGCGCCAGGTCGTACTGGAGGACGAACTGCCGGGCGGGGCTGCCGACCGGCTCGCTGTAGACGGCGTTGACACGGTCCTTCAGCGCGCCGGCGGACCACCGGTGGTAGAAGTAGCTGGAGAGGTTGGTGCCCTGGGAGGCGTCGCGGAGTTCGAGGGCGTTGTCGCCGTCGACCTGCACGATCTGCTGGGTGCCCCCGGATGTCGGGCTGGACGTGGTCAGCGGGCTCTTGCCGCTGTCGAATCCGGTGTCCAGGTCCGCGGCGAGCAGGTTCGTCGGCGGGTCGTCGGCTGCTACGGCGGTGGTGCCTGGTACCGCCAGAAGAAGAGCAACACACACGGCTGCCACTCTTCGCGTCAGGATGTTCATGGATCATCCTTTCGGGGTGGATGGGCTACTTGACGGCCCCCGTGACGAGGCCCTTGCTCCAGAACGACTGCAGCGACACGAACATGGCGACGACGGGCACGACGGACACCAGCGCGCCCGTGACGACGGTCGTGTAGCTGACGGGATAGCCCTGGAGCTCACGCCAGCCGACGAGGCCCACTGTCACCGGCTGGAGCGAGGTGTCGGCGAGCATGAGCGAGGGCAGGAGGAAGTTCGTCCAGATCGCGACGAACTGGAACAGGAAGATCGTGACCATCGCGGGTGCCATGAGCCGCGCGCACATCGCGAAGATGCGCAGCTCGCCGGCTCCGTCGATGCGCCCGGACTCGATCAGGGCGTCCGGTATCGAGGACGCTGCGTAGATCCGGCTGAGGTACACGCCGAAGGGGCTGACGATGCTCGGGATGAACACGGCCCAGAAGGTGTTGATGGTCCCCGTGTAACTGAAAACGAGGTAGAGCGGGATGGCGAGCACGGGTGCGGGCAGCAGCACGGCTGCGAGTACCGTGCCGAAGACTGCCTCGCGCCCCGGGAACGGGAACTTGGCGAGCGCGTAACCGCACATGGACGCCAGGACCGTGGAGACGATCCCGCCGCCGACCGCGTACAGCAGCGAGTTGAGCAGCCACCGCGCGTAGATGCCGCCCTGGGTCTCGAAGAGGGTCCGGATGTTGTCGAAGAGGGCGAAGTGCCTGCCGAACCAGAAGCCGTTGCCCGAGAAGATCTCTCCGGTGCCCTTGGTGGCGGAGACGACCAGCCACCACACCGGGAGCAGGAAGTAGACGGCGAAGAGTGTCATGACGCCCAGCACGAAGAGGCGCGATGCCGGGTTGACCGTCGTGAGGGCCCCCGCCCGGGAGCGCCGTGGCCTCGGTTCCCGGGCCACGGGCGCGGTTCGGGTGGGCGATTGCAGAGTGGCGGTCATCAGTCGACGCTCCTGGCCGATGCGCGGAAGACAAGGACGGACAGCACGCAGATCAGCGCGCCGAGTACCACGGACTGCGCGGCGGCGTAGTTGAAGTCGTTGGCCGACAGGGACCGCAACGCGGCCATGATCGGTGTGTAGGTGGACGACAGGTTCGGCGCCACGGATTTCATGGTGGCCGGCTCGTTGTACAGCTGGAACGTGCCGATGATGGAGAAGACGAGAGTGAGCAGCAGGGCCGGTCGGATCTGCGGCACCTTGATGAGCAGCGCGGCCCTCCAGCCGGAGCAGCCGTCGAGCGCGGCGGCCTCCATGGTCTCCTCGGGCACCGCCTGCAGGGCCGCGAAGAGCAGGATGGTGTTGTAGCCGGTCCATGCCCAGGTAAGGATGTTGGCGATCGAGAAGGGCAGGGCGCCGTCGGTGACGAAGCTGAAGTGGACACCCATCGATCCGAGGTATCTGGTAATGGGGCTCAGCGAGGGCGCGTACAGGAAGGACCACACCAGACCGGCGATCACGCCGGGCAGGCCGTAGGGGATGAAGTAGGCGATCCGGAAGAATCGGCGCCCCTTCGTGGCGGACGAATCGATGAGCAGGGCGAGGAAGAGTGCGATGGCGAGCATGACGGGCACCTGAATGACACCGACGAATGCCACTCGGCCCAGGGACGAGATGAAGTCCGTGTCATGGAAGACCCGGATGTAGTTGTCGAAGCCCGCGAAGACGGACTCGGCTCCCGACAGGCCGAGGCCGGAGCGTCTTTCGGCGAAGAAGCTCTGGACCACGGAGTACCCGGTGGGTACCAGGTAGACGACGACGAAGAGCAGGAGGAACGGCAGGACGAAGGGCGCGGCTCGCCGGAGTTCGCGCAGTCGGCGTCGCCGGATCGTCGAGGAGGGCATGGTCACTTCCGTGGGGTGGCGGGTTTGCGGATCCAGCGGGGGCCGCGTCGGCGCGGCCCCCACGCGGGGCTACTTGCTCACGGAGAATCCCTGGGACCGCAGTGCGGAGACCGTGCCCTTCTGGGCGCTGTTCAGGGCGTCCTGGAAGGTGCCCTTCTTGGTGTGCACCTTGCCGAGCCCGTCACCGAGCGCCGTGGCCGTGGTGGACATGACCGGGCCCCATCGCCAGTCGGGGTTCACCTTGGCCGCCTCCTGACGGAACAGCTGGTAGATGGACCGGCCGCCGTAGTAGCTCTGGGGGGCGTCCAATGCCTTGTCGGCGAGCCCGGACTTGGAGGCGGGGAGGATGGCCGCGGATCCGATCAGGTTCGACACCGAACCGGAGTCGGTCGACATCCACAGGGCGAACTCGGTGGCCTCCTTCGGCCTCGCGCAGTCCTTCATCACAGCCGTGGCCGAGCCGCCCGAGTTGCCGACGGCGTCCTGTGTGCCCCACCGCGGCATGGGCGCGATGTCCCACTTGCCCGCGGAGCCTGCGGCGTTGTCCCGGATGAGGGAGGCGGACCAGACCGGACCGACCTCCGCCCAGACCTTCCCCTTGCTCCACGCCGAGTACAGCGCGGCGTCGAAGGCGGGGTGGGAGGTGACGAGGTCCTTGTCGAAGAGTCCCTGCCAGTAGTCGGCGACCTTGCCGTTCGCCGGACTGTCGAGGGAGACGGACCAGGCGTCGTTCTCGGTGCCGAACCAGGGGGCACCGCCCTGCCAGGCGAATCCGGCGTACAGGTAGGGGTCGGTGGGAAGGTTCATGATGCGCGACGACGGGTCGGCGGCCTTCACCGCCGCCGCGGCGGTGGTGAACTCGTCCCAGGTCCTGGGGACTTCGATGTGGGCCTTCTTGAAGAGGTCGGCGCGGTAGAACATCGCCATCGGTGCGGTGTCGACCGGCACGCCGTAGGCCTTGCCCTCGACGCCGACGTTGCCCCACACCCAGTCGGCGAACTCGCCCTTCTGCTCCTTCACATGGCCGCTGACGTCCTGCAGGACACCGGCGGCGAGGAAGCTCGAAAAGGTCTCATAGCCGACCTGTGCCAGACAGGGGGCCTTGCCCGCCTTCGCGGCAGTGAGCATCTTGTCGTAGCCGCCCGCGCCGCCGTCGGTTATCGCCTCGTACTTCACATGGATGTCGGGGTGCGACTTGTTCCACAGCTCGACGGACTTCTCGTAGCCCGAAGCCCACCCCCAGAAGGTGATTTCGGCCGGTCCGCCGGTGCTCGCCTCGGTACTGCCGCCGCACCCCGCAAGCATGATGCCGGTGGCGGTGATGATGGCCGCCGCAGCGAGTCTCGCCTTGCGCATGACCATGACGTCCTCTCAATTTTCGGCTCTGTACAGCGCTGTTCGTTTCCTGAGTGGATCGATGCTGTCCTCGCGGACGGCCAGGGGTGAACCTGGCTGGTCTTGCGGGACGTTCCGGCCTGCGTCGAGTACGCCGGTCCCGTGCCGGCGGGTGGCTGTGAAGCCCGCCGGGAGGGGCGCGGTGGACATACCGGCACATGACCGGGCGCGGACGGGTCGTCCGCGGGGGGCCGGATGACGGCTCGGGGTCCGATGCCGGTGGTGCGGGCAACGGACTTCGGCGCGCAAGGAGTTCGCGCGCTGTGTGGGTGTACCGGAACTGCGGTCGTCCACGCGTGTTCCGGCAGCTCGGCCGAAGCCGCTCCCGAAGAGGTTCGGCTCCGGTCGCCGACGGGGCAGGGACGCCGTGCCCACCCGCGGTCGCGGCCGTGGCACCGCCTCCCCGTACGGGCGGCGGGCCCGGAACCTGCCGTCATATTCGCCGGACAGCGAAGAATCTGGCGCAGGATCCTACGGTGACGGGTCTCGCGAGTCGGCGCACACGGTGTTTCCCTTCCCCGACGAGTGGGTCGATGATGGGGATACTTGCATACAAGCATACGGCGTGCAACGATCATTTCGTGAATCTCCCTCAACAACCGAGCATCCCTGAACGGGCGTTGGCCGGGCGCGATGCGGGACTGGCCCCGATCACCCGGGGCGGGGCGCGGACCCGGACGTCCGACCGCGTCCACGAGGAATTGATCGCCGCGATCCGCGAACTCCGGCTCGCCCCTGGAGCATCCCTGTCGGAGACCGACCTGGCCGGACAACTCCACGTCAGCCGCACCCCTGTGCGCGAGGCTCTCGCACGGCTCGTCGACGCGGGGCTCGTGCGGGTCGTGCCACAGGTCGGCACACGGGTCGGATTGATCAGCCTGCGTGACGTCGAAGAGGCGCGCTTCGTCCGCGAGAGCCTGGAGGTCTCGGCCTTCGAAGTGGCCTGTGCCGACCCGACAGTGGACGTCACCGTGCTGCGTGAACTGCTCGAACGGCAGGAGAGCAGCTGCCGTGCCGAGGACTACGACGCGTTCTTCCTCGCCGACGAGGCGCTGCACTGCGAGATCTTCTCGCTCAGCGGCTATCCGGGGGCGTGGCAGGCGGTGCAGCGGATGAAGCTGCAACTGGACCGGCTGCGCCGGCTCTCCCTGCCGGACTCCGCCGCGATGCGCGAACTGATCGACGAGCACCGGCTGATCGTGGACGCGCTGGAGAACGCCGATCTGCCCGCGGGCCGCGCCCTGATCAGTCGGCACGCCCGGCGCGCCCTGGAGCGCGGCCCCGCGCTGCGCGTCGAGTACCCGGGCTACTTCACCGATTGACATCGATCGGGACACACGGCCGGACCGCCATCACGGCACGCCCACGGGCATGGCGTGCTCCGGCCCTCCCCTACCTGAAGGAAGGCGACGTCATGGACTTCGAGAACACGGACGGGCTCGGCGGGCATCGGGCCGGGCAGGCATGACCATACGGCTCTCCCTCGGGCACATCGACACCTACGACGCCCGGGTCGCGACCTTCGCCCACCAGCTGGGCCTCACCGGCGTCCAGTTCCACACGCCGGATCTGCTGCCGGGAGCCGACGGCTTCTGGAGCCTGTCCGAGCTGCGGGACCTGCGGGACCGCTGCGACGCCGACGGACTGGCGATCGACGGCATCGAGAACGTCCCCCTCGCTCATTTCTGGAAGGTCCAGCGCGGTCTGCCCGGCCGCGACGAGCAGATCGAGAACTATCAGAAGACCATCCGCAACCTCGCTGCCGTCGGGGTCGACATACTCGGCTACAACTTCCTCGCCACCTACGTATGGCGCACGGACATGGCGGCGAAGGGCCGCGGCGGAGCCAAGGTCACCGCCTTCGACCTGGCCGACGTTCCGGCGGGCAACGCGCTCGCCGGCTACCGGCTGACTCCCGACCGGACTCCGGACGAGCCGATCAGCGCCGAGACGATGTGGGCGAACCACCAGTACTTCCTGGACGCCGTACTGCCGGTCGCGGAGGAGGTCGGTGTGCGGCTCGCCCTCCATCCGGACGATCCGCCCACACCACAGCCGCTCGGGGGTATCGCCCGCATCTTCACCTCCCCGGATGCCATCGGACGGGCCCGTGCCCAAGCCGGTGGCAGCCCGTCATGGGGGCTGAACCTCTGCCTCGGCACCGTGTCGGAAATGGCCGGCGAGCAGAGCGTCAACGAGGTCATCGACCTGCTGGGGCCGGCCATCTGCTACGTCCACTTCCGGGACGTCCGCGGCACGGTGCCACGCTTTCGTGAATGCTTCCTCGGCGAGGGCAACTTCGACCCGGCGCGGGTGATCCGCCGGCTCGACGCCTCGGGATTCGACGGCTTCCTGATCGACGATCATGTTCCAGCCATGATAGGAGACTTGGACACCTGGGGGGACACGTCGTCGGAGGCGTACTGCAGCCGGGGCCGGGCACATGCGATCGGATATCTGCAAGGTGTCCTGAACGGCCTGTCGCTCGACGAGTCGGCCGGACCCCGCGCGGCACCGGCGAACGGCCGGCCGTCGGCGTGACCCTGTGAGGTTCGTCCGGTCCGACCGGGGTTCGCCCGGCCGGGCCGCGGATACGACACACCCTGCACCGGGCTTCTGTGCCACGGGCGGGCGGCCGCTCCCCGGTGGCCGCCCGACTCGCGGTCGCGCCGGCGGACCGCTCGCCTACCGGCCTTCTTCCGGATCCGGCTTCTCGGATCCCCTGAGAACGAGCCGAGTGGGGAACACCCGGGTGACGAACTCCGAGCTGTCACCGTTGAGACGGGCGATCATCAACTCGGCAGCCGTGCGCCCCATCAGCTCGATGTCCTGGCTCACCACCGACACCGGAGGGCTGCCCAGCAGCGCCGTCTCGAAGTCGTCGAAGCCGATCAGCGGCAGCCGCCGACCGGCCTGCCGGAACGCGAGCAACGCACCGATCGTCGCACGGTTGTTGGCCGCGAAGACGGCGTCGGCCGAGTCGTCGCGCAGCAGGGCGCCCACCGCCCGCTGCGCCTGCTCCCTGGTGTGGGCCGTGGTGACGGTGAGCGACTCCGCCACCCGGATCCCGGCCCCGGCGAGCGCCGCAGCATATCCGGCGTGCCGTTCGCGCATGGTGTGGATGCCGGGCGAGTCGCCGACATAGGCGATGCGCCGCGCACCGGCGCGGCAGAGCGCCGAGGTCGCCTCGCGGGCCCCGCCCCCGTTGTCGGCGAGAACCGTGTCGGCGGCCTCGTACGGCGTCGGCCGGTCGAGAAAGACCAGTGGCGGGATGGGCGAAGCGACCTCGGACCAGTCACGGGCCGAGTGCTGCGGCGGTACGACGATCAAGCCGTCCACCCGCTGCTCCATGAGCCGGTCGACCAGGCGATCGTGCCGCGGGCCCTCCTCGTTGGAACTCGCGATCGTGACGAGGTAGCCCGCAGCATCCGCCACGCTCTCCACGGCGCCGGCGAGCGTTGAGTAGTAGGGGTTGGCGAGATCGCTGATCACCAGGCCGATGGTCCTGCTCGTCCGGCCGGGCCGGATGCTGGCCGCCGAGAGGTTGCGGCGGTAGCCCAGCTTCACGATCGCCGCGCTGATCCGGGCCGCGAGTTCGGGATCGATGTTCGTCGCCCCGTTGACGTGACGCGAGACGGTCTTCAGGCTGACGCGTGCTTCGCGGGCGACGTCGTTCATGGTGGGAATGCGCGGCACTGCTCTCTCCAGCCGACGGCAGTTGGCGGTCGATCGTACTGGGGTCTTCCGTCCGGATCAGTCCCGGCAGGATCCGGACGGAAGACCCCGGGGTCGGCGAGGCCGGGCGGCTCGACCGGCCTCGCCGGTGGGCTCGACGAGCGGCAAGCGCCCGGCCGGTCCGGCCCGGCGCGCTCGACGAGTCCGCCGTACGGCCGGAACCGCCCCTGCGCCGAGCGAGCCCACCGTACGGCCGGTACGCCCCATGCGTTCACCGGGCCCGTCTGAGGACCCGCACCCCGCCCGCCGGCACCGTGACCCCGTCCTCGTGCACCGATCCGTCCAGCAGGTCGGTCCCCCCGCCGGGTACGCTCGTGTCGGTGTCGCCGTGGTTGATGAGGAAGACGTAGTCATGACCGGCCGAACGGCGCGTCACGGCCTCGACGCCGCTCCCGGCCGAAACCGCCGTCCCCGCAAACCGTTTCACGAGCCGCCCCACCAGAGACGCACGCGCTTCGTCGTCCAACTCCACGCCCACGTACCAGGCTTCCCCCTCGCCGCGGTGCGCGCGGGTGATCGCCGGTGCGCCCGCGAAGTCGCCACCCTCGTACCGGCAGACCGCCTCCGCGTCGGTGAGATCGATCTCCTCGCTCCAGGTGGCGACCCGTACCGGTCCCGTGACCCCGTCGATGTCGACGAAGTCCCCGTCCACCAGCGGCGCGAACTCCTCCACACGCACGCCGAGCAGTTCACGGAACGCTCCGGGATAGCCGCCGGGCCGCACCCGGTCGAGCGGATCGACGATGCCCGAGAAGTAGGTGACGAGCACGGTCGCCCCTGCGTGCACGGCAGCGGCGAGCGCGGTCACGTCCTCGTCGCGGACCAGGTAGAGCATGGGCACGATGATCAGTCGGTAGTCCGACAGTTCGGCCGACGGAGGAACGATGTCGACGGTGACGCCCGCGTCCCGCAGAGTCCGGTACCACCCGAGGGCGGACTCCATGTACGACAGACCGTTGTGCGGATGCGACTCGCGGTCGGCCGCCCACCACGACTCCTCGGAGAAGAGCAGCGCGCAGTCCGCCGCCACCGGGCTGCCGAGCACCTCGGCGCAGCGTGCCAGCTCCGCTCCGAGCGCCTTCACTTCCCGGAACTTCCTGCTGTCGGAGCCGGCGTGCGGGAGCATCGCGGAATGGAACCGCTCGGCGCCCGCACGCGCGGCCCGCCACTGGAAGAAGCAGATGCCGTCGGATCCGCGGGCGAGGTGGGCCAGCACGTCCCGCCGGAGCTGTCCCGGACGCTTCGCGGGGTTGACCGGGCGCCAGCTCGTGGCGCCGGTGGCCGTCTCCATCAGCAGCCACGGCCTCCCCCGGGACAGTCCACGGGCCCGGTCTGCCGAGAAGGACAGCTCTGCCTGGGCGTCGGACGTCGGTCTCAGGTAGTGATCGCTGGCGATGAGATCCACATCATCGGTCCACGAGCTGTAGTTCATGTTCTTCCCGGCATCGAAGAGCACCAGGTTCGTGGTGACCGGCACGTCGGGGGTGACCCGCCGCAGGACGGCCGTCTCGGCCCGCAACTGCGCCCGCAGCTGGTCGGAGCTGAACCGGTCGAAGTCCAGTACCTGCGTCGGGTTCGAGTCGGTGAATGTCAGCCGTGGCGGCTGGATCTCTTCCCACGCCGAGTACGTCTGGCTCCACGCGCTGGTCGTCCACGCGGCGTTCAGCTCGTCGAGCGAGTCTCCGTAGCGGACCCTCAGCCAGCTCCGGAAGGCCACGGCGCTCGCTTCGCCGTAGCACCGGGAGTTGTGGCCGCCGAGTTCGTTGGAGACGTGCCACAGCGCGAGTGCCGGGTGTTCGCCGTAGCGCTCCGCCATCTTCTCCACCAGCGCGAGCGAGTGCTCGCGGTAGATCCGTGACGACGGCGACCAGGCTTGACGTCCGCCCTGCGCCATCGTCCGCCCCTGCCGGTCGACGGGCAGCACTTCGGGAAACCGCGTGGTGAGCCACGGCGGGGGCGATGCGGTGGCCGTGGCGAGATCGACGGCGATGTCGCCCCCGTGCAGCTGGTCGAGCAGCCGATCCAGCCAGCCGAAGTTCCATCGATCGGGCTCCGGCTGCAACGTCGACCAGGCGAAGACACCCACGGTGACCAGATTGACTCCGGCCTCACGCATCAGCCGGACGTCCTCGGGCCACACGCTCTCGTCCCACTGTTCGGGGTTGTAGTCACCTCCGAACGCGACGGGTTCACCGCCGAACCGGGCAATGACGTTGGCGGGCCATCTGATCCACTCTGTCGTCACGAGCTTCTTCTCCTCACCGCCCGACGAACGAGCACCCACGCGAAGGACTCCGACACGGCATCGAGCGACAGCCGGGCGCGGCCGAGGAGCACCGCCCGAAAGTGCGCCGGAGTGCGGAACGGCCACAGACTAGCGGGCCGAGACAACGTTGTTTAGAGTGAAGTGGACGTCGCCGGAACGCAGTTCGCCCGGCCGTCCGTGCGGTGGTCGTCGACCGGAACCGCCCGTCGCAGCTGCCCCTGGATCATTTCGACGGCGGGGCTCGGCCAGGCTTGAGGCCCAGGACCACATCGAGGGAGCGGAACGTGGCGGAGTTCGACGGCAAGGTCGCCATTGTCACCGGCGGATTCAGCGGCATCGGAGGCGCGACGGCCCGGGTGCTCGCCGCGCGCGGGGCGACGGTCGTGGCGGCCGGCATCCCACCGGAGGGCGCGCACGAGGAACTGCCTCCCGGCGTCGAGCGCGTCGAGGTCGACGTCACCGACGAGGCCGCCACCGCTCGACTCGTCACCCGGGTCGCGGCGGCACACGGCGGGCTCGACATCCTCGTCGCCGCAGCCGGGATCCAGCGCTACGGCGTCGCGGCGGAGACCGGTGCCGACGAGTGGAACGAGGTCCTCGCGGTCAACGTGACCGGCACCTTCCACGCCGTCAAGCACGCGCTCCCGCACCTGCGTGCCCGTGGGGCGGGCTCGATCGTGATCGTCTCCTCCGTGCAGGCCTTCGTCACCCAGACCGCCGTCGCCGCCTACACCACCAGCAAAGGGGCGCTCAACGCGCTCGCCCGGTCGATCGCCATCGACGAGGCGCAGAACGGGATCAGGGCCAACGCGGTCTGTCCCGCGTCGGTGGACACCCCGATGCTGCGCGCCTCCGCCCGCGCCTTTTCCGACGGCAGTGACCGGGGCACGCAGGAACTGGTCGAGTCCTGGGGACGGATGCATCCGCTCGGCCGGGTGGCACGACCGGACGAGGTCGCTGAGGCGATCGCCTTCCTGGCCGGGGACCGAGCGAGCTTCATCACCGGCGTCTCGCTGCCCGTCGACGGCGGGCTGCTCGCCAACGCGGCCGTGGTGCTTCCCGGTTCATGACGGACGTCTCGACCGCAGGCGACGACGGAGGACTCCCGATGACGGCCAGGATCGCGATCCCCGGCAGAGCCAGGGTGGGTGAGGGACCGGTCTGGGATGCCCGGCTCCGGCGCCTGCACTGGGTGGACATCCCCGCCGGGCACATCCACACCAGCGACCCGGTCACCGGCCGGACCACCAGCCTTCGGCTGCCGACACAGGTGGGCGCCGCGGTGCCCCGACGCGGCGGAGGCTTCGTGGTGGCGACGGCCGAGGGATTCGCGAGCGTCGAAGCCGACGGTTCGACGACCGCCCGGCGCACGTTCCTGTCCGACGACGAGCGCATGAACGACGCGAAGTGCGACCGGCACGGGCGGTTCTGGGCCGGCAGCACGGCGATGGACTTCCGGCCGGGCCGCGGCGCACTGCACGTCCTGCTGCCCGACTGGACGAGCCGGGTGGTCCTCGAAGGACTCGCTCTGCCCAACGGACTCGGCTGGAGCCCCGATGGCCGCACCTTCTACCTCGCCGACTCGGTCGCGGGCGAGATCTACGCCTTCGACACCACTGACGAAGACCCGTGGATAGCCCGTCGGCGCACGCTCTTCCGGCTTCCCGCACGTACGGGCATGCCGGACGGGCTCACCGTCGACGCGAGCGGGTGTCTGTGGGTCGCGGTGTGGGGTGGTGCGCGCGTGGCCCGGATCTCCCCCGACGGCGACCTGCTCGGCGAGATACCGCTGCCCGTGCACCAGCCGTCCTCCTGCACGTTCGGTGGACCCCGCCTCGACGCGCTGTACGTCACCTCGGCCCGGGAGGGTCTGGAACTCCCGGACGACGACCGGGCGGGATCCGTCTTCGTCGTCGAGGAGACGGGCGGCGCCGTCGGCCTGCCTTCGGCCGCCTTCGCCGGATGAGCGGATCGGCCGGGCCCGAACAGGGCCGGGGTGCGGTGTGACCAACGACCGCACAGGCACGATCCCCGCTCGACGGCCGGACGCGGTCACGGAGCGTCCCGGCCCGGCACGTCCACCGCCGGACCTGCCGAAGAAGTCGCCCGAGTCCTCCCGACACCCGGGCGCACGTGACTCACCCCATCCGGGACAACGTTGCCTGCCCCGCACGGGGCCCGGCCTCGATCGGCCGGGCCCTCCGGTCGTCAGCCGAGCGGCATCGCGCAGAAGCCGGCGCCGACGCGGTGGTTGCGAGGGCCGGCAGGATCGAGGTCCGTCGGGCCGAAGGTCCCGGAGCCGAGGATCGACGCCAGATGGTGTTCCGCGTCGTCCTCGGGGCGGTACCCGATGGCCTCCGCCTCCTCCAGCGACCACCATCGCCGAGTGTTGCGGGAGATGCCCCACAGGACGCGGAACGCGGCGGGCTCGGCCTGCAGGCATGCCTCGACGAGCCGGGCCGCGTCACCCGGCGACAACCAGGCGGCCAGGTCCTCGGGGGCGAGCGGGCGCGGCCGGAACGCGCCGATGCGCAGACAGGTGACGTCGATGGCGAACCGCGAGTGGTAGAGACTGCCCAGCGCCTCGATCGCGGCCTTGCTGACACCGTAGTAGGTGTCCGGGCGCGGCGTCACGGCGGCGGGCAGGACGCCGTCGACCGCGTCGTCCCGGGTGTGGAACCCCGCGGCGTGAATGCTCGAAGCGAGCACCACGCGGCGAACGCCCTGCCTCCGTGCGGCTTCGAGGACCCGTCGGGTGCCGTCGATGTTGATGTCGGCGATCCGCTGCCATGACGTCTCCCCCGCCAGGCCGCCCAGGTGGACCACCGCGTCGACGTCCTGGCAGGCCGCGTCGATCGCGTCCTGGTCGGTGAAGGACGCCCGGACGGTCTCCACGTCCTCCTCCGGTCCGGCCGGTCCGGTCTCCGCCACGTCCAGGAGGCGGAGGGTCCGGCCTTCGCGGGCCAGGCGCGGGCGCAGCTCACGGCCGATGCGGCCCGCGGCCCCGGTGACCAGGATCCGCTGCCCGATCACGGCGCCTCCCCGGCCCGGGGGTCGACGGCAGGCGTTCTTGGGGCCGGAACCTGGTGGCCGTAGGGGCGCGGGGTCGCGGACGCGGGCACGTAGGGCGGCTGGTTGTAGGTGTGCTGTCGACGGAAGACGAGATCCGTCGGTGGACTCCAGTGCCGCCAACTTCCTGGTTCCGTGTCCACCGCCGCCGACCTCGGACCGACGCCGTTGCCGTTCTCGGCCGCGACGGCGTACTCGTACACGGTCACGTCCGCCGGGCGGGCCCCGTCCGGATCGTGGCGTCCGGGGACGACCCCGGGCGCGTGATCGACGTACCGGAAGCCGAATCCGGCGAATATCTCGTGATAGATGGTTTCGCCCTTGCGGCGCCGGTAGAGCCGGTACCCGCCGGCCCCCAGCACCTCGCCCCACGTGGCGGTGACCATGCCGTCGCCGAGCCGGAGTCCGAGCCCGTCCGGCGGATCGGGCGCCAGGCGGCTCGGGTGAACGGGATAGTCGCCGCCCGGAACGGCCTGTCGCCGACTGTTCCGGGCGATGACGCGGACGTGACGTTTCTCGCCCTCGGCAAGTCCCTTCAGGTGGACGGGACTTCGTTCCGTCTCCACTGCCGTCGCCCACGTGTGGCCGCCGTCGGAGCTGAGCTGGACGATGTAGCGGTCCGCGGCGGCTGCCGCGGAGAAGTGCACGAGCACACCGTCACCGACGGTCTCGGTCCGTACGACCTGCGAGGGCGGAGGTTCCGGCTGTCCGCCCGTCAACTCCCAGCGGTGGCGGCCTCGGGGCAGGGCGACGGTGATCGCTTCCCGCGACACGGTGAGGAGGCGTGCCGGCTCGCCGTCGATGTGGAAGCGGGCCGCCGCATCGAGGCCGCCGGGCACGTGCAGGCTCACCGAACTGTCCGACGGGGCATGGTAGACGCCTCGGGCCTCGGCGGGGACCCGGTAGCTGAGGCCGATTGCGAGTTCGTCGTCCTCGGTGGTCAGGACGAGCTCGGAGGTTCCCACGGCGCTTCCGTGGAAGAGGGTCAGCTGCCGCAGTCCGTCGTCGAAGAGCCGGATGGTCCCTGCCGTCCCCGAGAAGCGCAGCCCCTGCTCGGCGAAGTCGACCGTCCTCGGCTCGTAGTGCACGGACGCCTCGTGCCGGAACACGAAGTCCAGGCTGTGCGGGGTCCGGATCCGGGTGCCCCAAGGGGTCGAGCACGCGGGGGCCACTTCCAGGTCGTCGCGGTGGCTCACGACCGCCAGCGTGTTGCCGTTCGCGCCGTCAGCCCTTCCCTCCAGGCGTACGCCCCGGGAGACGTCCGTCACGAAGGCGCCGTCGAGAGCTCCGTCCGAACGCACGCCGCGGACCACGTGGATGAACGGCATCCGCTCGGCGAGGTGCGGGAAGCTGTTGGCGTCGTGGCCGGTGGCCTCGGTCAGCGCGGACCATGTCCACACCATGCGCTGGCCCGCGGCGAACGCGTCGTAGGTGACGAGGTAGTCGCTGCCGACGAGCAGGACGCTGCGACTCAGATAGAGGCCGCCCACCGGGCCGTCCGGGTCGGAGACGATCTCCGCGTACTGCGCGCAGTCCAGGTCGTGGAGCGGCCGGTCCAGGGTGTTCTGGCCGATCGAGCGGTACGCGCCGTTCTTCCAGACCGCGCAGGAAGTGGCGAAGGTGGCGTCGGGGGCCCTGCGGTCCCCGGCGTCCTCGGGGCCGTGGCCGCTGTAGGAGTGCCCCGCGGCGTAGTAGTAGATGTGCCCGCTGCCGTTGTCGTCGGGTATCCCCCAGCGGTAGTTGGGGCCGCGGTCCACCTGTTGGAGGAAGACCGCTACCTCGCCGGGCCGGTCGACATCGGCGCGCAGCGTGACACCGTATCCGGTGTACTTCGAGCTCTTGAGCCGCGGATTGGTCCCCCGGTCGCCTGCGGACCGCACCGTGACCCGCCACGGGTCGGGCGCGCCGGGCGGGCTGTCGAGCCGGTGGGCGAACTCGTCGCTCCCCCACAGCAGATGTTCCGCGACGAGTGGACGGTAGCGGCGCAGGGCCTCGCCGAGGAGCCGCATCTCGACGGGCGGGCGCCGGGGCCAGAAGGCGTGGGCTCCCTGTGCGGGGTGCAGGCGACGGAGTTCGCCGCCGGGGCCGGTCTCGACCGGGGAGGTCAGGGCGTTCACCAGCCATTCGCCGACGGCCGCGAACTCCGGTGTGGCGAGGCGGTTACGGCCGTCGGTCAGGCGGCCCAGGAAGTTGCCCTGGGTGACCGGGCGGAGGAAGGCCCAGACATAGGTGGCCAGGCTCTCGGTCCAGCGGCCGGCCCGGGACCCGTGGGCCGGGAGCGCCGGTCTGGTGTGGAAAATGCCTGCCAGTTCGACGAACTTCTCGAACTGGTCGAGCCATTCCGGTGCTGCCTCGTGGTCGGGGAACAGCCAGGCGAGGCAGGCGAGCGCCGACTTTCCGTCGGCGAGGAAGTTCGGGTGGCCCGCGATCATGCGCCTGAGCGGGCCGATCTCCTCGCCGGCGGAGACATGGGCGGTCAACAACAGCAGCGCGTCGGCTCGTTCGCGGTCCGTCGCTCCCAGCCGGTCGGCGAGGCGGTCATAGCCGTCGAGAAGCCGGTCGTAGAGCGGCCGTTGACCGATGTTGAGGTAGCCGGGGTGTTCGTTGACCCCGTGGGCGATGAGACTCGGGCCCTCCGCGCCCGTGAAGAGCGCGGCGGCGAGGTCGTCGGGCGAGGCCAGTTCGCCTTCGGAGCACAGCGGGGTGGGTCGCCTTCCCGAGTAGGTCAGACTCCAGTCCTTGACGCGATCCAGGCTGAGCGTGCCCTGCCAGTGGTGGAGGTGGCGCACGTACGAGGACGGGTGCTGCGTGCCCTTCTGGTCGCGCATCACTTCGAGGTCGCGTTCGTGGTCGTAGAAAACGATCGCCGTCCGGCGGGTCCCGGAGCGCAGGGGCCAGGTCCAGTGGAGCACGCCGTCGTGCCGAAACCGGAGTTGGAGGTGGTCCGCGGAGGCCCAGGACGCGTAGACGCGGTCGTCCCACCGGGCGTGGTCGCGGAGGAAGACGCCCATCGCATCGCCTCCCCCGGCGTCCCAGAACGTGGCGTGCGGGCGGATGTTCCACGCGTGGCTCGGGGCGTAGGGGCCGACGGTGAAGGCGAAGTCGGTGTCCGGCCTCTCTCTGCCACCGGGTCCGGAGAACGACGGGTCCTCCCCGCTGTCGCCGAGCACGATCGGCTCGTCGATGCCGAGCCAGTGGTAGAGGTGCAATGATTCCGGGTCTGCGTGGTCGTCGGGGAACTGCGAGAACGGCCAGGTGGACGAGAAGCGGTGGGTCGGCCTCACGCCGTCCCAGCTCAGTTCCCATGCCGTCGTCGCGGAGTCGAACGCCGTCATCTCCTCGGCCACGTCGACGAAGTCGCAGCCCTGGAAGCAGCCGACGGTCGCCGTGTAGGAGGCTTTGCCGGTGAAGTGGTAGCGGAGTTCGTGGGTGGCGAACAGCGGACCGGCTTCCACGAGCCGTACTTCCAGGTGTTCGAGCTGTTCGGTGCCGCAGCGCACGGTGGACCTTCCCACCCAGCCGCGCCCTCGGTCGAGTTGGAGGACGGGACCCGGTACGGCGTCGGAGGCGAACCGGCCCGAGGAGGGCAGCCGGATCCGGAGCGCTCCGTTGTCCACGACGGTGGACGTGCCGTCCTCGGTGATCCGGACCGGTCGCGGGACATGGGCCGTCGGCACCGATGGGTCGGCGCACAGGGTGAATTCGCGTGTCGCGCCGGACGGCAGGTCGGCGAAGAAGCAGACGACGGCGTACGTCAGGTGGCCGTCCGCCGCGTTCACCTGCGAGAGCTGAAAGGGCACCGACCGCCCCGTCCCGTCGACCAACCGGAGCTGTTCGGCGCGGAGCGACGGGGCGGCCCAGCGCACCGGATGGTGCAGCAGGGTCCTGGGCCAGGCGAAATCCGGGTGGCACAGCGGATCGGCGAGCCGGAACCGCACCCGGTCGCCGTCCGCGGTCCAGGAGGTGACCGGGCCGGTCATGATCCGTCCCCCTCCTCGGCCTGGACGGCGGGCGCTCCGGTGACGCCCTGCGTGCCGAACGCCGCACCGCCGGCGACGCCTTCGACGAGGTGGCGCTGGAGCAGCACGAACAGGAGCAGGATGGGTGCGGCCACGATGAACGTGCCGGCGGCGATGAGCGGCCAGTTCTGCGTGTACTCGCCGAAGAACGAGTACAGCCCGCGGGTGACCGGCCACAGTGCCGCGTCGGACAACATGACCAGCGGCAGGATGAGGTTGTTCCAGGCGTGGACGAAGCCGAAGATGGCGAAGGTGGCCAGGGCGGGCTTCATCTGCGGCATGATGATCGTGAAGATGAAGCGGACGTAGCCGCAGCCGTCCAGCGCGGCGGCCTCGTCGATCTCGCGCGGGATGCCCTTGATGTACCCGACGAAGAAGAAGAACCCCGCACCGGACAGGCTGGTCAGAATCAGGTATCCGGCCATGCTGTTGTACAGGTGGAGCGATCGCGCCTCGATGAACAGCGGGATGAGGCCGCCGGGCAGGAACCCGGAGAATATGAAGAATGTGTACAGGAGATTGGAGCGCTTGAAGTATCCGCGCGAGATGGGGAAGGCCAGGAAGACCCCGAGGATCAGTGTGACCGTGTCGGGGATGATCGCGTAGATCAGGCTATTGATCATCTGCCGTCCGAAGTCGCCCTGGCTCCACGCCGTCGAGAAGCTCTCCGTGGTCCACGGGTCCGGCATTCCGGTGGGGCTCTGGAGGAACCCGGTGTACGTCTTGAACGCCTGCAGCAGCATGTACACCAGCGGCAGGGCGAACAGCACGGCGGCGATCGCGAAGCAGAGCAGGTTCACCCCGGCGGCCTTGGCCGCCTTCGTGGACAGCAGTGGCGCCTTCGACTGCGGCGTACTGCTTCGAGCAGGGCCCTGATCGGTCCGGTCCAGGACAGCAGGAGAGGCCTTCACAGCGAGATCTCCCGTCGGCGCAGGGTGAACAGCAGTCCGCCGCCGATCACGACGGTCAGGAGGAACTGCAGCATCGCGAGCATCGAGCCGTAACCGAGTTGACTGTCGCCCCCGAACGCTGACTGGAACATGTACAGCCCGAGGGTCTTGGTGCCGAAGTTGCCGCCGGTGAGGACCATGATCAGCGCGTACTCGCCCAGCGTTCCCATCGCCGTGAGGAACACGGTCACCGTGGTGGCCGGGGCCAGCAGCGGCCAGGTCACGTGCCGGAACACCCGCAGGCGTCCGGCGCCGTCCATGGCCGCCGCCTCGTAGACCGCCGGTGGGATGTTCCGCAGCCCGGCGATGTAGATGAGCATCGTGTAGCCGGAGAACATCCACACGTTCACCAGTATCACCAGGGGCAGGGCCAGCGAGCTCGACCCGAGGAACGCCGAGGTGTTGCCGAAGATGCCGTGCATGACCTTCTCCACCGGGCCCGAGTAGGGGTCCAGCATGAGCGCGAAGATGGCGCCGACCACCGCGACCGAGAAGATCTGCGGCATGAAGATGATGGCGCGGTAGAGGGTGTAGGAGCGTCCGGGCCGGTTCAGCAGCAGGGCGAGGCCCAGACCGATCACGGTCTGCAGTACGGTCACACCGAGCACATAGGTCAGCGTGACCCGCACCGCGTCCCCGACCACGGACGACAGCGATGTGAAGGCCGCCGAGTAGTTGCACAGGCCGCAGACGTTCAGAGGCGTGCCCGGGAGCCCGGAGTACCGGGTGAACGAGTATCCGATGGTGGCAAGCGACGGGTAGAGCCCGAACAGCAGCCACCCGGCTCCCGGGATCGCGATGCTGGCCCAGGGGATGAACCGCCGCGTCCGTTGGTTTCCGAAGGGACAGCGTGCCACGCCGAGCCTCCTTTCCGAGAGTGCGTTCGTTACTTGCCGACCGACTTGCGGTAGGCCGACGCCGAGGCGGACAGGAGGCTGTCGATGCTGTCGCTGCCGATCGGCTTCATCTTGTACAGGTCGGGACCGCCCGCCTCGATGGGCGCCCCGGCCGGGATCCACGGGTTGGTGAGCTGCGGGAAGGCGTCACTCATGTGACCGTTCAGCCAGTCCATCCAGGGCAGGCCGGTGTTCTGCAACGCTGGCTGGGTGGAGATGGAGCCGGTCTTCTCCAGCCACTTCTTGTAGTTGTCGGGCTCGGAGAACATCGCGAGCCACTGCATCGCCAGGTCCTTGTGCGGCGCGGTGGTCGGGACCACCCAGGTGAGGTCCGGCTTGAACGCGACGCGGTTGGCCGCCGGATCGTCGGTGCCCGGCAGGGCGAAGAACCCGAGGTCGAGCTTCGGGTTGGCCTGCTGGATGGTCAGCCCGTCCCAGGAACCGTCGAGCAGGAACGGGTAGTCGTCGGCCTTCGTGGCCCAGACGCCGGGCGCGGTCTGCTGGGACACACCCGAGGCATTGGGCTCGATGTACTGCATGACCTCCGTGTGCCGCTGCGAGATCTCCTTGTAGACCGGGTCGGTCCAGGACTGCGTGCCCTTCCAGAAGGCGGTGGCCCGGTCCGCGGACACCTTGACGGACTCCGAGGGCTGGTGCCCCTTCATGATCATCTGATTCGCGATGCCCTGCCACACGCCGCCGTGCATGCCGCTCTGCGCGGACACGAAGATCGGTGTCATCCCGGCCTTCTTCAGCTTGTCGCAGGCGTCCAGGAATTCCTGGAACGTCGTGGGAACGGACAGACCGTGCTTCGCGAGCAGGTCCTTCTTGTACCAGATCGCACCCGCACCGACGTACTCGGCGGCCATGACGCCGTAGACGCCGCCCTTGTATCCGACCGCGGCGGCCTGGACCTCCGGGTCGTACTGCTTCATGAACGGCTGGTCCTTGAGGTCGGTCAGTTGACCGGACGTGATGAGCGCGGCCGCCCCTCCGGGCTTGAGGTTGGTGTAGCCGGGGGCGTAGCCCTGCTGGGTCGGGGGGAACTGGGCGAGGACGTCGAGGGACTTGGACTGCAGCATGCTGTTCCACAACTGCTGCCAGGCTCCGTTGGCGTTCGGGGCCGTCTGCAGTTTGACGGTGACCCCCGGGTGCGCCTTCTCGAACTTGGCGTTGAGCTCCTTGGTGAACTCGACCGCGCCGGGGTTGGTCCACTCCGCGACGGTCAGCGTGACGTTCTGCTTCGCGCCGCTGCCGCCGCCGCTTCCGGAGGACGGGGTGGTGCAGGCGCCGAGGACCGTGGCCAGGCACACGGTCGCGGCGAGGATCGTGAAAGGTGTACGGGATCTCATGGGGCGGACTCCTTCGGGCGGTCGGTCAGGGGCGTTGGAGGGCACCGTCGGCGCGGCGCGGCGGCTTCCACGCACCACCGGGGGTGGGGAACCGGGGCGGGTGCTTCAGGGCAAGGCGTTCATCGAAGTCGATGCCGAGTCCGGGTGCGGTGCTCGGCCACAGGTGGCCGTCGCGGATCTCGGGGCAGCCGGGGAACACCTCCTGCGCGGCGGACCCGAACAGGTGCTGCTCCTGGATCCCGAAGTTCGGACAGGCCAGGTCCAGGGCCAGGTTGGCGGCATGGCCGATGGGCGAGACGTCACCGGGGCCGTGCCACGCGGTCCGTACGCCGAACAGTTCGCAGGCGTTCGCGAGCCGCCAGGCCGGGGTGATGCCGCCGATGGCGGAGATGTGGACGCGGATGAAGTCGCAGAGCCGCTCCTGGACCACGGGCCGGTACTCGGCGGGGTTGGTGAACAGTTCACCGATGGCGATGGGAGTCACCGTCCGGCTGCGCAGGGTACGGAGCCAGTCGATGTCCTCCGGCGCGACCGGGTCCTCCAGATAGAACAGGTCGTAGGGCTCCAGATCCTTCGCGAGCCGTACGGCGTCGGTGGGGTGGACCCGCTCGTGGACGTCGTGGATCAACTCGACCTCGGCGCCCAGCTCCTGGCGCAGATGCCCGAACAGCTTCCGGACGGTTCGCCGGTACGCCGCCGGGTCCCATGCGTTCGGGGTCAGGGGTGCACGGGAGCCGACCGGGGCCGCGGTGGCCGGCGCACCGTAGGTGCCCGCGCCGGGTATCGCCACCTGACAGCGCACGTACCGGTATCCCTGGGACATCAGGTCGCGTACGTCGTCGGCGACCTCCTCGGCGTCCCGCCCCTGGGCGTGCGCGTACAGGGGAGCCGCGGTACGGCACCGGCCGCCGAGAAGCTGCCACACCGGGAGACCGGCCTGCTTCCCCTTGATGTCCCACAGCGCCATATCCACCCCGGACAGTGCGTTGTTGAGCACCGGACCCGAGCGCCAGTAGCCACTGACGTGCAGGGTCGACGTGATGTCGGTGATGTCGGCGGGGTCGCGCCCCATCAGCTGCGGTGCCAGGTACTCGTCGACCGAGGTGGCGACCGCCGCCGCCCGCTGGGTGAAGGTGGCGCAGCCCAGTCCGTACAGTCCGGGTTCGCTGGTGTCGACCCGGACGACGACGAGCGTCGTACCGGCCGGTGCGGTGAGGATGGCCCGGACCGAGGTGATCCGGATGCCGGAGGGCTTCGCCCACGGCGGCTCGATGGGCTTGTCGGGGGTGTCGCTCACAGGTGGCTCCTGGTTCTGGCCGGCGCGCGCCACGAGTGCGAGCGCCGGGCCGACGGGTACCGCTGGTCCACGTCGGGTCCGGTTCCTCGGTCGGGAACGCGGGCCGTGTTCGTTCCGCTTCCTCGGCCGGGACCTCTGGCTGTGCGTGCGGGGCCCGCGGGGCGGGCGGGAGTCCGGCACCGGGCCCGCCCGGCCGCCGGACTCCCGCCGGACTCCCGCCGGGCGGGCGCCGCGGACGGCCGGGCGCAGCTCAGCGCCCGATGCCCCACCGGGAGTCGACGCGACCGCCGGTGAACTGCGCGCCGGTGCCCCAGAACGGGGCGAAGTTGTAGCAACCCGACGTCGGAGGTGCCGACTGTGTCGTCCAGTAGGTGGCGCCGTGACCGGTCGTTCCGGCGTCCTGCACCTGGACGGCGAACGTGGCCCGGGTGACGCTCCCGGGACGCGCGGCTCTCACCTCGGCCGCCAGTTCGGGGAGTTGGCTCCAGGCGAGTGCGATCTCGTATCGGGTCAGCTTGTTGGCGTCGTCCCTGGAGACGAGCACCCGGCCCTCGGTGCCTTCGGCCTGCTGCGCGTCCATCGGGCCGAGCGGCGTCGGGAGTTCCGCGTTGGTCGGGTAGAAGGTCTGGTAGTTGGTGCCCGGCGCCAGCTGCCGGTGCAGCTCGGAACAGCCCCCGGTGGCCAGGGTGGCGACGTACAGGTGCGAGATCGACCGCAGGCACTTGTCGTAGTGCGGGTCGCCGGCCAGCAGGTCCTCGGTCTTGTCGGCCGTGGCGTCGAAGGCCAGTTGGATGCTGTCCGCCTGGAAGGGGAACTTGTACTCGTCGGCCGTGAACGCCGGGTTCGACACCTGGAGATCGTCTCCGACCAGGGCCCTGACGTACAGGAAGGCATCGTCCCAGGCAGCCTGGAACGAGTAGGTCTTGCTGTCACCGGCCGCGGTCACGCTGGTCATCGTCACCGGTATGACGTCGTTCCACTGGCTGGCGCTCCCGCCGACGGTGATGTGCCGGAACGGGAGATAGGCGACCTGGACGGTCTGCGATCCGCTCTGGTGGAAGCCCGGCCGACGAGCCACGGTGACGTCGTATCCGACGGTGTACCGGTTGTTCTCGTCGGCCTCGAAATCCGTGACGGGGAAGGAGACGACGCGGGACTCCCCGGGCTTGATCCCGTTGACCGGAACCGTCCGCCGCCCCACTCGCCAGCCCGTCGGCGGGGTGATCCCGAGCGAGGCGTCCAGCGCCTTCGGCGTGACGTTCTCCACCCGTACGTCGATGGTGCTCCTCGAGTCGAGCGGCTTCACGAAGGACAGCGGGCTGACGTGCAGCGGCGTGGTGTAGTCGAAGCGCGCACCGTCGGTCAGTGCCTTGCGGAGCGCGGCCGGTGACAGATCGCTGTCGAAGTAGACGGCCTCCCACGGCTTCAGCGTCAGCGTGACACGGGACGACCTGCCGTCGGTGAGCCGGCGCCCGAGGTAGTCGTAGGCGCGGATGCCGCGGGCGTCGTTCAGGGTGAGTGTGCCGGTGTGACCGGCACTCTGGTGCTCGTCGGTGCCGTCGTAGAGCTGGTCGGCGTAGACGGCGGCCCTGCCCCTGCCGTCCGCGCCGCGGAAGAGGAAGCCCCACGTGGACTTCGCGTCGGGGTACAACTCCTCCTGCAACACCGAGTCTTCGAGAAGGCTCGTCATCGTGGCGTAGGCGACCACCACGGGCCGCGGGGTCCTGGTCCTCGCGTCGTAGATGTTGAAGTCGTCGCCGGAGTAGCCCTTGTCGTAGGACAGGGAGAACCAGAAGATCCGGATGGAGCTGTCCTCCTCGGCACCGGCGAGCATGTGCAGCAGATAGGTGGGGGCCAGCGTCCGGGCCACCCCGTAGGCGGCCTCCTCGGGAGGCAGGTCGGCGAAGTTGTAGCGGGTGGCGGTGCCGAGCTCGGTCTGCCACTGCCCGGCGCGCCCCTTCGTCCGCGACCAGAGCTTGTCCATCTTGATCTGCGTCTTGGCCATCGCGTACTGCGTGGCGTCGGGGTAGCCGTAGGCGTGGTTGACCGAACCGTCGATGTAGCCGGTGTCCTTGGAGCCCTGGGCATAGACGATGTCACGGTTGTACGACACCGAGCCGCCGCCGATCAGGTTCACGTCCGGGTACTCCGGCTTGAGCCGTTCCCAGATCATCCGGCACATGTCCCGGTAGTCCTGTGCGTCGCCGGTCTTCCAGGTCCAGCCGTGGACCCACGGCTCGTTCCACAGCTCCCAGTTGGGGACCAGGTCCTGCAACGGAGCAATCGCGTGGTAGACCATCTCGACATGGGCGGTCATGTCCTTGGGCCGGTTCTGGTAGAGCTTGAGCGGCTCGCCGTTCGGGCCCGGCTGGACGTTCCAGGACATGTTGTAGTTGATGCCGCCGAGCGTCTCGATCCCGTGCTCGTGCCAGTCGGCTATCTCAGCTCGGGCGACATCGATCTGCGGCTGCTGCCAGAACACCCCCGCTTTCGGGGACACGGTGTCGGGCTGGACGGAGGCGATGCCCCGGGTCCACTTCACGCCGATGCGCTGCGCGATCTGCTTGGTGATCGCCGGGGTGGATTCCGGCCGGATGCCCATCCCGAACACCGACTGCGGACGCCGTCCGGCGACCGTGGGCCGGATCACGCCGAGCCCCACGGTCTGCGCGAGCAACTGCGTGCCGGCCGCGTCCGTGACGGTCGCGGTGACCAGGTAGTAGTCGGGGCCGAGCGGGCCGAGCGGGATCGTGACCGTGCTCGGGGCGCCCGCCGCCACCTCGAAGGGCTCCGTTCCGCCTCCGGGGGACTGGTTCCGCGCCGAGACGGACCAGGCGATGGTTCCGCTCAGCGCGGTGGGGCTGGTCACGGAGACCAGCAGGTCGGGGGTTGCCGGGGCGTCGCCGTCGACCGGGTAGAGCCCGGTCGGGTCGGAGAAGGCGAGCGTGACCGTGGGACCCGCCGCGGCGGCCTGCGGGGCAACCGGTCCGGCGGCCTGGGCACGCGGCGCCAGAACGCCGGTGGCAGCTGCCCCGAGGACGGTCGCCGCCCCCAGGCCCACGAGTGTGCGGCGGGACATGTCGCCGGGAGCCGGCGATTCCCCGGTGGTACGAGGACGTCGATCTTGGCTGTTCGACACGAGCGGACCTCTCCAGACGTCAGCGCGGGCAATCCGCGGGTGGCACCGGCCTGAGCACGCACAGACCGGAGGGGGGAACGGGGATCGAGTGAAGGCCGGGCCCCAGGGTCCGTACGGACGAACCGGCGGGCCGGCCGCAGGCGTCCGCCGCGTCCAGCCGGACTTCCACAGCACGGCCGTCCACGTCCAGGGCCACGTGCGCGGCGGCGGTGGAGTTGACGAGGGCGGTCTCGGTGAAGGCTTCGAGGCGCAGCGGAGCGACACGGTGTTCGGCGTAGTAGGTGATCACGGCTCGCTTCCCGGCGCTCGCGATCACCGTCTCGTAGAGCTGGTCCGGTCGTCCCGCGCGGATCTCGCCACGGGTGAGGACGTCGCGGTGGTCCCACCAGAACCCGAGCCAGAAGGCCGTCATCGCGCGGTGCTCGGCGGACTGCCCTGCCAGTGGCACGGAGATCTGCGGGGTCGCGTAGAGGGCCGAGTGGAGTTGCCTGGCCGCCGTCTCCGCCGTCGCGTCGGGGTCCCACATGAGCATGTCCGAGTGGACGGCTCCGGCCGTGGTGGCGGCGATGTCCAGCGTCCGAACCCTGTTGGCGGTCGCGTCGGCCGGGCAGTCCTCGGCGCGCAGCAGATTCCCGAAGCCGACCATGCCCGGACCGGTGTAGGGCTGCCGGAGTTCGACGAGCAGTTCGTCGCCGCGCAGTTCGCGCAGTCTCTCGCGCAGCTCGGTCAGCAGCAGCCGCATGGCCACGCCGACGTCGCTGTCGGCACGGCCACCCTCCTCCTGGTCGTGGAGCATCGCGAAGTCCAGGAAGTCGATCTTCAGTCCGTCCAGGCCGTAGCGGCGTACGAGGTGCACGCAGGCCTCGGTGACGAACCGTCTGACCTCCTCGTGGCGCGGGTCGAGGACACGGCACGAGAGGCGTGGCACGGCATGCGGGGCGAACTCCTTCATCTCCTCGTGCGCCAAGGTGCGTTCGCCCAGCAGCAGCGGGGCGATCCAGGCGACGTAGCGCAGTCCTAGGCCCTGAACGGTCTTGACGTGAGCGGCGAAGTCGGGGAATTTCGCCGGGTCCGGCGTCCAGTCGCCGCTCCCGGAGTAGCCGGGGCCCTGGGCCCGTTGTTGCCAGCCGTCGTCCAGCAGCAGGATTCCGCAGCCGGCCTCGGCCGCGCGCGCCGCCTCGGCCTCGACCCGCGCCGCGTCCACGTCCCGGTGCAGCGAGTACCAGGTCGAGTAGGCCGGGGTGCGGGCCGCGTCGGGCGTGGGCAGCGCGTCGCCGTCGCGGAGCCGGTGTGTCAGGGCCCGCATCGTGTCGGCGAAGGAGCGTCCCGCGGCCTGGAGGCGTACGGCGCAGCTCTCTCCCGGACGCAGATCCATGGCCAGCCAGACCCCGAAGCGGGCCGTGGCCTCCGCGACACCGAACCGGATCCTGGTCGTCGCCGTGACCCGGTCGGACGCGAACGCCAGCAGCGCCGAGCCAGCCGCGTCGTACAGACAGCCCAGCGGCGCCGAGGCGACGAGACCGACGCTGCGCCAGCCGCTCGCCCAGTCCGCGACCAGGTGCCGGTCCCAGCCGGCCGCCGGGTGCCAGTAGCCGACGGCGTCGCCGATCGGGACGGCCAGACGCAACAGCATCGGTCCGGCCGGGCCGGCCTGAAGGTGGATCACCGCTCCGTCCTCGTCGGGCTCCACCTCGGGACGCGGGCCTCCGGTCAGCAGAGCCACCTCGACGCCGTTCACGTGGATCGCGTCATGGTCGGCCCACAACTGCGCCAGATCCATGATGTCGGCCATCTCCGGTTCCCTCCAAGGTTCAGCCCTTGAAACACAACGAGGTGAGACAACGTTGCCTAGCGATGCAGCACGCTCGCTCGGGACACCTTCGTCTGCCCGAAGGTGCCGGCTTTACATCAGCAGCTTTCCCGTCGACACACGGGAGGATCACCCCTGCTCAGATAGCCGATGGCAATGAACTGGGGGCCGTCGACCAGTGCGACACGAGCTTTCCTGGCACAAGGCCGTAATCGCCGCCCTCCGTGGGTCGGTTCTGAACCATAGCCAGTCGAGACAACGTTGCCTAGAGGTTGGGAGCGACTGTCGGCCACCGGTTGCGCGAGGGAGTCGTGTCGACGGCACACGGTGATTTCCGGGGGCCCTGCTTTCCCCAACAGTGTTCTGGGAAACGGAAGTCACTCCTGGACCGTGTACACCCGCTTCGCGACGGACGCACGAGGATCGGCGAAAGCGGTCGGCACCGCGCCCAGGTGGTTGCCCAAGTCCCGGCCGGTCACGCACCGGCAGCTACGGCAGCGGCACCTCGCCACGTCGCCGGAACGCTCGAACATCCGGTATGCGGAGTCCTGTTGATTCCGGACCCGGACTCGTCAACTCCGCACCGTCCGGTACCCGATGAATCACGCACCCGGACGTGGTGCCCGACCGGGGAGTGAAGCCCTGTGGTCCTCCGCGCCCGATCCTGCGCGTGCCGAAACGATGTGCGTTCGATCACCAGAGCAAGCCCATGCCCTTTGCGCCCGTCAGGCTCTGGCCGCCCGTTGGGACGTTTCGTACTCTGCGGCCATGGAATGGACGACGTTGGTCAGCACCATGTTGGGAGCGGTCATCGGTGTCGGAAGCACCCTCCTGGCGGATCGGTTGCGGTGGCGGCGGGATGCGGGCGAGCGTGACAGAGAGCTGTTGCGTTCCTCGTACGTCCAGTTCCTGGAAGCGCTGACGCAGGCGAGGGACGTGATAAGCCAGGCAAGCCGTGCATCGAACCCAACGCAGTTGGAGCAGGTGCAAAGTGCTCTGCTGGAGCACGGGGTACATGTCAAGCAGTATCAGCTCGAACTGCTGGCGCCGTCGCATGTCGTGTCGAAGGCCAGAGACGCCGGCTACAAGCTCGCTCTGTACCGAGACGTGGTGGTGGCTGGAGCACGGCGGGATGATCCCGAGTGCGCTGACGCACGCCGTGCCTTCCGTGCGGCCCGCGAGGAGCTGATGGAGGCCATGCGCCTCGCGGTGGTGCGGGCTTGAGTCGCTGTGCCGTCTTGGCGGCCCTGGCCGCCCGCCGGGGAGTACGGGGCAGCCGTCAGTGGGCGACGTCCGGTGCGGTGGGGAGATCCTCCGTCGCGGCGCCCGACATGCAGCGCTCGACAAGGCTTGTGGGGATCACGACCGTCCGGGGGCGCGACTTGTCCCCCGCGATGCGCTTGAACAGCAATTCGGCGCCGATCCTGCCGATGGCCCGCACGTCGTAGGAGACGACGGTCAGCGGGCGCGCCATCAGACCGGCGGTCTCGAAGTCGTCGAAACCCACCACGTCCAGGTCCTGACCCAGCCGGTTCAACGCACCGAGGGCACCGAGGGTGATCCGGTTGTTGAGAGCGAAGAGCGCGGTGGGCGGCTGCGGCGCCGAGACCATCCGCTCGACCGCGGCCTCGGTGTCGCGCAGCGCGTGCAGGCCGTACCGGATCAGGTCGGGCCGGTACGGCAGCCCGGCCCGCTCCAGCGCACTCTCGGCGGCCGACAGCCGCTCGGCCATGGGGTGGATGCTCAGCCAGTCCGACAGCACACCGATCCGCTCGTGACCACGGGCCACCAGGTGCTCGATCGCGTCCCGCGCGCCCGCCGCGTTGTCGATGAGCACGGTGTCGGCGCGCAGATTGGTGGGCGGGCGGTCGAGGAAGACGGCCGGTGTGCCCATCTCGATTTCGGCGCGCAGGTAGACATGGTCGGCGGTGCTGCCGGCAGGCACGACCAGCAATCCGTCGACCCGGTGCTCGCACATCTGCAGCAGGAGCTTGCGCTCGCGGTCGGCGTCCTCCTCCGAGCTGGCCGTGATCAGCAGCGTGTCGTGCTCCAGGGCGCACTGCGCAGCCGCGGCGGCGATGCCCGCGTAGAAAGGGTTGGCCAGATCCTCGATGAGCAGACCGACCGTCGCCGACGTACTGCGCGAACGCAGGTCCCGGGCCTTGTTGTTGCGCCGGAACCCCAGCCGGGTCACCGCGGTCAGCACGCGCTCGGCCAGCTCCGGGTCGACGGTGGACACGCCGTTCACCACGCGCGAGACGGTCTTGAGGCTGACGCCTGCCTCGCGCGCGACATCGACCATCGTCGGGCGCCTCGGCCCGGTCGTGCCCGGACCCGGTGTACTCATGGACGGAACGCTCCTCTCGGCGACATGGCCCTGTGAGGGCGCCAACGTCGTCCCGCTGGGCAACCGCGCAGCCGCCGAGGTCCCGCGGATCACCCTACGCCATCGGCGGCCTCCGCTTCGATGGGCCGGATCCCGAACGTGAATCGGGCCGGAACCGCGGCCAGATGATGCCGTGGCTGGACGGACGGCCCGCACGAGCCGCTGCCGAGACCGTGGTGTGCGAGGTCGATGTTGAGGTGGACGAGGCCGTCGGACTCCAGGCCGGCGGTATGGGTCGCGCTCTGCAACGCCTGTGTGGACCAGGGCTTCACGGTCAGGTCGAACCACGGACTGCCGGTGATCTCGATGCCGCCGGTGCCGTCCCCGCCCGGACGGGAGCGGGTGAGGCGGGCCCACCGGAGGTGTCTCCGGTTGCCGTTCTCCTGCGGGCGCACGTAAGGGGTCTGCATGGCTTCGACGGTGCTCTCGTACCGTCCGACCCGCACCCCGGAGTCACTGTCACGGTAGGCCTCACCGGGGCCGAGGCCGAACCAGGTGACCTGGTCGAACTCGCCGGGCAGGTTCATCGCCGCGCCGAGCCTGGGCAGCGGGACGGGCCACGGCCGCGTCGGTGTGGTGTCGACGGTCAGTACAAGCCGGTTCCCGTCCTCGGCCGTCCAGCGGTAGTCGACGAGCAGGGCGAGATCCGAGCCCGCCGGGGAGATCCTGGTCCGTACGGTGATCCCGTCGTCGTCGGTCCCGATGTCCAGGACCTTGTGCCGGAGACGGTCCAGTCCGGCCTGTTGCCATGCCGAGCCGAGGGGGGAGAACCGGTCGTTGTCGATCGGTGCCCGCCACACATCGACCCGGGGCCCGCGCACCGGCAGCTCGCCGAGGCGGACCAGGGCTCCGGTGACCGTGTCGAACCGTCCGGCACCCAGCGTGATCGTGTCACCGTCGCGGCGCGGTACCGAGAACCGGCCCCCGCCGCCGCGTCCCGGTGGGGCCTGGGACAGAATGCCCTGCGACGCGCTGTCGGCACCCACGCAGATCTGGGTCCAGGCCACCGTGTGACCCGCGTCGGCCCAGGGCTCGTTCGCGGCGAGTTCGGCGCTCACAGTCAGCCAGAGCTCTCCTGACCCGGCCGTCTCGACGGCCTTGGCCAGGGCCTCGGGCCGATCGACACGGTCCTGTGCGCCGGGCCCGATCACCGGTACGTCCCACTCGCCCTCGACCACGGGGACGCCCTCCGCCTCCAGGCGCCAAGTCCACCTGAGATAACCGGTGTCACGTGTGTGGTGGAGGTTGCGGATCACCATGGCCCGGTCCGCCGCGGTCTCGATCCTGACCGGTTCGATGACTTTCGCGTACTCCAGCAAACCGGGCGAGGGGGTGCGGTCCGGGAACAGCAGCCCGTCGATGACGAAGTTGCCGTCGTGGACGGGCTCCCCGAAGTCCCCGCCGTAGGCGTGATACAGGGTCTCGCCGTCGTCAAGCCGTGCGATGCCGTGGTCGATCCACTCCCAGACGAAGCCGCCGGCCAGTCGCGGATGTGCCTCGAACAGCTCCTGGTACTCCCGCAGTCCGCCGGGCCCGTTGCCCATGGCGTGGCCGTACTCGCACAGCAGCAACGGCATGGCGCGCCGCCGCGCGTCGTTCGCGGGGTCGCCGGTCAGCGGTTCCTGCCCGCACGCGATCGCGGCCACCGTGGCGTGGTCCGGGTACATCACCGAATAGAGGTCGGTGCACACACAGTTGTCCCAGTCGCCCTCGTAGTGGATGAGGCGGTCCGGGTCCCGTTCGCGGATCCATGCGGCCATGGCCTCCAGGTTGGCACCGGTGCCCGACTCGTTGCCCAGCGACCAGATCACGACGCTGGGATGGTTCTTGTCCCGTTCCACCATCCGCTCGGCCCGGTCGAGCAGCGCCGCCCGCCAGACCTGGTCGGCACCGGGGTTGCTCCGCCAGGCGTTCTTCGAGAAGCCGTGTGTCTCCAGGTCGCATTCGTCGATCACCCAGAGCCCGTATTCGTCGCACAGGTCGAGGAAGGGCGAGTCCGGCGGGTAGTGGCTCGTTCTGACGGCATTGATGTGATGCTGTTTCATCAGCAGCACGTCGGCGAGCATCGTCCCGTGCGTCAGCGTCCGTCCGGTGACCGGATGCCATTCGTGCCGGTTGACGCCGCGCAGCAGCAAGGGTTTGCCGTTGGCGGTCAGTACCCCGTCCTCGACCGCGATCCGCCGGAAGCCGATCCGGATCGGCACCCGTTCCGTCGCCGTCGTCAACTCACCCGGGTAGAGGTGTGGTTGTTCGTCGCTCCAGGGCGTGACACCGGTGACGGCGTGCGGTCCGGCCGGGTCGGCGTCGACGAGCCCGAGTTCCGGAACAGTGAGCCGGGCCGCGCCCTCGACGTCGATGCGCAGCATGCCCACGCCCGTGTGGTGGTCGTAGTCGGCGTGGACGAAGAAGTCGGCGATGCCCCCGGCGGGCCGGGCCAGCAGCCGCACCGAGCGAAAGATCCCCGACAGCCACCACATGTCCTGGTCTTCCAGGTAGGTCCCGGCGGACCACTGGTGCACCCGGACCGCCAGTACGTTGCGTCCGGGGCGCAGCACGTCCGTGACGTCGAACTCGGTCGGCAGCCTGCTGCCCTTGCCGTCGCCCAGCCGTGTCCCGTTCAGCCAGACCGCGAAGCACGAGTCCACGCCCTCGAACCTGAGGACCGCCGCCCCTTCGTCGGCGAAGCCCTCTTCGGCCTCGAACTCCCGTCGGTACTCCCCCGTCGGGTTGTCGTCGGGCACCCGGGGCGGGTCGAGCGGGATCGGGTACGTGATGTTCGTGTAGGCGGGGGCGCCGAAGCGGGTGGGTCCCGGCAGGCCGTCCATCTGCCAGCACGAGGGCACCGCGATACGGGTCCAGGCGTCCGCGTCGAACTCGGGGTCCTCGAATCCCGCGGTCAGGTCGTGCAGCCCGGCGGCCAACCGGAAGCTCCACGAACCGTCCAGTTCGATCACCGGTGCGTCGGTACGGAACGACGCACGCGGCCGTACCCGGCCGTTGCCGGGTGACACGTCCTCGACATATGCGTTCGCGGTGCGGAAACGCTGCGTGTGCTCCATCGGTTCGGCTGTCCTTTCCCTGCGTTCGGATCAGTTCGTCCTGGGGGGTGGTGCCGTCGACGCGCGGACTTCGAGGGTGCTGGGCGTGATGTTCTCGCGTTGTGCCGGGGGCCGTCCGTCCAGGACGTCGAGCAGGATCCGCGCGGCCCGCCGACCCACGTCGGTACTGTGCAGACTGACGCTGGTCAGCGCGGGGTCGACGAGTTCCGCGGCCGCGGTGTCGTCGAAACCCGCCACGGATACGTCGGCCGGCAGGGCTCGTCCGTGTTCGCGCAGCCAGCGCATCGCGCCGAACGCCATGCTGTCGTTGAAGGCGAAGATCGCGGTGGGCGGCTCGGGTCGCGCCATCAGCCGCGCGGATGCGGCGTAGCCGGAAGCCGCGGTGAAGTCGCCGTGTTCCATCAGGTCGTCGGGGGTCGTACGGCGGGCGTCGGCGAAGGCGCGGCGCAGGCCCCGCAGCCGGGCGGCCATGGCGAGCCGGTTCTCCACCGGGCCGTTGACGACGCCGATCCGGCGGTGTCCCAGGGCGAGCAGGTGCTGGGTGACGGCATAGGCGCCGCCCTCGTCGTCGGGGTGGACGCGGTAGACGTCTTCGTCGGTGTAGCCGATGACGACGGTGGGATAGCCGGCCGACCGCAGCGCGGGCAGCGCCTCCCCGCCGGCCCCCGCCTCCACGAGCAGCCCGTCGACCTGACGGCGCCGGGTGAAGCGCCGGTGGGCCGAGGCCGCGTCGTCGGGCACCTCGGGGGTGGACAACAGCAAGCCGTAGCCTCGGGCGGCGAGTTCCTGGTCCGCTCCCCCGACCAGGCGGATGAGGTGGTCGTTGGAGAACGCGAAGCCGGGGTTGTACGGAAGGACGACGCCGACGACCTCGGTGCGCCCGCTCGCGAGGGCGCGGGCGCCCGCGCTCGGTCGGTAGTCGAGCACACGCATGGCGGAAAGCACCTTGTCCCGAACGCCGTCGGTGACCGTCGGGTCGCCGTTCACCACCCGGGAGACCGTCTGGTGCGAGACACCCGCCTTGGCCGCGACGGTGCGCAGAGTCGGCCGATCGGACACTCAGGGACTCCTAATCAATGACCGTTCACTTGAAGCACATCGGATCGTAGGGCTGCCTGCCGGCCAGTGGAAGCAGACTCACACGCATTGACGCACCGCTTGCGCGACTCTATCTTCAACGACGTCAAGTGAACGGTCACTTGACGTGCAACCGACCGGAAGATGCTCACCGAGCAAAGGATCCTGATCATGAGCGACAGGACGCCGGAACGTAACCTCCCCTCACCCGGCATAGGCGCGGTGACCCGTCGCCAGGCGTTGGTCTACGGCAGGAACGCCGCGATCGCGGCTGGACTGACCGGTGCGTTCTCCCTGGAGAGCGCCGCCACCGCGACGGCGGCTCCTGACACTGCGCCAGGTGGTCCTTCTGCATCAGCGGCCGCCGCCTACCCGTCCGTCAGCACGTCCGATGTCGTCACCTCTTGGACCGGAAACACGTTCTCCGGGGCCACCGAGTGGGTGCAGAACTTCATCTTCAACATCGCCGTCACCCCCGACGGCGCGGTCTACACCGTCAGCTTCTGGGACGAGGCGGGCAACTATGCCGGTATCTACAAGGACGGCCACCTCGTCGGGAACTGCAAAGGCGCCAACGGCGACGCGGTCGCGGTCAACCGGTCCTACGCCTACCTCACCGTCGGCAATGGCCTGACGCGCTTCAACCTGAACGGCACCGGCACGTCCTTGACGTTCAACGTGGGCAGCCCGCCGGCCGCAGCGGCCGCTTCGGCGACGCAGGTGGTGGCCACCGACCGGGTGTCCAACCAGGTGAAGGTGTTCGACGCGGCCACCGGATCGCTCCTGCGGAGCTGGAGCGTCAACAAGCCGGGGGCGGTCGCGATCGACGCCGACGGTGGCATCTGGGTCGTCGAGAACATCACACGGGACACGGACGACGGACACTTCTGGCACGTCGATCCCGCGCGTCCGGCGAGGATCCTGCACTTCTCCAACACCGGGACCGCGTTGCCGGGAACCATCAACGGGCCTGCGGGCGACTGGATCCCGACCTCACTGGCGATCGACGTCCATGGCGACCTGCTGGTCGGCGACAACGGGCCGCTCCGCCAGGTACACACGTACGGCAGCCTCTCCGGGACACCGGTGCTGGCACGAAGCCTGGGACTCGCCGGCGGTATCGGGGCCGGAACGCCGGGCCGCAACATCGCCGACAAGTTCTTCGGTATCACCGGGGTCGGCGGTGACTCGGCGGGCAACGTGTACGTCGCCATGTGCGAGTTCGGGTCATGGATCCGCAAGTTCGACCCCCTGGGAAACCTGGTCTGGCAGCTCCAGGGGAGCGCCTTCGTCGACGCCGCCGATTTCGACCCGCAGTCCGACGGGCTGGACGTCTACACCAAGCAGTGCCATTACCGTCTCGACGTCACGAAACCACCGGGACGCGATGTGGCCTGGCGCGGCTACTCCCTCGACTCCGTCAAGTACCCCGAGGACGCACGTCTGTTCCTGGCCGGTCACCAGCACCACGCCGCTTCTCCGACGCTGGTGCGCAAGAACGGCTCGCTGTACATGTACATCACCGGCATGTACTCGTCGCACCTGCTCATCTACCGTTTCGAAGGCGAGATCGCCAAGCCGTCCGGTGCGTTCTTCAAACAGCACTGGACCGGCGACGACCCCACGTGGCCGCCGTACCAGCCGGCACAGGGCGAATGGATCTGGCGCGACCTGAGCGGGAACGGGAGGTTCGAGGCCGGAGAATACCTCCAGACGGGCACCGGCCAGAATTCCCCGGGCAACTGCTGGGTCTGGTTCGTCGACACCAATGGCGACGTCTGGGAGGGCGGGGACCGCAACCTGCGCCGCTACCCCCTGCAGGGCTTCGACGCCCAGGGCAACCCGATCTACGACTACGCCAGCATGGTGACGGTCCCCCTGCCCGCGCCGTTCACCACGGTCCGCCGCCTGCACTACGACGTTGCCGGCGACGTCATGTATATGTCCGGGTACACGCCCACAGCACCGTTCGAGAACGCCTACTGGAAGGAGGCCGGCAAGGTCCTGGCGCGCTATGACCGTTGGAGCACCGGCAACCGAACGGCAACCTGGACGATGCTCCTGCCCTGGGACACCACGGCGACACCGGGCGTGACCACGGTGGGCCTCGCGTGGGCGGGCGACTACATCTTCACGGTCGGTGTACAGACCCGCGGCCAGGTCTGGGTCTGGAGGGCCGCCGACGGAAGCGCGGTCGGCAGCTGGCTCCCCGGCAGCAACGTCGGCGGCGTCACCCGGACCGGGTGGGTCGACATCCCCTACGGCATCTCCGCGGTCCGGCGCTCCACCGGGGAGTACCTGGTCAACGTCGAGGACGATCTCTTCAACAAGGTGCTGCTCTACCGCTGGGTCCCCTGAGCGTCATCCCGATGACCGGTCCCTGTACAAGGAGTTGGGTGATGGATGCCGTGCGTGTGACCTCGTTGGACGGCATCGAGTTGGCGGCTGCCGTGCACCGCTCCGCTCCGGGTGCCGGGGTGCACGGCACGGTGCTCCTCGTCCACGGCGTCTGCGCCGACCTGGACGAGGGCGGGGCGTTCGTCCGGCTCGCCGACCGCCTGTCCACGCACGGCATGACCTCCGTCCGGTTCAGCTTCCGTGGACACGGGACCAGCGGCGGCACGCCCGAGGGGGTGACGATCGCCGGGGAAATGCTCGATCTGCAGGCGGTCGCCGAGTACGCCGAGAAGGAGTTCCCCGGCCCGCTGGCGGTGGTGGCGGCCAGCTTCGGCGCCGTGGCCACCGGGCTGTCCATGCCCTGGCTCGCGAAGCGACTGGTGGGGCTGGTGCTGTGGAATCCCGTGCTCGATCTGCGACGGACGTTCCTGGAGCCCGAACTTCCGTGGGGCCTGGCGAACTTCGGCCCCACGGCGACGGCGGGAATGAGGGAGAAGGGCCGTCTGCTCCTCAACGGCGCCTTCCCTCTGGGCCGCGTGCTGTTCACCGAGATGGCCCGGTACCGGCCGATCGAGGCCTACGCCACCGACAGCCCGCCGACGATGGTGCTTCACGGAGACCGTGACAGCCATGTCTCCTTCGACATCGCCCGAAGGACCGCCGAGGCGATTCCGGACTGGGAGTTCCACGCCGTCTCCGGTGCCGCTCACGGATTCCACACCCGCGCGCACGAGGCCGAGGCGGTCGCGGTGACGACACGGTGGCTGAAGCACGCCGCAGCAGCGGCCGGACCCGCCCGCGGATGACAGCGGGACAGGCGCCACCGGCACAGGTCGGAGCGTACCGCCGGGCGGCCTGTGAATGCCCGCGTCCGTGCACCCGGCATCAGCCCGGCCGGATCCGGTCCATCGCTCCCATGACGGTCGGCGCCAATCGCCACCGGGTCGGCCCTCCATGCCGACGACATGCTCCTCGGCATCGGCAATCATGCATGGGGAGCGTGTGTGCGCCCGAGGAGCGTCGGTGCTCGGTGGTGTCGGCGCCCTGACCGACGGGAGGACGGGGACAGGGCATGCGGGTGACGATGACGAGCGCCGCGGCGCGGGCCGGCCGCACGAACGAGGACTTCACCGGCGCCCTGCCGACGGCGGCGGTGCTGATCGACGGCGCCGGCATCCACGGCACCGAATCAGTCTGTCGGCACGGTGTGGCCTGGTACGCCAGTCGCCTGGGAGGCAGCCTCCTCGGCCTCTTGTCACTCGTACGGGACCGCGGCCTGCCGGCGCTGCTGGCCGAGGCCATCGAGCAGGTGACGGACGATCACCGCGGCATCTGCGACGTCACCGACCCCATCAGTCCGTCGGCGACCGTAGCCGTCCTGCGCCTGTCCGACGGCCTCATCGAGTACTTGGTGCTCGGCGACTCGGTCGTCGTGCTCGACAGGGCGGACGGTGCACCGCTCGTCGTCTCGGATCCCCGGGAGGTGATCATCAGCCGGTCGTACCGGTCCGCGCTCCGGGCCACCGCGGCGGGCAGCGAGGAGTACCACCGCGTCCTGCGGAGCCTGCGCGCCCGCCGGAACCAGCCCGGTGGCTTCTGGGTGGCCAAGGACGACCCGCGGGCGGCGGACGAGGCGATCACCGGAAGCTGTCCGGTCTCCGAACTGACCGGCGCTGTCCTGCTCAGCAATGGGGCCGGTCGTGTCGTGGACAGGTACCGGCTCACCGACTGGCCAGGGGTCATGGCCGTCCTGGCGTCGAGCGGACCCGCCGAAGTCATCGATCGTGTCCGGCAGGCGGAGGCTCGCCACGCGGTGGCGGCGGACGATGCGACGATCGCGTACTGTACCGACCTCGGCGAGGCCTGACCGTCGCAGGCGACTTCCGCCCCGGGCTCCTTCGGGTCTCGACGTCGCTCGTCGCACGCCCTTGCCGGAGATGATTTCATGTTCAATAATCAGGCCTGATCGTGAACCTACGCTCATCAGGCACACGCAGGACGAGCGGGGGCCGAGAAGTCCCGTGAAGGAGTCCAGGTTGAGTGGGACGACAGCAGGCCCCGTGAGGAAGCGGGTCTTCGTGGACAAGCAGAGCCCGAAGGCCTACGACGCACTGGTCGAGACGTCCGGCGCGGTCCGTGCGGTCGCCGCGGACGCCGGACTGGACCGCACGCTCGTGGAGCTGATCAACCTCCGCGTGTCACAGATCAACAACTGCGCCTACTGCCTCAACGTGCACACCCGGGCCGCACTGCGTGCGGGCGAGACCACCCAGCGCCTGGGTGTGCTGGCCGCCTGGCGCGACACCGAACTGTTCACGGCACAGGAACGTGCGGCACTCGCCCTGGCCGAGGCGACCACCGAGCCCGCGAACGCTCTCGCACAGGAGAACGCCTACGACGCGGCTCGGCGGACCCTCACCGACGACGAGATCTCCGCGGTGATCTGGGTGGCGATCACCATCAACGCGTTCAACCGGGTCTCCGTCATGAGCAAGCATCCTGTCCGCGGGATCCCCCAGCAGTGATCCGGTGTCGCGGGACCGGGCAACGAGTCGTCCGGCCGCGCGCAAAGGTGCGTCCACGACGAAGCCGCGGTCGACGTAGGACTACTTGCTCGCGGTGAGCTCCGGCGCCGGAACACCGGGCAGTGGCGGCCCGGGGCTACCGCACCCGATAGACCTGTCCCGTCTGCGCGCCCTCGATCGAGCGGACGTACGCCGTCGCCACGCGGTCCGCCGGGACCGCCTCCATACCGGCGAAGAAGGGCGCGTAGACGGGCAGTGATTCCTCGGCCACTGTCGGGCTCACCACGTTGATCCGCTGCGGCGGGAGCTCGATCGCGGCAGCCCGCACGAATGCCTCGACCGCGCCGTTCGCCGCGGACGCTGCCGCCCCGGACACGATCGGTTCCTCGGCGACGACCCCGCTGACCAGAGTGAACGAGCCGGTCGGTGCCACGTGCCGGGCGCCCTGGCGGACCAGCTCCAGCTGGCTCAGTGCCTTGCCGCGGAAGGTCGTCACGATGTCCTCGGCGGTCAGCTCGCCCAGCGGCCTGAAGACGGCGTCGCCCGCCGCGACCGCCACCGCGTCCAGCGGGCCCGCCTCCGTGTACAACCGGGCCAGCGCCTCCGGGTCGGTGACGTCGGCCACCAGGTCGCCGCCCGAGCGGCCCACACCGATCACCTCGTGCCCCCGCGCGACGAGTGCCCGGCGCACCGCACTGCCCAGCGTGCCACCCGCGCCGACCAGAAGAATCCTCATAACCCACCATCCGTTGTTCACCGGGAACGAAATCCGGGTGATCACCCGGGCATCTCCGACGCTACGGACTGACGGCCCGGCTCGGAAATGCCATCTGGGCAGGGTCTATGCTCCACAGGCATGGATGATGTGGAGCTGCGCCATCTCAGGGCCCTGGACGCGTTGGCCGAAGCGGGTACCGTCACCGCCGCGGCAGCCCGACTGCACATGACACAGCCCGCTCTCTCCCGCACGCTCGCCCAGCTCGAGGCGCGCGTCGGCGTGCGGCTCGTCGACCGCTCCTCCCGGCACCTGGCCCTCACCCCCGCCGGGACGACCCTGCTCGGGCACGGGCGCGCGATCCTCGCCCACCTGGACGCGGCTCTCGCCGACACCCGGGCAGTCTCCCGCCCCCTGCGCATCGGCTACACCTGCGCGGTGCTCGGGCACCAGACCGTCCCGCTGCTCCGCTCGTGGCGCCGGATGTACCCGCATGTCCCGCTCGACGTGGTCCGGCAGGACGACAGCACCGCGGGCCTCGCCACCGGTGACACCGACATGGCGGTGCTCCGCACCATCCCGGCCGACCCGCGCATCCGCACCGAAGCCCTCTACAGAGAGGGCCGGGTCGCCGCCCTGCCCGACGATCACCCGCTCGCCGACCGGGACCGGGTGCTGCTGGCCGAACTCACCATCCGCCCGGACCTCCCGCTGGCGCTGTGGCCCGACACCGGCACTGCCTCGCCGGACCTGTGGCCCCCGGATCGGCGTCCGACCCGGACGGTCGAGGTGGGCAATGTGGACGAGTGGCTGAACCTGATCGCCACCGGTGGTGCGTTCGGACTGGGCGCGGCGGGCACGGCGGAGAGTCACGGCCATCCGGGCGTCCGCTTCGTCCCTGTCTCCGACGCCCCCGCCACCACGGTCTACCTCGCCCGCCCCGCACATCCCACGCATCCGCGGACGGAGGACTTCCGCGCGGCGGTGAGAGAAGTGGTGAGCTCCTGAAGCCGCCCCGGGAGCACCGTGCGGCAGGTCGGCCGAATCCGTTCCGCGGGGCATCGGGCAGCCGCTGACACCGGATGCCGGAGCCGCCCCGCCCCGGTCACAGCCCGGGTGCCGGGCGAAGGCGTGCGGGGCCGGATCGTCGGTCAGCGGGCCGGGCTGCGTCGTACGACCTTCCCCGCACCGTCCGCGTCGAGTGACGCTGCCCCGTTGGGTCCGGTCACGGTGACGCGGATGGTGAGGGGGCCGCCGAGATGGTCGGCGGTGAGTTGCCAGGTCCGTGGGGAGCGGACGCCGAGGGTCGTCGTGGCCTCCCGGACCAGGGCGGGGATACGGTCGTAGGGCAGGGAGCGCAGGTCGAACTGCGGGGCGGCGGTGCCGGTGGGGGTGAACACCACTGACATGAGCCGTTCCTGGAGGACGACGGTGATGGCCTGCGGTGCGTCCTTTCCCCTGGTCAAGGACGCGACTGCGCGCCGCAGTTCGCCCTCGTCGAGCAGGGACTGGTCCGGGCCGAGGGCGACCGTCCCTGATACCTCCGTGGACGTGACCGTGGTGGACGACGACGATGAGGAGACGGAAGGCTTGGCCGAGGCGGGCGGCTGCCCGGAGCCGTCCGGGCCGAACAGGTCCCCGTGGAAAAGCAGGACGACCGTAGCGGCGCCGAGCAGCAGGCCGATGAGGAAGACGGTACCGAACGCACAGCCCTCGGGAGGCTGTTGCACCACGGCGGACTCGGGGGCGGAGTCGATGCGGGCGTCGGCCGCACGGCTCTCCCACTCCGGTGTCGGCCGGGTGACGATCCGAACCCGCCACGGCCGGTCCGGCGGGTACTGGACCACGAGGACGCCGCGCGGCCGGTAGTCGGGAAGGTCGACCAGGTTGATGCTCTGGGTGATCTCTGCGCGGAACGCCGGTGCGTCGTCCGGCGCGACCGTGAGGACGAAGTGGATCGGCACGTCACCTGTTTCGCTCGAACCCGCGCGCAGGTTCTCGATCATCGCGAGAGCCGTGCGCGGCGCGACGGCCGCCTCGCGGGCACGCCTCGGCACGCCCGCCAGAAAGAGGAGCACGCCGTACACCACGGGCAGTCCCAGGCCCGTGACGAGCAGGGGGACGTTCTCGATGACGATGCCGACGACCAGGGCGGCCGGCGTCACCCCGGTCACACCGCCGGTCAGGAATCCGCGCACGAGGGCGACCGGACCGTTGTGCGTGGGCGCCGTATCCGTGGCGATCGTCATGCGGTTGATTGTGTCGCGCCCGGGTGACCGCTGGAAGGCTGTCCGCCAACCATTCATGGTCGAGCGCTCCGTCGGCGACACACCGGTGCCCCCGGTCGCGGTGCCACTCGGGTACGGGCAGTCGGCCGCATTCGCGTCGGCCTTGCGGAGTCCGCAGGGCCGCGCGCCTCTCGCGGTACCACGCTCAGTCGTTGCCCCGCGACGGGGTGAGCCGCAGCACCGTGCCCTCCCCGTCGGCCGAGAGCAGCAACGTGCCGTCGGGCGCGACGGTGAGGCCGGCGAAGCGGCGCGCCGAGCCGGGCAGGCCGCCCGCGAAGAGGGCGGGCCGAACCGGTGGGCGAACTCCAGGGGGCAGTCCGACAGGCAACTCCTCGGCTTCGACGCGCGGTTCGCCCGTCATGGGCGAGACGGCGAGGAGTCTGCGTCCTGCGGTGTCGACGGTGAACAGTTCGCCGTCCAACACCGCGAGCCCCTCCGGCGCGCCGAGCCCCTCGGCGACGACGACCGCGCCGTCCTCGCCGAGCCGGGACACCGATTCCGTTGGAACCCCACAGCCGGTTGGGCGGGTTGAGGCGGCGGGTCTTCCAGCGACCACTGGTGGTCCGCGCCCGGCCGGTCGCGTCGAAGCGGTTGGGGAACGCGCTCACCACGTCCCCGCCCGCCTCTTCGTCGTCCTGCTTCCCGACGAGCACGTCGCTCGGACCGCCTTTCTCGCGCCAGTTCCGGAGCAGTTCGTGGAAGGCGACCGGGCCGTCGCCGTAGGCCTGGCTCCGCTCCCTGGGCCGGCCCTCGTTGTTGTAGTAGCCGGGGGTGCACTCGGCGTGGAACGCGTACAGATCGGCGGCCTTGCGTCGAATCGTGGCCACCCACGCGTCCTGGGCCTCGACGGTCGGTTCGACGTACCTCGCCCGGCGTTCGCGGGCCTGCGCCACGACCTCGGCGATGTGTGTGGCCTGCTCGTCGAGGACGTGGACGAAGTTGACGGCGCTGACGTTCTGCAGCGACCCCATGTGGAACAGATTCGGGAAGCCATGACTGTAGAACCCGTGCAGGGTGCTGGGTCCGTCCTTCCAGGAGTCGAGAAGGCTCGCGCCGCCGCGTCCGTACACGGGCAGCTTGCCCGACATCACGCCGGAGACGCCGGTCTCGAAGCCGGTCGCGAAGATGATGCAGTCGACCTCGTACGCGGTGTCGCCGACCACGACGGCCCGGTCCGTGATGCGTTCGACGCCGTGGGTGTCGGCGGTGTCGACGAGAGTGACATCGGGCCGGTTGAAAGTCTGCAGGTAGGTGTCGCTGAACGTGGGACGCTTGCACATGTAGCGGTACCAGGGCTTGAGCTTCTCCGCGGTGGCCGCGTCCGTGACGATGCTGTCGACGCGGCCGCGCAGCTCGTTCATCTTCTGGAAGTCGGCTGTCTCGTAGGCCCGTTCGCGTTCCTCGGCCGGGATGTGCGCGTAGCTGTTGGTGGGGATCATCTTCTCCTGGAGCCGGGCGCTGCTGGTCCAGGCGTCGTTCACGAGGTCCTCCACCACGCGTGCTCCGGTGACGGTCTCAAGGAAGCTCTCCATGCGGCGCCGCTGCCAGCCAGGAGTCAGGGACTGGGCCCAGTCGGGGTCGGTGGGCCGGTTGCCGCGCACATCGACGGTGGACGGGGTGCGCTGGAACACGTACAGATGCTGGGCGTCGGCGCCGAGGTGCGGGACGACCTGGATGGCGGTCGCGCGGGTCCCGATCAGGGCGACGCGTTTGTCCGCGAGTTTGTGCAGTCCGCCGTCGGCGCCCCCACCGGTGTACGCGTAGTCCCAGCGGCTGGTGTGGAAGGTGTGGCCGCGGTACGTCTCGATGCCCGGGATGCCGGGGAGCTTGGCCTGGCTGAGGGTGCCGGTGGCGACGACCACGTGGCGGGCCCTGATCCGGTCGCCGCGGTCGGTGGCGACGAACCACTCCGCTCCTTCCTCGTCCCAGCGCAGTTCGGTCACCCGGGTGCGGAAACAGGCGTCGTCGTGGAGCTGGAAGCGGCGCGCGATCGCCCGCGCGTGCTGCCTGATCTCCTCGCCCGGGGCGTACTTCCACGCCGGGACGTACCCCACCTCTTCGAGCAGGGGAATGTGGACGTACGACTCGATGTCGCAGTGGATGCCCGGATAGCGGTTCCAGTACCAGGTGCCGCCGAAGTCGGCGCCCTTCTCGATCAGGCGGACCGAGTCGACGCCCGCCTGGCGCAGCCGGGCTCCGGCGAGCAGTCCGCCGAAGCCGCCGCCGATGATCAGGGCCGTCACCCGGTCGTCGAGCGGCTCCCGCGTCGACTCGCCGTCGGCGTAGGGGTCTTCGTCGAACCGGTCGAACTCACCCTCGGGGCGCCGTACTGTCCGCTGCCCTCCGGGCGAATGCGCCGGTCCCGTTCGGTGCGGTACCGGGCACGCAGTTCGTCGAGGTCGAAGCCGAGCTCCTGCGGGGCGTGGGGGGTGGGCATGGGTCTCCTGTGGGTGTGGGGCGGGGTCGGGGTCCTTCGTTCGGATCACGCCGGGCTCGTCTGCTCCGGTGCCATGCCTCGCCGCGTTGTCGCCGGTCGGCGCGTCCCCTCGTCCGCCTTGCGATCCGTGCGGGTTACGGGGCAGCCCTCTGCGGCGAACGGTGACCGGTGCGAGAAACAGGCCGACGACGGCATCGGCAAGGGTGCCGGCGGTGTGGGTCCAGGACGCGTGGCGGGTGGCAGCGCCGTCGGCGAGTGCGCGCTCCCGCTCGGCGCAGGTCTGGAGGATGAGGTGACGCGCCATGTCGGCGCGCTCGGCGCGGACGTGGAGGGGTACTGCGGTGATGCGGGTGGCGAGTCCCTCCAACGTCCTTCGCAGGGAGGGTCGTTCGATTGCCTCGTCGATGGCGATCGCGCGCAGTACGGGGTCGGCCATGGCCTGGACGGCGAAGCGGCCGTGCCACGACGGGACGCCGAGTTCCGCCAGGTGCTCGCAGGACGGGCGGACGAGGCAGCCGACCGACCTGCGGCACATGGGTGGGGCGGATCACGACAAAGCCGTGCGCCGCCCCCTTCCGCCGAGCCGGACGGAAGGCAGCTGCATCACATTCCGGTCCGGCGGTCGGCCACCAAGCGTGTCTCATAGACGACGATCACCAGTTGCGCACGATCGCGAGCATGGAGCCTGGCCGGTAGCCGCCCGATACGCGTCGTGATCGTGGCGGGACTCAGCCGCGGGGCTCCACAGGTTCCGCTTCCGGGAGGGCACGAGCGATCGGCCCGAAGGCCCCCGGCTGACGATCCGGTCGGCCGAAGCGGCCCGGGAACATGGCGAAACCGAGCCGGGAGGAGGCGGCTTCGGCCGTGACCGGGCCCGACATCGGTCTGTGCCGGATCGGCAGTCCGCAGACACGCCTGGCCCCGCAGGCCATGTCGTGTTCATGCGGTGTCGTCAGGGGCGAGGTCGGGTCGCAGCCGGTGCCAGGTGGGGTGCCGGAGCAGGCCTGCCTTGGTGCGGGTCGTGTAGCGCACCTCGCCGACGAGGCGCGGGAGTACCCATCGTGCCCCGGCCACCGCAGGCGGGGTGTCGAAGGGGCAGTCGTCGATGGCGGCGGTCCGGAGAAGTGCTGCCAGTGCGGTGCGTTCCCTGTCGCTCCATCCCGTGCCGACGCTGCCGATGTATCGCAGACCGTGCTGGTGCTGCTCTCCCACCAGCAGGGCGCCGGGCAGGCCGGTGAGCCTGCCGCGGCCGGGCAGCCATCCGCCGACGATCACGTCGATGGTGCGGACATGCCGGATCTTGATCCACGCGTGGGAGCGAACACCGGGCTCGTAGCGGGAGGTGAGACGCTTCGCGACCAAACCCTCCAGACCCGCGGCCCGGGTCGTCTCCAGGGCTTGCGCGCCGCGCCCGACGACCGCCGTTGGAGTGGACCACTGGTCCCCGTCCAGGCCCAGATCCTCCAGTACGGTGCGGCGCTCGGTGTACGGCAGCCGGATCAGACTGGACCTCCCCAAGTGGAGGGCGTCGAACAGGACCAGGTGGGCGGGCACGGACCGGGCCATGCGGGCCGCTTTCGCCGGGGATCCGGCAAGCCCCATCCGGGACTGGAGCCGCTCGAAATCGCTCCGTCCCTCGGAATCGAGCGCGACGATCTCTCCGTCCAGGACCGCAGGGCCGCCGAGGGCGGATCCCAGGTCCCTGAGCTCTGGGTATGCGCCGGTGATGTCCGCCCCGGACCGGGCCCGCAAGGTGACGGTGCCATCGCCCGGAAGGTAGATCACGGCCCGCTGACCGTCGTGCTTCACCTCGAACGCCCACCGGTCGTCCTCGACCGGCAGGCTGCCGGGGGTGGCGAGCATGGGATCGATCCGGGGCAACAGCATGGGCCGATTCGGGTTCAGGAGGCACTGCGCTTCGGCGCGGCGGCCTTCCGGGCCGTGGTCTTCCTCTTCGTCGCGGTCTTCTTCGCGGCGGTCTTCGTGGCCGGTGCGGTCTTCTTCACAGGCGTCTTCCTGCGGGGCCGCATCTCGTGCACCGTCGCTTCCTCGCCGCGTGATTTCCTGGCGGCCTCGACCGAGGCGTTCAGGGCAGCCATCAGGTCCACGACCTTCCCGGCCTTCGGTTCCTCTCCCTCGGCCGGCCGCGGTGATTCCTTGCCCTCCGCCTTCGCCTCGATCAGTTCCTCCAGGGCGTCGCGGTACTGGTCGCGGAATCCGGAGATGTCGTCGAGGGCCATGGTGTCGGTGAGCTGGACGGCCCGTTCGATCTCGTCCTCGTCCAGACCGGTGACCTTGGGAGCGAGGGATTCGGGACTGCGGATCTCGTCCGGCCACCGCATGCTGTGCAGCACGATCGCCCCCTCCCGTACCCGCAGAAGTCCGAGGCGCTCGCGGTTGTGCCAGGCGAACTTCGCGACGGCGACCTTGTCGGAGCGCTCCAGGGCCTTGCGGAGCAAGGTGTAGGGCTTGGCGGCTACCTGTCCGTCGATCGCGAGGTAGTAGCTGTCGCTGATCCGGATCGGGTCGATGCTGTCCGCGTCGACGAACGCCACGATCTCGATCGCCTTCGCCGTGGGCAGCGGCATCTCATCCAGCTCTTCATCGGTGACGGGGACGGTCTCGTCCCGGGTGAGCTCGTAGCCCCTGCCGATCTCTTCCTGCGGGACGACTTCGCCGTCCAGTTCACAGACCTTGCGGGTACGGACCCGGCCCATGTCCTTCAGATGGACCTGGTGGAACCGGACCGAGCGGTCCTCGGTCGCGGACACGACCTTGATCGGGATCGTGACCAGGCCGAAGCTGATGGCACCGGTCCACAAGGGCCGCGGCATGTCCACCTCCAGGCCCCCCTGGCAGCGTGGGAAGGGAAGCGGACCGGAGCGCCCGAGGAAGGGGACCGGCCCCGTTCGGGGCCGGGGCGCGACCGGACCACTGCCCGTACCCCGATCGTCACGCCGGTCTCGCTCGCGCGCATCTGGATCAGACACTGCCGACCCCGCACATGCCGACCGCCTACCCCAAGAGCGGCTCGCAATGGCGGCTCGGAGCGGTGCGTGACGACCTCCGGCGTCGCTGTTCTGCTTCGCGTTGCTCCGGCCGAGTGCACGCGATGTCGTTGTGCGAGCCGATGAGGCCCACGTTCTCGCAGGCGCGGCCCTGGGCGCGTTCAACACGCTTCTCCGGGACCTCGGCGACGTAGGGCAGTCTCCCGCCAGGCGCCACGGGCATGAGCGACCGGAATCGGCCGCTGCCGCTTGTCGGCACGAAACCGCGTCCAACCCGATGAATGACAAACCGAGCACGGTATTCGGCGTGTCCGACGACACGGCTGGAAGCAGGTGGCACATGGGCCGCGCAGGACACCGGCGCGGGCGACGGCCTCGGTGTGATGGCGCCTTCGAAGCGCTACCCGGCGAGTGTCTGGGTGCCCAGGACGGAAAGGAGCTCAAGTCGTTCGGCGTCCTGGCTACCGGGCTCGGCCGTGTAGATCATGATGCGCAGGTCGCTGCCCGCGACGCTGAGCACGTCGCAGTCCAGCGTCACGACGCCCACCTGTGGGTGATCCACGGTCTTGCGGGACGCCTCGTGACGACCCACGGCTCCGCAGTCCCACAGATCGGCGAACCGCTCGCTGTTCGCCCGCAATTCGGCGATCAGGTGCCGCAACCGCTGGTCCTCCGGATACCGGCTCGCTGCCGAGCGCAGGTCGGCCACCACCGCGGTCTCCATCGCGAGCCGGGACTGCGATGTGTGGCGGACGCGGCCGCCGGGGCCGAGGAAGGCGCGCCACGCGCCGTTGCGCTCCCGACGTTGCCTCTCGCCCATCAGCGCCGTGTACAACGGGTTGGCCAGCAGCAGCGTCCACGACGCGTCGGAGACCGCGACGGGCGTACCGGTGAGCCGGTCCAGCATCCGGTGCACGCTCGGCGTGATGTACGCCGGCCCCGTGCCCTGCCCCGGCGGTACGAGCCCGGCCACGTGGCCGCCCCACGCGGATCTTCCTGGTACCGGCAGTCCCAGGAAGAAGGGGCTGCTGGCAGATTCCCACCGCCCGCCGCAGCCTGGAGGCATGACTACGACACTGATCACCGGGGCCAACAAGGGCCTCGGTTTCGAGACCGCCCGCCGCCTGACCGCCGCGGGCCACATCGTCTACGTCGGCAGCCGGGACATCGAACGCGGCCGCCGCGCCGCGGAACGGCTGGGCGCGCGGATCGTCCAGCTCGACGTCACCGACGACGCGTCCGTTCAGGCCGCGGCCAAAAGCATCGAGGCCGATGGAGGGCTGGACGTACTGATCAACAACGCGGGTATCGAGAGCCTCGACGCCGACAACAACGTGATCGGTGCCGCGGACGTGACCGCCGACGTGATGCGGCACCTGTTCGAGACGAACGTCTTCGGCACGGTGCGCGTCACCCACGCGTTCCTCCCGCTGCTGCGGCGTTCCATCGCCCCGGTGGTGGTCAACGTCAGCAGTGGCCTGGCTTCCCTGACCCGCGTCACCGACGCGGACGCTCCGGCGTACGCCTACCCGGGCGTCGCCTACCCGGCGTCGAAGACAGCGGTCAACATGATCACCGTGCAGTACGCGAAGGCGTTTCCGGGCATGCGGATCAATGCCGTGGAGCCTGGCTTCACCAAGACCGACCTGAACGGCAACACCGGCGTCCAGACCGTCGAACAGGGCGCCGAGATCATCGTCCGCATGGCCCAGGTGGGACCCGACGGCCCCACCGGTGGCTACTTCGACGAAGCGGGCCCCCTCCCTTGGTAGGAACAATCCGGACTTGAAGGATCCCGGTCAGTCGCGAGGAGCGCTTCGCGTAGCGTGTCCTCCCCCTGGAAGCCCTCTGCCACGGCTTCCGAGGAAGCGCGAGAGTCGGCCCCTCGGCAGGCGCGCCGACCCGGGGCCTCCGGGTCGGAACCCGCGACGAAGCCCTCACCGCGGGCAACTGCCCCTCCGCGTCCGTTCTGGAGTGGACGCCGCACCACCTCGTCCCCGCCGAACCGGCCGCCGAACTCCCGGTCGCCCTCGGATGATCGGTCCGCCGGTCTTCATCCGACCGACCAGGACATCGCGATATGGCTCGGCCAGAGGTCCGGCGGCCTCCCGGCGTGCGGTTTCAGGCCGCTTCGGCCGGGTCAGCGGCCTCGGTCGGAATGACGTGCGAGAGGCCGTGAGAAGCGAGCGGTTCTCGGAACACCTTCCAGATGGCCGGGTCGGCCAGGTTCGTGAACAGCCCCTGGCAGGTGTTCGTTTCTCCGGTCACCAGGCCGTACACGACAGCCTTGCCGGATGCGCCCGGATCGAACAGGGGCCCTCCGCTGTCGCCGGGCGCAACCCGCGACTGTGCGGTTCCGGCGCAGATGAACTGCTTGTCCCACGTCCCTCCTTCAGTGTCGAACTTCGTGACGGGAAGCGTCGCTTCGCGCAGGCGTGACGGCTTGTCCGGTTCGGCGAGGTCGGTACGCCCCCAGCCGGCGGCGCGCAGGAGACGCCCCGCCCGCAATTTCGTTCGCAATGCGGGAAGGGCCGCGGTCGCCTGGTCGGCGGGACGGTCGAGCACGATGAGACCGAGGTCCGTGTTCGTCAGTGTCGAGAACTCGGGGTGGCTGTGGACGGCGAAGTGATCATCGGTCACCACCGTTCCTCCGGGTGCACTGGAATCAGCCCGCCCCAGGACGAGCCGGATCTCGACCTTGCCCTGTTCGGCGAACTTGGCACAGTGCGCCGCCGTGGCGACGACCCGGCTGTCGATGAGCGCCCCGCCGCAGAAGTGCGACCAGGCGCCGTCGTCGCCCTGTTCCTCGATCTGCACGACGAAGGGCCGTTTGCCGTCCGCGACCGGCTCTCCGCCGACGATCGCCGACGCGGACGGCGTGGCGGTACACAGGTTCCGAACGCACCGGAACTCGCGAGGGCGGCGGCCGTCCGTCGGCTCATTGGCTTGCGCAAGAGTGCACTCCCTTTCGTCTGCCACCGGGTACGGCCCCGGCGGGCTCGTGCGGGGTACGGCACTTGGCCGTCGATTCCGGCCCCGATCTTGGGCTCGGCGGCCCTCCGGCCGGTCTCGACCGCGCGTCAGGCACGTCAAGGCATCCACTCAGTCGTGTAACAGCCCTGCGGCGGCAGTCATGAGCGGCCGCATCCGGACGGAGGCGTACCGAGGGACGAGCCGGGTACGAATCACGGCCGATCAGCGCACGGCCCCGTGGTCCGACGGTGCGCCGGGAACGTACTGATCCGGCAGTTGTCCGTTCTGCCCCGGGTTCCGGTGCAGTGGCGCCGGACGCGAGTTCGGGGAGCGGAGCGCCCGACTCCCGCGGTCGGACGTCGCTGCCCCAGGCACTCGTGTGAACCTTGCGGACTCCGGGCAACGGCCGGGTGCGAAGATTCCGTTGTGCTGGATGCCGTAGACGCGGTGGACTGGGGCGCCATACCGGGCCCTCCCGACTGGTATGTACCTGCTCGTGCCGCCCACGGCCTGCGTGCCCTGGCCGACGCGGCGAACCCGATACAGGCGGCGGAAGCCGGCTCGATGCTCGGCGGCGGCGGAATCGTCCATGGCCACAGTGCCGCGGTGTTTCCAGCGGCGGCGGTCGCGGCGCCTCTGCTCCTGGACATCGCCCAGCAGGGGCGCCCGACGGTACGGGACACCGCGTTGGGGCTGCTCGACGAGGCCCTGTCGTGCTATCCCCACGCCGGGTACACACGGGTGGTGACGCCGTACGGCACGGCGGTCCCGATCTGTTGCGCCGTCGCGCACCAACTACGGGCCCGCTCCGAATTCCTCACCGGACTGGGCAGGAGCGGCAAGTCCCTGCTCACCGAAGCGGCCGGGCACTGGTGCTTCGAGATCAGCGAGTGCGTTGCCGAGGACGGCGGCACGGCAGCCTTCGGGACCCTGGGCGGCTCCATCCCGGAGGGCGTGCACACGGCGGAGCTCCAACTCGCCGGGGAGCTCACCGTACTGGACGCGATCACCCTCGAACACCCGCCCGGGGAAGGGTCCCTCGAAGCATGTCTGCGGGTGATCGGACGGCAACCGGGCGAACTGCCACCCGGCTCGTTGCTGTTTGCCACGGATTGCTGCGAACGCGTGCACTGACCGGCTCCTCCGGCTCAAGGAGCATGACCCGGATACGCCAGAAATCCGCCACGGGACGGTCGGCGATCTCCGTGCAGGCGAGGCCGTCGGCCGGTCCCAGCGCGATCGGCCGACGTGTCCGCCGGGTGAGCCCGCCTCGCGGCATCGCGATCTCCTCGGGACCCCTCGCCACAGCCCTCACCTCTCACCCATTGCAATGATCGAACAGCCACGTGCCGGGCTCGGAGAGGTCGTACAAGGCACCCAACGCGACCCGGTGGAACACAGACCCGCCCGGACTCCGAGATCATCCCGTGGCGGGTTTGCGGCGTATCGGGTCATGCCCCCTCAAGGGCCGCCCGGCGCGGGGACGGCCGTCATGGCACGGCCGGACGCATCCGGCACATGAAGACACCCCCGAAGGCAGCGCCGGTTTCGCGCACCGATCCCACGGCCGGCCAGGACCTGACCGCCCGCTATCCATTGGTCAGTCTGCGGCGGTCGGATTCTCGGCCCGGCCCGCGCGCGACCACGTGAGCCCCTCCAGTTGTTCGATGCTCTGGTTGAACTCGACCAACAGCGTGAGGAACTGCTCGGTTCGCTGGTCCGCCCAGCCCGAGGCTTCGATGAGGCGCGTGGTCCCGGCGCGACTCACGGCACGGTCGGCCTCCAGACGTTCCAGGCCGAGCGCGGTGGGACGGAACTTGCGGGCCATTCCTCCCTCGGGATCGGGGATCCGCTCCACCAGGCCGTTGCGGAGCATGGCGCTGACCTGGCGGTTGATGGTGGACACGCCGACCTGGAAGGTGTGTGCCAGCTCCTTGAGCGTGAGCGGTTCACCGACCTCCAGCCGGGTGAGCAGAACGTAGGCCGAGCGTTCCAGGCTCTGGCCGATGCGGGGGCCTCGCGCGGCGATGAAATGCCGGGACAGCAAGGTCAGCTCACGCTCCAGATCACTCAGCCGGCGCTCTCGCCCACTCAGCCCTCGCTCTTGCTCACTCATGTCCTTGGTCCTCTTCCACCGTCGGTTCCCGCTCATCATCGCGCATGCCCCCGCGCTCCCGAGCCAAGACCACCGGGGTTTGTGCATTGTGCACATGATGCGTACAGCGCACATCGTATGCACAATGCTCAGCAAACCCTGTGCGCCCGACCCTCCCGACGCACCAGAGGCATGGAGCCCCACATGAGCGCAGATCAGCCCGACGCCGGATCCGCCGGCGCGCATCCGACCGCACGGACCTGCCCCTTCGACCCGTGCGCCGGGCTCGCCCGGCCACGCACCCGCGGTGCAGGTTCGACGTCTTCGTAGCGGGTGATCGTCCGGGGCCGCGCTTCTTCCGGAGCCTGAGTACCCGGTGGTCCCGGGCGGTGACCCGGCGCACGGGACGCGCTGCGACGCGGACGGCCGGGCCGCGGCCCGGCGTCCAGACGTGCAGCGGCGTGGCTGCCGCCACCAGATGCTCAGCAGGTACTCGAACTCCGGACACACGCCGACGAGTGGGCCCGCTCCGCCACCGAGCTGCCGGACGGCGGACAAGTGCTGCCCCGTCCCCCTCCTCTGCACAGACCGGGGGCCGCACGAGACGGTCGCGCACGGCGTGGTCACGCCGGAGGCGGAGTTCGACTCCATGGCCTCGGCCCCGATCCGGACCGCTTCACCGGCGTCCACAGGGTGAATGGCCGCACCATCGCCGTCCTCGCCCGGAACGCCCCGGAGAAAGCACCGCGCCTGCACCGAAGGCCGCTCACCGGCCCCACCCGCGCCGTGCCCGCTGCCGGTGCGCCCGCGCCCCGGTGAACCCACCCGTTTCATGCCCATGCGCGCCCCACGGGCGCCGATTCGTTCAAGGAGCTCTTCGTTGTCGGACTCGTCCACCCGCACGCCGGGACCCGGTGCGGTCACCGCCGTGATCGCACTGAGCGGCGTCGTGGTGTCGCTCATGCAGACCCTCGTCGTACCGATCATCCCGCAACTACCACACCTGCTGGACGCCGAGCCGTCCGACGCGTCCTGGGTGATCACCGCCACGCTCCTCGCGGCAGCCGTGGTGACACCCATCTCCGGACGCCTCGGCGACATGTTCGGCAAACGCAAGATCCTCATCGCCAGCCTGGTCGCGCTCGTCGTGGGCTCCGTGGTGTGTGCCCTGACCGACAGCCTGATCCCGGTGATCACCGGACGGGTGCTGCAGGGCCTGGCCACCGGAGTCATCCCCGTGGGCATCAGCATCCTGCGCGACGAACTGCCCGCCGCACGCGTGGGCGGCGCCGTGTCACTGGTCAGCGCGACCCTCGGGGTCGGTGGTGCGATCGGCCTCCCCGTCGCCGCCGCCATCGTCCAGTACGCCGACTGGCACGTCCTGTTCCGGCTCGCGGCCGGGCTGGGACTGGTGTGCCTCACGCTGGTGGTCTTCCTCCTGCCCGAATCCCCCAACCAGGCACCCGGACGATTCGACACCCCGGGCGCGATCGGGCTCGCGGCCGGACTCGTGTGCTTGCTGCTGCCGGTCACCAAGGGCGGCGACTGGGGCTGGACGAGCGCCACCACCCTCGGGCTGTTCGCGGGCGGCGCCGTGATCCTGGCGCTCTGGGCGGTCTACGAGACGCGCGTGTCCCAGCCGCTGGTGGACCTTCGGGTCACCGTTCGGCGGCCCGTACTGTTCACCAACCTGGCCTCCGTGCTCGTCGGCTTCGCCATGTACGCGATGTCGCTGACCCTGCCGCAGTTGCTCCGGTCTCCCGAAGCCACCGGTTACGGGCTCGGGCAGTCCACACTCGCGGCAGGTCTCGCACTGGCGCCGGGCGGCCTGGTCATGATGGCCCTGTCACCCGTCTCCGCCCGCATCACCGCCCGGCGCGGTGCCCGTACCGCGCTTCTCACCGGCCCGGCCCCCGTCGATCAGATGCCCTTCGCGCGAGCGCCCCCGCCCTGGTAGGGCGCCAGTTCTGCCGTCAGCCAGCGGAAGACCTGCGGCACCTGGCGTTTCCACAGTCCGATGGTGTGCGGCCCGCTCACCTCGGCCACCGCCACCCGTGTCGGGAACACCGCGGCCCGCCGCAGTGCGAGGCCGTCACGGTAGCCGTCGTTGAGCCCACCCGAGAGGTACAGCGCGACGGGCGGCGGGGTGATGGCGTGGCGCAGAATCCACAGCGGGTTGTTGACGCGCCGCAACTTCGGGTCCCGGGCCGTGAGGGAGACCCGTTCGGCGGCCGGGTCGTTGTAGCCGGAAAGACCCACTGCGGCCCGGTAGCGGTCGGGGTGGGCGAGCGCCATCTTCACGGCGCAGTGCGCCCCGGCCGAGAACCCGGCCACCGCCCAGCCGCTCGCACGGCTCTGCGCGCGGAAGGTGTCGGTCACCATCTGCCGGACGTCCACGCTCAGCCAGGACTCGGCGTCCACGACACCCGGCACATTGGCGCACCCGGTGTCCTGGCCCGCCAGCAGGTTGGTCCGCGGCTCCACGAGGATGAACGGGGCGACCCGCCCGCTCCGCATCCCGGACTCCAGCTGCGACTGCACCCGCAGGCTGCCGAACCAGGCCTTCGCCGATCCGGGGAAACCGCCCAGGAGCTCGACCACGGGAAACTTGCGGTGCCGGAAGGCCGGTTGGCCGTACTGCGGCGGCAGCCATACGTAGACCTCGCCGCGCACCCCCGACACCCGGCCGTTCAGCTGGGTGACGCGAACGCCGCGGCCCATCCGGGCATCGTGCGTCAGGCTGAAGTCCTGGACGACCTTCGGCTCGTTCGCCAGGCGCCCGTGCTCCCCGAGCCCGTCGCGCCCGAGGCTCGGCGCGGCGACGATGTGGTGGCCGGTGCCGAGCAGATCGGCCCAGCTGTCGTAGAGGCCGTTGGTGTTGTTGACCATCACGAAGACGCTCAGCACCGCCGCCGCCTGCGCGGAGACGACCATCACAAGGCGGGCCGTGCCGCGCACCACGGCGGGACCGCGCACCCGGCCCCACAACAGCAGGGGCAACAGCACGGTGACCACGACCAGCGCGATCGTGGCCAGGAAGAACGGTGTCCCCGTCAGGCTCATCACGCCTGGGAGGATGCCCTGCACGCCACAATGGTTTACCCGCTTTTCCACCTTTTTACGTCGGACGCGAAACCTGGGAACGCCATGTTGACGCCGGGCGCCATCGATACGGGGCCCGCAGGCGCGGTGGTCCTGGGGTCCTCCGTTCGGATCGGAACGGATCGGCGCCGGGGCACGAGCCCGGCACGATCCCGACGAGAGACCCCTTAGCTGCCACCTCCGCGTCGAAGCCGCGCCGACAGGTGGTGCTGCAGCGGCTGACCGACCGCAGCGAGGTCGTGGACGAAGTCGAGCGTGTCCTCGTCCGTCAGCGTGTAGCGGCGGCGGGTGGCATCGACCTCCTTCGCGGTGGGAGCGAGAGCCACCTGATGGGAGCCGAGGTCGACCAGGCCGTCGCCCGCGTGGCCGACCAGGATTTCCGCGACGCCGGTGGGCTGGGTGATCAGTGCTTCCACGCGCGCCTCGGGCTGCAGCCGCCACCAGCCGCTCTCCCGCGCCGACGGCCGCACCGGCGTACCGTCCGGGCCGAGCAGCCAGGATCGCGCCTCGTAGCGGAGGAACGGCCGGCCGTCATGACTGAAGGTGACCTCCTGCGCATAGACGAATTCTTCGGCGAGCGTCGGGTACCCGCCTCGGCCGCGGCCGACCCAGGTGCCGAGGAACCCGATCAGCGGTGCGAGCAGTGGGTGCGGCACGGGTGCTTCGTCCGGCCGAAGGGCGTCGGGGTACGGATGCTTCTGAACGGGACCGAACATGAGGTGCGCTCCTGAGTCTGGGCCGGTATCAGGCGGAAGCCTAAGGTTTTTCGTCCGCGGCGGTTGCCGACGGACACGAGCACCCCTCAAGGGCCACCTTCAGTCGCCTCAACCCCCTCGCGTCTCACCGATGAGAATGCTTTTCGTTGTGGAAACGTACATCCGGGCATCCACGCTCAAGGGGGGCTTCCTTTGCGTACCTTTACGCGCACTCTCACCGTCACCGCGCCAGGCTGACCAAAATTGACCGTAACATGCCAAAAATCATGACGGTGCACCTTGTTGCCTCAAGGGGGTTGTGCCTCAATGAGGGCCAGTTCGCTGACGATACGTCAGGGAACTGGCATGTTCCGACGCGGCCCCGCGATGACGCGCGTCGGCAATCCCCCCACACGAAGGGCAACCACCATGAGGCTTGGCACAAGGCGACTCGCCGTCTGTTGCGCCCTCGCCGCAGGCACACTCGCGCTGGCACCCACGGCCGACGCGGTCAGCCCCACCACCGCCACCATCTCCTTCGACTGCGGCGCCTACGGCTCGGGCAGCGCGACCCTCACCGCCACTCAGAACGGGACGGCCGCGACCATCAACGTCTCGACGTCCGCCATCACCGCGCCGATCAGCATCGGGGCGAACTCGGTGAAATCGACACTCACCCTCACCAACAAGGGTGCGGGAACGGTGACGTTCACCGGCAATGCCAACCCGGCCATCCCCGCCGGCAGCCCCGTTTCCACGGGCCCGCTCAACGGCACCGTCGCCTCGGGTGACAGCCTGGAGGCCAAGTCCCTCAAGGTCGTGGTCCTGGGCATCACGGCGACCTGCAACGCAACGTCCGCCCAGTCGCCGGGACCGTTCGTGTTCTGAGCCGATCCCCGCTCGCTGAACGAGTTCCAGGTCGCGCCGCCGGTGCGGCCGGCCGGTTTCCCCACCCGCGGGAGGGGAAACCGGCCGGCCGCTCGTCAGACACCCGGCGCTCCTCGGCCGTCGCGGCGGAGAAGTTCATGAAAGCTGGTCGTTCCACCGGTACGCGTCGGCCTGGATGTGCACGCTCTGGGATGTCTCGCGCGTGCCCCAGCTCATGTCCGACGACGCGATCACCCAGGCCATGGCCTGGTAGGCGCGGGGACGGTCGGCGCGCTGCGCGCAGGCCGCGAGCGGCGTGATGGCGACCTGCCCGGCCGGCACGGTCAAGCGGACGCCGTTGCCCCATGGTCGCGGACAGGGCCTGATCCCCTGGCTGCGGACCCAGGACAGACGGGCACGCACGGTCAGGGCACGAGACCCCGGATTGTTGATCTGCAGCGCGAACCGGACGGTGTCGCCGTCGTCGAGGACTTGTGTGCAGGCGCTCCAGGCCGCCCAGGCCACAGCGCGCTCCATCCCGCATCGGTAGTCACCGGTCATCGGCCCCGGAGACGCGGTGGCCGTGACCGCGGCCGGGCCGACCGGACCTTCGGACGGCGCCCCGTGGCCCGGCGAGGAGGGCCTCGACGGGTCGGAGACCGCCCAGCTCGCCACCAGCGCTGCGGCGGTGACCGCGGCGACGGCCGCCGCACCGTGGTACCGGCGGCCGCGGCGTGTGACGGGGACGCCGGTCGTCGGTGCGGCCGACCCCGACGGCATGCGCGCGCCCGGAACCGGACTCACAGGAACGGGCAAGCATCCCGCGGGGTCGGGAGCGGCGTGACCGGGGGTGGCCTGCGCCGGCTCCAGGGGGCTCGGCGCGGGTGAGGAGGTGCGGCGCCCCCTGGCAGCCCTGCGCCTGCGTTCCTCCGCCCGGGCCAGATCCAGTAACCGTGCCCACTCCTTCGTTTCCCCTTCGTCGACGTGGAAGATCTGGGCCAAGGCGATCAGGACGGCAGGGTCGGGCAGCGCCGTCGCTGTCGGATCCTTGTAGCGGTTGAAGCTGGAATCGCTCAGTCCGCGCTTCTTCTGGCCGTCGAAACGGCGCTTGAGCCGGGCCTCGATCCGCTCCTGCGCCAGGCAGCCCGACCGGGCCCATGCCGCACCGATCCTGCGAGCCAGCTCCGCGCGGGGCAGCTCCTGTTCCGGGGTCTCGCACATCTTCTTCGTCATCCCTCCGCCATCCCGGCCTCTGCCATATGTGCAGGTCAAAGAGGTGGGACGAGCGCGGGACCAGGGTGAAACGACGGCGGGCGAGCGGGCCCGGCCAGGGTTCTGGTGACGCGGCCGCGTCCTGCGGATTCTGGATGAGCCGAGCCCGTGGAGGGCTCGGCAATCCCTCTGCCTGACACAGGAGAAGAACGATCATGACTCGCGCCAAGACACGCGCCGCCGGCCTCGTCGCAGCGGCTGCCGTCCTCTCGCTCGCCGCACCCGCCACCGCCTCCACGGCCGTCACACCGTCCGCAGTCCCCGCGCACAGTGAGATCGCGTCCGCGGCTGGTGCAGCGGTGTACCTGGTGTTCGACAAGAACCCGAAGCACCCCACCTATTCCAAGCTCACCGCCTACAAGGGCACACGGGAGATCGGGCACTGGCGCGCGGGCTCGGGGACCGACACCCGCGAGTGCCACGTCGGCAGCAACGGGAGGACCGGCGGCTGGCTGCCCGACGGGGCGTACGCGATCAAGGGCCGCACCAAGAGCCACAACGGTCGGCAGATCAAGGGATACGCCATCCGGCTGGCCGACAAGCGGTGCAACAACGGCAAGGGGGCCTTGCGCAACGAACTCTTCATCCACAGCAGGATGAACGTCCACGGAGCGTCGCTGTGGCGGGGTGACCGGGACTACCGGTCCGTCGGCTGCATCAAGCTGCGCCCCGACCACATCAAGGCGCTCTTCGCCGCGCTGGACCGCAACGGCGAGCCGACCACCCTGAAGGTCATTCCCTGACGACACCCGCGTGCCGGGGCGGGCGGGGAGTGTTCGACACCGCCCGCCCCGGCACCGGCGGGCGTGCGCGCCACGCCGCGCCGCGCCGCGCCAAGCGGAGGCGGTCCCGTCCTCGTGGCGTCCGGGTGGCCGGGACTCCCCGGAGCACGCGGACCGACGCGCCACGTCCCGGCAGGGCGGAGGGCGCCTGGACGTCGTCCGCGGTTCACGTGGCGCTGATGGACTGATCACCGTTGGCACCCTGCACCGACCTGTTCAAGGAGACCTCCATGCGCGGACCGCGCCTGACACGCAACCACCTGATAGCCGCCAGTGCGGTCTTCGTCGCCACCGCCGCCGTGGCAGTCACCACGACGGCCGGCGCGTACGACACGGCGGAGCACGCCAAGGGTGCCGTCAAGAGCGGGAAGGCGAAGAACGTCATCCTGCTCATCGGCGACGGCATGGGCGACTCGGAGATCACCCTGGCCCGTGACTACACCGTGGGCGCGGGTGGTCGCCTGAACATGGACAAGTTCCCGCTGACCGGCGCCTACACGACGTACGCGGTGCACGCGGACGGCACCCCGGACTACGTCACCGACTCCGCGGCCAGCGGCACCGGCTGGGCGACGGGCCAGAAGACGGTCAACGGACGGATCTCCAAGACGCCGGGCACGGACAAGGCCGTGCGGACCATTCTGGAGCTGGCGCAGAAGGGCGGCTACGCGACCGGTTCGGTGACCACCGCCGAGCTCACCGACGCCACCCCGGCCGTCCTGGCCTCGCATGCCACCGACCGCTCCTGCCAGGGCCCGGCCGATATGGCCAAGTGCCCCACCGACACGATCGCCAAGGGCGGACCGGGCTCCATCGCGGAGCAGAGCGTCGATCACAAGGTCGATGTCCTCCTCGGCGGCGGCAAGCAGCGCTTCGACCAGAAGGTGACCGACGGCAAGTACAAGGGCCTGACCGTCACCGAGCAGGCGCGGAAGCTCGGGTACCAGGTCGTCGAGGACAACGCCTCCCTGAAGGCGGCCAAGGGCGACAAGCCGGTGCTGGGGCTCTTCGCGCCCGGCAACGTGCCGACCGAGTGGACGGGCAAGCCCGCCGCGGTCGGCGGGACCGACCCGCAGCGCTGCGTCACCTCCAATCCGAACCGGCCTTCCGGCACCCCGAACCTCGCCGACCAGACGGCCAAGGCCATCCAGCTCCTGGAGGCGAAGCAGAAGCAGAAGCAGAAGCACAGCAAGAACGGCTTCTTCCTCCAGGTCGAGGGCGCCTCGATCGACAAGCAGGACCACGCGGCCGACCCGTGCGGCCAGATCGGCGAGACCGCGGCGTTCGACCGCGCGGTCGAGGTGGCACGCGCCTACGCCGCCAAGCACCCCGACACCCTGGTCGTCACCACGGCCGACCACGGCCACACCAGCCAGATCGTGCCCCTGGAGGCCCAGCCGCCCGGCCTGTCCTCCACGCTGGTCACCGACGAGGGCCAGCAGCTGAAGGTCAACTACTCGACCAATGCGCCCGGTCAGTCGCAGGAGCACACCGGCACCGAGGTCCGGATCGCGGCTCAGGGGCCGCTGGCGTACCGGGTCCTGGGCGTCACCGACCAGACCGACCTGTTCACGACGATCCGCGAGGCGCTGCGTCTGGGCTGACCACTCGTAGACCGCCCTTCGGCCCCGTCGGCAGCGCGTCGACGGGGCCGAATGTGTGCTGTTCGCTGCCCGGCTGCGGCCCGTCCGTACCCCCGGCCCGGACAAGCACACCGCGTCGGTGGTCGATCGCTGATGTAGGCACGACGACGCCCTTTAGTAGGGCACCGTGTCACACAAGCTCTCCGCCCAGGCAGAGGCACCGTACTTGTTGGCCGCGCGCACCGTGACGCAGATCTCGTCACCGGAGTACGGACCCGTGATCGTGTAGCTGGTGCTGCCGGTTGAGTAGGTGGTGTCGACGTTCTTCTTGGTGAAGTTGCTGCCCGTGTTGGTGTAGTGGATGTCGTACCTGGTCGCTCCGGAGATCGCCGACCAGCTCACCTTGATCGGCATGTCGCACGCGCCAACACAGGAGTTGGTGTACGCGGCCTTGTAGCTCTTCAGGGCGGGTGGCCGCGAGCCGGAGGACGAGCCGCCGGAGCTGGACGAATCTCCGCCGTGCGAGCCCGAGGAGCCGGACGACCCCGTAGAGCCGGACCCGCCGCTGGTTCCGGTACCGCCGCCGTCGGAGCCGCTGTTGCCGTTGGATGAACTGGCTTCGCCCTCCCGGGCGTTCGTCCCACCCGGCTTCTTCTCGCCGCCCTTCCCCTTCTTGGCGTCCTCACCCTTCTTGGCGTCCTCGCCCTTGCCGTCGCCCCCGCCCTTCCCCTTCCCTCCCTTGGAAGGGGAACTGCCGGGTCTGCTGGGCGAGTTGCTGCCATCGGGAGTGGCACTCGCGCTGCTGCCCGGTGACTGGGCGCGTGTTCCGTCCCCGCCGCCGCCCGCGAAGGGCTGGAGCAGGACGACCCCGCCGCCGCCGACGGTGATGACGGCAACGATGGGCAGAACGATGAGCCTGTGGCGCCGACGGGGCCGCCGTTCGTGCTCCCGCCGTCGCGTCGTGGCGTCGTTTCCCGCCGGGACGACGGCGGGAGGTCCGCTCTTCGGCCGCAGCCCGACGGTCGCCAGGTCCACGGGCTCCTCCCGCAGCGGCGTCGCCTCGGCGTCGAGCAGCCGTGCGGACTGCTGCGCGAGGTGCGTGACGACGCCGGCAGGCAGCCAGGCACCGCGTGCGGCACGGGGGCGCGGTCGCTCAGGATCCTCCAACAGCTCGTCGACGTCAGGTCGTTGGTCGATTCCCTTCGTCAGGCACCGGGCGATGAGCGCCCGCAGTGCGGCGTCCTCGACACGCGTCAGATCGGGCTCGCCCTCCACGATCTGGAACATCACCGCATGCTGATTGCTCACCCGCTGCCCGAACGGCAGCTGCCCCGTCGCCGCATACGTCAGTACGCACCCGAGGGTGAACACGTCGCTCTTGACCCCCACGCGCTGCCCACGCACCTGCTCCGGCGACATGAACCCGGGTGAGCCGATGGCCATCCCCGTACTGGTCAACAAGGACTCGACGGACGTCTCGAGCGCCCGCGCGATCCCGAAGTCGATGACCTTCGTGCCGTCCACGGTCAGCATCACGTTGGACGGCTTCAGGTCGCGGTGCACGATCCCGGCGCCGTGAATATCCTTGAGTGCCTTCAGCAACCCGTCGGCGAGGAAGTGCAGGGACGCCGCCGGCAACGGCCCGTACAGCCGGACGACTTGCTCGAGCGAGAGCCCTGGAACGTACCCCGTGGCGACCCACGGCGGTTCGTCGCCCGGCCCCGCGTCGAGCACCGGCGCCGTGTACCGCTCACCGACCCTCCGCGCCGCCTCGATCTCCCGCCGGAACCGCGCCCTGAACTGCTCGTCGAACACGTACTCTTCGTGCACCACCTTCACGGCCACGGTCCGCCCGCTGTCCGACCGCGCGAGGAACACCCGCCCCATGCCACCGGCACCAAGCCGTCCGAGCAGCAGATACGGCCCGATGCGCGCGGGATCGCTCACCGCGAGCGGCTTGACACCCCCGTCGACGATGTCGTCCCGCTCGTCACGGCCGTCCCCGTTCGTACCGCTCATGGTGGTGTGACTCCCCCGCTCTTCCCGCCTGGTCAGCGGCGTAACCCGGTGAGGATAGACGTTGTTGATGCACCTGGTGAAGTTGAGGGACGCGCTGTACGAGCGGGGCGATGGCCGGGGGTGAGCCCGGTTCCTGGATCCACGTCCAGTCGGACGTGGCCGGACTGCCCCTGGTCGTCGGCGTCTCCGCCGCCGCTACGAGCGCACAGCTGAAACGCTTCCTCGCCTGCACCGCCATCGCGGCGACCCTCATATGCCACCGCAGGCTCGCCGGATGAAGGAGTGCAGCGCCTCCCGAATCGACGTCGGACACGTCGATGAGCACGTCCGTTGTCGGTGCGGTGCACTTCACTGTCCGCCATGGAACTCACGCAAGCGACCGTCACCGACCTGCTGGCCCGAATCGGCCCTGGGAACGGGTACATGTACCTGCCCGGCGACCTGGCCCCGCAGGACCTGACCGACCTGCTCGAAAGCAGGTACGGCGCCCCGCGCACTCTTGTCCTCGACGGCTTCACCGACCCGACGGTCGACGAGTCCGCAGGCGCGGCTCTCCTCGTCCCCTTCGAGGACCGGGCCGTGAAGATACGGGCGTGGGCGTACGGGGATCAGTGGGTCGGCACGGGTACGGCGCGGGACGCCGAGGGGACCGAGCGACCCGTGCTGGTGGTCGCTCACAGGGAGGTGCCAGAACCCTTGGCGGTCGCTCCGGACGGGGACGAGGAGGTCGACTGGGTGGAGCGGCTCATACGGGTCACTGGCTGGGCACGGCCCGCCCAGCGGCCCGACGTGCCCTGGGCAGAGGTGGAGTCGCGCCTGGGCACCGCGCTGCCGAGCGACTACAAGCGCATGGTCCAGATGTTCGGCGAAGGTTCCTTCGACGGATACCTGGACCTGAACCAGGAGCCGTGGACGCATCTGAGGGAGGACGGCCTGCTCATCTGGGCGGGTACTGAGCACGAGGACCTGTACTGCTGGAGGGCCGACGGCGACGACCCTGACCGCTGGCCCGTCGTAGTCCGGTCCTTCGACGGCAAGGACGTCCCCTTCGACTGCCGGGCGGCGGAGTTCGTCTGCCGCATCCTCATCGACCCGCACCACCCGTTCACGATGGCCCGCTATTTCGACACCCACTGGTTCTTGACTTCCTCCCTCTCGTGAACGGGGGGGGAATTCCTACGGCTCGCGCCGTGGGGGTTTCTGCTCCGGACAGGCGTGAAGCCCCTGGTAGGACGGTGCTCACCACAAGATCGTCCCTGACACCAGAGGCTTCACGTTGGTCAGTGCGCCCGGGTGCGTCTAAGGGTTGTCCCGTAATCCGTGGTGGATCAGTGCGCGGCGTCGGATGCGGTGCATCGCAAGGCGGAGGGACATCCGCATACCGGATGTATGCGGACGTTCCGACAACGCGGCGAGGTGCCGTAGCTGTCGTCGCGCGCCCGCCAGGGATTGCGGGACAGCCCTTAGCTAGCTGACCCAGCGGGTCTCCACGATGCCACAGGCGTAGGCGGCCGAGTGGGCGGCCCGGTAGTTCCGCGTGGCGAGCCGGGACCCGAAGATGCTGGTTCCCGCGCCCGCGAAGCCGGGGTTGGTGAACAGCCGGAGCTCGTCGGCCAGGTCCTCTCGCAGCAGGGAGGAGACCAGGCCGGCGCCACCGAAGCAGACCAGTTCCCCGTCGGCCTGTTGCTTCGCTTGTTCCACGGTGTCGGTCAGCTCGCCGTCGAGCACCGTGGTCCGTGGCCAGTCGAGTTCGGGCCTGCCCGACCGGCTCACGACAAACTTGGGGAGTGCACCGATGGCCCGGCTGAACTCCCAGTCGGGGTCGCCGGGATGCTGCTCCGCCATCCGACCCCAGTGCCCCAGGTATCCCTCGTCCGCCATGGGCCGGCTCAGCAGGATGCCCGAGGCACTCGTGAGCAGGTCGTTGAAGGCCGCGCGGAGGTCCGCGCTCCACGGCCAGTCAGGACCCCAATTCCACAATTGCCAGTTGGCGTCGGGCAGGCTGCTGTCGACGTAGCCGTCCATGGAGATCTGCATCCCCACAGTCAGGCGGCTCATGATTCTCTCGTCCCCTCGTCATGGTCAGGACTGCGGATGGCTCGGAGGCCGTCCCCCCAGTCTCACCCAACAACCGGCCGGACTCGCCAGGCCCCGCCGATCCGAGCCGGAAACGAGACGGCAGGTCGGGCGACCGGGAAGACCTCAATCGGGTCTCGGGGCAACCAGCGCCTGACCGTTTTCCGGATTATGGAAAAGTGGCGAGTGGGTTTCTCGCCCGGTCGAGCATTCCATCGACCGGGCGCTCCATGGGACGGAGCGGACCCCTCGTCCCCTGTCTGCGCAGCTCTCACCTGTACGGGTGGTGCATACCTGGGCGCGGTCGTACTGTCGATTCTGGAACCGCCGCTGGAAGAAGTGCACGGCCACCGGCGACTTCCCTTGCCGCGCGGGCCTCCGCCTGCGGAGCGGTTGCGGTGTGAACGGATGGGCCGCGTGGACTCGAAAAAGGGCAGCTGGGGAGCCGACATGCAACGAGACAAATTCAGGAGCGCGGTCATGCTGTGTGCCGCCGTGGCCCTCGCGGCTGCGGCTGTGCCGACCTCCGCCTCCGCGGAGTCGCCCTCGCACGCTCGTGCAGTGGCCGTCGACTGTTTCTCGAATTCACAGGTTCGCCCGGGTGATTTCCTGATCGCCTGCGGCGACGGCAACAACCGTCTGATCGCACTGCATTGGAGCAAATGGGGTGCGACGTCCGCTGTGGGGAGCGGTCTCGACGCGGTCAATGACTGTCAACCCTATTGCGCAGCGGGCAAATTCCACTCCTATCCTGTCACCGTGAGGCTCGACCGCCCGAAGAGCTGGCAGAGGCATCCCGAGGTACAGCAATTCACCCGGCTGCAGCTCGTCTACACCGGTGCCAAGCCGGCACAGACGCAGCAGGTCGTGACATACAAGCTCTGGGACTGACGGTTCCCGAGAACCAGGTCTCAAGTCGACCGGCCACATTCGTATGGGCCCTCGTATCGCAAGGCGGAGGGACGTCCGCGTACTGGATGTACGCGCACGTTCCGACAACGAGGCGAGGTGCCGCAGCTGTCGTCGCGCGCCCGCCGGGGATTACGGGACAACCCTTCTAGGGTGGCGTGCGTGATCCTTCGCGAGGAGGCAGTGAGCGCAGGCGTCGGCCTGCGACCGGGCTATCCGGCAGCGGCAGCGGTGTTCGCCATCGGGATGGCCGGGACCACTCTGCCGACGCCGTTGTACGGGCTCTACCAGCACCGGATCGGTTTCTCCGAGCTGATCGTGACCGTCGTCTTCGCCGTGTACGCCATCGCGGTCATCGGCGTGCTCCTCGTGGCGGGAAACTACTCCGACGAGGCAGGTCGCAGACCCGTCCTCCTGTGCGCCATGGTCCTGTCGGCCGGCAGTGCGGGATGCTTCCTGCTGCAGAGCGGGCTGCCTCTGCTCTTCGCGGGACGCCTGCTGTCCGGCTGCGCGGCCGGCCTGCTGAGCGGCGCGGCGACAGCGGCCGTCATCGAACTGGCCGGTCCCGGGCAGAAGGCGCGGGCCGGGTTCGCAGCCACCGCCGCGAACATGGGTGGTCTGGGCTGTGGGCCACTCCTCTCCGGCGTGCTCGCGCAGTACACCCCGTGGCCACTGGCATTGCCGTTCTGGGTCCACCTCGGACTGGTGACGGCCGCCATGGGGATCACCTGGTTCCTGCCGGAAACCGTCGTGGAACCGAAGAGATGGCCGCCCCTGAAGCCGCAGGGAGTCACGGTTCCTCACGAGGTCAAGGACGTGTTCACACCCGCGTCGCTGGCGGCGTTCGCCGGCTTCGCACTCCTCGGGCTGTTCACCGCGGTCGCGCCGAGCTTTGTCTCGCAGACACTGGGGGTGCACAATCTGGCCGTCACGGGCGCCGTGGTGTTCTCCGTATTCCTCGCTTCGACCGTCGGTCAGTCCTTGACGCAACGCATCGGCGCGCGTCTCGCGCTCCCCGTGGGGTGCGGCGTCCTCGTCGTGGGCCTGCTACTGGTGGCGTCGTCACTGATCGCCGAATCCTTGCCCCTGCTCGTCCTGGGCGCCCTGTGCGGTGGCGCCGGTCAGGGACTCGCCTTCCGCGCGGCGCTCACCCTGATCAGCGACGCCGCCCCGGCACAGCACCGCGGCGGCACGATTTCGGCGTTCTTCGTCGTCGCCTACGCCGGGATCTCGGTGCCTGTCGTCGGTGTGGGTGCCCTGGCCACATGGCTCGGCCTGCGCCAGGCCGGCCTGCTCTTCACGGGCTGTGTGATGCTGCTGGCGGCGTGCGCGGGCACGTATGCCGCACGCAGGCCACCAGCAGAATCGCGGGCCGGGAAGGACCACCGCGCGGGTCCGTCCGAGTAGCCCGACCAGGCAGGAACGCCCGCGCCCACTGTTCGACGTGACGCGGACGCCGGGGCGGCCAAGTGCTGAAGATCCCCCGGCCCTCCCCTGCGTGCGAGCCGATGTCCGTGGACGTCCGCCGGACAAAGCTGCGGCCCCCTGCTCGCAGGAGGCCGCAGCTCGCGGTGAATCCGATCTCCCTCTGAGAGGAGCCGTTTCCATGGATCATGGAAAGGCGGAATGCCGTGAGCGCCCACTCCACGGAGGCCCGCTGCACGCGGTGTGCTGCCGTTCGATACCGCTGGTCGGCGGCCTCGCACCGCATCCATGCGAGCGCCGTCCTCTTGCGCCGCGGAACGCGGTTCATTGCGGAGCAGGCATCGGCGGAGGCCGTGTTCCTTCGCCGGCCGGGGAAGACACACCTGCTCAGCGACAAGGTGACCAGGCGGACGACGTCCGAGGCCGCCAGGTTCCGTCGATCCGTGAACCGGCCGCTCAGGGCCCCGTCCAAGCCGCTCACCCGACCTGCGCCATCCGGGCACGCACCCGCGTCCGGCAGGGCGGGCGAGCCCTGCTGCGCGGTCGTCGGGACATGGTGTCGACAGGCGGCAGACCGCGTGGATTTCTCTGCGGGGGGGTAGGCCCGCACGGCAGTCTTGTTATACGTTCCGTCCAACAGCTTGCTGGACGCCGCGTCTAACAAGCGGGGGTGGCGTCCAGCTGCCGACGGACTCATCGCGCGGGCACGAGATGGGGCCGCGGCCGGCCGACGTCGAGTCGTTCCGTCGATCCAAGGAGCCGCAGCATGGCAGGCAGCACCGTTCGGCCGGAGAACCAGGACCGGCTCGACGAGCACGACGTCGCCCGTCGCCTGCTCGATTCGTCGGCGAAGTTGTCCTACGACCCGGTCACGGAAGTGGACTGGGACACCCCTCTGGACAAGGACTTCCACGGTGCGAGCCCCGAGTGGAGCACGCTCTACGGCACCACCTACTGGCAGGAACTGACCGATGCGCAGCGCAAGGAGCTGACACGGCAGGAGGCCGCATCGGTGGCCGGCACCGGCATCTGGTTCGAGATGATCCTGCAGCAGATGGTGCTGCGCGACATCTACACCACGGACGCCACGGACCCTCGGTTCCAGTGGGCCCTCACGGAGATAGCCGACGAATGCCGGCACTCCGTCATGTTCGCCCGTGGCGCGGCGAAGCTGGGGGCCCCGGCCTACCGTCCGCACCGGCTGGTGGTCGAACTCGGACGGGCATTCAAGACATTGGCGTTCGGCGAGGCTGCCTACGCGGCGATTCTGGTCGCGGAAGAGGTGCTGGACGTCATGCAGCGTGACTGGATGCGGGACGAGCGGGTCGCACCGTTCGTCCGCACCATCAGCAACATTCATGTCGTGGAGGAGTCACGGCACATGAAGTTCGCCCGCGACGAGACCCGTAGGCATCTCCGGCACGCCGGTCCGCTGCGCCGGCAGCTCAACGCCTTTGTGATCGCGGTCGCTTCCTACTACATCGTCACGAGCATGGTGAACCGGAGCGTCTACGCGAACGCCGGGCTGGACACGAAGCGTGCCGTGGCAGAGGCCAGGACGAACGAGCACCACAAGTCCCTGATCCGGTCCAGCTGTTCGGGCCTCATGGAGTTCCTGGCGTCGGCCCGGCTCCTCACCGGGCCGGCACTGTACTTCTACAAGCGCGCGAACCTGATCTGATCCGAGCCGAGCGACCCGAGCCGACGACATGACCTACGCCATCACACAGACCTGCTGCAGCGACGCCACGTGTGTCGCCGTGTGCCCCGTCAACTGCATCCACCCGACACCGCAGGAGCGGGCCTTCGGCAGCACGGAGATGCTGTACGTCGACCCGAAGTCCTGTATCGACTGCGGTGCCTGCGCCGACGCCTGTCCGGTCAACGCGATCCTCCCCGTGGACGGCCTGCCCGAGGCGCAGAAGGGATACGCCGCGATCAACGCGGCCTACTTCGCCGAGGAGGAGCCCGAACCGGGCAGCACGGGACCGAACTTCCACATCTGGGGCCCTCCCACGTTCGAGCGCAGCCTGCCGTCCGACTTCGCGCCGATCCGGGTCGCCGTCGTGGGCACCGGCCCGGCCGGCATGTACGCCGCCGAAGACCTGCTGTTGCACACGAACGCCGAAGTGACGCTGATCGACCGGTTGCCGGTGGCCGGTGGTCTCGTGCGGTACGGCGTGGCGCCCGATCACCCCGCGACCAAGAAGGTGGGCGACACCTTCGCACGCTTCCACGCCCATCCCCGGGTACGGATGCGTCTGGGCGTCGAGATCGGCAAGGACATCACCGCGGACGAGCTCGCCGCACATCACGACGCGGTCATCTACGCCGTGGGCGCGTCCACGGATCGCCGACTCGGCGTCCCCGGCGAGGAGCTGACGGGAAGCCACTCGGCGACCGCGTTCGTGTCCTGGTACAACGCCCATCCCGAGGTCGCACCGGACGCCATCGATCTGTCTGCCGAGCGCGTGGTCGTGGCCGGCAACGGCAACGTCGCCCTCGACGTCGCCCGCATCCTCGTCACGGATCCTTCGGAACTGGCCGATACGGACATCGCCGACCACGCCCTGGCGGCGCTGCGCACCTCAAAGGTGCGTGAGGTGGTCCTGCTCGGGCGGCGCGGCCCCGAGCACGCGGCCTACAGCGCCTCCGAGTTGCTCGCCCTCACACACCGGCCCGGCGTGCAGCTGGTCGTGGACGACCACGATCCGCGGATCGGCGGGGCGATCGACGGCGCGCGGCCCGGCGGGAAGGCCGCTTCGCTGCGCGGCGCGGTACGCGAGTCGGTGGACTGGTCGCGTGCGCCGGGGTCCGGGCTGCGCATCGTCTTCCGCTTCCACTCCGCTCCCGTGGCGGTGCTGGGCGACACCCGCGTCCAAGCCACACGCGTGACGGGAGGGTCGGGTGAGCTGGACATACCGGCCGGCGCCCTCCTGCGGGCAGTGGGCTACCGCGGTGTGCCGGTGGCCGGGCTGCCCTTCGACGAAGCGACCGGCACGGTCCCGCACGAGAACGGTCGGGTGACGGGGATGCCGGGGACGTACGTCGTCGGCTGGATCAAGCGCGGGCCCTCGGGCGGTATCGGTGCCAATCGCGTCTGCGCCGCCGAGACGGTCGGCACCCTCCTGACCGACGCCGTCGCCGGCGCGCTGCCCTCACCGACCGGTTCGGCCAAGGCGTTGCTCCGCCTCGCCCGGAGCCGTAGCCGCCATGTCGTCGACGCCCGGGGTCTGGCGGCAATCAACCGGGCCGAGTCGGCACGTGGCCGCGGTGAGGGGCGTCCCCGGCTCAAATTCGGCACCGTGCCTGACCTGGTGGCGGCGGCGAAGGGCAACCGCTGGAGGATGCCGGGCTGAATCCCGGAGAAGGACCGGGCGCCCGTCGGGCCGTGTCCGGTGCGGAACGCCGACTTCTGACAGCCGTATCCCGTCCGCCGGGTCGCGAAGGGCACCGGACGGTTGCGGTGCCCTTCGAAGTCCCGGCGGCGGCCCGCCGGCGAGCCGGACGCGGCCCGACGGGTGCGGCGAGAGGCCGCGCCGTCGACCGTGTCGCGCCCACGGGCATGGCGTGCCGTCACGTCGGCACCGCGCGCCACCAGGGGCCCGTACCGCAGGCCACTTCGGCGCGCGCCCTCCGCACTACTCGATGGCGACGGGCACGGTCCTTGACCGTCCCAGATCGTCATCGCAGGCCTCGGCCCACACCGGGCTGCTGCCGTACGACAGGGCGGGACCAGGGCGTTTCATGGGGCCATGACCCGTGGGACAAGCGCCCGCCGGGCGGCGCGAACGTACAACCACAGGCACCGACAAGCGCTTTGGAGCCGGGCACGAAGGCCGAGTACCTGTTCGACCCCTGTGCCGCGCCCGCCCGTCCGGCCACCCCGCCCCGGCCAGGGTCCCGTGTTCACACCGGCCGCCCGGTGATTGCGCCCTGTCCAACCGGCGCCCCGGCCCTCCGGCCCTGGCGGAGCAGGCTGCCGACCGCCCGCCGCGCCCGCTCGCGCTACCGTGTGCTACCAGCGTTGTTGCGACTTCTGCCCTGAGATACGACTCTCTCGGTACAAGTCGCGTCAGCGCCTGTCCTTGTCCGTTCCCGAGCCCGCTGCACATCCCTCTCATCTCCGCACCGTGCGTGCGGACCGCGCGACCCATGGAGAACATGTTGAGGACGAAGTTCCGTTCTCGTATCACCGCCCGGCTTGGGCGCACCTATCTGTCCAGGATCCAGAAGTACGGAATTGGATCCTCCACGATCCGGCTGCTCCCCGAAGACCTGCTGATGATGCTGCGCAGGGATGGGCTGGACCCGGTGGACAAGTTGGCCGGGCTCCGGGCGGATGAGCCGATATCCAAGGTCTCGCTGCCGTTCGGCATGGACGTCTGGCTGGTCACCGGATACGAGGAGTCGAAGGCCGTGCTCGGTTCGGCCGGCGGGTTCAGTACCGACTTCGCCCACCTCGCCACGAACGCCGGAGTGGCAGCGGAGCAGAGTCCGGGCGGGCTCGGGTTCAGCGACCCTCCCGTGCACACGCGGCTGCGCCGCATCCTCACACCGGAGTTCACGATGCGCCGGCTGCGGCGCCTGGCTCCCCGGATCGACGCCATCGTCGAGGAGCGCCTCGACATGATGGAAGCCCAGCAGGGGCCGGTCGACCTGGTGAAGGAGTTCGCACTGCCGATCCCCTCCCTCACCATCTGTGAGCTGCTCGGCGTGCCCTACGAGGACCGCCACGACTTCCAGCAACTGGCCATGGACCGCTTCGACCTGTTCGGCGGGACGACCGCGCCGTTCGGTGCGATGTCGGAGTCGCTGGCGTACTTCAGGAATGTGGTCGAGGCACAGCGCGAAAGACCGGGTGACGGCCTGCTCGGCATGATTGTGAAGGAGCACGGCGACAGCGTCGACGACGAGGAACTCGCGGGTCTCGCCGACGGCGTGCTGACCGGCGGATTCGAGACGACCGCCAGCACGATCGCCCTCGGCTCACTCGTGTTGCTGCGGAACAAGGACGTCTTCGAGCGAATACGGACCGACGACGCGATGGCCGCGCCCTTCGTCGAGGAGGTGCTGCGCTACCTCTCCGCGGTACAGATCGCCTTCCCGCGGTTCGCCCGTGAGGACATCGAGATAGCAGGGGTGGTCATTCCGCAGGGCGACATGGTGCTCTGCTCGCTGAGTGGCGCCAACCGTGACGCGTCGTACGTCAGGGACGACGGGCGCTTCGACCCGCACCGTCAGGCCTCGGGGCATCTCGCCTTCGGCTACGGAATGCACCGGTGCATAGGCGCCGAACTCGCGCGCATGGAACTGCGCTCCGCCTATCCGGCCCTGGCCCGGCGGTTTCCCCGGATGCGCCTCGCCGTTCCACCCCAGGAACTGGCCTTCCGCAAGCTGTCCATCGTGTACGGCGTCGAATCCCTGCCGGTGCACTTGCACTGAGCGGGTGCTCACCCCCGGCACATCGGCTGCCCTCCGCCGGGGCCCGTCGTCGCTCCGGTCGTCGTGTGCGGGCCGTGCGCATCACCCTTCCGCAGTCCGTCGGTCCTGTCGGGCCGGGGGCTCCACGGCCGGCCCTTCCGGGATCGGACGGGGTGGGCTCCGGCCCCTGTCGCCGACCGTGTGCCTTCCTCCTACCAGGTGACGGTGATCCGCTGAGGGCTGCGGGACGTGGTGCCGCGTCGCCACTCGATTTCTTCGGCCGGTCGTGCCAGCCGGAGGCCGGGAAAGCGGGCGGCGAGCCGGTGCAGGGACAGCTGGAGTTCGAGCCGCGCCAACCAGGCGCCCAGACAGTAGTGCGGACCGGCGCCGAACGACAGGGTGGGGGCCGCCAAGGGCGCGAACAGGTCGTCGAACGGCCGGGGCGGAAAGACATCAGGATCGCGATTGGCCATGCCGCAGTCGGCCAGCACCACCGATCCCGCAGGGATGGTCACGCCGCCGACCTCCGCATCGGCGGCGGCGTGGCGCGCGGTCCCCCGGTCGTCGCCGAGCGGGACCAGGTGCAGCAACCGCTCGGCCACCGCCTCGGCGGCCCGCTCGTCCTCCCCGAGACGGGTCCAGATCTCCTGCCGTTCGCCGAGCAGAAAGAGCAGGGCGTTGCCCAGCATCGTCATGGTGCTGTCGTGCCCGCCCACCACCAGTCCGCACACGAGGTCGACCAACTGTCCCTCCGGGATGCCTCCCTCCTCATCGGCCGCCCGTACCAGCACACTGGTCAGATCGTCCCCCGGTGCGTTTCTCCGCTCGGCCAGCAGCGCGGCTCCGAACGCGGCGAACTCCGCCAGCGCCGAGTCCATTTCCTCCTTGGGGTGGGAGCCGTCCGAGAACGCGTACTGGGTCCAGTGGCGCAGTCGCTGCCTCGCCGCGGTGTCGAGACCCATGAGCCGGCTGATCACCTCGACCGGGAGCGGAAGGGTGAAGGCGGCCACCAGGTCCACCGGAGGGGCTCCGGCGGCGAGCTCGTCGAGGCGCTGTTCCACGATCGCGGCGATCCAGGGCCGCCATCGGGCGACGGCCCTCGGTGTGAAGGCGCGCCGCAGCGAGCGGCGCAGGCGCAGATGGTCCTCGCCGTCCTGGTTGAACATCAGATCCAGGCTCCCCACCAGACCGGCGTCCGCCGTCAGGGGCGGGGCGTCCGGTGTGTGGAGCCCCGCGCGTCCGAACCGGGTGTCGGTCAGGACCTTGCGCACGTCCTCGTACCGGCTCACCAGCCACGCCCCTGTCCCGTCGGGCAGGTCGACCTGCCTGGGTGGTCCGGGTGAGTCGAAGCCCAGACGGTGCAGAGGGAGAGTCGGCAGGCCGGTCGTCGCGTCGGAGTCGTCGGAGCGGGGCATGGGACCTCCAGGCGGGCACGGGTACGTCGGGGTGCTGGGCACGGTCGTGCGGGCGGGAAGAAGACATCGGAGCGACGGGGGGTCAGAGCTCGACCAGCACCTTGCCCCGACTGGCTCCCGTGTCCTCGTAGAGGCTCCGATAGGCGTCCGGGATGTTCTCGAAGCCCTGGTGAAGGGTGTGCCCGCAGCGGATCTCGCCCCGCCGGACCCTGCCGCCGAGCTCGTCGTGGAGGGCGCGCCAGTTCTGTTCGGTGAACCATTCAAGCGAGAAGATGCCGCGCACCGATGTACGGGGAAACATGATGTACGGAAGCAGCCTCGGCCCGAAGGCCTCCCGGCCGACCTGGGTGGCCCACTGCCAGCACACGGCCACCTGGCTGCCGACGTTGAGCATGGAGAAAACGGCGTCGGTGACCGTGCCGCCCAGGTTGTCGAAGTACTTGTCGACCCCGTCCGGTGCGACCCAGGAGAGGGCTTCGCGCACCGCGTCGCAGCTGTCCTTGTGGCGATAGACGACGACCGCGTCGAATCCCAGCTCGTCGAGGTACTCCGCCTTGTCCGCCGTCGAGGTGGTACCCACCACCCGCGCCCCGGCGAGCTTGGCCAGCTGACCGACCAGCGACCCGACGGAGCCGGAGGCGCCACTGATCACGACGGTGTCCCCGGGGCGGACGGACATGAACTTGGTCAGGGTGCCCCAGGCCGTCATCCCGGGACCGCCCATGACGCTCAGCGCGGTGGACAGCGGAAGGGCGTCGTCGTACCAGTTCGGGTCCAGGCGGCGGAAGGCCGGGAAGACCATCGGGAACGTACCGGTCTGCCACGGGGTCGCCGCGCCGTCGCTGATGAGATGGGTGCGCCAGCCACCGAAGCCCTGCACCAGATCGCCGGGCCGGTGGGCCGCCCGTGGACCCGCTTCCAGCACCTCCATGATCGAGTCGGCCCCCATGTGGGCCCCGAGAGGGGTGTCCAGCGCGATGCCCTGGAGGTAGGGATCCACCGATACGTAGCGCGTTCTCAGCAGCATCTCGTCCGGGGCGAGGTCGACGTCGAGTTCCTCCTCGACCAGCCCGTAGACCCTCTCGATGTCGGGGACGCCCTCGACGTGCTCACGTACCACCCATTTCCTGGTCCTCATCCCGTTCCCTTTCTGTCGACGGGGGACAACCGGTCGACCGTCGCGGACCGCGCGTCCGGTCGGGGGCCCACCGGAACGACGAGATGAGTGGGGGGCGGCCCGCTCTCGTCGACGGACGCGGTGAAGGTCCTGCCGTCGTCCCGGCAGATGAACTGCATGACGTGCCGGCCCGCCGCCGCCGCGCGGATCAGGCCGCCCGTCGTCGCCCATACGCCGGACTGGTAGAAGTTCCGCAGTCCCGGCAGGCCGGGGCCGTGCTTCTTGATGAGTGTCTCCAGCGTCTCCCCGCTCTCCACGAACGGCTGCCAGCCGAGCACCGTGCCGTCGTAGTTGCCCGTGTAGCGGACCTGTGTGAGCGGGCTGGACACATCGCGCACGGCGATCGCGTCGGTGATGCCGGGGTGGCGCCGTTCCAGGAACGCGACGAGTACGTCGCGGGCCCGCTTCTTGGCCGCGTAGTACCCGCGGCCGTGACGCACCGGCAGCGTGTGGAGTCTCCGCCCGCCACGGGTCCGGGTGGCCTGCTCGGGTCCTTCGTCCAGGGCCCGCCAGGGAGCGATGTCGCAGAAGTAGGTGACGTACACGATGCTCGTCCCGCGCGGGGAGAGTTCCGGATAGTGCCTGCTGCGGAACTGGACGTTGATGCTGGGATGGCGGATTCCGGTCAGATGGGCGGCTTCCGCCTCGTCGAGCAGATAGGTCGTGCAGGGGTCGGCGTCGGGGAAGTCGCGGCGCAGTCCGAGAAAGAGCGTGAAGTACCCGGGGAAGACCATGCCGGGCCGGTGGATGGTCCGGGTGTAGAGGCGGCGGTAGGCGTCGTCGAGGTAGCGGCCGCCGAGCAGGTCCATCATCGTGGTGCGGCCGTCGCAGGCCGAGACGACGATGTCGGCGCGCAGTTCGCTGCCGTCGCTCAGCCGTACGCCGACGGCACGGTCGTCCTCGACGAGTACCTTCTCGACCTTGGCGTTGTAGGTCACTTCGCCGCCGAGTCCGCGATAGCGCCGCTCGATGGACTCGGCCAGTCCGAGCGAACCGCCTTCGGGGACGCCGGCGGAGAGATTCGCGTGCGAGGCGAGCTGGAAGTGGAAGGGCAGCACGGGGAACGCCGGGTGCTTCTCGTAGAGGATGAAGTTGAACGCCTCGCGCAGCAGGGGGTCCCGGAACCTGGCCGAGTAGTCGGTCATCAGGACGCTGATCGATTTGCGCACGACGTTGAAGTACGGCACGAACGACGCCAGCATGCGCCAGCGCTCCGGCATCGACATCAGCCCGACGGGCTTGAGGAACGGATAGACCGCGAGGCACTTGCGGAATGTGCGCAATTGCTTGCAGAAGTCACGGATCAGAGCGGAATCGGCGGGCGAGATGTCCGTCAGATGCGCCTGAAGCCGGTCGGGGTCGGAGTAGAAGTACACCGCCCGCCCGCACCGGCCGCGCACGACGTTGAACACATCGAAATGCCGTACCTGCTTGCCCTGCAACGCGCCCAGCTCCAGCCAGATCTGGTGCATCTCGTTGCCGGGTCCGCTGCCCAGGAGCCAGCTGACGCAAGGGTCCAGCGTGAAGTCTCCGCGGTCCCAGGCCGTGCAGCAGCCGCCCGGCAGCTCGTGCATTTCCAGGATGTGGGTGCGGTAGCCGTTCATCAGGGCGTAGCAGCCGGTGGACAGGCCACCCAGCCCTGCACCGATGATGATCATCGACTCGCGTCGGGTGCGCGGCATGAACCTGCTCTCCTCGCTGTTCATGTGTGGGTGCCCCCGTTCGCGGACCATTGGTCGAGCTGGGGCAGGTGGCCCAGCTTTCCGGGGTGCCAGGGTTCCTCCCCACGGCTCTCGGACGCCGTGAATCCGCGCCCCAGCTCGTCGCAGAGGTACTGGACGACGAAGCGGCCGGTCGACGCGGCACGGATCAGGCCGCCCATGCCGACCCACTGTCCGGCCATGGAGAAGCCGCGCAGTCCCGGCAGGCGCATGCGGTCCTTGCCGACGAGCCCGGCCGCGATGTCGTCGGCCTCGGAGAAGGCCTTCCAGGCCAGAATGGAGCCCTCGTGGTTGCCGGTGTAGCGCCGGGTCGTCACCGGGGAGGCGACGTCGACCAGCTCGATGCGCTCGGCCGTGCCCGGCAGGCGGCGCTCCAGGAATCCTCGGACGAAGTCGGCCACTTGACGCTTCTGTGCCCGGTACTCCCTGCGATCGGCAGTGCGCAGCGCCTTCCAGTGGGCGAAGTCGCTGAAGTAGGTGCAGTGGACCACCGACCTTCCGGGCGGGGCGAATCCGTCCGAGTAGCGGGAGCGCAACTGGACCACCAGACTGCTCTGGAGCGCGCCGGGCAGTCGCGCGGCGTCCTCGGGGGAGAGCAGATACGTGGTGCTGTGCGCCCGGTCGGGGCCCAGATCGCCCCGGATCCCGACGAAGGCCGAGACCACCGCGGGGAAGAGGGTGCCGGGGCGGTGCAGCAGGTCGTTGTACAGCTTGTCGATCCGCGGCCCGGTGAAACGGCCCTGCAGCAGGCCGTGGATCGTGGTGTGGCCGTCGCAGGCGGAGACGACGTGATCGGCGTAGTACCGTCTGCCGTTGCGCAGTTCGATGCCGATGGCACGTCCGTCCTCGACCAGGATCCGTTCGACCCGTGCCCGGTAGCTGATCTCGCCGCCCAGCGCCGTGTACCGCTCCTCGATCGACCGGGCCAGGCCCAGCGAACCTCCTTGCGGGAATCCGGCGTTGTGGTGATGGGCGCTGGCCATGTTGAACAGGTACGGGAGCAGCGGGAACCCTTCCGGGTCCTGGAAGAAGATGTTGCGGAACGCCCGGCGCAGCAGCGGGTCCTGGAACCGGTCGGCGAACTCGTGCATGGGTGTCGACGCCGTGCGCCAGAAGAGACGGAACGCGGGCAGGACGGTGCGCAGCATCTCCACCCGCTCGCGCACGCTCCGCAGGGCCGGGGCGGTCAGGAAGGGGTACAGCTCGATGTCGATGAACCGCCGCAGATCGCGGCAGAACGAGCGGATCAGCCGGGCGTCGCCGGGCGACAGGTCGAGCAGGTGGCGCTCCAGCCGGTCCGGGTCGTTGTAGAAGACCACTGCGCGGCCGGTCTCGTCGACGACCCGGTTGAACATCTCGAAGTTGGTGATGGTCTTGCCGTCGAGCGCTCCCAGTTCGCGCCACACCTGGTGGGCGTCGTTGCCCGTGGCCGTGCCGATGAGCCACTCGATGCAGTAGTCGAAGATGTAGCCGTCCCGCGACCAGGCCGTGCAACACCCGCCCGGCAGCACATGTTTCTCGAAGATGCGGGACCGCATTCCGTTCATCTGTGCGTAGCACCCGGTGGACATGCCGGCGACACCGGCGCCGATCACGATGACCCGGGGGCTGCCGTCCGCTCCCCGCTCACCTGCGCTCCACGCGTCGCCCGTGTCACCGGCCATCGGCGCCGCCCCCCTGGAGGATGCCGCGCACGATCTCGGCGTTGCGCGCCACGTGCTTGGGGTCGAGCATGTCGGCGTGGATTCCGGAGCCGCGCAGCACGGCCGTGGCCGTATTGGAGCTGCCGTGCCAGGTGCCACGGGCGCCTGCGGCGTAGAGCGCGGTCTTCTCCTCGTCCGTGACCACGCTGACGGTCGCGGAGACCGCGCCGAGGTTCGGTGTGCGGCCGCAGAACGCCAGGTACTCCGCGGCGTGTTCGAGGGTTTCGCGAGCGACGATCTCCGACCCGGTGTGCTTGCGCAGGTGTTCGGCCAGTTCCGCCTCGAAGATCTCGAAGTGCTCGCGTCCGGGAGCGTAGGGCTCCAGGATGCGGTGCGAGTCGAGGACGATCACATGGACGACATCGCGTCCCCGGCATTCGAGTTCCTTGGCCACCTCGAACGCGAGGTTGCCGCCGAGGGAGTAGCCGAGCAGCAGGCAGCTGCCCTCGGGCCGCAGGGATTCGACGAGGTCGGCGTAGTGGCCCACCTTGTTCTCGCCGGGGACGTAGTTGAAGGCGACCAGGCGGTACTCGGGCAGTTGGGCGGCGAAGGCCCGGTAGACGAGGCCGTGGCCGCCGGCCGGCGGGAAGCAGAACACCGTCCGCTCCCGGTCTCCGTTGAAGCTGAGACAGGGCAGGTCGTCCGAGATCCCGCCGGTGGCGAGACGCTCCACCGTGGCGGCCATCCCGTGCAGGGTCGTGACCTGGTACAGCAGACTCACGGGAATGGCCACGCCGAATTCCTGCCGGAGTCGGTGGATGAGCTCGATCAGCTTGATGGAGCTGCCTCCGGCCTCGAAGAACTCGTGCGTCAGGTTGACCCGTTCCAGCCCGAGCAGTTCCTTCCAGTGCCTGGCCATGCTCACCTCGAAGGGTGTGGTGAGCCTCTCCTCGGGTTCGTCGCACGCGTCGAACCGGGGAGTGGGGAGACTAGCGACATCGACCTTCCCGTTGGCGGTCAAGGGCAGTTCCGGCAGGACGACGAAGTGCGAGGGGACCATGTACGCGGGCAGCAGTCCCGCGAGTCGCCGACGGAGCGCGTGCCGGTCGAGCGCTGTTCCTTCCGCCGGAACGCAGTAGGCACAGAGCACGTCCTCGCCCCGGCCGTCGGGACGCACCGCGACGACCGTCCGGGCCAGCTGGGGCCACTGGGCGAGGTGGGCCTCGATCTCGCCGATCTCGATCCGATGGCCGCGCAGTTTGACCTGGTCGTCGACGCGCCCCAGCAGATGGACGAAGCCGTTCACGTCCCAGCGTGCCGCGTCGCCGCTCCGGTAGAGGCGTACGGGTTCGGCGCCCGGCTCCCGGCTCAGTGTCCGGGTCACGAAGCGCTGGGCGGTCTGCGCGGGGTCCCCCGCGTAGCCGAGCGCGACACCGTCGCCGCCGATCCACAGTTCGCCCGGCACCCCGGGCGGCACGGGCTCGCCGTGCTGATCGAGCACATGGAGCGTGCTGTTGCTCAGGGGGCGTCCGATCGGCACCGTCCGCCCGGGTTCCAGGTCGTCGACGGGACCCTCGAAACAGGCGCTGTCGATGGTGGCCTCGGTGACCCCGTAGGAGTTGATGAGGCGGGTGCGCGGTCCGCACAGCTCGCGCAGGCGTCGGTACTCCCCCACCTTCCAGGCATCGGACCCGACGACCAGCAGGCGCATGAAGTCCAGCCGGTGGCCCTCTCGTTCGCAGTGGTCCATGAGTGCCCGCACGACGGCGGGGACGAACTCCGCGCAGTCGACGTTCTCCTCCCGCATGGTCCGGTGGAGACGTTCGGTGTCGAAGAGCAGGTCCCGGTCGACCAGGACCAGATTGCCCCCCGAGCACAGTGCGCGCACCAGGTCTCCGGTGAAGACGTCGAACGACGGGGCCGCCATCTGGAGGTGGACCCGCACGTCACGGTCCAGCCGGTACTCCTTCAGCCACGCTCCGTACGCCGAGGCGAGGTTCCGGTGACTGACCTGCACGGCTTTGGGGTGCCCGGTCGAGCCGGAGGTGTGGATGACATACGCGGGCGAGTCGAGGCCGGAGGTGTCCTCGGCGCCGGACGCGGGCTCCCGCGGGTCGTCCGGGGCGGGCTCGGACTCGCGGAGCTCGCGCAGGGTCAGCGTGTCGGCCGGAAGCCCCGGCAGCCGGTCGCGGCAGGCATCGTCCTCGACGACCACGAGGGTGGCGGCCGCGGTCCGCACAGTGTGCGCGACGCGGTCGGCCGGATGGTCGGTCGGGACCGGGAGGTAGGCGCCTCCGGCCCTGAGCACCGCCAGGAGTACGACGACGAGGTCGGGCGTCTTCTCCAGGCACAGCACCACCACCGATCCGGCACCGGCTCCCCGTCCCCGCAGCCGCCGGGCCATTTCTCCTGAGCGGCGGTCCAGTTCCGCGTACGTCAGCCGGAGGGCATTCCCGCGACGTGCCGGCACCGTGACGGCGACGGCGTCCGGGCACCGGGCCGCGACCTCCGCGATCAGCTGATGCACCGGGCGGACCCGGCCCCTCTCCCACTCCCCCGCACCGGACGGCGGAGCGAGGTGCCCGGCGCCGCTCCACTCGCGGACCAGCCGTTCACGCTCCTGGGCCCCGAGCATCCCCAGCCGGGTGATGGGCCGTTCGGCCGGTGCCCGGGTCATGCTGTCGAGCAGTGTGGTGTAGTGCGTTGCCATCCGCTGCATGGTCCGAGGCAGGAACAGGTCGGTGTTGTACTTGAGGACACAGTGGAACCGACGCTCCGCCTCGTCCTCGTAGACGGAGAGCGTGACATCGAACTGCCCTTCCTCCTCGGGTAGTTCGATGTACTCCAGCCGATAGCCGTACTTCTCGGTGGCGACCTTGTGGGTCAGCAGGATGAACATCGCCTGGAACACCGCGGAGCGGCTGGGGTCGTGCTGGAGCCCCAGCTCGTCCACGAGCAGGACGAACGGGTACTCCTGGTTGTCGAGGCCGCCCAGCACGGTCGCGCGGACCCGCTGCAGCAGGTCGGCGACCGATGGTTCGCCGGAAAGGTCCGCGTGCAGCGGGAGCGGGTTGACGAAGTAGCCGTAGACAGAGGCGAACTCCTGGTCGGTCCGGCCGGTCACGGGACTGCCCACGATGACGTCGTCCTGACCCGAATAGCGCTGGAGCAGTACGTAGTAGGCACTGAGCAGCACCATGAACGGGGTCACGTCGTGCGCGCGGGCCAGAGCGTGCACGCGGGCCGTGAGAGCCGCGTCCAGCACGAAGAACTCCGAGGCGCCGTTGTGTGTCTGCACAGCCGGACGGGGCTTGTCGACGGGCAGTTCCAGCACCGGCACCTCGGCGGGCAGGTGCGAGCGCCAGTAGTCGAGCATGCGGTGCGCCGCCGGCCCGGCCAGGAAGCGGTTCTGTGCGTTGAGGAAGTCCAGATAGCGGGCCGTGACCGGCGGCAGCGAGGGCGCACGGCCTTGACGCAGCCCCTCGTACACCGCGAGGAGTTCCTCGATGAAGGTGAACGTCGAGATCGCGTCGGAGACGATGTGGTGGACCGCCTTCATGATCACCCAGCGGTCCGGGCCGCGTTTGAAGAGCCGGAAGCGGAACAGCGGGTCGTGTTCGAGGTCGTACGGCCTGCGGTACTGGGCCACGATGGTGCGGTGGATGTCCTCCCACTCCTGGTCCTGTACGTCGAACAGCGCGACGTCCGGGCTCCGGTCCGTGGACACCTGCTGCACCGGCACGCCGTCCACGGTGAGGAAGTTCGTCCGCAGCGCGGGGTGACGTCGCACCAGGCAGCGGACGGCCTCGAACATCAGGTCGGGTTCGAGGGCGACACGGACCTCGACCGCGCCGCCGATGTTGTACGCGTAGCCGTCGGGATCGAGCTGCCTGAGGAACCACAGGGCCTTCTGATTCTGCGTCAGCGGATGGCGCAGCTCGTCGTCGAACACCTCCACCGCGGCCTTGTCGTCACCATCGGTTTCCAGCGCCACCGCCTCGGCGAGACCGTCGTGGAGCTGTCCGATCAGCTCGTCGACCGGAATGCCGCTCAGCAGGGCCACCACGGGCGGAGCGACGCCGAGTTCGGAGACGAGCCGGGCGCGCAGCTCCATCGCCAGGAGCGAGTCGAGTCCCAACGCGTTGAGGCCTGCCCGTGGGTCGATCTGATCGGTTCCCGTCCGCAGCACCGAGGAGGCCACTTCCGTGAACCGCCGGGTCACCAGCGCCAGGCGCTCGGTCGCGTCCGCGTCGCGGAAGGCGTCGAGGATGCCCTCGCCCGTGGCGTCGCCCGTGCCGGTGCCTGCCGTCGCCGCGAGGTCGGCCACCAGCGCGGGCGGCGAACCGTACCAGGCCAGGAACACCGGCCAGTCGACGACTGTCGCAACGAGCAACTGGGCCCGGTCCTGGCCCATGACACGCTCCAGGACCGCCATGCCGGCATCCGGAGAGAGCGAGCTCATCCCGCGGCTGCGGAGGTAGTGGTCGACGAGCCCGAGCTCTTCGATCATGCCGGTGGCCCACGGTCCCCAGTCCACGCTCAGCCCCGGCAGCCCCAGTGCCCGACGGTGCTGGGCCAGCGCGTCGAGGAACGCGTTCCCGGCGGCGTAGTTGGTCTGGCCCGCCGTCGTCAGCAGTGAAGCGATCGAGGCGAACAGGACGAAGTGGTCGAGCGGTTCGTCGCCGAGGTGCCGGTGGAGCAGATACGCGCCGATGGCCTTGGGATCGTGGGCCTCGGCGAAGGTTCGCCGGTCCATGTCCGTGACGAGTGTGTCGCGTACCTGGCCGGCCAGGTGGAACACCCCTCGTACGGGCGGCGGGGAGGTGCGCCGACGCGCGTCGAGCCAGGCCGTGAGCGCGGCCTCATCGGTGATGTCGAGCGGTGCCAGGACGATGCGTGCCCCGAGCGCCTCCAGCTCCTTGACGAAGGCCACGGCACGGCCCTCGGCGGTGTCGGGGTCGAGACCGCGCCAGGCGGAGCGCTCCGGGAGCGCGGTGCGTCCGATCAGGATCAGACCGCGCGCCCCGCGCCGTACGAGTGTCCGGCAGAGCAGTCTGCCGAGCGCACCGAAGGCACCGGTGACCAGGTAGTCGGCGTCGGCGCGCAGCCGCAGCGGAAGGGGACGCGTCAGCCCTTCGGCCCGCCGCATCCTGCTGGTGAGGCGGTGGTCGCCGCGCAGCGCGATCTCTTCCTCGTCATCGGTGAGGACCTCGTGCAGCAGCGCCCGGGCGTCGGCCCGGCATCCGTCGCCCCCTCCTCGGCCGGGATCCAGGTCGATCAGTTTGCCTCGGTGGGAGGTCAGCTCCTGATGTCTGAGCACTCGGCCGATCCCCCATGCGGGTGCCCCCAGGGGTTCGACGGTCTCGCCGGGCTCGACGTACTGCGCGCCGCGCGTCACGATGTGCAGCCGGCCTTCGGCCCGGTGGCGGAGCAGTGTCCGGGCGAGCGTGATCAGCGAGTACGCCCCCGTGCCGCTGTGCTGTACGAGGTCCTGCCGTGAAGCCTCCGCGAGGTGCGGCAGGTCGAGGTTCCAGAGATGCACGATGGCTCCGAAGGCTGGCCCACCGGTCCTGCCGTTCGCTCCTTCGTGGTCGTTGTCCCGGTCCTGGCCGCCCTCGCCCAGGTCGGCGAAGAGCCGTTCCAGATCCGCGGCCGATCCCGGCACGACCGTGAACTCCCGTCCGTCGTCGCCCCTTCGGTACACCTCACCCGGGCGCACAAGACGGCAGCGCTCACCGCGCGCGGCGAGCAGGGCGCTCAGAGCATCGCCGACGCCCTGCCGATCGGCGAACACCAGCCAGTCGCCACCGCCCCCTGCCGCCGTTTCGGCTCCGGCTCCGATCCGGGCCTCGCCCTCGTCCCGGCCTTCGCCCGGGTCCTTGCCCTCGGCGGAATCGAAGGGCCTGTCGATCCACGTGGTCTCGGCGAGCCAGGAATCGATCGTGCCGAGGCCGACCGTCGTGGATGCCTTCTCCACATCGGCTGCGCGAAAGCCACCGATGCCGCCCAGGGACTCGCCGCCGTCCGCGTAGACGGCCATGTCCCCGACGAGCTCGTCCGCGCCGCCGCGGGTCACTGTGGCGTGCACCCAGATCGGCCGGTCCCCGACCGGGGCGAGGCACACCTCGTCGATGGACAGGGGCAGGCGGATGCCGGCGGTCTGCCGGTCCGCGCCGCCGTCGAGGAGTTGCGTCGCGAGCAGGGACTGGAAGCAGCCGTCGAGCAGTACGGGGTGGATGTGGTGCCGGGCCGCGTCGTCTCCGAGCACCGCCGGCGGGCTGAGCCGGGCGAGGACTTCACCGGATCCGATCCACACCTCTTCGATGGTCCGGAACGCGGGGCCGTAGTGGTACCCCAGAGCGGCCAGCGCCGTGTAGCAGTCAGCCCCGTCCAGCCGACGTCGGCAGCGTGCCGCGAGAGCCGCGGTGTCGACGGGCGGGCCGGCCGGACGCGGCTGCGCGGAGCGCACGACACCGCTCGCGTGCACCGCCCGCTCACCCCCGCCCTCCTCTGCCGAGGCGATGGTGAACACGGCGTTCTGCGGCGAGAGCGACAGGCGTACGGCCCGGTCCTCGCCCTCGGGCAGGAAGAGGGCTCTGCGGAGTTCGATGTCCGTGAGCACCGCGTGGGTGCCGCCGGTCAGCGAGCGGACCGCCTGCACGGCCATCTCCAGGTACCCCGCCGCCGGGAAGACGACGGTCGACTGGATGCGGTGGTCGTCGAGGTAGGGCAGCCGCTCGGTGTCGAGCGTCGTGTGCCACGTCGGTTCCGTGTGCGTCGTGCGGCGGCCCAGAAGGGGATGCTCGGTCCGGCCGAGGCGGACGTGCGCGACGGGGCCGGGCTCGGTCCAGTAGCGGTCGCGCTTCCACGGATAGCGGGGCAGGGCCACCGGAGCGCCCACCGGGTGCAGGGCGTCCCAGGCGACGGGGACCCCGACGTTGTGCAGCTCCGCCAGCGACGTCGCGAAGCGCTCCGGCTCGTTCTCGCGGCGGCGGATCGACGGAAGGGTGCGCACGGCCGTCCCCCTGCCGTCGAGGCACTCACGGATGGAGTGGCCGAGCACCGGATGCGGACCGATCTCCAGGAACAGCCCGAACCCGTCGTCGGCGAGCCGGTCGACGGCCGAGCGGAAGAGGACCGGGTGGCGGACGTTCTTCCACCAGTACTCCGCGTCCAGCTCGCTGCCGTGCGCCGTGCCCTCCTGAGCCGTCGGATACAGCGGAACCGTCGCCGCCCGGGGTTCGAGTCCGGCCAGGGATGTCAGCAGCTCGTCCTTGATCGCCTCCATGCCCGCGCTGTGGTACGGGACCTGTACCGTCAGAAGCTTGGCGAAGACCTGCTCGGACCGCAGCACGTCCGCAAGCTCGGCCAGTGCGCCGCGGTCCCCGGCCAGCGTCACCGCCGAGGGACTGTTGACCGCGGCCACCGACACCCGATTCCCGTACGCCGCCGCCCGGAACCGCGCCTCCGCCTCCGGCAGGCTGACGGCGAGCATGGTGCCGGTCCCGGTCAGCCGCTGCTGGAGCCGACTGCGGTGCACCACGATTCGCGCCGCGTCCTCCAGGGTGTAGACGCCCGCTTCGTGGAAGGCGGCGATCTCGCCGGTGCTGTGGCCGACCACGGCATCGGGCCGCACACCGTACTGGCGCCACATGGCCGCGAGCCCCACCTGGACGGCGAAGTTGGCCGGCTGTGCGAGCCATGTCTCACCCATGCGCGAATCGGCTTCGTCCGCCGTCATTTCCGCGATCAGGGACCAGTCCGCGAACCTGCGGATGGCCTGATCGCAGCGGGTGACCGCCTCCCGGAACACCTCGTCGCCCTCGAACAGCTGGCGGCCCATTCCCCACCACTGCGGTCCCATGCCGGTGAACACCCAGACCAGACGGCGCCGTTCGACATCGAGCTGCCTTCCGTGGACGACCCTCGGGTGGGGTTCGCCCCGTTGGAAGGCGGCGAGCCCCTCGTCCAGTTCGGCACGTGAGGAGTACACGACGCAGAGCCGTGACTCGAGGTGCTGGCGGCGACGGGCAAGCGTGTATCCGAGATCGGTCGCCGACACCTCCGGCCCATGGACCCCGGCCAGTTCGCGACGGATGCCCGCCGCCACCTCGGGCAGGACGTCCGGGGTCCGGGCGGTCAACGGAAGGATGTTCCAGGCCCGTTCGCGGCGCACGGCCTGCTGGGGTGCCCGCTCGGGTGCCTCCTCCAGTACGACATGGGCGTTCGTGCCGCCGAAGCCGAACGAGTTCACCCCGGCCCGTGCGGGTCCCTCGTGCTCGGGCCAGTCGGTCGGCTCGGTCGGGATCCGGTACGGGGAGGTCTCCCGGTCGATGGCGGTGTTGATCCGTTCCAGGTTGATGTGGGGCGGGATACGGCGATGCTTCAGGCAGAGAACGGTCTTGATCAGCCCGGCGATGCCCGCTGCCGCCTCGGTGTGCCCGATGTTCGTCTTGACGGACCCGACGTAGCAGGGGGCGCCGGGCCTGCGTCCCACGGCGAGCGCCCGGCTCAGCGCGTTCGCCTCGATCGGATCGCCGACCGGGGTCGAGGTGCCGTGCGCTTCCACGTACTGCAGGGCGCCGGGGGTGATGCCCGCTGCGGCGCAGACGCGTTGGATGAGGCCGAACTGGGCGTCCTCGCTGGGCACGGTGATGCCGTTGGTGCGGCCGTCCTGGTTGACCCCCGTACCGAGGATCACCGCGTGGACGGGATCGCCGTCGCGTACGGCGTCGTCCAGCCGCTTGAGCGCGACCATTCCGACGCCCTCGGCCCGTACATAGCCGTTGGCGGCGGCGTCGAACGTACGCGAGCGGCCGTCGGGCGACAGGAATCCGCCCTTCGTCTCGGCGATGGTGTACTGGGGTGCCATGTGCAGCAGGACGCCACCGGCCAGTGCGAGATCGGTCTCGCGGTTGTGCAGGCTCTGGCAGGCGAGGTGCACCGCCACCAGGGAGGAGCTGCAGGCGGTGTCGATCGACAGGCTGGGACCCCGGAAGTCGAAGCAGTGCGACAGACGGTTCGAGACCATCGTCATCATGGTGCCGGTGGCGGTGTGCGCGGCCAGTGAGGCGAAGCCCAGATCGGAGAACTGGAGGATCTTGTAGTCCAGTGTGAACGCGCCGACGAAGACGGCGGTATCGCTGCCGGCGAGCTCCGAGGGCCGCTGGCCGCCGTCCTCCAAGGCCTCCCACGCCACTTCCAGCAGCTTGCGCTGCTGGGGGTCCATATGGTCGGCCTCGCGCGGGCTGATACCGAAGAAGCCGGGGTCGAACTCGTCGAAACCCTCGATGTATCCACCTCGGCCACCGATCAGTCGCCCGGGTTTCTCCTTGAACCGGCTGCGGAGCGTCGAGACGTCGTAGCGGTCGGCCGGTGTGGCGGTGATGCAGTCCTTGCCCTCCATGAGGTTCTGCCAGTAGGCGCGGTGGTCCGATGCACCGCCGGGCAGTCGGCAGCCCATGCCGATGATCGCTACTTTGTCGCTCACAGAGGCACTGTTCACGTCGGGCAAGGTCGTACTCCTCAAGTCGTGGCGCCGCGACACGGCATGGATGCGAGAAGGGGTGCGGTATCCCGGAAAGGAGAGGCAGCTCAGGCGGAACCGGGCCCGGCTCTCTTCGCACGGCGCCAGGGGTGGAGAAGGCTGGTGGCGATATCGGCGGTCGGGGGGAACGAGGCGGGGTCACCGATCCCGACCGCGATCGGCTCCCGGCCGGGCCGCCAGGTGTAGCTGCCGAAGAGGTGGTCCCAGATGGACAGGTCCGATCCGTAGTGGCCCGCCTCGGACAGGTCGACGCTGTGGTGCAGGCGATGTTGTTCGGGGCTGGCGAGCACATGGTTGAACCGCCCGATATGGACGTCGATGTTGGCGTGGACGAAGTAGCCCTGCGCGGCCACGAAAAGACCCACGACGAATACGGATTCCCGGGAGAATCCGATCGAGGCCAGAGCCAACTGCACAGCCCCCTGCGCGAGCATGATGTCGAGGACATGATTGACACCGTTATTGGCGACATTCACTTTCTGCGGCACGTGATGCACGCCGTGCAGTCGCCACAATATCGAATTGGAGTGCCCCAGCCGGTGTACGAGATAGCTCGCCAGCGAACCCGTCAACAAAGCCGCCGGAATCTCCTCCCAGAGATGGGGCGCAGATTCGTCGGGCGCCACCGCCGAAACGGCGGCTGTCACCAGATACTGCGCCAGGGCGCTGGCCGCCATCGTCAGCAGGAAGTAGGCGCCGTACCAACGCCACTCGTCGGCGTTCGGGTGCCAGGCGCGCTGATGCGGAATCAGGCGTTCGAGAGCCGTGAGGTAGGAAATGGTGCCGAGCAGGAAGAGCGGGCTCACCCGGCCGGGATCCCAGTCCAGCCGGAGAGCGGCCGCCGCCACGGAGAACGTGGCCACCAACAGCAAGGGGTACGCCGATGCACGGAGGACGGCGCGCATTGAAAGCACGGCCGCATCCTCATTCCGTACCGGGCCGGAACCCGGGTCCGCATCACCACCGGGTGATCGTTCGCCATTTTCCATCCACAGCACCTTTACAAAGGATCAGAACAGAGAAATACACAGACCGTGAAGCAGACCGCACAAGAGGAACTGACTATTTCCTGCGGGCGCACGGAACCGAAATGACCGGCCGCACGGGACCGGAATGACCGAAACCGTTGGTCACGCGCGCAGGAATTCACATCTGGGACTGATGTGAACCGTGTTACGAACCTTGTGAACTTGAGCGGGGCCACCGGGCGACCTCGCTCTGTTTCCATTTCCCATCCCGACGCCCTCAACCGTCGGATTCCAGCCTCGTCGCGACACTCCGGACACCCTCGACCGGTTTCGCCACCTCGTTTGATTTCCCATGACGAGGGAGGACCAGCCAGGCGGAATGCGAATAATTCGACCAGCCGGCAAGCGAGTTGCTAATAATATTGATAATCTATTGGGACTTTATAATTCGACTCGCCGGACGGGGTTTCTTCGCACGTCCGGCGCGGCTCCCGAGGGCCTGAAGAACAGGCCGGCGCACCGCAACGGCCTTCCGCTGTCGGCCGGGATCCCGCTCGCCCTGCCCAGGACGTCGGCGAGGCCTCGCTCCGGTTCCGGCAACACGGCGGCGCCCGTGGCACCCCCTCGCTCGCCCCGGCATCGGTCGGATGGTGCGCGGGAGGCAGTCGGGTCCGCCGTGGCTCATAAGTACCGGATCCGGAGCACCAATGGGATGCCGACAGCTGCCGCGTTCCCGCCACCGGCCGTCGCCTGACGCGTGACAAGCCCTCGTCGGCGGACCCCGGCGGCCATGCGGCGCGATGTCCGCGCTTCCCCGCGCCCCCGACCACCCGCCCGGCATCCGGTACCGTCCGGACGGCGGGCGACGTCGGTTACGGGACAGCCCTTACGGCCCGGTCCACTCGCCATCGCGCACCAGGCCGTAAGCCCTGGAGCGGCCTACCGGCTCCGCAGGGCAGTGGTGACGGCTTCCAGAACCTCGATGGGGCGCAGCAGATCCGTGTAGCCGATCGGCGGTCTGCCCGTACGCGCCATCTCCAGGAACGCTTCCAGCCCCGGCACGCAGTAGTTCGCGTCGAGGGCGAGAGTCTGCTGGACCATGGTGTCCTGAGTGAACGTCATTCCGTGGAACGGGATCTGGTGCGTTTCGGTCGGTTCGACGAAGTGCACGACGACGCGCGTGCCGCCGGCGGTGAATGACGCGGTGACGGTGGTGTCAGTGGTGTCCGTGCGAATGCCGCAGATCTCGCCGGGCGCGAGCCGGAGAGCGAGATCCACCGGGTGGATGCCGTAGAAGAAGATCCCGCCGTACTCACCATCGGGATCGGCGGGCCCCGACGTCACCACCACGTGCGGCGGCCCGCCGCGGGCGGACCGGGCCGCCAGCGCGTCGGTGTCGGGAATCCAGCGGAGCGCCGAGAACGACGTGAGCGGCGCGTCGTGGGCGAGCGCGATGTCGATGATGGCTCGGGCGTCGTCCACGGTGCAGGCCAACGGCTTGTCGACGAATACCGGAAGCCCCTCGGCCAGGAAGGGGATCGCCTGGTCCCGGTGGTGCGCGCCGTGCCGGTCGGCGACGATGACGGCGTCCACCAGCCCGAGCAGGTCGGTGGGTTCGTCGACGATCTTCGCTATCCCGCCGGTGGACGCCAGTGCCTCGTTGCGCCGACCGCGCCCGCCGCTGAGGGCCACGACGCGGGCGTCGCCGCCCGCGTCGTGGACGTTGAGATGGCCGACGATGTGGTCGACATGGCTGTTCTTGGTGCCAGCGATCCCGATGCGCATCGGGAGAGATTACCTTCATGGTGACGTGCCCGGTCAGCGCGCTCCCCCGCTCGTCAAGCGGCGACCCCCGGCGCCGTGTACGCCTCCGCCGCCGCTCGACCGGGCCCCTGGGGTCGCCCGCCGTGGTTTCAGGCGAGGGCCTGCGCCAGGACGGCGGCCGTCTCGGCGACCACGAGATCGTCCGCCTCGGCGTCGGATTCGCGCTGGGTGGACAGGACTGCCAGCACGATCGGTCCCCGGCCTGGTTGCCAGGCGATACCCACGTCGTTCGCGGTCCCGTAGCTGCCGGTGCCGGTCTTGTCGCCGACGGTCCAGCCGTCGGGAAGGCCGGCGCGCAGGCGTTTGCCACCCGTCGTGTTGGCCAGCAGCCACCCCGTCAATCGTTTCCGGTCCCCTGCCTCCAGGGCGCGCCCGAGGACGAGCCGTGCATAGGTCTCGCCGATCGCGCGTGGACTGGTGGTGTCGGTCGCACGGCCCGGCTCCGCCGAGTTCAGTTCCGGCTCCCAGCGGTCCAGCCGGGTCACCGTGTCTCCGATCGACCGGCAGAAGCGAGTGACGGACCTCGGCCCGCCGAGTTCCTCCAGCAGGAGGTTGGCCGCGGTGTTGTCGCTGAACGAGATGGCGGCCCCGCACAGGGCGTCCACCGTCATCCCGTGCGCGAGATTCTCCGGTTTGCCCGTCACCGGCGCACCCTTCGCCCTCTCGATGTCCTGTTCCGTGTAGTGAATGACTCTCGACAGGAACGTGCCGTCGTGGTCCAGGTCCCTCAGGACGGCCCCGACGGCCAGCGTCTTGAACGCCGAGCACATGGGGAAGCGCTCATCGCCCCGATGGGCGACGCTCCTGCCCGTCACCGTGTTCCACCCGAACACCCCCAGCCGAACGGCATGCTCCCGCTCCAGGGCCTGCAGCTTCCGCTCCGTCGCGTCCCCCGGCCCGACGGCGTACGCGGCCGACGTCATGGGGCCGGCGGCCAGCACCGCTCCCAGGCCCCCGGCGAGCACTGCACGGCGTGACGCGTTCCTGTTCGGGCTCAAGGTCTCCGCCCCTCCTTCTCGTTCACCTGCACTTCCTGCCCATGACGTGCCCCGCGAGCCCGCCGGTTGCACACGTCCGCAACCAGGCCCGGTCCAGGCTCTGTTCGCCCGGCGGAGCGCCGCCGGTGTTGCCACTCCGGCCGAAGCCGTGCGGGCGACGCGCCCTCGGTCCACGTCCGGCCTCTCTGCGTACGCACGGTCGGCGCTTGCGGCGCTCGGCGCACTTCCGCCGCGCCGCGGCTTCGAGGCGGTCGACGGCCCCGGGGGTCGGGTCCCGACGTTCGGACGGCGTGTTCCGGCTCGGCCGGAATGCCCGATGGACATGACCAAGTGCCCTGGATACTCTCGAACTTGGTCTAGACCTAATGGGGTGGAGTGCACCCGCCCCACTCGTCTCGCGCGCCCCCACATCTCCCTCAGGAGCGAAGCATGCGCAGAAGGATCACCTCGTTACTGCTCGGGCTCGGCATCGCCGGAGCCTCCGTCCTCGTCACCGGCGGCAGCGCCCAGAGCCATGGCTACACCGACGCCCCCATCAGTCGTCAGCAGCTCTGCGGCAACGGGACCGTGCGCAATTGCGGCCAGATCCAGTGGGAACCGCCGAGCGTCGAGGGCCCGAAGGGCTTCCCTGCCCGAGGCCCCGTCGACGGCACGATCTGCTCCGGCGGTATCGGCCGGTTCTCCGAGCTCGACGATCCGCGCGGGGGCGCCTGGCCCGCGACCAAGGTCACCGGCGGGCAGAGCTACACCTTCCGTTGGCAGATCGAGGCACGGCACGCCACGACCGACTTCCGTTACTACATCACCAAGGACGGCTACGACCCCACCAAGCCCCTCACCCGGGCCGACCTGGATCCGCAGCCGTTTCTGACCGTGCCCTTCGGCGGCCGTCTGCCGGGTTCCACGGTCAGCCACTCCGGCATCCTGCCCCAGAAGTCGGGAAAGCACCTGATCCTCGGCGTCTGGACGATCGCCGACACCGATAACGCCTTCTACGCCTGCTCGGACGTGACTTTCTGAGCCGGTGCCCCCAGGCCGCACCCGTGCCCGTACCGGTTCGATGGGCGTGCGGTCCTCACGGATGAGGACCGCACGCCCCGGTCACCGCACCGATCACGAGATCCGGTACGGCACGCGGTCCACAGCGGAGGTCTCCTCATGCCGGGCGCATGCGGGACATTCAGCCGCACGGCGAGGTGCCGCGGCTGCCGCCGGGCGCCCCAAGCAGGAGGGCCGGCCCCCTCAGCCGATGAGTGCCTCGCTGATCTGACGGGCGGTCTGCGCGGCGACCCGGGGGTCGACGGCGGCGTAGGAGGTGTATGCGTTCAGCCCGGTGGCCAGGGCCCGGCCGCGGCCCCGGGTCCAGGTCGCATCGTCCACCCCCGACTCGGCGCGGAACGCGGCCCGGCTCCGGCCCGACAGCAGAGTGAAAGCAATGGTCGGATCGCAGGACGGGTCGCCCACACCGAGCTCGCCGAAGTCGATGACCGCGCTGAGCTCGCCGTCGGTCGTCAACAGGTTGCCGGTATGGAAGTCACCGTGGCGCAGACCGAAGGGCGGTCCCACTCGGGGGCGTTCAGCGCCGTTTCCCGCAACTCGGTCATGGGCCCGGCATCGAACAGTCCGTCGACCTCCGCGATCGCGGCCCGGGTGGCGCGGTCCCGGTCGGCCAGCGGCCGTAGCGTCAGAGCACCGCGGGCATGCTCCCCCGGTGCGATCCGCTGAAGGGCCGTCAGGAACTTGGCCAGTGCGACGGCGGTGTCCGTCGAATCGGCCAGTGCCTCGACGGTCGCCACCTCGCCGTCCAGCCAACGAGAGACCGCCCACGGCCATGGACAGCCGAAGTCGGGCCGGCCGACCCCCACCGGAACCGGAACGGCGAGCGGCAGGTGCGGGACGAGTCGGGGCAGCCACGCGGACTCCTCGACGGCCTGGTTGCCGGCCCCGGCATGACGGGGCAGCCGGACGGACGGTTCCTCGCCCAGCCGGTGGATCACATGGTCCGAGCCCGCCGGGTCGAGCAGCCGCAGGGGCAGCCCGGCCCACTGCGGGAACTGCGTGTCGACCAGGCTCCTGACCAGCCCGGCATCGATCACGGGCTGAGGTCCGCAGCTTCCTCGGTCGTCAGGACGCCTCCGCCATCCGGCCCGCTCCATGCGGCGGGCAGTCGAAGTCATCGCAGTGCGTGGCAAAGCGTCTGTCGACTGGATATCGGCCCCGCACCCACGCCTGACCGGGCGGCGACCGGACGGTTTGAGCCCGGGGCGCGGCGGTCCCGGGGCGACGGGGCCGGTCCGGGCGCCGTGGGGGCCGGATCCGCTCGCACGGCCCATGACCGTGGCGGCACGGATCCGTGAGACGTGCCGACGCCGGTGTCCCCGTCACTCGGCTGTGGCGAGCCGGTCCTGTGGATGGACGGTGACGAGAGCGATCCCCCCGCAGCACACCGCGAGCAGCAGCAGTTCGGTGACCGACGGCGCGGGCGCGGTGTTCAGCGCCCAGTCGCCGAGGCGCACCGTGAACGGGACGGCCAGCTGCACAGCGGCCGTGAAGACCGGTCCGCGCAGCAGGATGAGCCGGTGTTGTACGAGGTAGGCGGGCGCGTAGAGGGCCGCGCCCAGCACGAGGACACCGCCGGTCGCGGCGGGTGTCGGCGGGTGGGCGATCAGCGCGGGCAGTGCCATCGGGAGCAGCAGACAGGTGGCGGCGGCGAGGAGCACGGGCAGTACGGCGAGGGGCGGCAGCCCCGCCAGCCGTTCCCGGTACAGGAACCCGTACACCGCGAAGGCCGAGGTCGCGGCCACCACCATCAGCAGTCCCTCCCCGTCCAGATCTCCCGCGTCCGCGCCGAGCGCCGCGTACCCGGCGGCCGCCGCACAGGCCAGGATCGCCCCCGTCGCCTTGCGCGGCCCGGACCGTTCCCCGAAGAACAACGCGCCCACCGCCACCGAGACGCAAGGCATCAGTGCGACGACAAGGTTGGTCAGCGACGTTCCGATGCGCGGGATCGCGAGGAGGGTGCCGGCCGCGTAACCGGCGAAGCCGAGCAGGCCCAGCAGCCACACGGTGGCGGGGCGGGCGGCGGCCCGGCGCAGATCGGCCCGGCCGGCCGCGCTGGAGGCGGCGACGGCGGTGAGCACCGCGCAGCAGACCGCGGTGCGGCCCACGGCGACGATCAGCGGATCCGTCCCGGCGACCAGGGCGCCGGAGAGCAGCCAGGTCCCGGCGAGCAGCAGGACGAGAGCACCCGGCACAGCACGGCCTTTCCGCAGGCGGTCGAAAGACGGACGGCTGAACTCGGGCCGACAGGTTGCCCGGTCCCCCGTGGCCGCCACCCGCCCGATGGCTGTCACGGCTCTCGTCCACCCCGGGGAGCCCGGCTCGGATCACCATCATGGTGTGCCCGGACACAGTCGTCCACCGGCTCGTGCCCCTCTGGCGCGGCTTCACTCCGGCCAGGGGGAATCCAGGATGGTGTCCACGAAGTCGCCCCGCTCGAATCCGGGTGTGTACCGCTGCAGGACATCGGCCTTCACATTGCCGAAGGTGGTGTCCGGCTTGGGTTCGATGCCTTCGGTGAAGGCCCGGAGAATGCGCTGCTTGAAGTCGGGGCGGGGATGCAGGGCGACGATCGAGTCGCGGTCCGCGTCGCTGATGTCCCTGTACCCGATGCCGAGCACGTCGTACTCCACCCCGGCGGTCACGAGGGCGACCTCGGGTTCCATGTACTGGGGGATTCCCGGTGTCGTATGGAGCGCGATCGACGTCCAGACGCGACGGATGCTGTCCTCGGGGACGCCGTGGCTCTGCAGGAATCTCCGTGCCTCGTCGGCGCCGTCCACCTCGAACCGGCGCCCGCTGTTCCGGAACTCCTCGTTGAGGCCCAGGTCATGGAACATGGCCCCGATGTAGAGCAGTTCCGGGTCGAAGCCCAGTCGCCTGTTGCGGCCCTGCAGGCTGCCGAAGAAGTAGACCCGGCGGGAGTGGTGGTAGATCAGGTCGTCGGTCGCGTCACGCACCAGTTCCGTGGCCTCGACGGCCAGTCGGGTGTCGGGCACCGTCACTCCGGTGACGGATGCGAGGTCGGCGCTGCCGGTCATGTGAACTCCTCCTTCGTACGGGGTGTCGGGCCCCTCGTCCGGATGTCGGGTCTACTCGTGCGATTCTTCAGCCGGTGGCCCTTCTCCGCCAGGCCGGCCGTCCGCGGCGTCCCCCCTGTCCGCCAGGGAGAGATGGAGATGGGCCAGGTCGTGCGGGACGGGCCCGTCGTGACGGAAGAGGGGCGGGCTCTCCCCGTCGGCGGCCGTCGCCGGGGCGTCCGTGAGGCGCAGACGTGTGCGCAGTCGCCCGTAGAAGTCGTGCGGACCGAGCCTGATGACGCGCAGACGACGCGGTGCCGCGTACACCCCGAGCCAGTCTCCGGCGTGCAGTACGCCTCGCAGCTGACCGTCGATCGTGACCGCGCCCTGCCCGGAATGGGCCAGGACCCGCACCGCGACCGGTTCGTCCGGGGCGACGACGACGGTGCGGTTGAAGGTCATGTGGGGTGCGACGGGTGTGAAGAGGACGGCGTCCATGCGGGGTGAGACCACCGGGCCGCCCGCGGCGAAGCTGTAGGCGGTCGACCCGGTGGGCGTCGCCATGATCACGGCGTCGGCCGAGTACGAGGCGAGGAGCCGACCGCCGATGTAGACGCCGAGACCCACCTGCCGGTCGCGCGCCAGTTTCTCGACGACGACGTCGTTCAGAGCCGTGACGTCCAGCGCCACGCCCCAGCCCTCCGCCGCGGCCTCGGCCTCCCGGTCCACCTGGGGAGGCGGCAGCATCGGGCGCCGTCCGTAACCCATCAGGGCATCGATGTCCTTGGGCACTTCGAGTACGCGGGAGGCCCGCATCGTCAGCGTCATGCGTTCCTCGACATCGGCCCGCCCGTGGTGGACGGCATCGAGCGCCCGGACGACGTCGGCGGCCGGCACCTCGGTCAGGAAGCCGACCCGGCCCAGGTCGATCCCGAGGACGGCGGCACGGTTCTTGGCCGCGATCCGGGCACCGCGCAGAAATGTCCCGTCGCCACCGAGCGTCACGATGAGATCGGGATTGCCCGCGACATCCGCCTCCTCACGGCCGCCGCGCCGACGTGCGTCGTCACGCCACACGTCGATCTCCATGCACGGAATGCCTTCGCCCGCGCACCAGCCGCGTACGACGTGCTCCGTGGCGACGGCCTCGGGGCGGCCCCGGTGGACAACGACTCCCACCCGCTCGACACTCATCCCGCTCCGACTCCCCGTGTTCCGACGATGTGGCGACGTCCTGGTCCCACCTTGACCGTTCAGGGGTGCGCCTGCTCGGTCGCCGGGCCGACGGGGCGGTCCCCGGTCAGGCGATCGGACCCCGGAGCGGTCTGCCCGCCGCGAGGGCAGACTGGTGGGGAAGGGGTCGTCCGCTCTTCATCTACGCGACGCGGCCGAGTCCACCCGGTGACCCCCAGGTTGCGGCGCCCCACACGGCGCGTGCTCGTCACTTCTGTCCGGAGCAGGCCATGAGCGCAGTCCAGGCGTCCAGGCGCGGTCGACGTTCCCTCATCGCGCCGGCCGGGGCCGTGGCCCTCGCCGTCGCCTCGATCGGCCTCTGGGCCATCACCGGTTCCACGGCACGGGCCGCCGCGCTCCCGGCCCCCGATCATGTCGTGGTCGTGGTGATGGAGAACCACGCCTACACCCAGGTGATCGGCAGCTCCAGCGCCCCGTACATCAACAACACGCTCAAGGCGGGTGGTGCGAACCTCACCCGGTCCTTCGGGCTCACCCACCCCAGCGAGCCGAACTACTACATGCTGTTCTCGGGCTCCGGTCAGGGCCGCACCGACGACAGTTGTGTGGGCGTCGGTTCCCTGTCCGCCCCCGATCTCGCGTCCGAGCTGATCGCCGCGGGAAAGACCTGGGCCAGCTACAACGAGACGCTTCCCAGCCAGGGTTCGACCGTCTGCAGCAGCGGCGACTACGCCCAGCAGCACAACCCCTGGTTCGGGTTCGCCAATGTGCCGACCAGCACCGCGAAGACCATGACTCAGTTCCCGGCCGACTTCACGAACCTGCCGAAGGTGTCGTTCGTCGTGCCGAACCTGTGCAACGACATGCACGACTGCTCGGTGGCCACCGGCGACGCCTGGCTCAGGAACGAGCTGGGTGCCTATGCCGCCTGGGCCAAGACGCACAACAGCCTTCTGGTCGTCACGTTCGACGAGGACGACGAGCTGTCGGGGAACCGTATCCCCACCGTCCTCTACGGAGAACACGTCATCCCCGGCAGCTCCAGCGGTGCCACCTACAACCACTACGACGTCCTGCGCACCCTGGAGGACCTGGCCGGGCTGACGACACACGCCGGCCACGCGGCCTCGGCATCCGACATCACCGGTATCTGGAACTGACAGCGGTGTGTGCCGCGGACCCCCGCGGCGCCGAAACCGGCGTGCCCGGCACCGGGCACGCCGGCTGATGACGTCCGCCGTCACCCCGGGCTGCCCGGGGTCACGTCTCGGCGGCCGGAGCGGGAACACGATCCCCGCCCCCGTCGTCCGGTGTGGTCAGGACTGCACGTCCTCCGGAATGCTGACCAGCCATCGGGTCTCCCCGCGGGGGCGCAGGTACAGCACCCAGTAGAGCGTGGCGACCGCCGTGATCCCGCCGGTCCACAGCAGGTACTCGGTCTCCTGCTGGGCCAGGATGTACGCGAGCACGGCGATGAGCAGCACGGGGATCGCGGGCCACAGCGGCATGCGCCAGGCCGGCGCCTCACGGTGCGCGCCGCGGCGGCAGAGCAGGGCGGCGACCGCGACCAGCAGATACATGCCGGTGACGGAGACACCGGTGACGCCGTACAGGGTGTCGAGGTTGACGAAGCAGAGCGCCGCTCCGGGAACGCCGACGACCAGGGTCGCCACCCACGGGGAGCCGAACCGGCCGAGGCGGGACAGCGCGGCGTTGACCGGCTCGGGCCAGGCCTTGTCGCGGGCGGAGGCGAACAGGACCCGTGAGTTCTGGATGACCATGACGATGCCCGCGTTGATGATCGCGAGAGCGACGCAGAGGCTGACGAACGTGCCGACGGCCGAGTTGGACCAGGCGGCGACCATGGTGTTCAAGTCCCCGGAGGTCAGGGCCGCGAGGTCCGGGGCGCCGAGCGTGATGGCGACGACCGGGACGAGGATGACCGCCGTGGAGATGGCGAGCGTGGCGAGCACGGTACGGGCGACGTTGCGCCGCGGGTTCTCCAGTTCCTCCGAGAGGTAGACGGCCGTGGAGAAGCCCTGGGTGATGAAGAGCGCGATCGCGAGCCCGGAGACCACCATCATCGCGGTGACCGTGGAAGTCGTTCCGCTCGACGAGGCGACCGACCCGTGCACCAGCGCGGAGGCCCCACGCTCGGAGTGCGCGAACCCGAGAACGGCGACGACGCCCGCCGCGATCACCTCCAGGACGAGGAAGATCCCGGTGATCCACGCGTTGGCGCGCAGGTCGAGGAGACCGGCGAGGGTGGCGAGCACCATGACGCCCGCACCAGCGGCGGGGGCCGGAATGTGCACGACGGGGGCGAGGTAGTCGGCCGTTCCCATGGCGATGACCGGGGGCACGATCATCACGACCAACAGGGAGAGCACGAAGACGAGCCACCCGGCCAGCCGTCCCGCCATGGTCGACACCATGGCGTACTCGCCGCCCGCGCTCGGAATGAGGGTGCCGAGCTCCGAGTAGCAGAAGGCGACCGCGATACAGAGCAGTGAGCCGATGGCGATGGTGAGGGCGGTGTATGTGCCGAGGCTGGAGAACAGGTCCGGAACGACCACGAAGAGGGTCGAGGCGGGCGTCACGCAGGACAGCGTGAGCAGTGTCCCGCCCACGACGCCGATGGAACGCTTGAGCTTCTGGGGGGTGGGGCCGGTCGCCGGCGCGAGCGCCTGGGGAGCGCTGAGCGTTTCGGTCATCGTGCGATTCCGATCAACAGGTGCGGTGTCTGAGCACGGGAGCGGTATCGCCTCCAGACGAGGACGTGGTGAGTGGTTTCATCGCTCCCAGCGCGACATGCAATCCTGACGAGTTCCGCAGGTCAAGAGCTGTTCACCTTCGGAATTCGTTGTTTCGGAAGCAGGATCCGACTGTTTGGCGTTAAGAGTGCGTCAATCTGTTGGGGATCGGCGGGTACGGGAACCGCAGCCGGATCCCGGGGAAAGTTTTGCCCGTTCCGCATTCCGGAAGGGTGGGGCGCCGCGAAGCCGGGCTGCCGCGGGTCGCGCATCCACCGCCTTGGTGCCAGCCTGGATACATGGCTTGGGCGTCATGGACGACTCGCGGTGTGTTCTCCGGGCACGGTGGCGTGCTCACGGAAGAGGTCGGCATCCTGTCCGGGGATCTGACTGTTCACACGACCTGGGCCGATGACACGGCCCAGGTGACTGTGCAGTACACAGGGGCGATCGACTGGTTCACCATGTCGGGCAGTCCGGTGCCGTGCTGCTCGGAGGATGACAGCCGGCGTTTGCACGACGCAGTGGTGCGGTCCGTTCGGGAGGGGGAGGCGGCCACGGTTCCCAGACCGCCGCCCCGGCGTTCGGAACGGCCCACGCAGAGCGCCCAGGAGTGACGGTCACCGGCCGACGTACCGACGCCGCGGGACGGCCCTTGGGACGTGTCTTCGAAACTGTGGTCTGCCGTGCGACGCCAGTCCAAAGGCACGTTCTAGGATCCTCCGCATGAGCAGAGCGTTCAGCGGCTGGACAGAGCAGGCATTCGAGCTGCTGCTGCAGTTGGAGGGTGCGCCTTCGCGGGAAGCGCGCGAGAAACTCCGGAAGGACCGGGAACGCCTCGTCCGGCAGCCCATGATCGCGTTGCTGAACGAGGTGGCGGACGCGGACCGGGCGTACGAGGACTTCTCCGTCTGGGGTTTCCGCAAGGATCCGTGGTGGTGGCAGCATCAAGCGGCGGAGATCCGGATCGCGCGCAATGTCCGGATCGGCCTGCGCTTCGATCTCGACGGGCTCCGGATCAAAGGTGGCTGGGACTATCCGGATCCGGGGCAGATCCCGTTGTTCCGTACGGCAGTTGCCGCGCGGGAGAGCGGACCGGAGCTGGTGCGCGCCGTCGAGGCCCTGGAGGCGCGAGGGTACGAGATCACCGGTGACGTCATGCAGCGCGTACCGCGTGGTCACGACGCCGGTCATCCGCGGGCCGCTCTCCTTCGGCACCGCTCGGTATCCGCCGCCCGCCCCCTCGGCGGGGACTGCGCGCAGCACACGGCTGCGCTGGTCGACTCCGTGCTCGTGGCGGCGGAGGAATTGGCACCCCTGCTGTCCTGGCTCGCCCGCCACGTGACCGTTCCGGGCCCCTGTCGCCCTGTCACCTGACGTCGCCGCCGCGTGCGGCTCCGGCCGACGAACCGCCGAAAGGCGGTCCCTGACCGGTGGGTGATCCGTTGCCGGGAGAAGTCCCGGCCTCTCGCCACCCGTCGGTCCTGAACCGCCTTTCGGTGCCGCTGTGCGTCAGTACGCCCCGAAGACGTTGTCGATCGAACCGTACTTGTCGGCGGCGTAGTTGCACGCTGCGGTGATGTTGGCGACCGGGTCGTAGCTGTCCATGGACGTGCCGGGCACGTGGTAGGCACGGAACGTCGGGTCGATGATCTGCAGAAGGCCCTTGGAGGGCGTTCCCTTGGCGGCGTTCGAGTCCCAGTTGTTGATGGCCAGCGGGTTGCCGGAGGACTCACGCATGATGTTGCGGTGGATGCTGTCGTAGCCGCCGGGGATGCCGTGCTGGGCCATGACGGCCAGCGCCTCCCTGATCCAGCCGTCCAGATTGTTCGCGTACGTCGCGGGCTTTGCCGCCGGGGTGGTCGCGGCCGATGCAGCGGCGGTCTTCACGGTGGTCGCGGCGGGGGTGGCTGCCCCGATTGTCAGCGTCATGCCCGGGACAATCAGTCCGGGATTGTCGCCGACGACCTCTCGATTGTCCGCGTACAGCTTCTGCCAGCCACCGCTGAGGGAATGCGCCTTCGCGATCTTGGAAAGGGTGTCGCCGGCGATCACGGAATACGTTGCGGGCGCAGCCTTCTGTACGGAGATTTCCTTGGCGGTGGCGGCCTGCGCCGGCGCGGCGGAGGCGAAGCCGGCACCCACCAGCGGAAGTACGAGGGCGACTCCGCCGGTGGCCGCGGCGATGAAACCGCGGGTCAGCGAAGTGGACTTGCGACGATCGTGCTTACCCGTTATGGACATGCTGAATTCCTCTCCGTCGCCTGCGAGGTGAGCTGTCGGGTTCGGACTGGAGATGTCCGGCCGCACGCGAATGCGACTTCACCCCGAGCCGTTCCGGATACCGGACCGGCGGCTTACCTGGGTCCCCCGCTCCTGCCGTACACGAGATGGGTCGGATTCTCGGACGGCGGCAGGATTTGGCGTTCCGTCCGGATTGACGGTGACCGTAGGCGAGAAACACCGAAAGGAACAAGTCCCCATTTCTGGATCACATTTCATTTACAAGATCGATCAATGGAATTCGCAGTAATCCACCTCACACCGCGCGGCTGAATTTCCTTGCACAGAAGGGCAGCGCACCGGTCACCGAGACCTTCGAACCCTTGAACGTGACTCGCACCACGAAGTCACAAAAGGGACATTTCTTTTTGTATCTAAATGGCGCGACAGGTAGAGAAAGCCCCTTTATTGACGAAGTTATTAATTTTGGGCAAATCGGTCATATAGCGACATTCGTCTGTTGACTCGAAGGGGCTTCGCTCCTGCACACCGCTCGGCGGACCGACCACGTCCGAAACGGCTCCGTCGCCTCGGGGCTTTGCCTTTCGTCCTGCGGCTCGTTATCGTTCCAAACGGCCCTGTTGTCTCCGATAGAGGTGGACGTTGCGCATCTGAGGTTCGCGAACATCGCGCCGTACGGCTCATGCCGTACGCCCGTCACGCAGTAGCAGTGCCTTCCCCTGCCCGTGACCCCGCGTGGATGCGACCTCGGTGCCTCAGCCGTCCTTCGACCTTCCGGACCGCCGCACCCTCCTTCTCGGCACGGTCGCTGCGTGGTGCTCGCATACGAAGCCCCCTTCACCACGCTTGCGACTGCGAGGATCATCATGGCGACACCCACTGCCCCCAGCGCTTCGCTCACCTGCTCCGCTCTGTCGTTCCAGTGGCCGGACGGCACGACCGTCCTCGACGGCCTCTCGCTCAGCATCGGCCGGGGCCGTACCGGACTCGTCGGTACCAATGGCGCGGGCAAGTCCACCCTGCTGCGACTGCTGGCCGGCCGGCTGCGTCCCTCCCAGGGCTCGGTGGCGGTCGGCGGCAGCCTCGCCTACCTGCCGCAGAACATCACCCTCGACACGACGCTGCGTGTGGACGCGGCCCTCGGCATCGCCGAGCGGCGCGACGCGCTGCGCGCCATCGAAGCCGGGGACGTGGACGAGAGGCACTTCGAGACGATCGGCGACGACTGGGACGTCGAGGAACGGGCCGTGGCGACCCTGGGCTCCCTGGGACTCGGCAGCATCGGACTGGACCGCACCGTGGCCCAGCTGTCCGGGGGCGAGACCGTTCTCCTGCGCCTGGCCGCGCTTCTGCTGGAACGTCCCGATGTCCTTCTGCTGGACGAGCCCACCAACAACCTCGATGTGCTCGCTCGGCGCAGGCTCTACGAGGCCGTCGACAACTGGCGCTCCGGCGTGCTGGTCGTGGTCAGCCACGACCTCGAACTGCTGGAGCGCGTCGACCGCATCGCCGAACTCCGTTCCGGTTCCGTGAACTGGTACGGCGGTGGCTGGTCGGCCTACCAGGAAGCCCTGAGCATCGAGCAGGAGGCCGCCGGAAGGATGTTGCGCGCCGCGGAGGCGGATGTACGCCGCCAGAAGCGCGAGCTGGAGGAGACCGAGGTGAAGCTGGCCCGACGCCGGCGTCAGGGCAGGAAGACGGAGGCCGACGGGGGGCTCCCGAAGATCCTCGCCGGCCGCCGGAAGCGGTCCGCGCAGGAGTCCGCGGGAAGGCTTCGCGGCCTCCAGGAGGATCGGCTCAGCGAGGCGCGCGACCGCCATGAGGAAGCCGCGGACGCGATCCGTGACGATGCCGAGATCCGTGTGAGCCTCCCCCGCACCGCTGTTCCCGCCGGCCGCACCGTGCTGAGCCTGCACGAACTGCGCCCCCGGTTCGGCAGGCTGCAGCAGGGCGACCTCCATGTGCACGGGCCCGAGCGGATCGCACTCGTCGGGCGCAATGGTGCCGGCAAGACGACACTGATGCGCACCCTCACCGGCGAGCTCGCTCCGCTGTCCGGCGAGGCCAGGACACACGTACCACTGCGATTCCTTCCGCAGCGGCTGGATGTGCTGGACGACGAGCTCAGCGTCGCGGCGAACGTGGCCCGGATGGCTCCCGGAGTCACCGACAACCACATCCGCTCCCAGCTGGCACGCTTCCTGTTCCAGGGCAAGCGCGCGGAACAGCCGGCGGGCACACTCTCCGGCGGAGAGCGTTTCCGTGCCGCGCTCGCCGCGGCGATGCTCGCCGCACCGGCCCCGCAGCTGCTGATGCTGGACGAGCCGACCAACAACCTCGACATCGCCAGCGTGCGGCAGTTGACCGGCGCACTTGCGTCCTACGAGGGTGCGTTGCTGATCGCGAGCCACGACCTGCCGTTCCTCGAATCGGTCGGCATCACCCGCTGGCTGGTCCTCGGGGAGGAGCTCCAGGACACCACCGCGGAGGAGGTGGGAGACCTGCTCGCGGCGCCGGAAGCGGGCTGAGCGGTCAGGTGGCTCCGAGGAACACGCACGGAAGGGGGTGCGGGCCGCGTGAGGCCGAGGCCCGCACCCCCGGCAGGGGTCAGAGCCTGGCGATGATCTTGTTCATCTTCTCGATCTCGGCCGTCTGGGCGGTGATGACGGCATCGGCGAGCTTCTTCGCGTCGGCGTTGGCGCCCTTCTTGCGCTCGGTCTCGGCCATGGTGACCGCGCCCTCGTGATGGCCGATCATGAGCCGGGCGAACTTCTTGTCGAAGTCCTTGCCCTTGGCTGCCTCAAGGCCGCTCATGTCCTGGTCGGACATCATCCCGGGCATTCCGGAGCCGTTCGAGCCATGGTCCATGCCGGGCATGTCACCCATTGAGGCAGAGGCCGCGGGCAGCGGCTTGCCCCAGGACCTCAGCCAGCCCTTCATGGTGCTGATCTCGGGGTCCTGGGCCTTCTCGATCGCTGCTGCCAGTGTCTTGATCTCCGGGTCGGCGGCGCGGCCGTCGGCCAGCTTCGCCATCTCGACGGCCTGCTGGTGATGCGGGATCATCTGCTGCGCGAACTCCACGTCCGCAGCGTTGAACGTACCGCCGGGAGCGGCCGACGCGGCGGAGCCGTGGTCCATGCCGGGCATGGACGAGCTGTCGGACTTGGAGCTTTCGGAGGAGCCACAGGCCGCCAGCGCCAGAGCGAGCGCGGCGACGGTGCCGACGCCCACGAGCGTGCGGCGACGGGTGGCGATGGGCGAAGAAACGGACATCACACGTTCTTTCCAGGTGGATTGCGCCACGTCGATGGCGCGCGAAAGGGACAGGCCAATCCCGCCGTCCGGCCGGACGGCCGGGAACGGCGAACGCCTGTCACGTCCGCGCGACGCACACCTGGAGCAGTAGATCCCTGCCGGCGAACGGCGGCCCCCGCCGTGCCGGTCCGCGCACCTCCGTACGCCGTCTCGCGGGCATCGACAGGGCCAGGACCACCAGGCCCAGCGCCATGAGCAGCGGCAGCAGCCGGTCGCGCGCATGGGTGAATACGCACGACTCACCGCTCGTCCCCGGCGTGACGGCTGCAGCGTGCGCCGGGCCGTGCTCGTCCGGCACGGCCGTGTGGGCTGCACTCGTCGTCATCGACATGCGCATGTCCGAGCCCGCCGCCGGGTCGCCGTGACAGCCCTCGGCGGCGCTCGCCGGGGACCCGTGCATGAGGAACAGACCGCACAGGACGGCACACAGCACGAGCAGCCGGGACGCCCCCGGTGTGCGCGCACGTCTGCGGTCCACGGCTGCCTCGCATGCTCGGTCGTACGGGTTCTGCGGTACGAGCCCGACGATACCCCCAGAGGGTTTCCCCGTCCTGTCGTACCCCGTCCTCTCGCGGCCTTGTCGGCTTACGGCGGGCCCTCGGCCACGCGCGGGCGCGGGACGGCTCACTCGACGCTTCGGGCGCGCCTCCATGCGGCGTCGCGCAGCAGGCGCAGTCCGTTGAGGCCGACGATGACGGTGGAGCCCTCGTGACCGGCGACGCCGAGTGGCAGGGGCAGCGTACCGATCAGGTCCCAGAGGACGAGGCCGGTGATGAAGACGGCGGCGATCACGAGGTTCTGCACCACGAGACGGCGGCAGCGGCGCGAGAGCGCCACGACGGTGGGGATGGTGGTGAGTTCGTCGCGGACGACGACGGCGTCGGCGGTCTCCAGCGCGAGGTCGGAGCCGGCCCTGCCCATGGCGATGCCGGTGTGGGCGGCGGCGAGTGCGGGGGCGTCGTTGACGCCGTCCCCGACCACGAGGACCTTCCGGCCGGCGCGCTCCATCTCCTTGACGGCGTGCACCTTGTCCTGGGGCAGCAATCCGGCCCGGACGTCGTCGATCCCCACCTCGCCGCCCAGGTGCGCGGCAGCACGCGGATTGTCGCCGGTCACCAGCACCGGTGCGCTGCCGGTGAGGAGGGTGAGGCGGGTGACGGTGTCCTGGGCGTCGGTGCGCAGTCTGTCGGCGATGCCCAGAACGCCGACGGGTGTGCCGTCGAGGACGACCAGCGCGGCGGTGCGGCCCTCTTCCTCCAACCGCGCGGCGAGCTCGGCGGCCGCGTGGTCGGTGCGGCCGTTCAGCAGACGGGCGGGGCTGCCGACGGCGACCGTGCGGCCCTCCACGGTGGCGGTGACGCCGGTGCCGGGGGCAGAGGTGAAGCCCGCCGCGGAAGGCAGGACAAGACCTCGTGTGCGGGCGGCATCGACGACGGCCCGCGCCAGCGGGTGTTCGCTGGGGTGCTCGGCCGCTGCCGCGAAGGCGAGCAGGGTGTCCGCGGTCAGGCCGGAGGCGGACAGGGGCCGGATGTCGGTGACGCGCGGGGTGCCCTCGGTCAGGGTGCCGGTCTTGTCGAGGGCCACGGCGTCGATCTGCCCGAGCCGCTCCATGACGACGGCGGATTTGATCAGCACACCGTGTCGCCCGGCGTTGGCGATCGCGGACAGCAGCGGCGGCATGGTGGCCAGGACCACGGCGCACGGCGACGCCACGATCATGAAGGTCATCGCACGCAGCAGTGTCGGCTGCAGCGCCGCGCCGAAGGCGAGGGGCAGGGTGAACAGGGCGACGGTGGCCGCCACCATGCCGATCGAGTACCGCTGCTCGACCTTCTCGATGAACAGCTGGGTGGGGGCCTTCGTCCCGGAGGCCTCCTCCACCATGGCGACGATCCGGGCGATCACCGAATCGGACGGATCGCGCTCCACCGTGACCCGAAGCGCCCCGGTGCCGTTCAGCGTGCCGGCGAAGACCTCGTCGCCCCGCTCCTTGGCCACCGGCAGCGGTTCGCCGGTGATGGTTGCCTGGTCCACCTCGCCGGCCCCGTCGAGGACCCGGCCGTCGGCGCCCACACGTTCACCGGGACGTACCAGGATCACGTCCCCGACCCGCAACTGCTCCGTGAGCACCGCTTCCTCGGCGCCGCCGTCGCCGAGGCGGGTCGCAGTGGCGGGTGCGAGGTCGAGGAGGCCGCGCACCGAGTCGGCGGTGCGTGCGGTGGCGAACGCCTCCAGAGCGCCCGAGGTGGCGAAGATGACGATCAGCAGAGCGCCGTCCAGTACCTGGCCGATCGCCGCAGCCCCGAGGGCTGCGACCACCATCAGCAGGTCCACGTCCAACGTCTTGTCCCTGAGGGCCTTCAACCCCTCCCAGCCGGGCTCCCAGCCGCCCGCGACGTAGGTGAGCGCGTACAGCGGGCCCCACGTCCACCACGGGACACCGAACAGGTGCAAGGGCAGCGCCGACAGGAACAGCACCAGGGCGGCCGCGGCCCAGCGTGCCTCCGGCAGGGCCAGGATCCGGGTGCGCCGTCCGGCCGCGACCGCGTCCCGGACCGGGCCGGCGGGCGCGGCCGGGCGGGTGAGGGTGGAAGACATGGGCGGTGATCCTTCGGGCGAGAAGGCGGAATGGTTCGACCTCCGCACCATACAGGATTACATGAACACACATTCATGTATGCACCTCCGTAGGATGTAGGGCATGGGCCACGGAGTTGACGCGAGTACTGCTGCCACCGCGCGCGAGCGCCTCGACGCCGTGGGGGCCGCCGACGTGGCGACCACCCTGCAGGCCCTTGCCACCCCGTCCCGCCTCCGCATCCTCGCCCGGCTCCAGGAGGGGCCGTGCCCGGCGACGGAGCTCGCCGACGCGGTCGGGATGGAGCAGTCAGCCTGCTCGCACCAGTTGCGGCTGCTGCGCAATCTCGGACTGGTCACCGGGGAGCGGCGCGGCCGCTCGGTGATCTACGCGCTGTACGACAACCATGTCGCGGAACTCCTCGACCAGGCCCTCTTCCACGTCGAGCACCTGCGCCTGGGCCTGCACGACGTCCCGGCCCAGGAGGCCGGGGGCAAGGTGACCGCCGCCCGCTGAACCTGCACTCGCCGCAGGTCGGGCCGATTCCGCACCCGCCACCGGGCGCGTCACCCCGCGGTGCTTCCCGACCGTGTGACGTGCGCCCGGCGAAGCCCCTCGGCCGGGACGTCATGGTCACCCGCCCTCGCTCCCCCGAGCGATGACGGACTCCAGGAATCCCCCGAGGATCTCGTCGAAGGCCTCCGGTCGTTCCATGTTGGGGTAGTGCGCGGCGCCCTCGACGGTTGCGGCCCGCCCGTCGGCGACTGTCCGCACGAGGCGCTGGGGCATACCGATGTGGTCGTCCGAATCGATGCCGCCAATGATGGCCAGTACCGGGATCGTGATCCTCCCCGCCCGTGCCCAGGTGTCCGGCACGGGCACGCGCCAGTCCGGTTCGTCGCCGGTGTGCTTGGCGACCGTCCGCGCGGTCATCTCGCGCAGGCGGCGAACGACGGTGGGGTCGACGTCGCCGAGCGTGCGGTGCGGGCCGGCGACGAAGAGCATGGAGGCGTCGATCCAGCCCTCGACGTCACCGGCGGCCAGGGCGCGGACCTGGTCGGCGAGGACCCCCTTGGACCAGGGGTCCTGGAACTCGGGCTCGCTCGTTCCGGCACCACTGACGACCAACGCGCGCACCAGATCGGGGTGTTCGAGCGCGGTGTCGACCGCGGTCGCCGCACCCATGGACACCCCGACGAGGATCGCGGGACCGGCATCGAGGTGGCGCAGCAGTGCGGCCAGGTCGTCCGTGTGACGGAACGGCCCACCCGCGTTGGACGATGCGCCGTGTCCACGGGCGTCCGGCACGACCACCCGGTGGCGCCGTGCGAGAACCGGCACCTGGTCGTCCCACATGCCGTGGTCGAGGAAGCCGGCATGCAGCAGCACCAGCAACGGACCCGCCCCGGTGTCCCGGTAGCGGAGGAGGCCGTCCTCGGCCTCGTAGGAGAGAAGGTCTGGGGTGGCAGTCATGACAACCAAGGTGTCATCTGTTTCCTACATTGGCAACCCAGGTGTCATGATGGCCGGGTGACCGACAGCGACCCGCCCCTGGCACCCGACGATCTCGCCCGGCGACTGACGGAGGTGTTCGCTCTCGTCGGCCCGCTGTACAGACGGGTGCAGCGCAAGGTGGAAGAGGCCGCGCCGATCGAAGGCCTCTCCGTCGGCGTGCGCGCCGTCCTGGATCTGTTGCGCGAGCACGGGCCCATGACGGTCCCGCAGATGGGGCGCGCACAGGCGCTGAGCCGGCAGTTCGTGCAGCGCATGGTCAACGACGCCGCAGCGGGGCGGCTGGTCGAGGTCGTCCCGAACCCCGCCCACCAGAGATCGTCGCTGATCCGGCTGACCGATGGCGGCAGGGCGGCGATCGACGCCGCCCTCGCCCGCGAACAGGACCTGCTGCGCCGGGTGGACGGGAACCTGACCGACGCCGACGTGACGGCGTGCGTTCGGGTGCTCAGCAGGATGCTCGATCTCTTCGACGACGTCGACGTGGACTGAGTCGCCGCCCGGTTGCCCGTGAGCAGCCGGTTCTCGATACGGGTGGCCGTGGCGGGAAGCGGGCGTCGGCGACGCACGTGAAGCAAACGCGCGTCAGGTGTCGGTCCACCGACGGGCTTCCGTCACCGAGTGCGGAACCAATTCGCCGCGTCTACGCTCATACGTGGATCCATGCCGCCAACTGTCGTGGCGCGAGAGGAAGCGAGATCCCATGGAGCGGCTCAAGGCATCGGGACTCGCCGGGGAACTCTCGGCGGAGTTCCTCGGCACGATGGTGCTGATCCTCTTCGGCTGTGGTGTCGTGGCCCAGGTCGTCGCGGGCGGTGCGCTCACCGACCCGCCGGGAGGCCTCGGGAATCACGACAGCATCGCCTGGGCGTGGGGCCTCGGAGTCACCCTGGGTGTCTACGTGGCGGCCAGACTGAGCGGAGCGCATCTCAACCCCGCTGTCACGCTTTCGCTCGCCGCTTTCAAGGACTTCCCCTGGAAGAAAGTGGCTCCCTACACGCTCGCTCAACTCGTGGGGGCCTTCATCGGGGCGCTGCTGGTGCGTTGGAACTACACCGAGGCTCTGGCCAAGGCGGACCCGGGACACACGATCAAGACGCAATTCGTCTTCTCGACGCTGCCCGCCAACGGAAATACCGCGTTACCGGTCCACGAGTGGGGAGCGCTGCGGGACCAGGTCATCGGCACCGCCATTCTCATACTGCTGATCTTCGCGGTCACGGATCTGCTCAACACACCGCCGGGCGCCAACATCAGCCCGTTCATCGTGGGCCTCATCGTGGTGGCCATCGGCATGGCGTGGGGCACCAATGCCGGATACGCGATCAATCCGGCGCGCGACCTCGGACCCCGGTTCGCGAGCTTCCTCACCGGCTACGGAGGGGCGTGGCGGGACCAGTACGGAAACCTCTACTTCTGGGTGCCGATCGTGGGCCCGCTCGTGGGCGGCTTGATCGGCGCGTTCGTCTACAAGGCGCTCATCGGCCGCTTCCTGCCGGGCGCGGAACCGGAGCCGGAGGGCAGTATCCCCACGCCGCCGGAGAAGTGACGCCCGGTTCTTTCATCGGGCGCGACTCAGGAGAGGCAGCATGCCATGGCCGACTTCATCGGCGCGGTGGATCAAGGCACCACCAGCAGCCGCTTCATGATCTTCGATCACGGCGGAAACGAAGTGGCCAAGCACCAGTTGGAGCACGAGCAGATCCTGCCCCGCCCCGGCTGGGTGGAACACGACCCGGTGGAGATCTGGGAGCGCACCAACTCGGTGATGCAGAACGCCCTGCGCACCGGAGGTCTCGGTGCCACCGATCTCGACGCCATCGGGATCACCAACCAGCGCGAGACCACCGTCGTGTGGGACCCCCGCACCGGTCGTCCGTACTGCAACGCCATCGTCTGGCAGGACACCCGGACCGACTCGATCGCCAAGGCCCTGGAGAACGAGGGGCATGGCGAGGTCATCCGGCGCAAGTCGGGGCTGCCTCCGGCCACGTACTTCTCCGGCGGGAAGATCAAGTGGATCCTCGACAACGTCGACGGGGTGCGCGAGGCCGCGGAGCGGGGCCGCGCGGTGTTCGGGAACACGGACTGCTGGGTGCTGTGGAATCTCACCGGCGGTCCCGACGGCGGCATCCACGCGACCGACGTGACCAATGCGAGCCGTACGATGCTGATGGATCTGGAGACGCTCGACTGGGACGACGAACTGCTGGGCATCTTCGGCATCCCCAGAGCGATGCTGCCGGTGATCAACCCGTCCTCCGACGCCGAGGCGTACGGCCGCACGCGTACCTCCCGGCCCTTGCGGGCGGCGATCCCGATCACCGGGGTGCTCGGCGACCAGCAGGCGGCCACCGTGGGTCAGGTGTGCTTCGAGCCCGGCGAGGCGAAGAACACCTACGGCACCGGCAATTTCCTCGTGCTCAACACCGGCACGAAACCGATCCGGTCGCGGCACGGGCTGCTCACCACCGTCGCCTACCGGTTCGGGCCTAAGCCGGCCGTCTACGCCCTGGAGGGGTCCATCGCCGTCACGGGGTCCGCCGTGCAGTGGCTGCGCGACCAGATGAAGATCATCACCGAGGCCGCGGAGAGCGAGTGGCTCGCCCGGACGGTCGAGGACAGCGGCGGGATGTACTTCGTGCCCGCGTTCTCGGGCCTCTTCGCCCCGTACTGGCGCTCGGACGCCCGCGGTGCCATCGTCGGCCTCGCCCGCTACAACACCAACGCCCATCTGGCACGGGCCACTCTGGAGGCCATCTGCTATCAGAGCCGCGACGTGGTGGAGGCGATGGAGCGGGACTCCGGTGTCCATCTCGACGTGCTCAAGGTCGACGGCGGGGTCACGGCCAACGACCTGTGCATGCAGATCCAGGCGGACGTCCTCGGGGTGCAGGTCAGCCGCCCGGTCGTCGCCGAGACGACCGCGCTGGGAGCCGCGTACGCGGCGGGTCTCGCCACCGGTTTCTGGCGCGACGAGGGAGAGTTGCGGGAGCACTGGCAGGAGTCCAAGCGCTGGGAGCCGCAGTGGAACGACGAGCGGCGCGCCGAGGGGTACGCGGGCTGGAAGAGGGCGGTCGAGCGCACCCTCGACTGGGTCACCGTGGGCTGACGTCAGGCATCCGACGACCGTACGGGCGCGCTGCAGAGCACGCCCGTACGGTCCGGGCCGGTCAGGCCCCGGTACGCAGTCCCGCCAGCATCTGGTAGACGGTTTCGGTGCCCTGGCGCAGGGCCTCGACGCCGATGTGCTCGTCGGTGCCGTGCATGCGCTTGAGCATGTCCCGGTTCACGGTGAACGGGTACATGCCGTAGACGGGTACATTCTGCTCCCGGAACGGCACCGCGCTGGTGACCGCCTCGAACTGGCAGGCGGTGGCCCGTACTCCGGGATGCGTCCGGCGTACGGCTGTCCGCCAGGCGCGGAAGACGTCCGTGTCGTAGCTGGAGTCGGGCACCGCGAGATAGCCGCGCAGCCGGTCCAGAGCCTCCTGCTCGCTCTCACCGGGGTTGCCGACCACGGTCAGCGTCGCCCGGTTGCCGATCAGCGAGCGCAGTTCGGCGACGACACGGCCGGGGTCGTCGGCCCCGGGCAGGAACGCCGCCCGGAATTCCGCCGTCGCCGTGCCCGGCACGATGCTCGGGTAGTAGCCGGACTGCGCGGAGGTGAAGGCGAGCGTGGTCCGCAGCATCGCGTTGTGCAGTTCCGGGGTGTCGCTGAGCCGTACCACCGCTTCGCCGGCCCGGTCCCGTCGCTGTTCCGTACGGGCATCGAGCATCTCGCGCACCGCTTCGGCGAGCGGCCGGTCGGTGGTGGCCTCGGCGAGTTCGGCGAAGTACTGCCGGGACAGTGCGTTGGGACGGATGTGGGCGCGCCAGTCCCCCAGTTGCTCCAGCACCTCGCCGAGCCGGATCACGGCCTGTCCGGTGAACGGTTTGGACGTGTGGGTGGCGTACGAGGAGGTCTCCACGCGCAGCAGCAGGGAGCGTTTGTCGTTGCAGGTGAGCGAGGCGATCATGGGGGTCCGGCCGTCGCGTTGGTTGAGCACCCAGCCGCCCTCGGTGACGACCGCGCTCGCCTCGATCCTGCCGGGGTGCTCCGCGAGGAACCAGCGCACCCCGTAGGGTCCCTGTTCCTCGTCGCAGTCGGACCAGAGAACGATGTCGCGGTCGAAGGCCGCGCCTTCGCGCACATGACGCAGCAGAGCGGCGACGAAGGCGGCGTTGACGCCCTTCATGTCGAGGGAGCCGCGGCCGTACAGCATGCCGTCCCGGATGTCTCCGGCGAAGGGGTCCGTCGTCCACTTGTCGCCGATGGCGGGGACGACGTCGCAGTGGCCGAGGAGGACCAGCGGCTTCTTCCGGGTCGGTCCGCCGGCCGGTACGCGGGCGAAGAAGTGGACGTTGCCCTCCTTCGGGGTGGGCACGATCTCGGTGCCGACCCCGGCCGCGCGGAAGATGTCCTGGAGCATCCGGGCGAACGGCAGGGTGAGTGCGCCGTCTCCGGGGTTGCTGGTGTTCTGCCGGATCATCGCCACCGCGAGGCCCACGGGGTCGGTGGGATCCCCGTCGAAGGAGACGCCGCCCCCCGCTGCCGGCACGGACGCCGATGCCCTGGGTGATCCCGACGCCATCGCGCCGAGCCCCAGCATCGTGCCCGCGACGGCCGTCGCACCGGCGCCGAGCACGGAGCGGCGTGAGGGCCGGGTCGTGGGAAGACCGTCCAGACAGGCGGATATGACCGCTGCCGGGTTCTCCTGGTGGGCGTAGTGACCTCCCTCGACGGACCGCGCGGTGCACCCGGCACGCGTCCAGTCGGCCCAGCGTCGTACGGTGACTTCGGGCACGTGCGGGTCGTCGGTGGCCCACACCGCGCGCAACTCGACGTGCGGTACGGGAGTCCGGCCGCCGTCGTAGCCCGCGGCCAGCCGCAGATCGGCGACGACGGGCGGCAGCAGCACCTCCTCGAAGTCTGGATCCGCCAGCAGCTCCGGGTCGGTCAGTCCGGTCCCGGTGACGAAGGCGCGGGCGTCCTCCACCGTCACCTCGCCGCCGTCGCCGTGGAAGTCGCCGGGACACTGTCCGGCCACCGCGCACAGCCGCGCGACCGGCACTCCGGCGTCGAGCAGCCGGCAGCACGTCTCGTACGCCAGCAGCGCGCCGAGGCTCACACCGATCAGCACCAGTCGCCGCCCGCCCCGCGACGCACGCACCTCGGCCGCCACCGCATCGGCGTAGGCGGCCATGTCGGTGACGGGTTCCTCGTCGACCCGCGTGCCGCGGCCCGGCGGTGTGATCAACGCGATTGCGGTGTCCTCGGGCAATCGGCCCCGCCAGCTCGCGAACGTCGAACCGTGGGCGCCGGTGGGTGCGAAGCAGACGACGAGAGTGCCGTCCCGGCCCGACGGCGGCTCTTCGCCCGTCATGTTCAGCCATGGCACGTTCATGCCTGTTCCTCCTGCTGGATCTCGCGGCACAGCGCAGCGATCGCGGTGACGGTGGGTGCGCCGAGGATGCGGCGCAGGGGGACGCGTCGGCCCGCCGTGCTCGCCAGCCGGTTGGCGAGCCGTACGGCGAGCAGGGAGTGGCCTCCGGCGTCGAAGAAGTTCTGGTCCGCCGAGGCCGGTGGGGCGCCGAGCAGTTCCTGCCAGAGTGCGGCGACAACTGCTTCGGTGGCGTCGGACGGGGCGAATCCGGCCGTCCGTTCCCGCCCGACATTCTTCACGAGTGTGCGCAGGGCGGTGCGGTCGAGCTTGCCGTTGGTGGTCAGCGGGAGCCGGGCGAGCTGCTGGATACGGGCGGGAAGCATGTAGTCGGGGAGCCGGTCGCGCAGGTAGCCGCGCAGTGCGGCGGGGGCAGTCTGCTCGTCGGCCGTGAAGCAGGCGACGATGCGTGTCTCGCCCCCCTCGATCTCCGTGTACGCCCCCGCGTCGCTGACGTCCGGCGCCTTGCGCAGGGTGGCCTCGATCTCCTCCAGCTCGACGCGGTAGCCCCGTACCTTGATCTGATTGTCGGTGCGTCCGGTCATCTCCAGTACGGCATCAGGGAGTTGACGGCCGCGGTCCCCCGTGCGGTAGTGAAGGACGCCGTCGTCGTCCGTGGTGAAGCGGTCCTCGCCGTCACCGCCGAGATAGCCGAGGGCGAGCGGCGGACCGGAGACCCACACCTCACCCGTCACACCGGGCGGCAGCCGTCGGCCGAGCCGGTCGCGGACCGAGAGCACGGCACCCGCCACGGGGCTGCCGACGGGGACGCGTTCGGCGTCCGCGGGCAGGAGGGCGGTGTCGTACGCGGCGACGTTGGAGGCGGTCTCGGTCATGCCGTACAGATTCAGGAGCGTGGCGTCGGGCCAGACCTCGCGAAAGCGCAGGACCGTGTCCACCGGCAGGGTGTCGGCGCCACTGGTGACCAGTACGGGCCGGTGTCCGCCGGGGCGTTTCGCGCTCTCCTCCAGCAACCCGGCGATCAGCTGCGGGGTCAGGAAGAGATGGGTGATCCGCTCCTGCTCGACGGCGGCCGCGAACAGCACCGGGTCGAGGAGCTCATCGGTGCCGAGCACGACGGACGGGACGCCTTTGAGCAGCCCGCCGAGCAGTTCCCACGGCGAGGCGACCAGAGCCAGTGACTTCTGGACGGCCAGCACCGAGCCCTCGGGGAACGGATGGTCCTGCCACATCCACTCCAGCCGCCCGCGGACCGAACGCCTGCTGATGCGTACGCCCTTGGGGTTGCCGGTCGTCCCGGACGTGTAGACGACATGGAACAGCGCGTCCTCGTCGGGCTCCTGCTCGGGGCCCTGGTGCAGCGGTCCCTCCGTGAGGGGCGCGAGCGTGACGCGGGGGGCGTCCAGCGTCGGGAACTGGTCGAGGCCGGGCTCGGCCAGCACACAGTGCGGTCCTGTCTCCTCGACCATCCGGCGCTGTCGTCGTACGGGTATCGCGGGGTCGAGCCCGAGATAGGCGGCGCCCGTCTTCAGTACGGCGAGGACCCCGGCGACGGCTGCCGGGCCGCGCTGGGCGGCGAGTGCCACCAGCGTGCCGGGGCCGGTGCCCCTGGCGGCGAGCCGGGCGGCCAGTCGGCCGCTCCACTCGTCGAGTTCGCGGTAGGTGAGGCTGGTGCCGGTATGGCGCAGGGCCACGGCCCGGGGGTGGGCCGCCACCTGCTCGGCGAAGCGTTCCAGCAGGGTCGGCGTCGTCATCGGTGATCGTCTCCGGGCAGCAGATCGAGGGAACGGATGGTGGTGTGCCCCGCGCGCTCCGGGTCGGTCAGGGCCCGCAGCGCGATCAGCGTGGATTCCAGTACGTTGCGGGCGGCCGGGGCGTCGAGCAGTTCCTGCTGGTACGCGTACTGCAGCAGCAGTCGGCCGGGGCCGTGCGGCTGGACGTACAGCGCGCAGTCGTACTTGGTGTAGCCGGTGTCCAGCTCGACGAAGCGGAAGGCGACGCCCGCCGCCGCGGTGGCGCGGGCCGGGTACGGCAGCATGTTGAGCATGGTCTGGAAGACCGGTGTCGCCGAGGAGCTGCGCGAGGCGGCCGGAAGCCGTCGCAGTGTCCAGCCGAAGGGGTGCTCCGCCGCGGCGTAGGCGTCGTACACCGTCTCCCGCACCTGCGCGGTGAACTCCGTCAGGGTCGTTGCCGGTTCGACGCGCAGGCGCAGCGGCAGCATGGCGAGCACGAACGCCGGGACCTCGGCAGCTTCCGGCCGATCCCGGCCCGCCATCGGCGCGCCGACGATCACCTCGTCGGCATCACCGTAGTAGCTCAGGGCCAGTGCGTAGGCGGCCAGCAACGGCACGAACGCGGTCGCGGAGGCGGACAGCGCGGTGTCCCGCAGCCGCCGGGACAGCTGCTCGTCGAGGACCGTCTCGGCGATCGCGCCCCGGTAGGTGGGGGTGGCGGGCCGCTGCTTCTGCGCGATCTGCAGTGCCGGGAGATCGCCCGCGAGCCGGCGCAGCCAGTACTCCCCCGCCTCGGCGACCTCCTCGGTGGCGAGGCGCCCCTCCAGGTGGTCGAGATAGCGGTCGTACCGGGTGGCGCGCTCCGGGTCGGGTTGTGGCGGCTGCTGTTCGTACAGTCCGGCGAGCCGTTGGAAGAGCACGGTCGCGCCCCAGCCGTCGAGGAGCAGTTCATGCATGGTGACGAGCAGCCGGTGCTGTCCGCCCGGCAGTCGGAACAGCGCGGTGCGCAGGGCGGGTTCGGCGAGGAGGTCGAAGGGCCTTGCCGCTTCCTCGGCCGCCACCGCGCGAAACCCTTCGGGGGTGATGTCCCGGGCCTGTACGGGCAGCGGTACGTCCCAGTGCGGGTAGCGGTGCACCACTTCCTGCCCGCCCGCTCCGTCGGTCTCGGCGAACCGGGCGAGGAGCAGCGGGTTCTCGGCCAGCAGCAGGTGCCAGGCCCGTGCCAGCCGTGTCACGTCCAGCGGCCCGTCCAGTTCCAGGGAGCCCTGGTAGCTGTAGTAGGGGCTGAGCGGGTCGAGGCGCCAGTGGAAGTACACCCCGGCCTGCTGCGGGGTGAGCGGCCGGGTCCGGGGGGCGCCCGGGGCCCGCTCAGGTCGGACGTCGGCGGCCCGCCCAGGTCGGTGGCCGCCGAGCCCGGCGAGTGCGGCGGGGCTGCCGTCGCGCAGCACGTCGCGCAGGCCGGCCACCGACCCCTTCGCACGCAGCGCCGCGACGAGCCGCATGGCGAGCAGCGAGTCACCTCCCAGCTCCAGGAACGCATCGTCCCGGCCGACGCGCCCGGTGCCGAGGAGTTCGGCGATCAGGGCCGCGACGGCGGTCTCCGCCTCGCCGCGCGGTGCCGTGTACGGACGGCTGTCGGGGCGGGTACGGCGCGGTGGTGCGGGGAGCGCCTTGTAGTCCGTCTTGCCGTTCCGGGTGAGCGGGAGCCGGGGCAGGACGACGAAGGTCTGCGGGACCATCGGCGCAGGGAGCCGTTCGGCGAGATGGGCGCGGAGTGCCTCCTCTGCCACCTCGTCCCCGGTGGCGGTGACGTACGCGACGAGCCGCGGCGGCTGTGCAGCGGCGGGGGCGTGGGCGCTCTCGCGGGCGACGAGGGCTCCCGCGTCCTCGGGGGTGTGGAGGGTGACGGCGCAGGCGGCGATGCCGGGATGGCCGCCGAGGACCGCTTCGATCTCGGCGAGCTCCATGCGCACGCCGCCGAGCTTCACCTGCCGGTCGACCCGGCCCAGGTACTCCAGCTCGCCGTCCGGCAGTACGCGGACGGCGTCCCCGGTGCGATAGAGGCGCCCCTCGCGGTCGTCGAAGGGGTCGGCGAAGAAGGCGAGGGCGGTGCGCTCCGGATCACCGAGGTAGCCGCGGCCCACGACGAGTCCTCCGACGAACAGTTCCCCGGTCTCCCCGTGCGCGCAGGCGTGCCACTCCCCTTCCTCGGCACGCAGCACGTACAGTTCGGCGTTCCCGATGGGCGAGCCGATCGGGAGGTGGCGGATCCCGGCGGCCGGTGAGCCGAGCACGGCATGGGTGACATCGTCCGAACACTCGGTGGGGCCGTAGGCGTTGAGCAGTCCGATGCCGGGCATGGCGTCGTGCCACCGTCCGGCGAGAGCGGGCGGCAGCTCCTCACCGGTGGCGATCATCCAGCGCAGCGCACCGGGCCTCGTGCCCGAACCCTCATGGGCGTCGAGCAGGAAGCGGATCAGAGTGGGTACGGTTTCCAGCACCGTTGTTCCGCGGCTGCGCAGCCCTTCCAGCAGCAGCGCGCCGTCCCGTGCCTGTTCGTCGCCGAAGACCTGGACGCGGCCGCCGACGAGCAGGGGGGCGAGCATCTGCCAGACGGAGATGTCGAAGCCCAGGGGCGCGGTCTGTGCCAGCCGGTCGTCCGCGGTCAGCCCGAGGTCGTCGATCTTGGCCCACAGATGGTTGAGCATCCCCTGGTGTTCGACGATCGCGGCCTTGGGGCGGCCGGTCGACCCCGACGTGTAGAGGACGTAGCGCACCTCGTCAAGTGCGAGCGGGGCGGTCCGGGTGTACGGGGGGTCCGTCGGTCTCGGTGCCGCGGTGGGGACTTCGGCCGCCCGCGCTCCCTTGACCAGTTCGCCGCTGTCCGCCGGTCCGCCGGTGGTCAGCAGCAGGACGGCGCCGCTGTCGGTGAGCAGGGACTCGACGCGGCCGGCGGGCCAACCGGCGTCCACCGGCAGATAGACGGCGCCCAGCAGCTCCAGCGCGAGAAAGGCGGTGATGACGTCGCCGCCGCGTCGGCCGCCGACCGCGACGATCTGTCCGGCCGCGACCCCGGCGGCGGCCAACTGTGCGGCGGTGCGGTGCATGCGGTCCGCCACCTCGGCGTAGCTCAGGGAGTCTTCGCCGTCGTCGATCGCTGTGCGGCCCGGGTGCGTGGCCGCATGCCGGTCGACGTACGCGTGGACTCCTTCGCGCAGCTCGTACGGCTCGCTGCGGGTCAACGCCGCGGCAAGGGCCCGCTCCCGCGCCCCTTCGGCCAGCGGAAGCTTCGGGTAGTGCTCGGGCAGGCCGGTCACCGGGCCCCCTCCTTCTCCGCTACGACGAGCAGATACTCGACGGGCACGCCCGTGCCCCGGTCGTCGGTGGTGTGGAAGCCCTCGGTCATCTCGACCATCTCCGCCCTCAGTTCCTTCCAGCGCGAGGGCGGCGAGATGGTGTTCTTCGCCGCGATGCAGGGCCCGAAGCAGTCCTCGAAGAAGGTGACCAGGTCCTCGGCCGCACCGAACGGGTAGAAGAGTTCGCGGCGTTCGGACGTGATCGTGAAACCGGGGCCGAGCAGTTCGGCGAGATGGTCCGGCGAGCCCCACAGCATGGGCTGGCCCTGGTGGCCGTTGGGCGAGGGGAAGTAGGCCGAGAGGATCTCCTGGAAGTGCGCGGTCCAGCTGCGTGCCGTCCAGTTGCACATGCCGATCCGGCCGCCGGGCCGAAGCACTCGGGCCATCTCGCCGGCGGCCGCGGCGTGGTCCGGTGCGAACTGGATCCCGTAGGTGGACGTCACCAGGTCGAACGCAGCGTCGGGGAAGGGGAGCTCCTGTGCGTCGCCGCGGTGCAGCTCCACCTCGACACCGGCCTTCGAGAACCGCTCTCGCGCATCGGGGAAGAACTCGTCGGTCAGGTCCAGCCCGATGACGACACAGCCGCGCAGAGCGGACAGCAGTGCGACGTTGCCGTTCCCGGTGGCGACGTCGAGATGACGGGTGCCCGGTGCGGGGGCGAGCCGGTCGACCAGCTCCTCGGCGCCGGGCCGCAGCAGATCGGCGACATGCCGGTACTCGCCGTACGACCACATGGTGCGGTTGATCTCCTGGACGTTCTGATCGATCGTCATACGGATCCCCCTCAGAGAGTGAGCCGGGAGCCCAGACCGGCGGCTTCGGCGCGGGCACGGATGCGGTCGGCGACGGCGACGTCGAGGATCGACATACCGAACGGGTTGCTGATCACGATCTCGTCCGGGTCCCGTCGGCCCGGGTGCCGGCCGGCCAGCACATCGCCGAGCGTGCCGTCGACGCGACGGGCGCCGGGTCGCGCGGTGACGCCTTCTCGCGGGGTGCCGTCGGGTCCGAGCAGGGTGCCCGCCCGGTGCATCCGGCCCAGCAGTCGGCGCGGGTCGTCACGGACCAGGCTCCAGTCGTCGACGATCACCGCGCCGGCCGAGAGCACGGCCGCCTCGGTGAGGTCGTCCAGCGAGACGTGGCAGACGAGTGCTCCCGGCCGCAGCCAGTCGGGCTCGATGTATCCCTGTGTCACCGTCGTGACGGGCACCACGAGTTCGGCGTCACGCACTGCTGCCCGTGGACCGTCGGCGAGCACCGTCTCGATGCCGTCGGCTCCGGGGAGCGACGCGATGTACTCGGCGACGGACTTCGCACGGTCGGGTGCCACGTCGTACAGGGCTATTCGGCGCAGCGAGGGCACGGTGCGCAGCAGCAGTGGGACATGCGCCTGTGCGAGGGCGCCGCAGCCGAGGAGAGCCAACTGCCGCGGTTGCGGAACGGCCAGGTGGCGTACGGCGAGCGCGGTCACCGCCGCGGTCCGCATCGCGCTGATGTACGCGGCCTCCATCAACGCGAGGGGGCGGGCGGTCTCCGGGTCCAGGAGCACGGTGAAACCCTGGGAACGCGGTATGCCGCGGCCCGGGTTGCCCAGCGAGGCGTTGATGGTCTTCATGCCGATGACCGGTGGCCTGCCGACCTCCGTCAGGGCCCCGGGCATGGCCAGCAGCCGGGCCGAGTCGCCCTGCGGGGTGGTCCAGCCGAGGTACGCCTCCTCGGGCAGGACGGACTGGCCGGCGGAGTGCAGCCTGAGCGCATCGGCCACCGCCGACTCGATGTCCACGTCGCGGGCCGCCTCGATGACGTCCGCACGGGTCAGATAGCGGAAGTGGTTGTCGGGGTACAGCTCGAAGTCCATGGCGTTCGGGGCTCCTTGACGAGAAAATCGTGGGTGGTCGGACGGTCCGGACGGGCGCTTCAGCCGCTGGTGCCACGCGGCCCGCGCAGCATCACGAGGGGGACGAGCGCGCCGAGCAGCAGTACACAGGCGAGCGCGATCCAGCCGGCCGCGCCGAGGGCGAGCACGACGCCGGTCATCAGCACCGGGCCGGCCACCCGGTTGGCGACCGTCCGGCTGGTGTTGAACAGCACCAGATAGGCGCTGCGCGCCCGCTCCGGTGCCAGGGCGAAGGAGAGTGTCCAGGAGGCGCCGACCTGGAGCAGTTCGGCGAATGTCAGAAGGACGACGGCGGCGCCGAGCACCAGCAGTGCCTCCCGCGCCCCGAAGCCAGGCGCGGCGGCGAAGGCCAGGGCACCGAGGGCGAGCAGCAGCGTGGCACTCGCGTACGAGTACCACGCCCGGCGCGTCGTGCTGTAGCAGCGGTTGAGCGGATACTGGAGGGCGATGCACAGCACGGTGTTGACGGCGTAAAGGATGCCGACGTAGCGCTCCGGTACGTCGGTCTCGGTGACGAGCCACAGCGGGAAGGCCACGTTGAGTACCGGCATCCACAGCGACACCAGCGCGTTGTACGCGGTGAAGCACAGCAGTCGGCGGTCCTTGAGCAGCTCCGAGACACGGGCGCTCCCGACGGCGGTCGCAGCCTCCTCGCCCCGTGCGGTGGCGTACACCGCGGCTACCACCACATAGGCGACTGCGCCGCCGATCAGCAGCGGCCGGAAGGCTCCGGGCGCTCCGGAACCGAGGGCGACTCCGGCGATCAGTCCGCCGAGGCTGATGCCGAGGTTGACGACGGTGCGCTGTACGGCCATCACCTTCGCGCGCAGGCTCTCGGGGGCCCGCGCACCGACGTACGACTGCACGAGTGGGGGCGAGGACTGCTCGGTGACGGCGATGACGGCGACCACGAGGAGAAAGCTCCACCAGCCGTCCACCCACAGATAGCCGACGGTGGCCAGCGCGCGGAGCAGCATCACGGCGATCAGTACGGGCTTCGGCCCGAAGCGTCCGGCCACCCGGGCGATGGGCACGGCGGCGGCTACGGCGACGGCTCCGCCGATGGTCAGGCCGGTGCCGACGGACGAGGTGCTGAGATGGGCGACCTTGACGAAGTAGATCGTGGAGACAGCGAGGAACAGTCCCGTACCGGTCCACTCGATCAGCGTGGCGCCCTGGACCAGTGGCAGGAACTGCTGGTAGCCGGTCCCCGTCCGGCTCCGGTCGAGGGTGGTGCTCGTGCCCATGGTCAGTGCTCCTGGTGCTTTCGGTCGAAGAAGAGTCCTTCGCTGCGCAGCTGGTTCACGGCGGCGGTGATCTCCCCGACGATGCCCTGCTCGGTCGCCCAGTCGTCGGAGTAGAGGGTGTCGCGGTACTTGCGGCCGCCGTCGGCGGCCAGACACACCGGGAGCCGTCCGTACGTGCGGTCGTTCTCCAGGTCGGTCAGCAGCGCGCGTACGGCACAGCCGCTGGAACCCCCGAGGACGACTCCCACGTCCTCGGCGAGGATGCGGCAGACGGCGATCGCCTCGATGTCGTCGACGTGCACGGCGCGGTCGTAGCTGTGCGGCCACTGGAGGAAGGCCGACGGCCGGCTGGACCCTATGCCGGGTATCAGGCGGCGCCCGGCGCTGCCGGCGACGGCGAGCGAGCCGCGTACGTCCACCGCGACCGCGGCGACATCGGGCCGGTGCTCGCGCAGATGCGCGCTGACGCCGGCCAGGGTGCCGCCCGTGGAGACCGGTACGTACACCGCGCCGAGATCCGGCCCGGTCTGCTCGGTGATCTCGGGGCCGGTGGTGCGGCGGTGGATGTCGGGCGAGGCCCAGTTCTCGTACTGGTTGGGCCAGCGGTATCCGGGGTTCTGTGCGCACAGTTCGCCCACCCTGCGCAGTCGGCTCAGCAAGTAGCCGCCCTGGCCGTCGGGTTCGTCGACGACGATCACCCGGGCGCCCCGGTCGGTGAGTTCTCTGCGGGTGGCATGCGGGGTCTTCAGGTCGACCACCGCGAGGAAGACACACTCGATCGAGGGCAGCAGCCGGGCCAGAGCCAGGCCGAGGTTGCCGGAGGTGGATTCCACCACCACGGTCCCCGGAGTGAAAGGCCGTTCGTCGTGCAGCGCCCGTAACAACCCCACGGCACTGCGGTCCTTCACCGATCCGGTGGGGCCACGCTCCTCCAGTTTCAGTCCCAGACGCCGCGTCCGGCCCCGGTGGGCGACGTCCAGGTGAAGTAAGGGAGTCCTACGCAGGGCCCGTTCGAGAACGGGTTCGACACGCGGCACTGCTTCCCCCCTGGGCGATGCGTCGTGGACCTTCTCCGTGGTTCGACCGGACTGCTTCGCTGCGCGCACTCAGACCTTAGGCATGCACCCCCCGGTGCCACCACGCCCTCGCCCCGGACCCTTGTGGCGCTTGGCGAGAAGGGCGCTTGACGCCTCCGCGCCATCTCGCCCTCGCACTGCCGAAGCCAGCGCTGACGGACATACGCCTCGGTGGCCGACCGCGCGCGGGGCGCGGCCGGCCACTCGAATTGGCCGGTTCGGTTCCGCGGCGGACGGCACGGCGGCAGGACGTCGGCCCCGCACGGCGTGGCACAGCCGTCAGCAGATCCGCGGCAGCTGTTCCCCGACCGGCAGGTCGACCACCCGGGTGCCGCCCAGCCCGGTGCGGGCCACCACCATGCCGGGGTGGGCCGCCACCGCCTCGCCGATCACGGCCGCGTCCCGTCCCAGCGGATGCGCGCGCATCGCCTCCAGGACCGCGTCGGCGCTTTCGCGTGGGACGAACGCCACCAGCTTTCCCTCGTTGGCGACGTACATCGGGTCGAGCCCCAGGACGGCGCAGGCATTGGCCACCGGCGGAGGGACGGGGACGGCCCGCTCCTGGATCACGACTCCGGTGCCCGAGGCCGTCGCGATCTCGTTGAGGGAGGCGGCGAGCCCTCCACGCGTGGGGTCGCGCAGTACGTGCAGCTCGGGGGTGACCGCGAGCATGGCCTCCACGAGCCCGCCCAGGGCCGCGCAGTCGCTCTCGATCTCGACCCCGAACTCCAGGCCCTCGCGCACGCTCATGATGGCCACGCCGTGGACGCCGACCGCCCCGCTGACGATCACGACGTCACCCGGTTCGACCCGCTGCGGACGCAGGTCGACGCCGGCCGGGATGAGGCCGATGCCGGCGGTGTTGATGAAGATGCCGTCTCCGTGACCGGCCTCCACCACCTTGGTGTCCCCCGTCACCACCTCGACACCCGCGTGGCGCGCGGCCGCACCGAAGGCGTCGGCGACACGCGCCACGACGGAGAGCTCGACGCCCTCCTCCAGGATGTATCCGCAGGACAGATAGGCGGCCCGCGCACCGCTCATGGCCAGGTCGTTGACGGTGCCGTTGACCGCGAGATCGCCGATGCTGCCGCCGGGGAAGAACAGCGGCCGCACCACGAAGGTGTCGGTGGAGAACGCGAGGCGGGCGCCACCCAGCCGTACGGACGCCGCATCGCCCATCTGCGCGAGCGTCTCGCCGCCGAAGGCGGGGGCGAAGATGTGCTGGACGAGTTCCGCGGAGAGGGCGCCGCCACCGCCGTGCCCCATCACGATGCGCGGGTGGTCACGGAGCGGGGCCGGACACGTCCATGCCGCGGGATCGGGCAGCGCGACGCCGGAGGCGGCTTCCGCCGCGGCCGTCGCGACGCCGCGCATGGATGTCTCGATGGTCTCAGACAACGGGGATCGCCTCCACGGGCACCTTCTTGTCGATGTCCAGCCGCCGGTAGAGGTAGTACGCGGCGCATGCGCCCTCGCTGGAGACCATGGTGGCTCCGAGTGGGGTGCGAGGGGTGCATGTGGTGCCGAACGCTTCGCATTCATGGGGCTTCAGCAAGCCCTGCAATACCTCTCCGCTGCGGCACTGCGCGGGTTCGCGGGTGTTGATGCCGGTCACCGAGAAGCGGTACTCGGCGTCGTGGTCCCGATAGCGCGGGGAGAGCCGCCAGCCGCTGTCGGGGATGACGCCGATGCCGCGCCAGGCCCGGTCGGTGACCTCGAAGACGTCCTCCAGCATGCTCAGCGCGGCCGGGTTGCCCTCGGGGCGCACGGCGCGCGGATAGGCGTTGTCCACGGTGTGTTCGCCGCGTTCCAGCTGGACAACGGTCCGGCGCACCCCTTCCAGGATGTCCAGCGGTTCGAAGCCGGTCACCACGATCGGGACGCGGAAGCGTTCGGCCAGTGCGGGATACTCTCCCATTCCCATGACACTGCACACATGCCCCGCGGCCAGAAATGCCTGCACCCGGCAGTCCGGCGACCTCATGATCGCCTCGATCGCCGGAGGCACCCGGACATGGGAGACCAGCAGACTGAAGTTGCGGATGCCGAGCCTGCGCGCCTGATAGACCGTCATCGCGTTGGGAGGGGCGGTGGTCTCGAAACCGATGCCGAAGAACACGACCTCCCGATCAGGGTTCTGCTGAGCGATCTTCAACGCGTCGAGCGGGGAGTAGACGACGCGCACGTCGCCGCCCTCACCGCGGACCCGGAAGAGGTCACGGCCGGTTCCGGGGACGCGGAGCATGTCGCCGAAGGAACAGAAGATCACCTCCGGACGGGAGGCGATCTCCAGTGCCTTGTCGATGACCTCCAGCGGGGTCACGCATACCGGGCAGCCCGGCCCATGAATCAATTCCACCTGATCGGGCAGGAGTTGATCGATGCCGTGCCGGATGATGGTGTGGGTCTGACCGCCGCAGACCTCCATCAGGGCCCACGGCCTGGTCACGGTGGAGTGGATCTCGTCGAGCAGCCGGCGGGCCAGTTCGGGGTTCTGGAACTCGTCGATGTACTTCACTGCCGCGCCTCCTGCGGTGTCTCACCGGAGCCGGGCAGCGGGGCTCCGCCCGCCTCGGCCGCCATTTCCCACGGGTCACCGAACTCTTCCTGCAACAGGCCGAGTTGGGCGAAGAGCTCCAGGGTCTGCCGAGCCGATTCCTCGTCCAGCTTCTGCAGGGCGAACCCCACGTGGACGATGGCGTAGTCGCCGACCCGGAGGTCCGGCAGATACTCCAGACATGCTTCCTTGACCACTCCGCCGAAATCGACGGTGGCCATGCGGGTACCGTCCCGCTCCTCGATCTCCAGCACTCTGCCGGGCACCGCCAGGCACATGGCTTCTCCTCGCTGTGGTTGGTCACCTGCCCGGCCCTGCCGGGACACGCCGTCAGTGGGTGGCTTCGGTCTCCCGCGCCGGGGTTGAGCGGCCGTCGGGTGTTCGCGGGGCCCGGCTCCGCGCGGCGATCAGCACCTGCCCCAGCGCCAGTCCTCCGTCGTTCGGAGGGACCCGGTGGTGACGCAGAACGGTGAAGCCTTGCCCGCGAAGCGTGCGGGTACATTCCGACGAGAGCAGGGTGTTGGCGAACACTCCGCCGGTGAGGGCCACGGTGTCCAGGCCGTACTGCTCACGCGCGAGAACACAGCTTCTGCGGACGAGTGCGGCGACCGCGGCGTGGAAGCGCGCCGCGACGACCCCCGGTTCGGTGCCCGCGCGCACATCGTCGACCACGGCCGACAGTACGGGCGCAGGGTCGGCGATCAACGCCTCCCCGCTGCCCGGGTCGGGAGCCCGCAGAGCGAAGCCGTATCCCTCGCCGTGGCCCCCGGCCGCGCGGAGCGCGGCCGTTTCGAGTTCGATGGCGGCCTGGGCTTCGTATCCGACCCGGTGGCAGATACCCGTGAGGGAGGAGACCGCGTCGAACAGCCGGCCCATGCTGGACGTGGGGACGCAGTTGAGAAGCCGCTCCAACTGTTGTGCCAGCGGCCTCAGTTCATCACAGGGGCAGGCCATCGTGCACGGCAGATCCCGCGCCCACCCGATCCCCGCCGCGTGCAGATGGGCCAGGGCCATGCGGTAGGGACGCCGCACGGAGGCGTCACCGCCCGGCAGAGGAACGTACGCGAGATGTCCGAACCGGTGGTATCCGTCGTAGTCCGCCAACAGGATCTCTCCGCCCCACACGGCTCCGTCGTCGCCGTAGCCGGTTCCGTCGAACGCGACGCCGATCACCCGTCGGCTGCCGTCCAGGCCGTGTTCGGCCATCGTGGAGGCGATGTGGGCGTGGTGGTGCTGGACGCGCACGACCGGCCGTTCTCCGGCCAGGCGCCGGGTCAACTGGCCCGAGCGGTACCGGGGATGGCGGTCGACGGCCAGAGTGCCGGGCCGCACCCCCGTGAGGGTCTCCAGTTGTTGCGCCGCGTGCTCGAAGGCGTGTTGTGTGGCGAGGTCGTCCATGTCACCGATGTGGGCGGACAGCCAGGCTCTGCGCCCCTCCGCCAGGCAGAGGACGTTCTTGAGATCGCCCCCGGCGGCGAGGACCGCCGGTACCGGGAAGGGGAGTTCGACGGGCCGGGGGGCGTAGCCGCGTGAGCGGCGTACGGTCAGCAGTTCCCCGTCGCAGACACGGACGACGGAGTCGTCGCACGGGACCCTGATCGGGCGGTCGTGGGTCAGCCAGGCGTCTGCCAGACCGCCGAGCCGCTCCAGTGCTTCGGCGTCGTCGGTGACGATCGGTTCCCCGGCCACGTTGCCGCTGGTCATGACGAGCAGGCGTGGCCCGGCCGGGTCGCCGGGCAGGCCGAGGAGCAGGTGGTGCAGGGGGGTGTAGGCGAGCATGACACCGAGGTCGGGGCTGCCCGGGGCGACGTTGTCCGACGGGACCGGGGCGCCCGGCACGGCGGAGGCGCGGGCTCGACGCCGCAGCAGGACGATCGGCCGGGCGACGTCGGTGAGCAGGGCCCGCTCTTCGGCGCTCATACGGACGACGTGTTCGATGTCGTCGATGCCGCGGGCCATGAGGGCGAACGGTTTGTCGCCACGCGCCTTGCGACGGCGCAGCTCGGCCACGGCCAGGGGGTTGGTCGCGTCACAGGCCAGGTGGTATCCGCCGAGGCCCTTCACGGCGACGATCGCGCCGCAGGACAGGAGTTCGCGGGCCTCGGCGACCGGGTCCGCGGCGTGGGTGCGTCGCGGGGTCGTGCCGGGATCGGGGTGTGGCACCAACAGGTCGAGCCGGGGTCCGCAGCGCAGGCAGGCGACCGGCTGGGCATGGAAGCGGCGGTCGGCCGGGTCCGCGTACTCACGGGCGCAGTCGCCGCACATGGGGAAGTCGGCCATGGTGGTGTGCGCCCGGTCGTACGGCAGCCCCGTGACGATGGTGAACCTCGGACCACAGTTGGTGCAGGTGATGAAGGGGTGCCGATGGCGCCGGTCGGCGGGGTCGGCCAGTTCGGCGAGGCAGTCGGCGCAGGTGGCCATGTCCGGCGGAACCAGTGTGCGGGAGGGTCCGCCGGTGCGGGAGGCGATGATGGTGAAGCCGGTGCCGCCCGCGGCGGGGACCTCCCGGTGCTCGACGGATTCGAGGACGGCCATGGGCGGCGCGTCCGTCGCGATCCCTTCGCAGAACAGGGCCACGACAGCGGGTGATCCCTCGACTTCCGCGACGACGCCCTCGGGAGTGTTGGTGACATGTCCGGCCAGGCCCATCGCGAGAGCGCGCGTGTAGACATAGGGCCGGAATCCGACGCCCTGGACGACGCCTCGCACCGTGACCCGGCGACGTTGCGTCGACTCGTCCGGGGCCCCGCCGGACCGTGGCGCCGTCACGCGCGGGTCTGCGCCGCAGCGCCGGACGCACCCGGTACGGCGGCCTGCTCGCCCCGACCGGCATACGTGCGGGGCCGGTCCCGGCCGTCCGCGTCATGCTCCGTGTGTGCGTGGGTGTGGGTGCGGGTGTGGGTGTGGGTGTGATCAGAAGGGTGCTGCCGGGCCATGACGGGCCGGTGGACCGGAATGCCGTTCGCGGCGTCCAGCGCCCGGTCGAGGAGCGCCCCGACGCCGTCTCCGCTCCGGGCGGAGGTGAGGAGCACCTGCACCCCGGGGTTGACCTGCTCGACATGGGCGCGGAACGCGTCCTCGTCGAACCCCACCGCCTCGGCGATGTCCGCCTTGGTGACCAGGACGAGGTGGGCGAGCCCGAAGGCGGTGGGGTACTTCAGCGGCTTGTCCTCGCCCTCGGTGACCGAGGCGAGGACGACCCTCAGCGTTTCGCCGAGGTCGTACGAGGCCGGGCAGACCAGGTTGCCGACGTTCTCCACGAACAGGAGCCGGGTGTCCTCGGGCAGCCATCCGTCCAGGTGCCCGCTCAGCATATGGGCTTCCAGGTGGCAGAGCCCGTCGGTGAGCACCTGCTTGACCGGGGCTCCGGAGCGCGCCAGGCGCGTGGCGTCGTTCTCGGTGGCCAGATCGGCGGTCAGTGCCGCGACGGGGACGCCCGTCTCACGGGCCAGCACCAGTTCGCGTTCGAGCAGTGCCGTCTTCCCGCTCCCCGGGCTGGAGAGCAGATTGACCACCGCTGTGCCACGGCGGGCGAGTTCGGTGCGCAGGTGCTGCGCGGTCGTGTCGTTCTTCGCGAGTACCGCCTGCTGCAGATCGACCACACGGCACATGGTTCAGCGCTCCTCGGAAATCGGTTCACGGTTGTGTCCGTGCGCGGGGCCGTCGTCCCAGTGGACGTCGGCGATCTGCAGTTCGCGGCCCGAGAGCAGCTCCGCGGTCGCTTCGCCGCACACGGGGCAGCACAGCACCGGTGGCATTCCGACCGCCCATTCGTCCGCACAGGGCGCGCAGCGCGCTCTCGCCCGTACGGAGTCGACGATCAGCTCCGCGCCTTCCAGCACGGTCCCGGCACAGGCCAGTTCGAAGCAGAAGGACAGTGCGTCCGGTACCACTCCGGCCAGTTCGCCGACCTGGAGCCGGACGGATGTGACGCCGACGGCGCCATCGGGCCGGGCCGCTTCTTCCACCTGGCCGACGACGGCCATGGCGATGGACATCTCGTGCATGGGTCTCCGTCCTGCCCGCGTCATTAGACCGGGGGTGGCCGTCGCCATCGGGTCGGCTCGCCGACGCCGAGCGCCAGGTACGTCATTCGGTGCAGCCCGGCTCCGCGCCGGAGCCCGTTGCCCTCACATGCACCGCATACGCACGTAGCGCTTGATGTCGGGCAGTACCTGGGCCAGGAGCGCGGCGAGGGCGGCGGCGACCGCGCCGCCGATGATGATCTTCTTCATGATGGTGTTCGTCTCCTCAGTTCACGGCCGTGCCTGTTGCCGGCTGTGGGGTGGGCGTGGTCTGTTCGTCGTTCCGCACCAGGCGCAGCACCATGTCCACGGCCTGCGGAACAGCGGCGGCCACGGGGGCGCTCAGACCGATGCCCTCGTCGACGCGTGCGGGTTCGCATCCGACGACCAGCGTGCGTTGCGGGGGCCTGCATCCGGTCCCGGCGCACAGGGTCTCCAGCAGGGTCAGGACCGTGTCGGGGGACATCCGGTGGCCGTCGAGCAGGGCCTCCTGGGGCTCGATCCGGCCGGGTCGGTCGGCCTCGATCAGATACAGCGTCCCGGGATCGCCGCCGCGTCGGGTGGCATCGATCAGGACGAGCGTGTCGTATCCGTCGAGGAGCTGGTACGCGAGGTGGACTCCGCGCACGCCGATGTCCACCGCTTCGACGTGGGCGGGCAGAGGCTCCGAGGTCAGTCGCCGTACGGTCTCGACACCGAAGCCGTCGTCGCCGAGGAAGATGTTGCCGACGCCCGCGACCAGCGTGGTCGCCCGCTGTGCCGAGGGCGGTGTCATGCGTCCTCCAGTGGTGCGATCTCGTCGGGCTGGAAGTAGAGGAACCGCCCCTGCTCGCGCCGGATGTCCGCACCCGGATCGCCCTCGACGGTGACCGCGAGGTGGACTCCTCCGTCCACGTCGTGGAGCACCGCCTCGACCAGTGCGCTGCGGCCTCGCAGAAAGAGGTCCTGGGCGTCGGTGCGGCGCAGGCCCGGCCGCAGCAGCACACGGCTGCCCGTGCCCACCGGGCGGCCGTCCACGAGGACCCGGTCGCGTGCCGGGTCGACCCCGTCGTCGGCGGCCGGGTCCCACCACGGCTGGTCCGGGCGGACCAGGTCGTAGGTGTCGGCTTCCTCCGGGACTCGCGCACGGCCGTCCGGCGCGACGACCGCGGGCGCACCCGGTTCGGTGACCTCCCGCAGGGCCCGCACCGCGCCGTGCAGCCGCTCCAGGACCTCGGGGGGCATCGAGTCGGCGAGGTCGATCACGGCCGCCGCCCGGTCGTCCGTCCCCCTGGCCTCGCGCTTCTCCCGGTCCGTCAGGGCCGCCGTGCGCAGGGCCAGGATCTCGTCGATCTCCGTGGAGTCGTAGAGCGCTCCGGGGCTCTCCGGGGCGATGGCCGGATGGTCCTCCAGGATGATCGGGGACGAGAGCATCAGGTCCGCGCGGCCGGGCTCACCGGCCAGTACGGGCCAGGTGTGCAGGTTCCGGCAGTCCGCGACCGCCCCCGCGGCCCACTCAGGAGGGTTTGTCATCGAGAGGAACGCGCCTGCGTCGAGGCCGAGGAGGAGGTGTGCCGCCACCAGCGATCTGGGCAGGGCGGCGTCGCGGTCGCCGTCATCGGCGTCCGGGGTCCATGTGCTGGTGTTCTCCACGACGGCGGTGAGGCGCATCGCCCGGTAGGGGCCATCGAGTTCGGCGGCACGGAGCCGTAGCGTCCCGCTGATCTCCTCGCAGCGGCGCACCAGCCGACCCACGGTCCGGCCGTCCTCGTCGCGCACGGTCTCGCTCTCCTCGCGCGCCGGGCGCGTGAACGGGACGACGACGCCGTCGCCGGTGAGCTCGGCCACGGTGGCGAGCACCTCGATCCGTTCCTCCACCCCTTCGTCCCAGGGAACGAGGACCCGGTCGGTGAGGTGGAGTTCGGGAACGGTCTCGAAGCCGCCGTCCTCGCGGAGCCGCTGCACGATGCGTCGTCGGGCGTGCAGAAAGCGCACCTCGGCCGCCAGGGTCGCCTCGGCCTTCGGTTCCATGAGGCACTCGGTGTGCTGGAAGTCGTGCTCGTCGGCGGCCGCCGTCCAGGCCGGTGGTACGAGCACCCCGAACTGCCAGCGGAGCCGGTTCTTGGCCGCCGACGCACGGTACGGGTACAGGACGTAGCCCTCGAAGAGGACCGCGTCGGCCACCCCGCGGGCGGTGGCGAATCGCGATTCCAGCGCGGGAGTGAGAGTGGACGCGGTCATTGCGCCGTCCTTTCGGCGAGCCCGGCGAGTCCGGCGCCGGCGCAGTCCCGGTGCTGCTGAGGGGCAGTGGGTCCGGCGGCGTCGAGAAGGGCCCGGACGGTCGACTCCCAGGACGCCAGTGCGTGCCGGGAGCGGAACGCGAGCAGTTCGTTCATGGTGTCGCGAGGGAGACGGATCCAGCCGCACCCCGGAAAGTGCTGCTCGACCATTTCCTGCCACGCCGTCACCGGCATCCGGAAAGGAGCTTCCAGGTCCCACGGCACCGGCTCGACCCGGAAGCCGCCGGATCCGGTGAACGCGGTACCGGAGAAGAGCATGAGGAGCGGCACCTCACCGTCCGTCAGCGCGTTCAGATACCGTGTCGCGGCGATGTCCAGATCGTAGGTACAGGGCACGACGACGTCCGTCTCGGTCTCCCCGGTGAACGCGGGGACCATGACCGGGACCTGGGCGAACTGCACGGGCTGGAGCGTGCTGCCCCAGCGCGGGCGCTCGCCGAACAGGTCCGCCAGTCCCGCGGCCTCGGCGGGTTCGTAGTCGCGCCGGGCGGGCTCGATGCGGATCTGGCAGCGCAACGCCATCGCATGCACCCGGGCGCCCGGCGAGGCGGTGACACGGAGGCGGAACACGAGGGTGGGGCCCGCGGCGTACGGGTCGGCGCGTACGCCGGTGCAGGTGAAGGTGAACTCCGTCATCGCCGTTGCTCCCCCGCTGTTGCCCCGGAGCGGCGTTCGACGTGTGCGAAGAAGGCCCGGAGATCGGCACGGGCCTCGGCTCCGCCGTCGAAGCCCTGCCACAACAGACGCATGCGTCCCACCAGTTCGTAGCAGATGTCGATCGGTACGAGATAGCACTCGACCCGGCCTTCGGAGCGGCGCAACAACAGCGCCTCCACATCCGGTTCCAGCAGTTCGGCGAGGCGGCTTCCGCCGAGGACCGTCTGCCAGATCGATGGATCGAGTTCGCTCTCGGTTGCTCCGGCAGGGCTCGGATACAACGCCACCAGCCGGTCCAGTGCGGCGTTGCGGAAGAAGAAGGCGACCCCGACCGGGATCTGCAGGAGTTCCCACGCGTTGTCGTCGAAGCGGTGGTCGTGGTCGGCCAGATAGCGGTCCGGGACGCTCAGGAACCGGCCCTGTGCGGCACCGGGCCGTTCGAACAGCAGGGCGCACGGTGTGCAGGCGCACGCCAGTGAGCGCTGTTCGGTGTCCACCACATGCCGGTGGTTCCCCTCGGTGACCCGTACTCCGCAGAGTTCGCACTGCTCCTGCCGGGGTCCACTCGGTGCCGCGAGCCGTCGCAGTGTCTGCAGGCCCGAGGCGGGGGCGGCCCGTCGGGCCTGCGTCGTGGGCGCGCTCATGATCTGCCGGCCGCGGTCGCCCGGGTGGCCGGCGCGGCCTGCGGCGGACGGGATCCGATCTGGAGGAGTGCCGGTTCCCGAGTGGCGGAGCCCGGCTCCTGTTCGACCGTGGTCACCTCCGGCGCGAAGCAGGCGAGGACGTTCTCGATCTGCTGCTGTGCCTCCGGCGCGCCGGCGCAGCCGCAGCCGCCCGTGCCGGTGGTGCGCAGGCGCAGGGTGCCCGTGCTCTCGTCGAAGGCCACGACCTCGACGGGGTCGCGGACGGCCGCGAGCGCCCGGCCGATCCGTGTTCCGGTGTCCTCGGGGTGCAGGTCGTGCAGGACCAGGAGGCTCGACACGAGGTCGTCGCCCAGGAGTTCGTCCAGCGTGTCGGCGGTGTCGCGGCCCGGGACGGCCCGCAGCCCGTCGATGATCCGGGCCAGCCCGGCGCCGTAGAAGTCCATCAGGACCCGCACCAGTTCCTCGGCCGCCGCGACGGCATTCCCGTCACCGGCTGCCGTCACCCGCTCGAGCACCTCGTCGATGCGCCGTCCGGCCTGCTCCGCGTCGAGCGCCCTCGCTGCCACGCTCATCCGCCCAGTCCGCTCAGGCCGGTGGGTACGTGCATCTTCTGCACGGTTCTGCCGCCACCGACGTACATGTGGACCCCGCACGGGAGACAGGGGTCGAAGCTGCGGACGGTGCGCATGATGTCGATGCCCTTGAAGTTTTCCGGCGGGTTCTCCTCGAAGATGGGTGTGTTCTGCACCGCGTCCTCGTACGGCCCGGGGGTTCCGTAGGTGTCCCTGGTACTGGCGTTCCACGGCGTCGGAGGGTAGGGGTGGTAGTTGGCGATCTTGCCGTCCCTGATCACCATGTGGTGCGACAGCACGCCGCGCACGGCCTCGGTGAATCCGACACCGATGCTCTCGTCCGGGACGTCGAACTTCTCCCACGTCCCGGTACGTCCGGCGCGGACCTCCTCAAGTCCCTTCTCGGCGCAGTGCAGCGCGATCGCGGCCGCGTACGCCTGGAAGTAGGTGCGGGCGCGGTTGCGCTCCAGCGCGTTGCTCCACTTCGGGATCTGCCACTCGAAGGTGGTCTCGGGCTTGGTCATCGTGCGCGGCAGGTTGATGACGACGCTGTGGCCGGTGGCCTTGACGTAGCCGACGTCCACGAGCCCGGAGAGCGCGGTGGACCAGAGGCGCGCGATGGGGCCGCCGCCGGTGTCCAGGGCCAGGTGGTCCTTGCCGTCGAACCAGCGCGGCGACATCACCCAGCTGTACTTGTCGTCGAAGTTCCGCTTCTGCGGTGCGGGGATCGTGTGCTGGTTCCACGGGTGGCGCGGGTCGACCGGGTTGCCGAGCGGGTCGTGGGTGACGAACTGCTCCTTGCCCTGCCAGTCGTCGTAGTACGAACTGCCCAGCAGGATCCGGATGCCGAGGTTGATCTCGGTGAGGTCGTTGGTGACCAGCTTGCCGTCCACGATCACACCGGGGGTGACGAACATCCTGCGCCCCCAGTCGCTCATGTTGGCGTACGTGAAGTCGCAGTGCTCGGGGTCGTTGAGCGCTCCCCAGCAGCCGAGCAGCACCCGTCGGCGGCCGACCTCCTCGTACCCGGGCAGGGCCTCGTAGAAGAAGTCGAACAGGTCGTCGTGGAGGGGCACGACCCGCTTCATGAACTCCACGTACCGCATGAGGCGGCTGAGGTAGTCCGTGAAGAGCTGGACGGAGGCGACCGTGCCCACGCCGCCCGGGTAGAGCGTGGAGGGGTGCACATGGCGCCCCTCCATGAGGCAGAACATCTCCCGCGTGTAGCGGCTCACCTGGAGGGCCTCGCGGTAGAACTCGCCCTCGATGGGGTTGAGCGACCGCATGATGTCGGCGATCGTGCGGTAGCCGTGCTCCCCGGCGTGCGGCGCCTCGGTGCGCTCGGCGAGCTCCAGGACGCCGGGGTTGGTCTCGCGGACCATCTTTTCGCAGTAGTCGACCCCGACCAGGTTCTCCTGGAAGATGTTGTGGTCGAACATGTACTCCGCGGACTCGCCGAGGTTGATGATCCACTCACCGAGGTGGGGCGGCTTCACTCCGTACGCCATGTTCTGTGCGTACACGGAGCACGTGGCGTGGTTGTCGCCGCAGATCCCGCAGATCCGGCTGGTGATGAAGTGTGCGTCGCGGGGGTCCTTGCCCCGCATGAAGACGCTGTAGCCGCGGAACACCGACGAGGTGCTGTAGCACTCCGCGACCCGCTTCTGCTTGAAGTCGATCTTCGTGTGGATGCCGAGACTGCCCACGATCCGGGTGATCGGGTCCCAGGCCATCTCCACCAGGCCGCTGCCGTCGCCGGCCGCCTTAGTTGTCGGTGCCATCGTATGTGCCGTAGCCCTTCTGAGAAACGTGCGGTGGGGTCGTCACCGGAAGGTGTGCGGTGCGGTCGGTGTGTCGGGCGTGGTCACCACGGGGGCCGGTAGCCGGTGCTCAGCCGGCCCCGCTTGTGCCGCCACTTCGGCTCCTTGTCCACGGTCTTCGCCGTGATCGTCCGGAGTCTGCGGACGACCGCCCCGTACGCACCGCTGGCGGTGCTGGAGAGCTTGGCGCCCGGGGGTTCGTCCATGAACGGCATGAACTTGTCGGGGAAGCCCGGCATGGTGCAGGCGATGCAGATGCCGCCGACGTTCGGACAGCCTCCGATGCCGTTCATCCAGCCGCGCTTGGGTACGTTGCACTTGACGACGGGTCCCCAACAGCCGATCTTGACCAGGCACTTGGGCGAGTCGTAGGTCTCGGCGAACTCTCCCTGCTCGTAGTAGCCGGCCCGGTCGCACCCTTCGTGCACGGTGGCACCGAACAGCCAGGTCGGCCGGAGTTTGTCGTCGAGCGGGATCATCGGAGCGGCGCCCGCCGCCTGGTACAGCAGATACGTCAGGGTCTCCGAGAAGTTGTCCGGCTGGATCGGGCAGCCGGGCACGCACACGATCGGGATACCGGCCTTCGACCTCCAGTCCCAGCCGAGGTAGTCGGGCACGCCCATGGCGCCGGTCGGGTTGCCGGCCATCGCGTGGATCCCGCCGTACGTGGCGCAGGTGCCGATGGCGACGACGGCCAGGGCCTTGGACGCCAGCCGGTCGATCCATTCGCTGGTGGTGATCGGCTGGCCGGTCTCCGGATCGTCGCCGAAGCCGCACCAGTATCCCTCGGGCTTGATCGTCTCGTTCGGGATGGAACCCTCGACGACCAGCACGAACGGGTCGATCTCGCCGCGCTCGCCCTTGAAGAACCACTCGATGAACGTGTCCGCACCACCCACCGGACCGCTTTCGAAGTCGATCAGCGGCCAGTGGACCTGGACCTTGGGCAGGCCGGGCAGCGCACCGGTCACGATCTCCTCGATGCTCGGCTGCATCGCGGCGGTCAGGGCCACCGAGTCGCCGTCACAGCTCAGCCCCGCGTTGATCCAGAGGATGTGGATCGGGGAGTCCTCCTCGGTGGCCGCGGCCTGTGCGTCCACGGTGTTCGACGTTGCTGCATCCATGAGGATGCCTCCCTGGAAAGAGACACACGAAGGCCGGCGGATCGGCCTTCACTGTTCTTCGTAGCAAGCACTCGGTGCGGGTGCCGCGTGGTGCGCCGCCAGTGCGGTGACGCCGTCCTTCCGACAGGACCGGCCGGCCGCGGGCGGGCCCGGGGTCTTCGGTTCGGACCCTGCCGGGGGACTCTTGAGCACGAACGCATGGCGCAGCGCGTGGTAGGAGGACCGTGGGTCGAAGAAGATCCGCCGCATCTCGGCCAGCTCCGCCGCCCGGTGGTCGGCCAGGGGTCGGCGGGCCTCGTCCCGGTCCCGTTCGGTCTTCTTGGCGGCGATGCGCGACAGGGCCGCCGGCGACTCGGCGAGCCGGCTCGCCAGCCGTACGACCTCGCCCGCGAAGGACTGCGCGTCGCAGTCGACCGTCCGGTCGGCCAGACCGAGCCGCACGGCGGACTCGGCGCTCACCGGCAGCGCCCGCCCGGTGAGGCGCTCGGCGGTTTCCTCCCCCACCCGGCGTGGCAACGTGTACGTCCAGTACTCGGAGCCGTACAGCCCCATCAGGCGGTAGTGCGGGTTCAGCACCGCTCCCGACCTGCACCAGACCTCGTCCGCCGCGAGCGCGAGCATGACCCCGCCCGCGGCCGCGTTGCCGCCGACCGCGGAGACCACGAGCCGGTCGGTGGTGGTCAGCACGGACTCCACGAGGTCGTCCATGGCGTTGATGTTCGCCCAGGACTCCTCGCCGGGGTCGGCGGCGGCCTCGATGACGTTGAGGTGGATCCCGTTGGAGAAGAAGTCCCGGGCGCCGCCCAGCACCAGTACCGAGGTGGGACGTCGACAGGCCAGCCGGTAGGCGTCGTGCAGGCGCCGGCACTGCGTCGTGCTCATCGCGCCTCCGGGGAAGGAGAACCTGAGGAAACCGGCCTGTCCCACCTCCCGGTAGCCGATGTCGCTCCAGCCGCGCCCGCGTTCCTCGTCGTACAGCGGCGCAGGGTGCTCCGGCAGTGCGGGCAGACGTCCGGCGAGAGCCGTCACAGCCGGCAGTTTGAACGTGGCGTCCCCGCCCGGTCTGCGGCGCGGGCGGAGTTCGGGGATCCACACCGCACCGTCGACCGTCGCGCGGCAGACGGCCTCCTCGCGTACGGCCACCAGTTCGCCCGGCCTGCCGCGCAGTTCGTGCTCGGGGTGTCCCCCGTGCAGGAACCACTCGCCCCCGAGCAGTTCGTCGAGCACCCCGGGGGAGGAATCGGCGGCCCGCAGCTTGCGCAGGACCGTCGCCGTGGAGTCCGACCGCCAGTCGATGCGGCGGTGTTCCTGGCGGAGGAACGGCCGGGTGCGGATACACAGCTCCTTGTCGCCGCCGGTCTGCGGACGGGGAACATACGTGCGGGACGCGAAGCGCTCGACGGCGCGGTGCACGGCCCGCGACGCGGCGTCGGAGACCTCGTTGCGGTAGAGGTCGCTCTTGCCCACCGCAGGCAGCGGAAAGGTCTCCGAGGCCCAGATGTCCCCAGCATCCATCTCCTCGCCGGCCTGCAGGACGGTCACGCCCCAGGTGTCCGCGCCCTCCTGGACGGCCCGGTCGAGGGAGGACGGCCCGCGGTCGCCCGGGGGGCCGGGGTGGACGACCATGCAGGTGTGCGCCGCCCATACGTCCCGAGGGATGGCGGTCTTCAGCAACGGGGCCAGGATGAGGTCGGGCGCGAACTCGCGCACCGCCCGCCGCAGCGACACGTCGCGCGCGGACGCGTCCAAAGTCGCGAGTTCCACCGCGACGGTATGGCCACCGTCCCTCAGTTCGGCATGAACACGCTGAGTGAGGCTGTTGAACGCGCTCGCCACGAGCAGGATGTGCACACCGGCCTCCCAACACCCCGGTCCGTCCCGGTCCGGGCGGATTCCGATGATGCGATGGTCGACCACTGACGATGCGTCACCAGTATGCGACCGGCCGTGAAGTCACCCGAAAGCGAACACTTCGGCCACCACTCAGGGGAACCCGGGCGCGAACCCGTCCCATTCCGGACCCAACTGCCCACCCACCGACGGCCGGTCGGGTCCGGGCGGCATGACCCGCCCCGGCGGCCTGTTATCTTTACGTGACTTCGCGACGCAACTCTCGGTCACGCTTTGGCCTTGGCTGCGGCGGAGTGGGCGAGGGCGGAGCCAGTGACCGCCCTCCGGGCGTTTCGGTCCGATCAGCAGCCGCACGGCCTGAACTGAACCTGAGGTTGCACATGCCGTACACCGGCCGGGACGAATGATTCCGCCGCCCGCCGATCGCGGGCAGACGTCCGCAGGGCCCCGGGAGGTCCGGCCTGCACGGAGTGCGGCGGACGAGCAGTGACCACTACACATGTACGGGCACGGTCGAAGTCAGCGGCCGGCCCGGCCTGTCATGGCTGGACGAAATGACACAGCACAACATATTCAGCAGAACGGCGCATGGCGCTCGGTCGTTACGCGCCCCTGGGACGGGACGCCGGAAACAGGCGAAGCGGCCACGTCCGCGCCTGCCGCGCAGACCCGACTATCCGCGCGCGGGCCGAAGCGGCTGGAGGCGATGGGTGCCCTCCTGGCGGTTGGTCACGGGCTCGTTCCTGATGCTCACCGCGACGCTCACGACCGTGGTGGGCATCGCCTACGCGCGGACGGACATCCCGGAGGATCTCAACGCCTTCGCGACCCAGCAGGACACCGTCTACTACTGGGCCGACGGTTCTCCCATGGCCCGTACGGGCTGGGTGAGCCGCCAGGAGATGCCCCTGTCCAAGATCCCCGACGATGTCCGGTGGGCCGTACTGGCAGCGGAGAATGCCGACTTCTACTCGGATCACGGCATATCGGCCCAGGGGATCACCCGCGCGCTGTGGCGCACGGTCGGCGAGGGAGACACCCAGGGCGGCTCGACCATCACCCAGCAGTACGTCAAGAACGTCTACCTCTCGCAGGACCAGTCCTTCTCCCGCAAGTTCACCGAGATGCTGCTCGCGGTCAAGCTCGACCGTTCGGGTGAGCAAGGACAAGATCCTTGAGGACTATCTGAACACCAGCTGGTTCGGACGGGGCACCTATGGTCTCCAGCGCGCGGCCCAGGCGTACTACGGCAAAGAGGTCACGCAACTCGACGCCAGCGAGGGCGCGTTCCTCGCGTCACTGCTCAAAGGGGCCTCGCTCTACGATCCCGCCGTCAACCCCCGCAACCACGCCCGCGCCGTCAAACGGTGGAAGTGGACGCTGGACCGAATGGTGGAGATCGGCAGGCTGAGCCCGGCCGAACGCGCCCGGTACACCACCTTTCCCGAGCCGAAGCCACCTCACAAGCCGAACACCACGGCCGGGCAGAACGGTTACCTGCTCCAGCTCGCCGAGTCGTACGCCAAACGCGCCGGGGACATCTCCGACGCGCGCTTCGACCTCGGCGGCTACCAGATCTACACGACGTTCGAGAAGCCGCGGATGAACGCCCTCACACAGGCCGTGAAGGAGGCGCGCGAGACACTCGATCCCAAGCAGCGCAAGGCCGATCGCCATGCCCGGTTCGGGGCCGCGTCCGTCGCCCCGGACGGCCGGATCCTCGCCGTGTACGGCGGACCGGACTTCGAGCGGCAGGCTTTCAACGAGTCCAACGCGAGCACCGTCCCGGCCGGTTCGGCATTCACGCCCTTCGTCTACGCCGCAGGTCTGGAGCACGGCGTCTCGCGCGAGCGCAACGGCCCCCGGACCGTCGTCACGCCCTCGACCATGTACGACGGTGACGACGACATCCCCGTCATGACCGCGGAGGGGCCGTACTGGGACCGCAGCGGCAAGATGGTCAAGGGCCACAACGACGGCAACCGCTCCTACGGCCGCATCAGTCTGCACGACGCCCTGGCGAAGTCCGTGGACTCCCCGTTCCTCCAGCTCGGCATGGATGCGGGACTGAAGCAGGTCCGCCGTACGGCCGAGGCGTCCGGACTGCTCCCGTCGAGCTTCGGTCCGCCCGTCCCTTCCTTCTCGATGGGCAATTCCACACCGAGCGCCATCCGTATGGCCGACGCCTACGGCATGTTCGCTGCGCACGGCATGCACACCGATCCGTACTCGGTCCGCAAGGTCACGCGCAACGGCGAGCCGGTCCGGCTCGATCTGCCGCGTGCGAAGCGCGCCGTACGCTCCGCCGTCGCCGACGAGGTCACCGCGTCCCTCGCACGACCCGGCGGGGAGAACGGTGTCGCCTCCGGCTCACCGGTCGCCGCCAAGGCCGGAACCACCGAGGACGACACCGCGCGCTGGTACGTCGGATACGACCGGGTCGCTGCCACGGCCGTGGTCATGTACCGCATGGACCTCACGAAGAGTCTCGCGCCTCTGCCGCTCAAGGGGATCGGCGGCACCTCCGCGAACGGCAAGAAGCTCCCGTCCCGGATCTGGAACACCTACACGGAAGCCATGACGAAGTGACAGACACCAGAGCAGAGACGGCCGTTCGCCGAATACGGGCCCGACTGACGCCCCGTGTCGCACTCGGGCTCTCGGCATGCCTCGTGACCTCGGTCACCGCGGTGGTCGTCCCGCTGACGTCCGGTGACTCGGACGGCCGGACACCGCAGCAGGGCACCAGCACCGTGGCCGCACCCACGCCCACCGCACGGGCGCATCGTGATGGTGACGGCAGGAGGAAGGAGGAGAAGTGGGACGGGAAGGTCAGGATTCTGGGGGACGGCTCCACGTCCTACACCGGTCCGCAGCCGCGCCAGTTGAAGGCCGAGCGCCTCAAGCCAGGTGAGAAGCCACCCCAGTTCGTGGTGTTCTCGTGGGACGGCGCGCTGGAGGGCGACGATCGCATGTTCTCGCGCTTCCGCCGTGCGGCGAAGGAGAGCAACGCGCACATGACGTTCTTCCTCACCGGCATCTACCTGCTTCCGAAGGAGAAGAGGAACCTCTACGAGCCACCCCAGCACAAACCCGGCGCGGCTGCGATCTCGTACCCGACGCGCGAGCACATCCGCATGACGCTGGAACAGCTCGGCGACGCCTGGCGGGAGGGGAACGAGATCGGGTCCCACTTCAACGGCCACTTCTGCGACAAGAAGGGCGGTGGGGACTGGAGCACGTCCGAGTGGATCAGTGAGATCAACCAGTTCTACTCCTTCGTGCAGAACTGGAAGACGAACACGGGCTTCACCGACCTCGATCCGCTGCCGTTCGACCCGACCCGCGAGGTCGTCGGCGGGCGGGCTCCCTGTCTCGAAGGCCAGAAGACCCTTCTGCCCGCGACCAAGCCCTTCGGCTGGCGTTACGACGCCAGCTCCCCGGGGGACTTCCAGATCTGGCCGTCCAAGAAGAACGGTGTCTGGGACCTTCCACTGCAGATGCTGCCGTTCCCCGGGAAGGACTTCCAGGTGCTGTCCATGGACTTCAACTTCCTCTACAACCAGTCGGAAGGCAGCACCGAGGGCGACCCCGCGAAGTTCCCGACGTGGCGCAAGGAGGTGCGGGACTCCTATGTCGCGGGATTCGAGCGGGTGTTCAACGGCAGTCGTGCACCACTGTTCATCGGAAATCACTTCGAGGGCTGGAACGGTGGAATCTACATGGACGCTGTCGAGGAGACGATGCGGGAGGTCTGCCCGCGCAAGGAGGTGCGCTGCGTGTCCTTCCGTGAACTGACCGACTGGCTCGACGCGCAGGACCCCGAGGTCCTCGCCCAGTGGCGCACGCTCGACCCCGCCCAGCCGCCGAACTGGAAGCAGTAGGCGGACGAACGCGGGAGGCGGAGCTCCGGCCGGACGACTCGCACGACGTGACGAGTCGTTCAGTGCCGGGCTCCGCCGGGTGCGGGCGTCATCGACGCCCGAGGTCAGCCCGCCTTCTTGACGAACTCCGTGGTGTACGTCTTGTCGAGGTCCACCTTCGCGTTCTTCAGGTTCGGGTTGAAGGCCTTCAGGACCCGCTCGACGGTGGCGGGGCCGTCCGCGGGCATGACACCGTCCGTGGTGAACATGGGCAGGGTGCTCTTGATCGCCTCCGCGTAGAGAGCCTTGCCGCCGCCCTGGGCGTAGTCGGCGGGCATCTTCGCGGCGATCTCGTCGGCGCTGTGCGTGGACATCCACTTCAGCGTCTTGACGAAGGCGTTGGCCAGCTTCTGCACGGTTTCCTTGTGGCTGTCGACCCACTCGGTCTGCATGTAGAGGCTGGAGGAGGGGTAGGGGCCGCCGAGCGCCTGCTGGGAGCCCTCGGGGGTCCGCATGTCGATGAGGACCTTGCCGAGCTTCTTGTCCAGGATGGTGGCGACGGTCGGGTCGGTAGTCATGCCGCCCTGGATGGATCCCTGCTGAAGCGCGGAGATGAACGTCTGCCCCGCTCCGACGGCCACGGGCGTGAAATCGCTGGTCTGCACGTCGTTGCTCACGGCAAGGTACTTCGTCAGGAAGTCGGTCGAGGAGCCGAGACCCGTCACTCCGAGCTTCTTGCCCTTGAAGTCCTTCGCCGACTTGATGTCACCCGCCGCCTGGTTCGAGACGATCTCGACCTCGCCGGGAGCATGGGAGAACTGGACGACCGACTCGACCTGCTTGCCCTTCACCTGAAGGTCCAGGGTGTGGTCGTAGAAGCCCACCGTGCCCTGGACATCGCCGGAGACCAGGGCCGTCTCCGCCTGGACACCCGCGGGCTCGGTCAGGAGCTGGACCGAGACCCCTTCCTCCTTGAAGTAGCCGAGCCGTTCGGTCAGCATCGCGGGCAGATAGATGACCTTGTCCAGGCCCCCGACCATGATCTTGACCTTGTCGTCCTTGCCCCCGGAGGCCGAGGTGGAGTCGCCGCCGCAGGCGGTCAGGGTGGTCAGGGCGAGCGCGCCGGCGACGGCTACGGCCGAGATCCGGATGGATGTGCGCATCTGATTCACGTCCTTGTGAAGAAGAAGTCGGGTGTACGGGTGTGCGGCGGGTGTCAGCGGGCGGTGTCGGCGTCGGCCGGCTTCCACCGGAACAGCCGCTTCTCCAGGAAGGTCAACAGGCCTTCGGCCAGCAGCGCGACGATGGCGAGGATGACCATCGCGGCGTAGACACCGGCCGCGTTGAAGGTGCCCTGGGAAGCGGCGACCAGCAGTCCGAGCCCCTTGGTGGCGCCGATGTACTCGCCGACGATGGCGCCGATGAGCGCGAAGCCGAAGCTCACATGAAGGCTGGTGAAGATCCACGACGTGGCCGAGGGGATGACCACCTGAAGGGTCACCTGGCGGTTGCTGGCGCCCAGGATGCGGGAGTTGGCGACGAGATTGCGGTCGACCTCCCTGGCTCCCTGGAACGCGTTGAAGAAGACGGGGAAGAACACGAGGACGACCGCGGAGGCGACCTTCGAGGCCGGGCCGAGGCCGAACCAGATGAGGAAGATCGGGGCGAGCACGATACGCGGCAGGGCGTTGAGCACCTTGATGTACGGGCCGAGGACGTCGGCGGCGAAGCGGACGCGGCCCAGCGCGATTCCGAGCAGCACACCGGCGATCACCCCGATGACCCAGCCGAGCAGCGCTTCGTAGAGCGTGTACCAGATCTGCTCCCAGAGGGAGCCCTGGGCCGTGCCGTCGACGACCCAGGTGCGGATCTGCTCCCAGATCTTCGACGGCATGGAGAAGTTGAACGGGTCGATGACCGCGGTGCGGGCCAGCCACTCCCACAGCCCGATGACCGCGAGGAGCACCGCGACCCGGCTCCCGAGCACCAGGTACTTGCGGTTCCGGGCGGCCCGCGCCCTGGCTTGGGTCCGTTCGGTCTTGGTGACGGGGGTGCTCGCGGTGATGGTTTCAGGCGACATTGAACGCGCCCCTCTCGCGGGTGATGCGGACCTCTTCGCCGAGCGAGGACCAGATCTCCCGGTAGATCTCGATGAACCGGGGTTCCAGACGCACCTGTTCGACCTTGCGGGGACGGGGCAGGTCGATCTCGAAGACTTCCTTGATCGTCGCCGGTCCCGCGGTCATGACCACGACCTTGTCGGCCAGCGCGATGGACTCCTCCAGGTCGTGGGTGACGAAGACGACGGAGGCGCCGGTGCCGGCCCACAGCTCCAGGAGTTCGTCCGACATCAGGGCCCTGGTCTGCACGTCGAGGGCGGAGAAGGGCTCGTCCATGAGCAGGATCTCGGGGTCGTTGACGAAGGTCGCCGCGAGGGCGACGCGCTTGCGCTGACCGCCGGACAGCTGGTGGGGATAGCGGTCCTCGAAGGAGGACAGCCCGACCCGGGCGAGCCACTCACGGGCCCGCTCCCTCGCCTCGGGCTTCGGTACGCCGCGGAAGCGGGGGCCCGCCATCACATTGGACAGGACGGTCCGCCAGGGGAAGACCGCGTCCTGCTGGAAGACGAAGCCGACCTTGTCGCCGATGCCGCGCACCGGTTCACCGCCCACCAGCACCTCGCCCTCGGTGGGCTCCTCCAGCCCGCTGACGAGCGTCAGGGTGGTCGACTTGCCGCATCCGGTGGGGCCCACGACGGCGACGAACTCGCCGCGCCCGATCGTGAGGTCCAGATCCCGTACGGCGGTGTGGAGCGCCCCCGACGGAGTCCGGAACGCTTTGCTCGCCCCCCGCAGCTCGATGGCGGGGCTCGTTTCGCTGTTCATGGAGCGGGACGCTAGGGGCGGCCCGGGAACGTGGGCACCCTTGCGCTCACAACTCCCGCTTCTGCCCATAACCCGCGGTTCTGCTCGTTTTGCTCGCGGTGCGACAACGAATACGCCACGAGGACTGGTCATGGGCGTCGGTGACGTTTACCTTGCGTTCACACGAGGACGAAACGGAGCATCAGGTTCCTGGTTGACGGAAGGCAGAGGGCGAGCGCATGCGGATTCACTGGCCCCGCCGTGTCTTCGCCCAGGTCCTGCTCACCCAGGTGGCCATCACCACGGGCGTGATCATGCTCGTCACCGGGCTCTTCCTCGCGCCCCTGCGCCACCAGCTCGACGACCAGGCGATGCGCCAGGCCCTGTCCATCGCCCAGACCGCCGCCGCCGAACCCGGTCTGGTGCGCAACCTGACGAGTACCGACCCCACCCCCACGGGGCCGGTGCAGGCCGAGGCCGAACGGATGCGGCGGGCCACCGGAGCGCTCTACATCGTGGTCATGGACACCCGCGGGGTGCGCTGGTCGCACACGGAGACCGAGCAGATCGGCAGGCACGTCTCGACCGACCCCAGCACGGCGCTGGCCGGCCGGGAGATCATGCAGATCGACAACGGAACCCTGGGGCGCTCGGCACGCGCGAAGGTCCCGCTGCGGGACAGCGGACACACCATCGTGGGCGCGGTCTCGGTGGGCATCGCCTACGACAGCGTCCACACGCGGCTGCTCGAAGCCATCCCCGGTCTGCTGCTCTACTCCGGGGCTGCGCTCGCCGCCGGCGTGCTGGCCGCGCTGGCCGTCTCCCGGCGGCTGCAGCGCAGCACCCACGGCCTTGCCTTCGCCGACATCTCCGCGTTGCTGGACGAGCGCGAGGCCATGCTGCACAGCATTCGCGAGGCGGTTCTCGCCCTCGACGCCCGGGGCCGGATCCGGCTGCTCAACGACGAGGCGCAGCGGTTGCTGGAACTGGACCAGGAGGCCGTGGGACGCACGCTGGGCGAGGTGCTGCCGCCGGGCCGTACGTCGGAGGTGCTGGCGGGACGGGTCGATGGTGCCAACCTGATCACCGTCTGCAACGGTCGCGTGCTGATCGCCAACCGCATGCCCACCGGTGACGGCGGAGCCGTCGTCACCCTTCGTGACCGCACCGAGCTGGAGCTGCTCGGCCGCGAACTGGACTCCACGCACGGGCTGCTGGACGCGCTGCGCGCCCAGGACCACGAGCACGCGAACCGGCTGCACACCCTGCTCGGGCTGCTGGAGCTCGGAAGGCACGAGGCCGCGGTGGAGTTCGTCGCGGAGGTGGCCAATGGTCACCGGGCCTCGGCGGAGCAGGTCGCGGAACGCGTCAACGATCCGCTGATCTCGGCGTTGCTGGTGGGCAAGTCGGCGATCGCGGCGGAGCGGGGCGCGTCCCTGCTCGTCTCGCCCGCCACCCGGCTCCCGGACGTGGTGGTGGACCCGCGCGATCTGGTGACGGTCCTCGGCAACCTCATCGACAACGCCCTGGACGTCGCCTCGCTCATCGAGGTCGAGCTGCTCGCCGAGGGCACCACCGTGGTCCTGCGGGTCAGCGACAACGGCCCCGGGGTGCCGCCCGACATGCGCGAGCACATCTTCACCGAGGGCTGGTCCACCAAGGAGTCCCCCGCGCACCGCGGACGCGGGCTCGGTCTGGCGCTGGTGCGCAGGCTGGCCGAGCGCTACGGTGGCGCGGCTCGCGTCACGGCCCGGGCCGGTGGTGGCGCCGTCTTCACCGTCGTCCTGCCCGAGGCACTCAGCGTCCGGACGCTGACCGAAGTGGGAGATTTGCGATGATCGATGTCCTGGTGGTGGACGACGACTTCCGTGTCGCCGAGATCAACTCCGCCTATGTGGCGAAGGTTCCCGGTTTCCGCGTCATCTCGCGCGCGCACAGCGCCGCGCAGGCACTGGCCTTCCTGGAGCGCGAACACGTCGACCTCGTCCTTCTCGATCACTATCTTCCGGACGAGACGGGGCTGACCCTGGTCCGGCGGCTGCGCCAGCTCGGCCATCCGGCCGATGTGATCATGGTGACCGCGGCCCGTGACATAGCGACCGTCCGGGCCGCGATGCGGTACGGCGCGCTGCAGTACCTGGTCAAACCGTTCAGCTTCGCCGGTCTGCGGGCCAAGCTGGAGAGCTACGCCACCCTGCGCCGGACCCTCGAAGGCGTGGGGGGTGGTCGCGGCGAGGCGGGCCAGGAGCAGGTCGACCAGATCTTCAGCGCGCTGCGCACGGCGGAGTCCGGCCCCGCGGCGGGTCTGCCCAAGGGTCACTCCGCACCCACGGCCGACGTCATCCGCCATGTCCTGTCGGCCGCCGACGAGCCACTGTCCGCACACGAGGTCGCCGCACGGGCGGGCCTGAGCCGCTCCACCGCCCAGCGGTACCTCAAGTACCTGGAGGGCGCGGGCCGCATCATCCTCAGCCTCAAGTACGGTGACACCGGCCGGCCCGAACACCGATACGCCTGGTCGAAGGCGAGCTGACGGGAACGTCCGACGAGCACCACCGTCGTCACCATGAGGGGAACCGGGGCCGCGCCCGGGTGCGGCCGCTCGACCGCCGTCCGTGCCGGCGGGGGCGGGCCGGAGACGGATCGATACCTGCGGCGAATGGAATGACAGTCGGACCCCTGCCTTCGCACGCCCCTTGCCGAACGGAACCGGACTGGTAGCGTTCGCACCGATCGTCCCAGCCGACCGGTGCGCCATCCGATGCGACAAGGGCTGATGCATGAACCGAGACGAGACGCAGAATCCGTTCCCGGGCCGACCGGACGAGGAGTCCCCGACGAGGGCGCCCACGACGAGCCGACCGGACGCGCCGCCGGTGGAACTCACCCCCGCGGCCGCGGATCTGGTGCGCCGGTTGCGCGAGACGCACGGCCCGTTGATGTTCCATCAGTCGGGCGGTTGTTGCGACGGCAGTGCGCCCATGTGCTACCAGGACGGTGAGTTCCGCACCGGCGGCTCCGACGTGCTGTTGGCCTCGCTCGACGTCGACGGGGTGTCGGAGCGCGTGCCGTTCTGGATGTCGAGGAGTCAGTTCGAGGTGTGGGCGCACACACGGCTGATCATCGATGTGGTGGAGGGGCGGGGCAGCGGATTCTCCCTGGAGGCCCCGGAGGGCGTGCGCTTCCTGATCCGGTCCCGGCTGGTCGGCTCCTGAGGAGGCGCCGCGCACCGGCCATTTGCCGGAGCGGCAAGAATGCTTGTGGGTACGGCGGCACCGGCCCGCTGGTCCTGCTGATCCACGGCTTCCCCGAGTCGTGGTATGCGTGGCGCCACCAGTTGCCGGCCATCGCCGCGGCGGGCTTTCGCGCCGTCGCCGTCGATGTGCGTGGCTACGGACGCTCGTCGAAGCCCTGTGAGGCGGCGGCGTACCGGATGGCGGACCACGTCGCCGACAATGTCGGCGTCGTCCACGCACTCGGTGCACGGTCCGCGACGGTCGTGGGCCACGACTGGGGTTCGACGATCGCGGCCGGCAGCGCGCTGCTCATGCCCGAGGTCTTCACCTCCGTGGCCCTGCTCAGCGTCCCCTACGCACCGCGGAACGGTCACCGGCCGACCGAGGTCTTCAGCCGGATCGGTGGTGACGAGGAGTTCTACGTCAGCTACTTCCAGACCCCGGGACGGGCCGAGGCGGAGATCGAACCCGATGTACGCGGCTGGCTGGCCGGGTTCTACGCCGGGCTCTCCTCCGACACGATGCCGTCGGGCGGTGAGGGCAGTCTCTTCTTCGTCCCGCCAAAGGCACGGCTCCGCGACCGGATCCCCTCCGGCGCCCGCCCTTCCTGGCTGAGCGAGGCCGATCTCGATTTCTACGCGGCGGAGTTCGAGCGGACCGGCCTGACCGGGGCGCTCAACAGGTACCGCAACGTCGACCGTGACTGGGAGGACCTCGCGGCCTGGGACGGCGCGCCGATCGAACAGCCCTCGCTGTTCATCGGCCGGGAACTCGACGCGTCGACCACCTGGATGGCCGACGCCGTCGAGAGCTTCCCCGAGACCCTGCCCGGCCTGGTCTCCTCCCACATCCTGCGGGGGTGCGGGCACTGGATCCAGCAGGAGCGCGTCGCCGACGTCAACCGGCTGCTCACCGAATGGCTGGGGTCGCCTCAGGTGCGCGCCGCCGGCTGAGCCCGGGGGGCGGCCCCGGTCACTCCGTGTCCCGAACCGAGACGATTCCGTTCTGCCCGGTGAGGTCCCGGTCGTCGTCGACGACGAAGCGCCAACTCCCGTCCGCCGTACACGCGTGGGCGATCGCAGGATGTGCTGCCGGGTGTCGGCGAGGACCACGCGGTTCTCGCCGTCGAGTAGAAGCAGGCACCGCCCGACGTGTGCTTGAAGATCTTCGAGAAGTCGAGGCGGGTGATGGCCTCGACGGTCGAGGAGCGCTGCACGAGCTCGTACTCGGCCAGGGTGTCGAAGGTGCGCGGATCGAGGAGCTTGAGCAGGAACCCGGTGAATGTGCCGCACACGGTGATCAGCCGGCCCGCCGAGTCCAAGGTGGCGGTGGCGCACGCCCCGCCGAGCGGGGCGATCTTCTCGCTGCGTGCTGAGGGGCTCCGGCCGAGGGGGCCCGGGTACGGATGGGTGCCGCTGCCCGCAGCGGGGTCACGCCGCCGCCCGACGCTGGAAGTGAGCGCTGTTTCATGCCCGCTTCACGGCATCGCAATACGGCACGTCCCGAGATGACCGGGGTCGGCACCAGGGCCCGACTCCCGTGCAGCGGACGGCCGTTCGCCCGTGACAGCCGTCGAAAACACCCCGCTGGGGCGTGTGCGCCGGGCGCAGGAGGTGGCGCGGGCGATCGTCCTCGACGGGCGCAATCGCGGCCTGGGCCGGGGCCCGGGACCGTCCGGCGGTCGCACTCCACGAGATGTCCGGTGACCGCGCCCGCCGGGCCCGGTCACCGGACGGGACGCCGAAGTCAGGGCTTGAGACCGCTGACGACGTCGGCCGTGGCCGTCAGCCCGTTCTGAATGGTCGGCGCCATGCTCGTCCCCGCGAGGAAGAACCCGAGCATGGCGCAGACCACCGCGTGTGAGATCTTCAGCCCTCCAGTACGGAGGAAGATCACCGCAAGGATCAGCAGAAGCAACACCAGTGAGATCGAAATAGCCATGGCCAACCTCCTCAGCCGCGCCGGAATTGCGGCATTCGGCCGCCAGTGTGGCGCAGCAAGGAGGCCATCCGGCGGACTGGCGTGTCCGCCATACGGGTGTTGACTGGCTGTCACATCGCGCGCGATGCGGCCGGTCGGCCACCGAGGGGTGCGGTACCGGTCCGGGCGTCCCTGTCATGGGTACGCAGGAAGTGTTCCAGCCCCGCCAGGTCGTCGGTGTTGAGGTGGTCGACGTCGGCCGCCAGCAGTTCGGTCCACACGGCGTCGCGCTCCGGCCCCGGCACGTCGGGCGTGGCCCAGAAGCGGACGCGTCGGCCGCTCCGGTGGGCCGCGGCGACGAGGGAAAGCAGTTTGTCGCGTTCCGCCGCGGGGAAGGAGCCCGCTCCGCGCCAGACGAAGCTGTCGCTCCAGCTGCCGCTGATGAGCGGGATGAACGAGGCGTCGGCCGCGGCCCCGAGGTCGTCGGGCCGGCCGTCGTAGAAGGCGTACCGTGTGCGCTGCGCCTCCATCGGGGCGCGGGCGACGCGGTCACCGGAGACGACGGCCGTGATCGCTCCGGGCCGTACCCGGCCGTGGTGATACGTCGTCAGCATCTCTCGGTAGTGACGGAGTTGCCGGTGCAGTTCGAGGTAGGCGGCCGCCCCGTCGGTCTTGATGTCGATCAGCAGTTGCACGGAATCGCGGTAGCCGGGGTGGACCGTGCCGTGCTGGGCCCGGACCCTGCCCAGCAGCGGGTCGAGGTAGAGCGAGGCGAGGGTGCGGGCTGGGTCGAGGTCGGCGACCTCGTGGGCGACCAGCAGCTCGCCGTCCACCAGGAAGACGTCGGCCTCGACGCTGGTGAAACCGTGGGCGAGTGCGTCGTACAGGGGGTGCGTGTGCAGGTAGTCGTTGTGTGCGTGGGCCCGGCGCAACGGGCGCGGGCGGTGCCTGCCCGCGGCCGAGGGCGCGGCGGACACATCGGACGCGGCGGCCGTCTGCGGAGTCGGCACCGCACCTGCGGCCACGGTGGCGAGCGCGGTGCTGACGACGCTTCGACGGGTCGGGAACGCCATGGGTTCTCCCGGGGACGAGGGGGTGGGCCGGACGGTCGGACGCGACCGAGTATGGAGCCGGAATTCCCTCGACGAGGCCCCACCGCACAAGAGTTGACCGGATCGTCCCGCCCTCGTCGCCTGCTGTTCGCCGGGTCAGGCGGGGACGGCCCAGCGTTGGTTGGCGCCGCCGCCGCAGGTGTGGACGATGAGCGGGGTGCCGTTGGCGCTGCCGCCTCCGTAGGCGTCGAGGCACTGCCCGGTGGCGGGATTCACCAGGGCCGTGCCGCTCAATCGCCACTGCTGGGCGGCCGAGCCGTCGCAGGCGGCGGTCCGTACATCCGTGCCGCTCACGGTCATGCAGGTGAACTGGGCGCGAAGGGTGCCGTCGGCGGACCGCACCCAGTTCTGATTGTTGCCGCCGCTGCAGCTCCAGAGGTTCAGCTGAGCTCCGACGGTGCCGCCGGGGATGTCGACGCAGGCACCTCCTGTGCCGGTGATCGATCCGGACGACGAGTTGCCGATGCCGTCCTCGTGCACGCTCCCCCCGCTCTGCCCGGACACCTCGGCATCACTGGAGCAGGTGCTGCTGACGCTGGTGGAGCCGAGGGCGGCCGTGACGGTACCGCCGCCCGACGTGCCGGTGGGGAGGTCGAGGAATGCCTTGGAGTAGGGCGAGTCGGCGCAGGTGGCGGCGTTGTCGTTCCAGTCGAAGTACTCGACCCAGTCGACCATGCCGCCCGGCGCGACCGCCGCACCCGAGCCCACTTGGAGGCTGCCGAGGACGAATGACGTACCGGCGGTGACATCGCTGACCGTGGCCTTATACCAGCCTGCTGTCGTGTCCGGTGCGACGCGGTACCGGTAGTGGTGCCCGGCGGTGAAGCGTTCGCCCAGCCGGCAGGTGTATCCGGCACCGCCCTCGGTGAAGGTCTGACAGTACGTGCCGGCGCTTCCCGCCCGGCCTCCGGTGGAGTCCCAGAGGGAGAAGAGGAACAGACCTGTTCCTGAGCGGTTGCGCTGCATGCCGATGTAGCCGCCGACCCCGTTGGTGAAGCCGAACTGGTGGGACCAGAAGACGTTCGCCCGGCCGGGGTCGGACTGGACGGTCGTTCCGAAGGTGACCTCGTCCAGGGCCGACGTCCCGGCCGGGAACGTGTAGTTGCTGTACGACCCCGGGGTCCGGCCGGACGCGACGGACGGTCCGGCCGACCCCAGGCAGGCGGCGACGACAAGGATCACCGCCATGACGACGACGCGTGCTCTGCGCATGTCCCACTCCTCCTGCCCGACGGACCCGATGAGCGACTAGCCATGAACTCGTCAAGCATGATGGCGTGGGCACCACGCGATGGGCATGGACTTATCCGGTCGGACCCATGGACTCCCGCGATGCTCCCGGTCCGGAGATCTCCTGCCAGCCCACCGTGCGGTCGCACCAGCGTTCCAGCAGCACCCGGTCGTGGCCGACGGCCAGCAGTCCGGCCCCGTGCTCGCGTCGGTACGCCTCGACCACCGCGACCAGTGCGGCCGTCGTCGACGCGTCGAGCATCGCGGTCATCTCGTCGCAGATCAGCCAGCGTGGCCGCAGGACCAACGCCCTTGCCAGGCAGGCACGCTGCAACTGACCGTCGCTCACCTCGTGCGGGCGCCGGTCCAGCAGCTCGGTCGTGAGCCCGACGGCCGGTGCAAGCTCGGCCACCCGGTCCGGCACCTCCGTGCGCCGCCCGGTCGCCCGCAGCGGTTGGGCGATGAGTTCACGCAGACTGAGCCGGGGGTCGGCCGAGAGCCGGGGCTGCTGGAAGACGACGCCGACTGCCGTGCGCTGGGCACGCGGGGCGCCGTGCCGCCAGCCCCGCACCGGTCGGCCGTCGAGCGTGACCGTACCGGCGTCCGGCCGGTGCAGCAGGGCGGCGACCCTGGCCAGGGTGGATTTGCCGCAGCCGCTCGGGCCGAGCAGCCCGACGGACTCCGAGGGGGCGACCGCCAGCGAGGCATCGCGGACGACGGGGTCGCGGGGATCGTATCCGGCGGTGACACACGTGAGTTCAAGCATGGGCGGACTCCTCCGCGTCTGCCCGCGCACCGTGGTGGCAGGCGAGATGGCCGTCGAACGGGGGCGGTACGGAGCACCGGTCGTCGGCGCGGCCGCAGCGGGGCGCGAACGCGCAGCCGTCGGGCAGCGCTCCGAGCTCCGGTGGCATCCCGGGAATGGCGGTGAACGCGCGCTCGGGCAGGGCGTCGAGCAGACCGCGGGCGTACGGGTGACGCGGACCCGGCTCACCGAAGAACCGGTCGGCGTCGTCGAGCTCGATGATGCGGCCCGCGTACATCACGGCGACCCGGTCGGCGATCCGTTCGGCCGCCGCCAGGTCATGGGTGATGATCAGCAGCGCCCGGCCCCCGTCGGTGTGACGGCGCAGTTCGTCCACGGTCCGCTCGACCAGGTCGCGGTCGAGTCCGGTGGTCGGTTCGTCGGCCAGGAGCACGGGCGCGTCACCGATCAGGGCGAGCGCGGTGGCGGCGCGCTGGGCGAGTCCGCCGGAGAGCTGGTGCGGATGGTTGTCCAGGTGGCCGGCCGGAAACGCGGCACGTGCGGCGGCCTGCTCCGCCGCCGCACGCAGCGCCGGCTTCCGGATGCCGGTCAGCTCGCGGAGGGTCTCCTCCAGTTGGGCCCGCACCGTACGGACCGGGGTGAGGTGGGCCGCGGGGCTCTGCGGTACGAGCGCGACGCGGCGGCCCCGTACCGTGCGGGCGAGCGTCCGCTCATCGGCGGTGAGAAGCTCGGTGCCGTCACCGAGCACCGCCGAGCCCGTCGTGCGCGCGTTGCCGGGGAGCAGCCCCAGCAGCGCGGAGGCGAGTACGGACTTGCCGCAGCCGCTCTCGCCGACCAGGGCCAGGCACTCCCCCGCGGCAAGGTCGAAGTGGGCGTCGCTGACGGCCGCGACCTGCCGTCCGCCGCGCATCCGGAAACGGACGGAGAGCCCGCGGACGGAGAGCACCGGGGCCCGCGTGCCCGGCGCCCGCGGATCCGGAGCCTGGGGGTCCGGAGCCTGGGGGTCCGGAGCCTGGGGGTCCGGAGCCTGGGGGTCCGGAGCCTGGGGGTCCGGAGCCTGGGGGTCCGGGTTGGTCTTCACAGCATCAGCTCCGATCGGCGTCGGGGGTTGATCCGTTCCCGCCAGGCGCCGGCGAGACCTGCCAGAGCGAGGGTCGGAACGATCAGGAACAGACCGGGGAAGAGCGTCGGCCACCAGTCCCCGGCGAGCAGCGAACCGCGCGCCTGCTGCACGAGGTTGCCCAGGCTCGCCTGATGAGTGGGAAGTCCGAGCCCCAGGAAGGAGAGGGCGGACTCGTGCCACATGGCGTGCGGCACCATGAGCACCGCCGCGAGACCCGCCTGCGGCAGCACCGCGGGCAGCAGATGCCGGACGACGACCCGCCCGCGCGAGGCGCCGCCGGATATCGCCGCGTCGATGAACGGCCGCGAACGCAGCGACAGCACTTCGGACCGGACGATCCGGGCCGTCGAGAGCCAGTGCGTGAGGGCGACGGACACGATCACCGGTCCGACGCCTGGCCGGAACATCGCGACGACGAAGATGCCGAGCAGCAGATGCGGTACGGACGAGAAGGTGTCCACGAGTCGCATGACGATCCGGTCGGTCCACCCCCCGAACGCGGCGGCGAGCGCGCCGACCGCGGTCCCGATGACGGTGGCGGTGAGCCCGGCGACGATACCGACGAGCAACGAGACACGGAGCCCGTAGACACACCGCAGGAGCAGGTCGCGGCCGACGTCGTCGGTGCCGAACGGGTGCTCCCGGGACGGGGGCCGGAGTTTCGCCGTGAGGTCGACGGCCTGCTGGTCGAGCTGGACCAGCGGCGGTACCAGGAGGACCGCGAGCAGCACCGCGGCGACGATTCCGGCGGAGCTGACGACGCGGATGCGGCGGGTGGTGCGGCGGGCGTTCCCGAGGACGAGTTCAGCCATCGAAGCCCACTCTCGGGTCGGCGAGCGCGTACAGCAGATCGGAGAGGAGGTTGCCGAGGACGACGGCCGCGGTGGCGAGCACCGTGAGTGCGGCGAGCAGCGGGAAGTCGACGGAGGTGGCGGCCTGCACGGTGGCGGCGGCGATGCCGGGCCAGCTGAAGACCGTCTCGACGAGCAGGGCGCCGGTGATGAGTTCGGGGACGCGGGAGCCGATGAGGGTGAGCATCGGCAGCATCCCGGAACGCAGCGCGTGGCCGAGCAGCACGGTGCGTTCACGCAGTCCGCGGGCACGGGCCCCGCGCACCGGGTCCTCGTCGAGCGCGTCGGCGACGCCCTGTCGTACGTAGAGGAAGAACCAGGGCAGTTGGGAGATCCCGAGCACGGCCGCGGGGAGCACCAGATGGGTGGCGACCTGGCCGAAGGTGACCGTGTCACTGGCCGCGTCGGTGAGGCCGCCGGCCGGGAGCGCATCGAGTTTCAGGGCGAAGAACCAGATGGCGAGCAGTCCGAGCCAGAAGGCCGGGGCGGCTTCGAGCGTGTACGCGGCCGAGCTGACACACCGGTCGAGGAGGCCGCCCGGCCTGCGCGCGGCCAGCACACCGAGGCCGGTTCCCAGGACGACGGCGACGAGGAAAGCGGTCGCGGCGAGCAGCACGGACCAGCCCAGGCGTTCGCCGATGACCTCGGTGACCGGTTGACGCATCACGCTGGAGTCGCCGAGATCGCCGCTCAGCGCGGAGGTCAGCCAGTTCCACCAGCGGGTCACGAGGGGCTGGTCGACGCCGAGGTTGGCCCGCAGCTGGTCGAGGTTCTCCTGCGAGGCCGTGAGGCCCGCGGTGCCCGCGTACGCCTTGACCGGGTCGAAGGGGGAGGCGGCGGCCACGGCGAAGACACCGAACGTCACGACGGCCAGGACGGGGACGGCGAGCAGTAGCCGCCGTCCCGCCATCCTGCCCATCGGCCCCCAGGGGAGGCGGTGGCTCACTTCTTCGGCGTCCAGTCCTCGACGTTCCACCACGGGCCGGAAGCCAGACCGTGGTCGTGCGGTTCGACCTGGGTGGTGAGGGCGCCGAAACGGTCCTTCACGACGTAGAGGTGGTCGATGTGGGTGAGAAAGGTGTAGCCGGGGTTCTTCACGAGTTCGCGCTGGACGGTGTCGTAGGCGGCCTTGCGTGCGGCCTTGTCACCGCTTCTGCGGCCGACTTCGAGTGCCTGGTCGACGGCCTTGTTGTCGTACCACGCCATGTTGTTGAAGCCGTCGCCCGCGAGCGAGGACTTCAGCAGCGTGTACTGGTCGAAGTCGGGGTCGGCGGGCGATCCGCCGCCGGCGAGGACCGCGTCCTGCTTCATCCGGGGCTCGATGACCTCCCAGGTCCCGGCCTCGGTGGTGATGGCGATGCCGGCCTTCTTGGCGTCGGAGGCATAGGCGAGCGCGTGGTCCTGGCGGAGCTTGTCGCCGGTGAGGTACCAGAGCGGGAACGCCGCGCGGACGCCGTCCTTGGTGCGGATGCCGTCCTTGCCGGGCTTCCACCCGGCCTCGTCGAGGATCTTCTTCGCGGCGGCCAGGTCGTGGGTGCGTTCGGTGCCCTTGGTGAACCACTCGCTGTCGGTGGGCACGGGACCGTAGGCGGGCCTGCCCTCGCCGTTGAGGATGGAGTCGACCATGGCCCGGCGGTCGACGGCGACATCGAGGGCGCGGCGGATCGCGGTGTCGCCCGCGACCTTGTTGTGGGTGGGCAGGGTCACCGTGCGGTAGTCGTACGTCGTTGCGGCGTACGTCCGCATACCGCTGCCGCGGGCGAAGCCCTTGGCCAGGTTGGGCGGCAGGATCGCGCCGTCGAGTTCGCCGGAGCGCAGCCGGGTGGCGCGCACGTCGTCGTCCTTGATGATCGCCATGGTGAACTTCTTCACCTTCGGCGCGCCGCCCCAGTAGTCGGGGTTGGCCCTGAAGCTCAGCTTCTCGCCCTTGGACCACTTGGTGAGGAGGTACGGGCCGGTGCCGATGGGGTGGGTGGTGAAGGCGCCGGTGTTGACGTCCTGCTTGCCCGCGATGTGCTCGGGGGCGATGGGCAGGACCGTGCGCTGCGCGAAGGGTGCATAGGGGTACTTGAGCGTGAAGACCACGGTGTCGTCGCCGGACGCCTCGACGCTCTTCACCGCGTCGAGTTCGGTCCGGGACGCGTTGTTGGTCTTCTCGTCGAGGATGGTGCGGTAGGTGAAGACGACGTCCTTGGCGCCGAACGGCTTCCCGTCGCTGAACTTCACGCCGCTGCGGAGCCTGTACGTGTACGTCAATCCGTCGTCGCTCACCTCGGGCAGGGCCGTGGCGAGCGCGGGCCGCAGTTTCATGTCCCCGTCGAGGGCGAGCAGCCCGTCGAAGATCTTGGAGTTGCCGTCCTTGCCGTAGCCCAGGAGCGGGCTGAGGCTGTCGGGCTCGTAGGCGATACCGACCACCGTCGAGTCCGCACCCGAGCCGGAGCCGCTGCCGTCCGAGCCGCCCGGTTGTGAACAGGCCGCCGCGGTCAACGACAGCACGGTCGCCAGTGTCACGGCGACCGCTCCCCGTATCGATCGGGCCGTCATACTCTGCACATCCCTTATTGAAGATCGACTGTTGTTGCGAACCAGTCGCAATTAAACAGCAGGTAAAGGGATGCTCGGTACCCCGTTGCACGGGAGAACGACGGAGCGGAGGTGCGTGTGCGCGCACCTCCACTCCCAAGTCCCCCTGTGTCGCGGCTCGTTCGCCCGCGTCCGGTTACGGCGCGGGCAGTTCCACGAGTTCGGCGACGGCCCCGCGATGGTGTCCGGCCGTGCCGTACGCGATCGAGTCGGCCTTGGCGCGCTTGAGGTACAGGTGCGCCGGGTGCTCCCAGGTCATGCCGATGCCGCCGTGCAACTGGATGCACTCCTCCGCCGCGTGCACCGCGACCTTCGAGCAGTAGGCCTGTGCGACGGCCACTGCCAACGGCGTGTCGGGGCTGCCGGTCGCGAGGGCGTCCGCGGCGTTCCGCGCGGCGGCGCGGGCCGATACGACCTCCAGCCAGAGCTGCGCCATGCGGTGCTTGAGGGCCTGGAAAGAGCCGATCGGCCGGTTGAACTGGTGCCGTTCACGGGTGTGGCGGACCGTCTCGGCCAGGCACCACTCGGCGATTCCGAGCTGTTCGGAGGCGAGCAGACCGGCACCGGCCAACAGCCCTCGGCGCACGGCGGCGACTGCGGAAGCGCCGTCGGCCAGGCGGGTTCCGACGGCTCCGGCGAGGGTGACGGTGGCGAGCGGGCGGGTCAGGTCGAGGGGGACGACGGGTTCGACGGTGACGCCTTCGGCGTCGGTCTCCACCGCGTACAGGCCGTCGGTCGTGGGGACCAGCAGTACATCGGCCGCGGACGCGTCGGCGACGCCGGTCATCCTCCCCTCCACCGCGTCGGCGACGACACCGGCCGGTTGCGCGGCTCCTGGCGCCGGGGCGGAGAACGGCACGGCGAGCACCGCGACCTTGCGCCCGGAGGCGAGGTCGCCGAGGAGTCCGTCGACCGGCCCGTCCCGCGTCGGAAGCGCGAGAAGCGTCTCGGTGGCGACGACCGCGCTCGTCAGATACGGGGCGGGGGCGACACTGCGGCCCAGTTCCTCCAGCACCACCGCGGCCTCGCGATGGCCCGCGCCCTGTCCGCCCAGCCTCTCCGGCACCAGCAGCCCGGCGGTGCCGATGTCGGTGGCGAGGGCCTTCCAGAGCCGCGGGTCGTAGGGCGTGTCGGATTCGACGCGGGCGAGCACCGCCGGTGCGTCGCACCGGTCGGTGAGCAGCGAACGCACCGCTGCCCGCAGATCCTCCTCGGCCTCGGAGTACAGCAGATCGGGCGCCTCGGTCTCTTCGGTCGGTGCGTTCATCGGGCGAGGTCCTTCCAGGCGACGTCCTTGTCGTTGCGCGGTTCGACGGGCAGGCCGAGTACACGCTCCGCGACGATGTTGAGCAGTACCTCGCTGGTGCCTCCCTCGATGGAGTTGCCCTTCGCGCGGAGGTATCGGTAGCCGGCGTCACGTCCGGTGAAGTCGACGAGCTCCGGGCGACGCATGGTCCAGTCGCTGTACAACAGTCCTTCCTCACCGAGGAGTTCGACTTCCAGTCCGCTGATCTCCTGGTTGAGCCGGGCGAAGGCCAGTTTCATTCCGGAGCCTTCGGGGCCGGGCTGTCCGGCGACGAGCTGCTGGCGCAGCCGGGTGCCGGTGAGCCTGGCGACCTCGGCCTCGACCCAGAGGGTCAGCAGGCGCTGGTGAAGGTCGTGGGTGCGCAGTTCGGGCCGTTCTCGCCAGGTGCGGGCGACCGGGCCGATCATGCCGCCCTCGCGCGGGACGCGCGCCCCGCCGATGGAGACCCGCTCGTTCATCAGGGTGGTCCGGGCGACCTTCCAGCCTTCGCCGACCGGGCCGAGACGTCTGCTGTCCGGGATGCGCACACCGGTGAGGAACACCTCGTTGAACTCGGCCTCGCCGGTGATCTGGCGCAACGGCCTGACCTCGACGCCGGGGTCGGTCATGTCGCAGATGAAGTAGCTGATGCCGAGGTGCTTAGGCCGGTCCGGATCGGTGCGGGCGATGAGGATCGCCCAGCGGGCCAGATGGGCGCTGGACGTCCAGACCTTCTGCCCGTCGACCACCCAGTCCTCGCCGTCGCGGACCGCGCGGGTGCCGAGCGCGGCGAGGTCGGAGCCCGCGCCCGGTTCGCTGAAGAGCTGGCACCAGACCTCCTCGCCGACCCACAACGGCCGCAGGAAGCGCCGCTTCTGCTCGTCGGTGCCGTAGCCGAGGATGGTGGGGGCGGCCATGCCGAGACCGATGCCGATCCGGCGCGGGTCGTTGTCGGGGGCACCCGCGGCGGCGAGTTCGGCGTCCACGACGGGCTGCAGGGAACGCGGCGCGTCGACACCGCCGAGGCCGGCCGGGTAGTGCACCCAGGCGAGTCCGGCGTCGAAGCGCGCCTTGAGGAAGTCGGTGCGGTCGGTGGTGGCCGGGGGGTGCGCGGCCAGCAGGTCCCGGGTGCGGCGGCGGAGTTCGGCAGCGTCGGGCGCGGTCATCGGGCGGCTCCTTGCGGGAGGACGACGATCCGGCCGGTGGTGGTGCCGTCGGCGACCCGCTGGACGGCGACGGAGGCCCCGCCGAGCCCGACGCGTTCGCTGATCAGCGGCTTGACGGCACCCTGAGCCGCCAGCCTGGTCAGCTCGTCGTGACAGGCGCGGACGGCGGCCGGGTCCTTGGTGTTGTACAGGCCCCAGTGGAGCCCGACGATCGAATAGTTCTTGACGAGGGCGTGGTTCAGCGCCGGAGCGGGGACAACGCCGCTCGCGAAACCCACGACGATCACCCGGCCCTCGAAGGCGATGCACTTCACGGACTTGGCGTACGCGTCGCCACCGACCGGGTCGTACACCACGTCGGCGCCGCGTCCGCCGGTGGCTTCCTTGACCGCGGCGACGATGTCCTCGCCGTGACGGTCGATGACCAGGTCGCAGCCGAGCGCGGCGGCGGTCTCGGCCTTGTCGGAGCCGCCGACCACACCGATGACGGTGGCTCCCGCGGCCTTGCCGAGCTGGACGGCCGCGCTGCCGACACCACCGGCCGCCGCGTGGACCAGGAGGGTCTCGCCCGCCCGGAGGCGCGCCCTGCGGTGCAGGCCGAACCAGCCGGTCTGGTAGCCGATGTGCAGGGCGGCGGCCTCGGCGTCGTCCAGGGTCTCCGGGGCGGGCAGGAGCGCCGACTCGTCCGCGACGACGTACTCGGCGAATCCACCGTTCGGCAGAGTCGGGGTGGCGAGCACCCGCCGCCCGTCCGTGGTCCTGCCGCAGATCTCCACACCGGGGGTGAACGGCAGGGGCGGGCGCACCTGGTACTGGCCCCGGCAGAGCAGCGCGTCGGGGAAGTTGATGTTCGCCGCGAGCACCTGGACGAGCACCTGCCCGTCACCCGGCGTGGGCCGGTCGGTCTCTTCGAGCCGCATCACCTCGCCCGGTTCGCCGTTCCGGTGCACTCGCCATGCCTGCATGAGGGGCCTCCACAACACTGTCGGCATTACCACTGCTCCGGCGCATACTAAGCGGTCGCTTGCTTCTCTGGGAACAACCTGCTCCTACCGGTTTCGGCCTCGGACGCGCAGGGATGCGCCCGGTCCCGCCCGAAACTCTTCGGGCGGGACCGGGCGCGGGACGGTTCCGTGAGCAGGGGGGCGGACGGCGGGATCCCGCCCCCGCTGTCCGCCCGTCGAGCCTCACTCCTGCCCGGTCACCACCACTTCGGCGATCTGCGGCGCCGCCGATCCCGTACGCCAGAGGAGGCGTACCGAGTCGGCCGTACGGGCCGCCGTGCCCACCTGGCTGTAGGGGCCGTCGAGGGCGCCGATGGTCTGCCAGGTTCCGTCGGCGCCCCGCAGCTGGACGTCGGCGCGGCCGGCGGATCCGGCCGACTGCAGCACAGTGACGGACCGTATTGAACGAGCGGCGCCGAGCGCCACCTCCAGCGCCTCCCCCGCCTCAGGGGCGCGGGCCGCTCGGTAGACGGTTGCGGGGTCTCCGTCGGAGGCCGCCCGCAGCGAGGATCCGGCCGCTGCGGGCGGTCCCCCGGTGACGGCGCCGTCCGTGGTCACCACTGCGAACTCCCGCACGACGAGCCAGTTCTCCTGGCCGGCGGTCGCCCGTGCCCGCACGTAGCGCGCCTTGGTTCCGGTGGGCACCGCCGCGGTGACGTCCGGCTTTCCGGAGAAAGCGGTGAGCTGCTGCCACTGTTGTCCGTCGGCCGAGTACTCAAGAACCCCTTCGTGGATGTAGTCGTCGGCGCTGCCGGGTTTGGCCATGGCGAGAGTGATGTCGCCGATGTCCCGTACCCGGCCCAGGTCCAGGGTGATCCCGTCACCGGCGGCGGGCGCCCCGTCGCTCCAGAAGTAGGTGGAGTCGTCGCCGTCGAGCATCCGCGCCGGCGTGTTGCTCTGATACGTACCCAGGCCGGTCGTCACCGAGGGCCGCCCGCTCACCCCGAGTATCCGGTCGTGCTCGGCGTTCGCCGCGTCGATGAAGCGGTCCAGCACCCCGTCACCGACGAGGACCGGTACCTTGCGGCCGTCGAGGCCGGTGTAGGTGAAGGACTTCGCCGCGGTGACCTGGGCGGCCAGTCGCTGCCGGAGTTCCCATGCCTGCGCACCCTTCCCGGCGCGGGCGGCCTCGACCATGCCCAGAGCCGTACGGGCGGCGACGGCCCAGGACTTGGTCGCGTCCAGCCAGGGGCCGGAGTCGGCGAGGAAGCCCCGGTCCGGGAGACTGCCGCGCAACCGGTCGGGGGCGGAGCCGAGCGCGCCGAGCGCCGAGTCGAGACGGGCGGCGTCACCGGACTTCCAGTAGTCGGCGAACTCCAAGGCCAGTTCGGGAGCCTGGTCCTTGTTGAGCGCCGAGCTGTAGTTGACGTCCGCGAAGGCCCTGAGTGCCTTCGCGGTACGGGGGTCGCCCCCCGCGTACTCCTTGAGCCCCTCGCCCCACGAGGTGCGGGGGTCGTACGCGGCGTCGTTCCACGCGTAGTCGGCGACGGTGTACAGGGCGATCTTCGAGGCGTACGGCTGGATCATCGGGTTGGCGGTGATCCCGGCCAGCCTGCCGGGCAGCCCCTTCTCCCTCCCGTTGAACGGGCCGAGCAGCAGCCGGTCGGTCGCGTAGTCGTTGACCGGGTAGTTGTCCCACGTCAGGATCGGGTGGCCGAAGACCGTACGGGCGGCCTCGGCCTCGGCGACGGTCATGGTCGGGGCGACGACTCCCACGCCGGTCCATTCGACGAGGACATCGGGGTCGAGCTGCTCGGACAGCGCCTTCTTGTACGGCGACGCGGAGACGTTGTAATACTCGGTGGGAACCATCTGGAGCGGCTGGGCGCCCGGGTGGGCGGAGATGAACTCCTTGTTGATCCGGTTGAGCAGATAGGCCTGGGCCGCGCCCGCCGCACCGCCGCCGGTCCCCCATTTCGCCTTGTCCTCGGCACAGTTCCAGTCGGTGTAGCTGATGTCGTCGAGCGGCACGGCGAAGGTCCGTACGCCGACGTCCCAGATGGTCTGGAACTTGTCGACCAGCGCCTTGGCGTCCGCATCCGAGCTGTAGCAGACGGAGAGGCCGGGCGAGAGCGCGTAGGTGAACTCGACGTGCCGCTGGACGGCCCGGTCGGTGAGCTCCTTGATCCGGGCCAACCGGTCGGCCGGGTAGGCGTCGCGCCATTTGGCACGGAGATACGGATCGTCCTTCGGCGAGTACACGTAGATGTTCATCTTGTGCTCGCCGTAGTAGTCCAGCTGGTCGAGCCGGGCCTCGTGCGACCACGGGGTGCCGTAGAAGCCCTCGATGACTCCGCGCAGCGCGGTACCGGGCCAGTCGCGCACGGCGAGCCCGGCGACCTCGGCACCCGGATGCCTCTCCTGCGGCAGGACCTGGCGCAGGCTCTGTGCGGCGTAGTACGTGCCGGTGGTGTCCTTGCCCGCGAGGACGATGCGCCCGGCACCGATGCCGAGGACATAGCCGTCGGCGGGCAGTGCGGACGGGCCGTCGAGGCGCAGGGCCGCGAGCGCGGCGGCGTCGCCGACATGGACGGTGAGCCCGCTCCTGCCGGGCTCGTCCCCGCGCACGACGCGCTTCGCTCCGGCCCGGCGCAGCGCGCTCTCCACCACACGCAGGGAGGGTTCGTCGGAGGTCGCGCCCGCCACCAGGGTGACGGTGGGGCTGATGGTGATCCGGTCGGATCGCTTCTTCACGGACTGCGGGGTCGGCGCGATGACCGGAGTGCCCCGGCCCTCGTCGGCCTGCGCCTGACGGGTGGTCCGGGTGCTGTCGGCTGCCTGGGCGGGCGGCACTGCGGTCAGCAGGCCGCCCGCGAGCAGGGTCGCCGCCGCGCCGAGCGCGGTGAGACGGGATGGGCGAGGCGTCACTGGTCCTCCATTGATCACTCAAGTCACCGGAGTCGCGCAACACAACAACACCGCATTCAACATCATGAGGCTTGCATGTCAATGGTCTGGACAACATCAACTCTCTGACCTGGGGATTTGCGTCCAGAACTGCGATTCGTGACGCATGGGCGATGCGCTCATGCATCGACTCCGACAAAGACGATCGCGGCGGACTTTGCATGATCATGCGAGATTATGCATACTCTTCCTATGTCTAAGGTCCTCACCTCCCTCCCCGCCGGCGAGCGCGTCGGCATCGCCTTCTCCGGCGGTCTCGACACCTCGGTCGCCGTCGCATGGATGCGCGACAAGGGCGCCGTCCCGTGCACCTACACCGCCGACATCGGCCAGTACGACGAGCCCGACATCGCCTCGGTGCCCGGCCGCGCGAAGACCTACGGTGCCGAGATCGCGCGCCTGGTCGACTGTCGCGCGGCACTGGTCGAGGAGGGTCTGGCCGCGCTCACGTGCGGGGCGTTCCACATCCGCTCGGGCGGACGCGCCTACTTCAACACCACGCCGCTCGGCCGCGCCGTCACGGGCACCCTGCTGGTCCGGGCGATGCTTGAGGACGACGTACAGATCTGGGGCGACGGCTCGACCTTCAAGGGCAACGACATCGAGCGGTTCTACCGGTACGGCCTGCTCGCCAACCCGCACCTGCGGATCTACAAGCCCTGGCTGGACGCGGACTTCGTGACCGAACTCGGCGGCCGCAAGGAAATGTCGGAGTGGCTCGTCGCCCACGACCTGCCCTACCGCGACAGCACGGAGAAGGCGTACTCCACGGACGCCAACATCTGGGGCGCCACCCACGAGGCCAAGACCCTGGAGCACCTGGACACCGGCGTGGAGACGGTGGAGCCGATCATGGGCGTGCGGTTCTGGGAGCCGTCGATCGAGATCGCCGCCGAGGACGTGACGATCGGCTTCGACCAGGGCCGGCCCGTGACGATCAACGGCAAGGAGTTCGCCTCCCCCGTCGAGCTGGTGATGGAGGCGAACGCCATCGGCGGCCGGCACGGCATGGGCATGTCGGACCAGATCGAGAACCGGATCATCGAGGCCAAGAGCCGCGGCATCTACGAGGCGCCCGGCATGGCCCTGCTGCACGCGGCGTACGAGCGCCTGGTCAACGCGATCCACAACGAGGACACCCTCGCCCAGTACCACAACGAGGGACGGCGCCTCGGCCGGCTGATGTACGAGGGCCGCTGGCTGGACCCGCAGGCGCTGATGGTGCGCGAGTCGCTCCAACGCTGGGTCGGCGCGGCCGTCACCGGCGAGGTGACGCTGCGGCTGCGGCGCGGCGAGGACTACTCGATCCTCGACACCACGGGCCCGGCGTTCAGCTACCACCCGGACAAGCTGTCCATGGAGCGCACCGAGGACTCGGCATTCGGCCCGGTCGACCGCATCGGCCAGCTCACCATGCGCAACCTCGACATCGCCGACTCGCGCGCCAAGCTGGAGCAGTACGCCGGGATCGGTCTGATCGGCACCGCCAATCCCGCCATCGGCGCCGCCCAGGCGGCCGCGACCGGGCTGATCGGCACGATGCCGGAGGGCGGCGCGGAGGCCATCGCCTCCCGCGGCGAGGTCTCCGGCGACGACGAGATGCTGGACCGCGCCGCGATGGAGTTCGGCACGGACTGACCAGTCCCGTCGGACGGAATGCTCGACACCCCGAGGGGAAAGCACCACCGGAGAAGGCCGGCTCGGCGCCCATGGCGCCGGGTCGGCCTTCTCCGCTGTGCGGGCGCCGGTTACGGCGGTACCCGGTCGGCAGCTGCGGCGATCCGCCGGGACCGACCCGGGACCGGCCGGATTCGGCCCCGTCCACGATCGGCCCCGTTCCCGCCTCCCGGCGTTGCCCATCTCTCACCCGAGCAAGCTATACCCCCCGGGGTATCAATGTTAATCTGGAGGAGAGATACCCCCCGGGGTACGCCGTACGGAAGGAGTCGTGTCGTGTTCTTCGTCGACACCATGGAGACAGCGGGCCTCGGCAACCGCAGTTATCTGGCGGGCGGGCAGCGGGCCGCCGTGGTCGTGGATCCGCCGCGCGACATCGACCGGGTCATCGCCGCGGCCGCCCGGCGCGGCGTGCGTATCGCCCTCGTGGTGGAGACCCATCTGCACAACGACTACGTGACCGGCGGCCTGGAGCTGGCGCGCGTCACCGGTGCGCGGTACCTGGTGCCGGCCGCGGCGGAGGTCTCCTTCGCCCGGGTCCCGGTGGCCGACGGTGACATCGCCCCGGTCGACGAATGCCTCACGCTGCGCGCGCTCGCCACTCCCGGGCACACTCCGCACCACACGTCCTACGTGCTGGAGGAGAAAGGCAGGGCAGTCGCCGCCTTCACCGGTGGCTCGCTGCTGATCGGCGGCGTCGGCCGACCCGACCTGCTGGAGCCTCGGCTCACCGCCGAACTGGCGCGCGCCCAGCACGCCTCCGCGCACCGGCTCGCCGACGAGCTCGAAGACACCGTGCCGGTTCTGCCGACGCACGGCTTCGGCAGCTTCTGTTCGTCCACCCGGGGCGAGGGGGCGGCCACGACGATCGGCGAGGAGCGCAGCCGGAACGATGCTCTGGTCAAGGACGTCGACACCTTCGTCGCGGAACTGCTCGCCGGCCTCGACGACGTGCCCGCGTACTACGCGCACATGGGACCGGCCAACGCGGCAGGCCCCGCTCCGCTCGACCTGACCCCGCCGGATACGGCCGACGCCGAGGAGATATCCCGGCGGCTCGCCGCGGGCGAGTGGGTGGTGGATCTGCGCAGCCGGCTGGCGTTCGCCGAGGGCCATGTCGCCGGATCGTTCAACTTCGAGGGCGAGGGACAGCTCGCGACATATCTGGCCTGGCTGATCCCCTGGGGCAAGCCTGTCACCCTCCTCGCGAGCACGGCCGCGGATGTCGCGCACGCGCAGCGGGAGCTGTCGCGCGTCGGCATGGGGCGGCCGGTGGCCGCCGCCACCGGCCGCCCCGAGGACTGGGTGCGCGCACCGGCGGCGCTGCGGTCGTTCCGCAGATCCGACTTCGCGGGTCTGGCGGCCGCACGGGCGCGCGGCGAGGACCCGGTGGTTCTCGATGTGCGCAGGGACGCCGAGCACAGCGGCGGAGCGATCACGGGGGCGCTGCACATTCCCGTGCACGAACTGCGGCGACGGCTGGACGAGGTGCCGCCGGGCGTCGTGTGGGTGCACTGCGCGGGCGGGATGCGGGCGGCGATCGCCGCGTCACTGCTGGATGCGGCGGGACGAGAGGTGGTTGCCGTCGACGACGGCTTCGACGGGGCGGCGGCAGCGGGCCTGAGCCTGACCGTCCCTCTCTCCGCCGACCCGGCCGCCGCCACGGCCTGACCACCCGACGACCACACACCCGCACCCGAGGAGTGTTCTTCATGTCTTCCCTGATGTCCTTGTTCCGGCGCGGCCCCGGCCGCGTCACCCCTGCCGAGGCCGCCCGCATGACCACCGACGGTTCGGCTGTTCTGCTGGACGTACGTGAGTTGCCCGAGTGGAACGCCGGTCACGCGCCGGGGGCGATCCATCTGCCCCTGTCCCGGATCGCCGAGGGCGCGTCGCTGCCCGACTCGGCGACGGGCCGTCCGGTGGTGGTGATCTGTCGCTCCGGCAACCGGTCCCGACAGGCGGCCCGGATCCTCGCCGATCGCGGCGCCCAGGCCGTCGACGTCGTGGGCGGCATGACCTCCTGGGCCACTGAGGGGCTGCCGGTGCGCGACCGGCGCGGGGCGGCGGGCACCATCGCATGACCACGCTCGTTCTGGCGCTGCTCGCCGGGGCGGTGGTCGGTCTGGCCCTCGGCGGACTGGGGGGCGGCGGAAGTGTTCTCGCCGTCCCCGCGCTGATCTATCTGCTCGGCTTCACCCCGGCCGCCGCCACCACTGCCGGGCTCCTCATCGTCATCGCCACGTCTCTCACCGGCCTCGTCGCCCATGCCAGGGAGGGCAGGGTCCGCTGGCGTACGGGCGGGCTCTTCGCTGCGGCCGGAATCGTCCCGGCCGCCGTTGCCGGGGCCCTGTCCATGCGGATTCCGTCCGGGATCCTGACCGCCGCGTTCGCCGTGCTCGCGGTGGTCGCCGCGGTCCGGATGCTCCGGCCGCGGGCCGAGGCCGCGCCGCAGGGCCCAGTTCCCGCCGGGCGGGCCGCACGGGCGGGTGCCGGACTCGGTGCCGTGACCGGGTTCCTGGGCGTGGGCGGCGGTTTTCTCGCGGTGCCCGCCCTGGTCACCGTGCTGGCCGTCCCGATGGCCTCGGCGGTCGGGACCAGCCTGCTGGTCATCACCGTGAACTCCACGGCGGCCCTGGTCACCCGCCTCGCCGCGCCCACCGCGCTGGACTGGGCGGTGATCGCCCCGTTCACGGCGGCGGCGGTCCTCGGGGCCTGGGACGGGCAGCGACTGGCGTCGAAGGTGTCCACGTCCGCGCTCCAACGGATCTTCGGCGTGGTGCTGCTGGCCGTGGCCGTGTTCATGCTCGTCGACGCCGTGGCGTGAGAGCCACGACGTCGATCCACCTGCCGGCCGGTGCCGCCCCCGGCTCAGGCCAGTGAGAGAAAGAGCTTCTCCAGCCGCGTACGCATCTGCTCGCGATCGGCGGGCTCACCGCCACCATCGGCCATGCAGTGCTGCAGGCCCGTGGCGATGATCGCGAAACCGGCCCGGTCGAGCGCCCTGGAGACGGCCGCCATCTGTGTAATGACGTCCTCGCAGTCCCGGCCCTCCTCGATCATCCTGATGATCCCGGCGAGCTGGCCCTGAGCGCGGCGAAGGCGGTTGAGGACCGACTTCAGTTCGTCGGCCGCCATGTCGAGTTCCACACATCCTCCTCCTGATACCCCAAGGGGTATTCTAACCCGAATGGGGAAGGAAGGGACCGAGTCCCTCCCCCAGCCCCGGTGAACGAAAGGAAACACTGCTCGTGACCAACCCCGTCTCCCTCTCCCCCGCCCAGGCCGCGGCCCGTCTCGCGGAGTTCACCGTCATCGATGTGCGGGCTCCCGGCGAGTACGCCTCCGGGCACGTTCCCGGTGCCCTGAACATTCCGCTGGACCGCTTCCCCGAGGCCGTGCCCGCGCTGAAGTCCGCCGCGGCCCGCGGCTCGCTGCTCGTGGTCTGCGCCTCCGGCGTCCGCTCGACCCGGGCCTGCGACATTCTCGCGGCGGCGGACATCGAGGCCGTCACGCTGTCCGGCGGCACCTCTGCCTGGGAGGGCGAGGGGCGCGACCTCGACCGTCCCGCCGGAGCACGGGCGACGTGGCCGATGGATCGTCAGGTCCGGCTCGCCGCCGGTTCGCTCGTGGTGGCCGGCCTGCTGGCCGGGGTGCGATTCCCGGCCGCGCGCTGGATCTCCGCCGGTGTGGGCTCCGGACTCGTCTTCTCCGCCGTGACCAACACCTGCGGCATGGCGGCGGTGCTGTCGAAGCTGCCGTACAACCGTGCCCCTCACTCGGCGACGAACCTGGACGCGACGCTGGACGCCCTGCAGAGCTGAGCGGCCACGCGCGGAGACAGCCCCCCTACGAGCATCGCCCTCCGTGGTGTCAGGAGCCGGTCACGCACCCCGCGTGACCGGCTCCTCCCGTCGAGAGGGGACGGGGTCAGACCTCGTCCCGGACGAGGGCGAGCAGCCGGTCCAGAACGCGCGGTCCGCCCGCGCGCAGCCCGTCGTGCTCGAACTCGTCGGTGACCCAGGTACGGAGCCCGCGGATCGCCGCCGCCGTGCGCAGCGCGTGCCCGGTGTCGACATACATGTCGTCGTGGTAGACGGCGGCGGCGACCGGCACTTCGTTGGCGGCCAGGCGCGCGGGGTCGTACAGCGGTGCCCAGTCGGTACGGGCGGCCAGCAGTTCGGCGGTCTCGCGCAACGGCCGCAGCGCCGGGTCGACCTCGAAGTGCCAGGGGTGGATGCTTTCACCGGTGAAGAGCACCGGGCCGTCGCCCTTGAGCGACTCGGCCGCGTCGAACTGCGGGAACTCGGCACGGACCCGCTCTGCGGCCCAGGCGGTGGGCCGCTCGTCCTGACCGTAGATCGCCTCGTGCATGAGCGCGTACAGCGGATGCCCGGCGAATGAAGCGGCCGTGCGCATGGCTTCCTGGAAGGTGTCGGACAGCTCGGTACCGTGCGGCGTGCGGACGAAGGCGTTCTCCAGCAGATAGTGGAGCTGGTGGCTGCCGCTGCCACCGCCCAGCATGATGCCGAGGGACTGGAATGCCTCGGGCGTCAGACGGTGTCCGGCGCTGTCGGGGCGGTGCTCCGCGAGGTGAGCGGTGATCTCCCGGGCGCGCCCGACATCCTGCGGGTAGCGGGCGTAGTGGGCCGCGACCTTGCGCTCGATCCGCGGGTAGGCGGCCCGGTAGACGTCGTCGGCGTGTGCGTCGAGCGAGGGCAGTCCACCGGTGATGAGGACGGTCTTGAGCCCTTCGGGGGCGGCCGACAGGTAGCGGACGGCGCAGAAACCGCCGAAGGACTGGCCGAGTACCGTCCACGGTTCACCGCCGGTCAGCTGCGGGCGGATCAGCTCGCAGTCGCGCACGATGTTGTCGGAGCGGAAGTGGGCGAGGTAGTCGGCCTGCTCGCGCGGGCCGCCGCGCAGCGGCAGGGTCTGCCGGTTGGCCGGGGTGGAGAGACCGGTTCCGCGCTGGTCCAGGAGCAGCACCCGGAACTCCCGCACGGCCCGTCCCAGCCATGCCTCCGTACCGATGAAACGCCGGGCGCCGAAGCCGGGGCCGCCCTCCAGATAGACCAGCCAGGGCGGTTCCTCGCCGGTCCTGCCGCTCGCCACGGCTTCTCGGCCGAAGATCTCGATCTGCTCACCGCCCGGATCGGTGTGGTCGAGCGGGACCGTGAAATAGCGGTCGGTGAAGATGATGCCGGGTTGCCGGTAGCTGCTCACAAGGTGCTCCTGAATCAGATGTTCCACGCACAGTTCAGCACACGGCCCGCGACACGGACGGTCGCGGCCGGTGTGCGGCCCGCCCGGAGGCCTCCTACCGTGCAGGAATGATCCGGTTCGAGCAGGTCAGCAAGGTCTACCCGGACGGTACGAGCGCGGTCGACGGACTCTCCTTCGAGGTGGCCGAGGGGGAGCTGGTCACCCTCGTCGGCCCGTCCGGCTGCGGCAAGACCACCACGATGATGCTGGTGAACCGGCTGATCGAGCCTTCGTCCGGCCGGATCCTGGTCGGTGGCGAGGACGTCTCCGGCGTGGACCCGGTGAAGCTGCGCCGCCGGATCGGCTACGTCATCCAGCAGGTGGGGCTCTTCCCGCACCGCACGATCCTCGACAACACCGCGACCGTCCCCTCGCTCGTCGGCTGGAAGCGGGCGAGGGCTCGTGAGCGCGCGGCCGAACTACTGGATCTGGTGGGCCTCGACCCGAAGACCTACGGCTCCCGCTACCCCGCCCAGCTCTCCGGTGGCCAGCGCCAACGAGTGGGCGTGGCACGGGCATTGGCCGCCGATCCGCCGGTGCTGCTGATGGACGAGCCGTTCGGCGCAGTCGACCCGGTGGTGCGGGAGCGGCTGCAGAACGAATTCCTGGGCCTGCAGGCCACCGTCAGGAAGACGGTCCTGATGATCACCCATGACATCGAGGAAGCGGTCCGGATGGGCGACCGCATCGCGGTGTACGGAGCGGGGCGCATCGAGCAGTTCGACACCCCGGGGGCTGTGCTCGGGTCTCCCGCGACTCCGTATGTGGCCCGGTTCGTCGGCGCCGACCGGGGCCTGAAACGTCTGTCGGTCACCACGATCGAGCCGGACGATCTGGAGGAGCCGCCGGTCGCCCGGCTGGACGAGCCGGTCCGGTCGGCGGCGGCGCGGCTGGGCGGTGCGGGTGCCCGTTGGGCGGTCGTGCTGAACGGCGAGGGCCACCTGCACGGCTGGGTGGCGACGGACGCGCTGCGGATCGCCGGGGAGTACGGCACGGTCGGGGACCTGGCCCGCAGGATGGACGCCTGGGTACCGGTCGGGGCCCCGCTGAAGCGGGCGTTCAGCGAAATGCTCCAGCACGACGCCGGATGGGTCGCGGTGCTGGACGGCTCACGGTTCCTCGGCGTGCTGACCCCGGCCAAGCTCCACGAGGCACTGCGCCGCTCGGTGGACGCCGACGCACAGGGCGTAGGACGGGACGAGGTGCGGTTCGACTCGGTGGCGGACGCGTAGGGCGCGCTGTACTGCCGCACGCCACGTACCGGTCAGGACTCGCCCTACCGCCCACGCCGGTAGCTGCTGCCGTCCTTCGGTCGGACCAGCAGTCCGGCGACGACCAGATGGCGGCGCAGTGCCGAGCAGTCCTCGTGCACCGTGAGCAGTGCCTCGTTGACCTCGCGTTCGGTGTAGGCCCGGTCCTGCTCGAAGAGCGTCTCGGCGAGGTGTACCAGCAACTGCTCGCGGCGGGCCGTCCTACGGGGGATCGCCGTCAGCCGGCTGTGCGAGAAGAGCGCCGCGACCTGGTGCGAACCGCTTGAATCGTTGTCGGACATGGGAGGGAGCGTCGCAGGCATCCGGCCCGCGGGCAACGTGATTTCACGCGCCCGTGGGCCGGATGCCGCCTCGGGGCCGTCCTGTGGATCGGCGTCGGACCGGCCTTGAGCCGTCCGGTCTCCGCGGACCGCTCGCCCGCCGCGCAGACCGTGTGCGCCGTCGTGGGTACCGAGGCTCGGCGCGGCGCTGTGACCGCTGTTCCCAAGGCACCCTCGTCCGCGCACCGCCCGCCCCGTACGGTGTGATCAACCATCCCTTGCGGTGATCACTCACCCTGCGAAGAAGGCGGTCCTCATGTCCCTGTTCGATCTGCCGCTCGACGAGTTGCGCGACTACCGCAGCCGCTCGGTGGAACCGGAGGACTTCGACGCGTTCTGGTCGCAGACACTCGACGAGGCCCGGTCCCATGATCTCGGCGCCCGGTTCGAGCGGCGTACGGATACGGGGCTGGCGACCGTGGACGTGTACGACGTGACGTTCGCGGGCTTCGGCGGGCACCCGGTCAAGGGCTGGTTCGTCCTGCCCGCGGGCACCACCGAACCACTGCCGGTGGTCGTGGAGTTCATCGGTTACGGCGGCGGGCGGGGACTGGCCCACACCCATCTGCTCTGGGCGTCGGCCGGTTTCGCGCACTTCGTGATGGACACCCGGGGCCAGGGCAGCGGCTGGGTGGTCGGCGACACCCCCGACCCGGTGGGCAGCGCGCCCGCCTTCCCCGGTTTCATGACCCGGGGCATCGAGGATCCGCACGCGTTCTACTACCGGCGTGTGTTCACCGACGCGGTACGGGCGGTGGAGGCGGCGCGCTCGCATCCGCTGACCGACGCGACACGCACCGCGGCCATCGGTGTGAGCCAGGGCGGTGGCATCACGCTCGCCGTCGGCGGACTGATACCCGACCTCGTGGCGATCGCGCCGGACGTGCCGTTCCTGTGCGACTTCCCCCGCGCGCTCACCGTCACCGACCGCACCCCGTACCGCGAGGTAGGCAACTACCTCAAGACGCACCGGGGCCGGGCGGAGCGGGCGCGGACGACCCTGTCCTACTTCGACGGAGTGCACTTCGCCGCGCGCGGGCAGGCACCCGCACTTTTCTCGACCGCCCTGGAGGACATGACCTGCCCGCCCTCGACCGTCTTCGCCGCCTTCAACGCCTACGCCCACCAGGACAAGGCCATCGAGGTGTACGACTTCAACGACCACGAGGGCGGCGGGCCGTTCCAGCAGGCCGTGCAGCTGGGCTGGCTGCCCGGCAGGCTGACGGCCTGACCCGCCAAGCCCTGGCGTCGTGGCCGGGTCGGTCCGCCCGCCGGTGAGCCTCTCCGGTCACAGCACGGTGCGCGTACCGGCGTCGGGCGCCGGGCTCCTCGCGGACACCGTCTCAGGGCCGGATGAGCTTCTTGGACTCCAGATACGCGCGTGCCACGTCCTCGGGCAGCCGTCGCCAGCTGTCGACCCGCTCGTCGAGCCGGGCCAGGTCGGCGGTGGTCAGTACGGTGTTGAGCTTGCCCAGTGCCTTGCGTACGCCTTCGCCGCCCGCCCGGGAGCGGTTGACGACGGGGACGAGGTAGTCGGCGTTCTGCAGGTGCTTGTCGTCGGCGAGCAGGACGAGGCCGAAGGCGTCCAGGGTGGCGTCGGTGGTGGTGGTCAGCACCATCTGGTCCTGACCCTTCTGGACGGCCCGTTTGGCCTGGGTGGTGCCGACGCCCTTGGGGTCCACGGCGGTGACGCGGATGCCGTAGGTCTTCCGCAGCCCCGGTGCGCAGTAGGGGCGCTGAACGCATTCGTCACCGGCGGCCAGCCGCACGGGCAGCCCTGACCGGCCCAGATCGCTGAGGGTCTTCAGACGGTGCTTCGCCGCGTACGGAGCGGCGACCGCGAAGGCGTTCTGGTCGACGGCGCGCCCGGGGTCGAGCACGGTGAGGCCACGCGGTTCGGCGAGGACGCGCAGGGCCCTCATGGTGGCGGCGAGGTCGGGCGAACCGACCGGGGCGGCGTCCGCGCCGTTCTTCCTGGCGTTCAGCCAGTCGGCGAAGGTGGCGGCGTACTCCGGCACGACATCGATCTGGCCGCTCTCCAGCGCCGGTTCGTAGATCTCGCGGTTGGAGACGGAGATGATCTTCGTGGAGTAGCCGGCCCGGCCGAGCAGAGCGGCGTACATCTGGGCGAGGAGATCGCTCTCGGTGAAGCCGGCGGAGCCGATGGTGAGGTGTTTGCTGTCGCCCGGCGGTGCGGTGACCCCGCCCCGGTCCTCCAGGGCGGGACCGGTCGTGCAGGCGCTCGCCGGCAGAAGCACCAGGAGCGCGGAGAGTGCCGGGAGCGGCCTCATCCCGGTCCCTCGCCGCGGCCCCGGTCGGGGGCGAGCCGCTGCACCACTTCGAAGAGCCCTTCGACGACGAGGGCGAAGGCGGCGACGAGAACGGCCCCGGCCACGACCTGCGGGGTCGAGGCGAGGTTGAAGCCCGCAGTGATGATGCGGCCGAGTCCGCCGCCGCCCGCCAGCGCCGCGAGGGTGGCGGTGGCGACGAGTTGCACGGCGGCGATCCGTACGCCGGTGAGAATCAGCGGCAGGGCGAGCGGCACCTCGACACCCAGCATCAGCTGCCTGCCCGTCATGCCCATTCCCCTGGCCGCCCGCACGACGTCGCGGTCGACCTCCCGCATGCCCACGTAGGCGTTGGTGAGCAGCGGCGGTACGGCGAAGAGCACGAGGGCGATGACGGTCGGCCACTGGCCGTGCCCGCCGATCGGGGTGAGGAGCAGCAGCACCAGCACGGCGAAGGTGGGCACGGCCCGGCCGATGTTGGAGAGGTTGACGGCGAGCGCGCCGCCCCTGCCGAGATGGCCGAGGACCAGGGCGACGGGCAGCGCGATCAGACAGCTGATCAGCAGGCAGACGACCGTGAGGAACAGATGCTGGCCGAGCCGGTTCCAGATGCCGCCGTCGCCCGACCAGTGCGCCGCGGTCGTGAGCCAGGTCCAGGCGTCGGCGAGGGTGTTCACGGCCGCCTCCGGGTCCAGGGCGTCAGGATGCGCTGCAGAAGAAGGAGCATCAGGTCGGCGGCGACGGCGATGAGGACGCAGAGGACGGAGGCGGTGAGCACCTGGGCCTTGAAGTACGTGTTCATCCCGGAGTAGATGAGGTTGCCGAGTCCGCCGTACCCGACGATCGCACCGACCGTGACCAGGGAGACCGTGGAGACGGTCGCGATACGCAGTCCGGCCATGGCGGCCGGCAGGGCGAGCGGAAGTTCCACGGCGACGAGCAGCCTCACCGGCCCGTATCCCATGCCGCGCGCGGCCAGCCTGGTCTCCTCGGGCACGGCCCGCAGCCCGGCCAGGATGTTTCGGACGAGCAGGGTGAGCGAGTACAGGACGAGTCCGGCGACGACGAGCGACGCGGAGAGTCCGTACACCGGCAGCAGCAGCGAGAACATGGCGAGCGAAGGCACGGTGTACAGGGTCGTCGTCACGCCGAGAACCGGGCCCGCGGCCCAGCGCCGGTGGCGGGCCGCGAGGGCGAGCGGAACGGCGAGGGCCAGCCCGATGAGTACGGAGGCCGCGGTGAGCTGGAGGTGCTCGACGACGGCGTCGCGGAGGATCTCGCGACGGCTGCTCAGATAGGCACCGCAGAGCCACTCATTGCGCGCGAGGCAGTCGTCGGGAGGCGCGGTCACCCGTCCATTGGAGCGTGGGTGGGCGAGCGGACGCGCGTCCTGATCGGCTGTCCGGGGGGCGTGCGGGCCGGCAGGCGTGCGAGGCGGGCGGCCCGGAGGGCCGCGGCATCCTTGGGACGGGCGGCCCCTCGGCCTACTCGCAGGCCGCTGCCTGCGCCGCGGGCCGCTGGACCTTCTGCACCGTGACGTCGTCCGGCCCGATCCGCCGCCCGTCCGCGGAATGGATCTCCAGCGCCCGGGGCGGGCGGCCGTGCCGCAGATCGACCATCTCCGAATGCGGTTCGTCCGGTTCGAAGAAGTGCCCCTCGCCCCACTGCCGCAGCGCCACGATCACCGGGAAGAGATCCCGGCCCTTGGCCGTCAGCACGTACTCGTGGTACGCGCTGCCGTCGGCCGCCGGGACCATGTCGAGGATGCCGCCCGTGACCAGGCCGCGCAGGCGCGCCGCGAGGATGTTCTTCGCCACGCCGAGACTGCGCTGGAACTCCCCGAAGCGGCGGTTGCCGTCGAACGCGTCGCGGACGATCAGCAGCGACCACCAGTCGCCGATCGCGTCGACCGAACGAGCCACCGGGCAGTCGCTGTCGTTGAAGCGTGTCCGCTTGACCATGCCGTTCCCCTTCGCACCATCGGTTGCAACATGCTACCAGCCAGCGCTACGGTCCTGCTGGTGGCAAGTTGCAACCGATTCGATCGAGGGGTGCCCCATGGCCGACGGCGGGACGACGACGAGAACCGGGAACGCGAGCGGGGCGACACCGGCGAGCGCACAGGCCCGACGCACGACGCTGCTGTTCGCGGTCGCGTCCGGTGTGGCGGTGGCCAATGTCTACTTCGCGCAACCGCTTCTGGTCACCCTGAGCCGGGACTTCGGGATCGGTGCGGCGACCGTCGGCATCGTCGTCACCCTCACTCAGATCGGCTACGGGCTCGGACTGTTCCTGCTCGTGCCGCTCGGCGATCTCGTCGACCGGCGGAGCCTCGTCGTGACCCAGCTGGCGCTGCTGGCAGCGGCGCTCATCGCCACCGGCACCGCCGCCACCGCACCGATCCTGCTGACCGCCCTGGCCGCCGTCGGCCTTCTCGCCGTGGTCACCCAGACCCTCGTGGTCCTCGCCGCATCGCTGTCCGCCCCGGAACGGCGCGGCCGCGCGGTCGGCCTGGTCACCAGCGGAATCGTCATCGGGATCCTGCTCGCCCGCACGGTCTCCGGTGCGCTGGCCGACTTCGCGGGCTGGCGATCGGTCTACCTCACCTCCGCGGCGCTGACGCTCGTACTGGCCCTGGCCCTGTACCGGGTGCTGCCGCGACGCCCGGCGGCGCCCTCCGCCATGCGGTACACGCGGCTCCTGCGCTCGACGCTCGTGCTGTTCGCCGAGGAACGAGTACTGCGGGTCCGCGCCCTGCTCGCCCTGCTGATCTTCGCCGCCTTCAGCACCCTGTGGAGCTGTGTCGCGCTCCCGCTGAGCGCCCCGCCGCTGTCGCTGTCGCACACCGCGATCGGAGCGTTCGGGCTCGCGGGGGCGGCGGGCGCGCTCGCGGCGGCTCCGGCGGGGCGCCTGCACGACCGCGGTCTCGCCGGACGGACAACCGGTATCGCCCTGGTCCTGCTCACCGCGTCGTGGCTCCCCCTCGCCCTCACCCGGCAGTCACTCTGGGCGCTGGCGATCGGCGCGGTCCTCCTCGATCTCGCCGTGCAGGCCGTCCACGTCACCAACCAGAGCCTGATCTACGCGGTCCGCCCCGACGCCGGAAGCCGTCTGATCGGCGGATACATGGTCTTCTACTCGGTCGGCAGCGCCGCGGGCGCCCTCGCCTCGACGACCGTCTACGCGAGGGCCGGGTGGGGCGCGGTGTGCGTACTCGGCGCCGCGTTCAGCGCACTCGCGCTCGTCGTCTGGGCGGCGACCCGCACGGGCATGCCCGCGGCGGGCCCGACGGGGACGTCCACCACGCCCGCCGGCTGACCGGGCGGGTGCCGAGCGTGGCCTGCCTCGCACGGCCGCGTCGAAGACGGGGAGACGCCGCGGACAACGGCGGCGCCTCCCCCGGGCCGTCGTCAGTGCTGCCCGGCCGCCGGTTCCAGCACGAAGACCGGAATCTGCCGGTCGGTCTTGACCTGGTAGTCGGCATAGTCGGGGAACGCGTCGACCGCGCGCTGCCACCACACCGCCTTCTCCTCGCCGGTGACCTCACGGGCGTTCATGTCCTGCCGGACCGGGCCGTCCTGCAACTCCACCCTGGGGTCGGCGACGAGGTTGTGGTACCAGACCGGGTGCTTGGGAGCGCCGCCCTGCGAGGCGACCACGGCGTACGTGCCGTCGTGCTCGACCCGCATGAGCGGGGTCTTGCGGATCTTGCCGCTCCTGGCCCCGCGGGTGGTCAGGATGATGACCGGCAGGCCCCTCAGCGTGGTCCCCTCGGTACCACCGGAACTCTCGAACAACTCGACCTGATCGCGGACCCACTGCGCGGGGCTCGGCTCGTACTCGCCCTTGAGAGGCATGGCATCTGTCCCATCGTCGGCATTCGGTGGTGCGCATACGCGGACACGCGGGTCTTGGTGTGTCCCGTCGCTCCGAGAACTCTTTCATCATCGTGCCCGCCCGGGACGGGGGCGCAACCGCGTGTCATGACGACAGCCGTAGCGGGTTCAAGGGCGCGGCGGGCTCAGCCGCAACTGCAGCATCGCTTCGAATCTGGCCTCCGGATCGTCGAGGTCGATGCCCGCCACCACGGCCAGCCGTCTCAGCCGGTACCGGAAGGTGTTGGGGTGGATATGGACGGCGGCAGCGGCGGCGGGCACATCGCCGAAGGTGCTCAGCCAGGCCTCCAGAGTGTCCGTGAGGGCGGTGTGGTGCTGGGCGTCGTACGCGCGCAGCCGGACGACCGGGCCGTCGGGGAGGTCGTCCTCGGCGGCGATCCGGTCCGTCAGTTCCTCCAGCAGCGAGGCGGCGTAGACGTCCGACAGCCGTGCGGACCGTCGCGGGGTGCGGCCGGATCCCAGGACCCGCAACGCCCGGTCCGCGTCGGCGCGGGAGCGGCGCAGCTCGGCCGGGCGGGCGGCGAGTCGCCCTATGCCGATGACGGCGGGGACACGGTCGCCCACGCGGCCGAGGAACGCATCGGCCACCCGTAGCGCGTGCTCGTCCGAACTCGTGGGCAGGACCGCGTAGGTGACGCCCCCCAGCGAGGCCGCGGCCGTCCGGGGATGGATCGCGGCCAGATGCAGGGCGAGGGCCTCGGCGACGCGGTGGCCCGCGGCCACCCGGTCGGGTGCCGAGGGCTCACCGGTCACCGCGAGTGCCAGTACGCAGGCGGACTGGGCGGACAGGCCCAGCCGCACGGCGGCCTGCGGGGCGTGTGGGCCGCCCTCCAGGACCGTGGCGAGCAGGTCCGCGCGCAACCGCCGTTCGACGTCCTCGCCCGTGCGGTGGCGCAGCAGATGCAGGGCGGCCACCTTCGCGGCCTCGTGCAGGGCCTGCGTACGGTCCTCGCTCAGCGGTCCGTCGACCACGACCCAGATCGACCCGAGGATCTCGCCGCCCGCGCGGACGGCGATCGCGACCCGGGGCTTGTCGGAGATGCCGGCCACATAGACGGGTTCCTCCTTGCGGTAGATGGCCTGGAAGGCGCCGAGTTGCTCCAGGGCGCGCAGTTTCTCGGCGGGCACCTGGCGGTCGAGGACGGTGGCGATCCTGGCGTCGTCGCCCTCGTCCTGCCTGCTGGAGAAGGCGAGCACCCGGCCCCCGCGGTCCTCCACGGTGACCGGGCCGTCCAGCAGCCCGGCCGTCGCGTTGGCCAGCGCGAACAGGTCGCCGACGAGCGGCTCGGCGCCGTCGGCCTCGTCGGGGCCACCGACCGTGCCCAGTTCGTCCGCGGCGAGCAACGACCGCAGCAACGCGGCCACCTGGGCCCAGGACGCGCCGGGCGTCAGTCCGAGCACGGTCAGGCCCGTTCGCGCGGCCGCCTCGGCGACGGGTCCTTCCACCGGGACCGGGGACCGGACCACCACGGCCACCGCGCCGAGCCCGGCCGCCCGGTCGACCAGGGCGGCGACCGGCTCGGCGCCGTACACCCCGACGCCGAGCACCACCGCGCCGGGCAGCCTGGCGGGCTCGTCCAGCGGGTCCTGGATGAGAACTCCACTGACGGTGCGGGCCGGGTCGGCCTCTCCGGCCACCACCTCGATCAACGTCGAACCCAGATCGCTGAGGATCCGGCCGAGCACGGCTCGTGGCTGCTCCGTCATCGTCACAAGGTAGTTGATCGGAGTTCGTCGACGGCGAGCCGTGCCACCCGGCCGATCACGCGGTCCGCCCGGGGATTACGGAAGTCGGGGATGTCGGACCGGGTGAAGACGGCCACCGCCCAGCGCCCGCCGCCGGGGGCCTCGACGACCCCGGCCTCGTTGCGCCAGCCCGGCAGCGTTCCGGTCTTGCCCGCGAGGCGGTAGCCGTCGTCGAAGCCGGACGACAGCCGGTGCGGCCAGATCTGCTGCGCCATCACAGCCCGCACCTCGGCGCACGCCTCGGCCGGCCCGGCCTCGTCGCGCCAGACGAGGGCCAGCAGTTCGACGATGTCACGGGCCGTGCCCCGGGTGGTACGCCGGGGCACGCACACCGACAGCTCCATGACCTTCTCCGGCCCCTGCGCGGTCAGTGCCGCCATCCTCGCGTGTGCCTCGACCTCGGTGGTCACACCGAGATCGGCGAAGAGCGAGCTGGTCAGCTCCAGACAACCACCGATCAAATGGGTCTGCCTCCGTCCCAGTTCGGCGAGCATCGCGTTCACCGTGTCGAGCCCGACCCGGTCCAGCACGACATCGGTGGCGGCGTTGTCGCTCATCGTCATCATCATGTGGACCAGGTCCCGCAGGCTCATCCCGACCGGGTCGGCGCAGCCCGAGGTGCCGATGCCGCCGTCGCGGTACTTCGGATCCACCTCGTGGCGCTCGGTCCGCTCCAGTCGTCCCGCCGCTGCCTCGCGGGCATAGGCGAGGGCGACCGGGATCTTGAAGACGGAGGCCAGGCAGACCGGTTCGTCCGCCGCGACGGCGATCGTCCGTTCGCCGTCGATGTCCCGGGCGAAGAAGAATCCCTCGACACCGGCTTCGTCGAATGCCGTCCGGATCCGTTCCTCGACGGTGGCGGACCGGTCGGCGGTCATCGGCTGATCCATTCGGTGGTCTCCGTCACTTCGGCCAGTTGCCCGGGGACCGGCGAGAGTCCGAGGCCGGGCGCGCGCGGCACGTCGAGATGGCCGTCCTTCAGCACGAACGGTTCGGTGATGTCGGTCCGGTAGTACCGGTCGGAGGCCGAGGTGTCACCGGGCAGGGTGAAGCCGGGCAGCGCGGCGAGGGCGACGTTGGCGGCCCGGCCGAGGCCGGTCTCCAGCATTCCGCCGCACCAGACGGGGACACCGTGCGCGGCGCACACGTCGTGGATCCGCCGGGCCTCCAGATAGCCGCCGACCCGCCCCGGCTTGATGTTGACGACCGAGCAGGCACCCATCGCGATCGCGTCGGCCGCCGAGCGGGCCGAGACAATGGACTCGTCCAGGCAGATCGGGGTTCTCACCCGCTCGGCCAGTGCCGCGTGGCCCCGGATGTCCTCCTCGTCCAGGGGCTGTTCGATCAGCAGCAGCCCGTACGGGTCGAGCCGGGCCAGCTGTGCGGCGTCTGCCAGGGTGTACGCGGTGTTGGCGTCCACCTGGAGCAGTACGTCGTCGCCGAAACGCTCCCGGACCGCGCGCACCGGTTCCACGTCCCAGCCGGGCTCGATCTTCAGCTTGATCCGCAGATAGCCCTCGGCCAGATAGCCGTCGACGGCATCCAGCAGTGCGGGGACCGAATCCATGATCCCGACCGACACCCCGGCCGGCACCCGTTCGGCCGTTGCCCCGAGCCATTGCCCCATCGACAGTTCATGGGCGCGCAGCCAGGCGTCCAGCACCGCGGTCTCCAGCGCGGCCTTGGCCATCCGGTGCCCCTTGAACGCGGCCATTGCCGGGGCGACCGCCCAGGGGTCGAGCTCCGGGAGGGCGGCGAGCGCGGGCACGAGATAGCTGCGCAGCACATCCGCGGCGCCCTCTGTGTACTCCGAGGAGTACAGCGGATCGGCCATGGTGACGCATTCGCCGTAGCCCTCATGGTGCTCGGTCTCGACCCTGATCAGCAGGACCTCCCGGGTGGTCATGGTGGCGAACGAGGTCCGGAACGGTGCGACCAGCGGCATCGCGATCCGGCGCAGTTCCACACCGACGAGCTTCATGCCTGCTTCTCCTGACGTTTGTCGATCACGTACCAGCCGTCCCGGGTGAATCCGGCGACGGTGTGCCCCTCGGTCATCAGGCCGCCGAGCACCTCGCGCAGCGCGTATCGCCATGCGCGGGCCAGGGGTGGGTCGGTGCGGCGCAGCGTCTCGATCTCGGCGGGGATCCGGACCAGGACGGTGTCGCCGTCCCGACGCCCGACAGCGGGACCGCCGTCGGGTTTGGCGTCCAGGCCGACCACCGCGTCTTCGCCCGCGGTGTCGACCGTGACACGGCGGGGTGTGCCCGCGGCGGATCCGACGGCGTGTTCGCCGGTCAGTTCCCAGAGGACCATCAGACGGTCCGTCTCGGTTCCGGCATTGACCTCGTCCTGCATCGCGCCGTAGAAGTCGGCCAGGTACTCGCTCGGCACCGCACCCAGTTTGGCCAGGTTGAAATAGGCGTTGCGGCTGATCAGCGGGTCGAAGGTCCAGGTGACCGCGGTGATGCCGCGGCTCAGGGCCCAGGCCCGCTGATGCAGTTTGACGGCGTGGCCGACGTTGCGGCCCCGGGCGCTGCCGTCCACTCCGGCGATGTGCGAGTGCAGCCCGGCGGTGGCCAGGAAGCCCAGGCAGAATCCGACCATCCGGCCGCCCTGGTGGACACCGACGACATAGCTGCCGGAGTGGGCGAAGACCCGCAGCAGCTCCGGGGTGATCAGCGGATTGCCGGGGTCGGGCCGCCAGACCCGGTCCAGCACCTGGCAGGCCGTCCGCATCTCGTCCAGTCCGTGCAGCTCCGTGACGGTGACGCCGGCCCGGTGCGCCGCCAGGTCCGCGGCGGCGGCCGCGGCGGCGGCCTCCGTGCCGTTCACGCTCTCACCCGGCCTGCCGGCGGCTCGCGTACGAGCGAGGCCACCAGGTGGGCGACCAGTGCCGCGCGACGGGGCAGTTCGGCGACGACCACATGCTCGTCGTCCGCGTGCGCCCCACCGCCGACGGCTCCGAGCCCGTCGAGCGTGGGCGTGCCCGCTCCGGCGGTGATGTTGCCGTCGGAGCCGCCGCCGACCGCCACGCCGCGCAGGGGGCCGAAGCCCAGCTCCTGGTAGCTGCTTCGGGCCAGTTCGAACAGTTCCGCCGAGGCGCTCGTCTGCAGCGGCGGCCGGTCGGGGCCGCCGGACAACGTGAGCGAGGCGCCCGCGAGCACCGATGGGAGGGCCCGCACGGCACGGTCCACCCGCTCCTGTTCGGCGGCGGTCTCCACCCGTACGTCGACCAGCAGCCGGGCACCGTCGGGCACCGTGTTGCGGGTGGTGCCGGAGGAGGCCACGGTCGGCGTCACCGTGGTGCCGGTGGCCGGGTCGGCGAGCGCGGACAACGCCATTACCTGATGGGCCAGTTCAACGGTCGTGTTGACGCCGCGGTGGGGTTCGAGACCGGCGTGCGCGGCGCGCCCGGCGATGTTCAGTTCGTAGCCGGACACGCCCTTGCGCGCGGTTTTCAGTGCGCCGTCCTCGCTCGCCTCCAGGACGAGGACGGCCCGTGTGCGGCGGGCCTCGGCCTCGATCAGGGCGCGCGAGGTCGGGGAGCCGATCTCCTCGTCGCCGGTGAGCAGGACCGACACCCCGTCCAGGTCGTCGAGCACCGACAGTGCGTGGAACAGCTGTGCGACGCCGGCCTTCATGTCGAAGCAGCCGGGTCCGGTCAGCCGGCCCCCGGCCACTGCGAAGGGGTGACCGGCCAAGGAGCCCACCGGCCACACCGTGTCGAAGTGGCCGAGCAGCAGCACCCGGTCACCGGACCCGAAGCGCCAGCGCAGAGCGGGCCGTCCCGAGCCGTCGAGCCACTCGGGCGCCGCGCCGGTCAGCCGGGTTCCGAGCCCGGCGACGACCCGGGCGCAGTCGGCGACGGCGGCCAGGTCCTCACTGGGCGACTCGGTACGGACCAGCGTCTCGATGTCGGCCAGCAGGCCCGGCAGCCCCGCCTCCAGGGCGGTGGCGATTGCGCTCACGTCAGCCCACCTTGGGGGTCGCGCGGCCACCGTGGTGGAGGTAGGGCGTACCGTCGGCGAGTGTGTAGAACACGACCGGGATCCAGGCCTTGAGGCCCGGTCGCTGCACCACGAACAGCCCCGGCTCGACCGGGTGCAGCTCGTACTCCTGCTCCGTGTCGGAGATCAGCCCGGCGAGCGGTCCCGTGATCCGGTCGAGCATCACCAGGCCGCCGTCCCGCTCCACGATCTCCACCCTGCTGGAGAGCCGCTGGTAGACGCCGACGTGGTCGGCGGGGTCCACCGCCACCGGATCCGTCGCCGGCCGGATCGTGCCGCGCATCGTGACCCCGGCCAGCTCCTGGACGATCTCCGCGAACACGTCCCGGTAGAGGCTCATGGTGTCGCCGCCATTGGTGAGCAGGCAGATCGCCAGATCTGCCTCGGGCAGCACTCGCAGGAACGCGCTCTGCCCGATCGTGCCGCCGTCGTGTCCGTACACCCGCTGCCCGTCCCAGCTGTCGAGGAACCAGCCCAGCCCCCAGGCATCGCCCAGGATGTACGGGTCGGGGAGTTCGACCTGCGGGGTCTGCATGGCGGTGGCACCCTCGGCCGAGAGAATCTTGGTGCCGTCCTCGGTGACGCCGTTGTCGAGGTGCAGCCGGGCGAACTTCAGTACCTCGCGCGGCGTCGAGCAGATCAGCCCGGCCGGTCCGGCAGAACGCATCAGCCCCCACTGCGGGGCCTGCACCGGCGGGTCCCCCAGGTGTCCGATGGCGGCCCGGAAGCGCAGCGCCTCCTCCGGCAGGGTCACGGTGTGCGTCAGGCCCAGCGGACGGAACAGACGTTCCCGCATCAGCTCGTCCCACTGGACGCCCGTGACGACTTCCAGGACCCGGCCGAGGAGCGTGAAGCCCGCGTTGCAGTACGACATGGTGGCGCCGAGCGGGTGGTTGGGGGTGGCGTCGCCGAGCAGCGCGACGTACTTCTCCAGGCAGTCGTCGCCCCGGCCGGTGTCGGTGAACAGGTCTCCGTCGATCCCGCTGGTGTGATCGAGGAGATGACGGAGCGTCACACCGGTGGTCAGTTCCTCGTTGGCCAGTCGCAGTTCGGGAAGTACGGAGAGGAGGGGCGCGTCCAGTTCGAGCAGGCCCTCGTCGACCAGGGCCATCGCCACGGTGGTGGTCCACACCTTGGAGATCGAGCCGATCTGGAACAGGGTGTCGGTGGTCGCCGCGATCGCGGCGTCGGTGTTGGCCAGTCCGACGGCGGTCTCGGCGATCAGCTCGCCGCGGTGCAGGATGCCGAGACCGGCGCCGGGGACGGAGTGGCGGGCGGTCAGTTCGGTGAGGCGGGCGGTCCAGCGGGCTGACAGGGCGGTGGTGTCGGTCATGTTCGGCTCCCATTCCGTTTCGTTCTGCGGTTTCGGGGTGTTCGGCGGCTTCAGCGGTCGGTGTGCGTGGTGACCCACTCGATCAGCCGACGGGAGTAGTCCTCCCGGTGCGAGGGCCGACCGTCCAGGAGGAAGAGGTGCGAGCTGCCGGGGTACACGACCAGCCGGACCGGCACGTCCCGGGTGCGCAGCGCGTGGAACCACTGCTCGGCCTGACCGACCGGGCAGGTGTGGTCCGCGCCGCCGTGCAGGATCAGTGTGGGCGCGTGGACCGCGTCCGCGTGGTTGATCGGCGAGAGCTCCGTCAGCCGTTCCGGGTCGCCGATCTCGAAGTCGGCGATCAGGTGTCCTTCCTCGGAGGTGCCGGCCATGCTCCTCAGGTCGACCAGGGTGCCGCCCGGGACGACGGCGGCGAAGACGTCGCTGCGGGCGGAGAGCCAGCAGCTCAGATAGCCGCCGTAGCTGTAGCCGGTGAGCGCGATCCGTTCCGGGTCGACGAGCCCCTCGGCGACGAGGGTGGCGACCGGTTGCAGGACGTCCTGCTCGTCCGTCTCGCCCCAGGCACCCACGGCGGCCGTGTAGAACGCCTCGCCGTAGCCGTCGCTGGCACGGACGTTCAGCGTCAGGACGGTCCAGCCCCGCGAGGCCAGCTCCTGGTGGTAGAGGTGGGCGGGATCGGAGTGCGGCGCCCAGGCGTTGTGCGGGCCGCCATGCACGTCGACCAGCAGCGGCCCGCCCGCGGGCGTCTGCGCGGCCCGGGTGATCATGCCGTGCACCACGGTGCCGTCCGTGAGGGTGAACTCGCGTTCGGTGACCGGGTGGAGGGCGATCTCGGGCAGCGACCGGGCCATGTGGTCGGTCAGTCGCACGGACGGTGCTCCGGCCGACGGCCCGCCCGGATCCCCGGACGTCCAGGCGTCCAGGTCGAGCAGTTCGATCTCGGCGAAGCTCGACGCGTCGGAGACCACCACCGCCGCCCGCCCGGCCTTCGTGGCGACCGAGCATCCGCTGACCCCGGTGCCGACGGGCAGCGGAGATGCGCTGATCCCCGCCGCGTCCACCCGGTACAGGCGGGTGGCGCCCCGATCACGGGCGCAGAACACGATGGCGTCGCCGTGGAACTGCGGCAGCGCACCCGGATAACCCGGCCCGCCGGACAGGACATTGCGGTCCAGGGCGGCGCCGAGCGGCACCGGCGCCGATCCGTCCAGGGGCTGACGCAGCAGTTCCTGATGGCCGACAGCGAACGTGGTCCGGCCGACGACGAGCAGGGCGGATCCGTCGGGGAACCAGCTCACCGGGCCGGCCAGGCCCTCGGCCGGGCCGATCCGGCGGGGCTCGGGCGCACCTTCCCCGACCCCTACGACATGGGCGGCCGAGGTCCCGAGCACGGCCGTGTCCGGGGCGCTCTGCGCCGAGTAGGCGAGCTGTGTGCCGTCGGGCGACCAGGTGGGCGGGCCGGCGTGCCGATCGCCGTGCGTGAGCTGCCTGACCTCGCCCGACTCCACCTCCACCACGAACAGTTGGGTCCGGACCGATCCGATCGTCCCGGCCCCGTCCGCCTTCCAGCCGAGGGCGTCGATGACCACGGGGGCAGTCTCCTCGCGCCGGGTCGCGGGGGCCGAGAAGGCGATCCGTGATCCATCCGGGCTCCAGACCGGCGTGCCCGCTCCCGCCGGGCACCGGGCGGGCGTGGTGAGCGGTACGGCCTCTCCCCCGTCGACGGGGAGCAGATGGACCTGCCCCTCGCGCAGGAACGCCAGCCGCGCCCCGTCCGGGGACCAGCGCGGCGTGGTGTCCGCGGGACCGTGGGTGAGCCGCCGGGCCGGTCCTCCCCCTGCGCGCACCTCCCACACGGAGCGGACCACGCGGTCGTTCTCGGCGTCCTGGGTGGCCAGGGTGTAGGCGACACGTTCCCCGTCCGGGGACAGCGCGGGATCACCGGGGATCTCGAACCGGTACAAGTCGTCGATCTTCAGCGGTCGGGTCATGACGCCTCCTCGGCGAGAGCGAGAGTCGGTACACAGGAGATCAGGTTCCGGGTCGTCGGGTGCTCCGGGCGCTCCAGCACCCGGCCGGTGGGGCCGCACTCGACGAGACGTCCGCCGTCCATCACGGCGACCTGGTCGGACAAGTAGCGGACGACCGCGAGGTTGTGGGAGATGAAGACCATCGCGAAGCCCAGCTCGCGCTGGAGGCGGCGCAGCAGATTGAGCACCGCGCCCTGGACCGACACGTCCAGGGCCGAGGTGATCTCGTCCGCGATCAGCACGGCGGGGCGGGCCGCCAGAGCCCTGGCCAGGGCCACCCGTTGGCGCTGGCCGCCCGAGAGCGCGTCCGGGGTGAGCGCCGCCCGCGCGGGGTCGATGCCGACGAGCTCCAGGTAGTGGGCCACCTCCGCGTCACGTGCCGCGCGGCGTTCACGGGCCGTTGCCCTGCGGACGGCTTTTTCGCGCCGGCCGGACCGCGGGGCCGGTGCCGTGCGGGCGAGAGCTTCGCCCGGGTCGGCTCCGCGGGGCGACGTCAACGCTTCGGCGACCGACGCGCCGACGGTCATGCGCGGGTCGAGCGAGGCGTACGGATTCTGGAACACCAGCTGCACCGGGCTGCGCCCGTGCCGTCGCCCGGCATCGTGCCCGGCGACCAGTACCCGCCCGGAGTGCGTCGGTGCCAGCCCGACGACGGCCTTCCCGAGGGTCGATTTACCCGACCCCGAGCCGCCCACGAGTCCGGTGACCGTTCCCTCCGGCACCAGCAGGTCGACGTTCTCCACCGCGGTGGAGCGACCGTAGCGCACGGTGATTCCGCGCAGTTCGAGTGAGCTCACGGCGTTGCCTCCGCTCCGTTCGAGGTGGTCCGGGCGGGCGTGCCGACCGCCACCGCGTCCACCGGGTACCAGCAGGCGACCCTGTGGCCGGGTCCGGACGAGGTGAGGTCGGGAACCTCGTCGTGGCAGCGGTCCCGGGCGCGTTCGCAACGCGGCGCGAAGGGACAGCCCGGACCCGCCTCCCCCGGTTCCGGCGGGCGGCCGGGGATGGTCGCCAGTTCCGTGCCGGGATCCGTGGCCATGGTCGGGACGGCCCCCACCAGCGCCCGGGTGTACGGGTGGGCCGCACCGCCGATCAGTCCGGCGACGGGAAGATCCTCGACGACCAGGCCGCCGTACATCACCAGGACGCGTTCGCAGACCTGGGCGACGACGGCGAGGTCGTGGGAGATCAGCAGCAACGCGGCGCCGGACTCCTCGCGCACCTCGGCGAGCAGGTCGAGCACCTGTTGCTGGACGGCCACGTCGAGCGCCGTGGTCGGCTCGTCGGCGATGACGAGTTTCGGCTCGCCCATCAGGCCCATCGCGATGACGGCCCGTTGTCGCATCCCGCCGGAGTACTCGTGCGGCCGCTGCCGTGCGCGCCGCTCCGGCGAGGGGATACGGACCGCGCCGAGCCGGTCGGTGGCGCGTGCCATGGCCTGCGCCCGGGACGCTCCGAGGTGCACCTCGGCCACTTCGGCGAGCTGGCGTCCCACCCGCAGGGCCGGATTGAGCGACGCCATCGGGTCCTGGAAGACCATGGCCAGCTCGATGCCCAGGTGCGGGTCCGCGCGCGGATCGTGGCCGTCGAAACGGAGCGTGCCCGCGTCGACCCGTCCCGGGTGCGGGACCAGATCCGCCAGGGCCAGGGCGCTCAGGCTCTTGCCGGATCCCGATTCCCCGACCAGGCCGACGGCTTCGCCGGCGCCGATGTCCAGGGAGATCCCGCGTACGGCGTGTCGGCCGCCGGGAAAGGTCACGCGCAGGTCGCGCGCCCGGACCAGTGGCGCGTCGTCGTCGCCGGGGTCCGTGTCGACCGGTGCCGCGGCCCGCTGTACCGGCGCCGGGACCGGTGTCCGCGGCGTCCGTCGGCCGCCGGCCTGGGCGAGCGCTTCACCGAGCAGCCCGAACACCAGCCCCGTCAGGACGACGGCCGCGCCGGGTGCCAGGGCCGCCGCCGGGTTCACGTAGATCCGGTTCAGCTGCTCGTTGAGCAGCCGCCCCCAGTCGTACTCGGGCGGCTGTACGCCCAGGCCGAGGAACGAGAGGCCGGAGAAGGCCACCAGGATGCCACCGGTCGCCTGGGCGGCGAACAGCACCGACGGCTCGGCTATGTTGGGGAGCAGATGGCGTACCACCAGCCGGAACCGGCCCACACCGAGGATCCGTGCAGCGGCGACGTAGTCCGATCCCGCTACCGAGGCCGTCAGGTTCTGCACCAGCCGTGCCATGGGCGGGACCATGGCCAGTCCCACGGCGAACACCGCGCCGGTGCTTCCGACCCCGAAGATCGTGGCGAGGAAGAGCAGGAACAGCAGTCCGGGAAAGGCCACCAGTACGCCCACGGTCGCGGTGATCAGCCGGCCCGGGCGCCGGCCCACCACCGCCGGTGCGACACCGAGCAGCAGCCCGCCGCCGACCCCGACCACGGCGGCCAGCAGGGTGAGTCGCAGGGTCAGCCGGGTCGCCATCACCACACGGGCGGCGATGTCACGGCCGAGCTGGTCGGTGCCCAGCAGATGCGCGGCGCTGCTGCCCTGGTTGATGGCGTCGGTGTCGACCCGCGCGGCCTGCTCACCGAGCAGGACCGGCCCGAACACGGCGACCAGCGCCACCACCAGGCAGCCGGTCAGCGCGGTGATGCCGATCGGTGTCCGGAACGTGCGCCCCAGCCGGTGCCGCAGTGAGGTGTCCTGATCCTGGTGTGGCATCGTCAACTCCCTCGGACGGTGGACTGGGGGTCGGCGACGGCCACGGCCACGTCGACGGCGAAGGTGATGAGCAGCGCGGCCGCCCCGTAGACCAGCACGACGCCCTGGACCAGCGGATAGTCCTTCTCGGTGATCGCCTGGACGATCGTCGTGCCGAGTCCGGGCCAGGCGAAGACGTTCTCGACCAGTACGGTGCCGGCGAGCAGCGAACTGAACAGCAGGCCGCCCAGGGTGAGCGAGGACGTCAGCAGATTCGGCAGCGCGTGCCGCAGATAGCGCAGCCGGGCCGGAAGCCGCTTCGCCCGCGCGGTGCGCATGTAGTCCTCGCCGAGCACCCGCAGGGTCTCCACCCGGACGATGCGCGACAGTGCGGCCGCCGGGACGACGGTGAGCGCGAGCACCGGCAGTACGTAGGAGTCCGCACCGCCGCGCGAAGCCACCGGGAAGACCGGCCATGCCACGGCGAACGCCGCGACCAGGCCGACCGCCAGCAGGAATTCGGGGACCGCGCCCAGGAAGCCGGTGACGCCGGTGAAGGCCAGCTCACCGCGGCGCCTGCGGCCGTCCTTGGTCAGCACCGCGGCGGTCATTCCGACCGGGACGGCGAGCAGCAGGATCAACGCGAACGCGGGGACGGCGATCTGCAGGGTCGCCGGGAGCCTGCTGGAGATGATCTCGGAGACGGGCATCTGGGCGCCGATCGAGTCACCGAGCCTGCCCTGGAGGAGATGGCCGACGAAGTCCCCGTACTGCTCCGGTAGTGACTGGTCCAGGCCGAGCGAGTGTCTGCGGGCCGCGATCAGCGCCGGGTCGGCGGTGGTGCCGAGCGCCGACCGCACCGGGTCGCCGGGGATCAGATGGATCATGGCGAACGCGGCCGTGATCAGCGCGGCCAGCGAGACCACCAGCCGCCAGGTGCGGCGCAGGACGAATCCGACCCAGGGGCTGCGGGCGGTCGTGCTCAGGGAATCGAGGGTGATCGACGCCATCAGCCGGCGCTCCGCCGCAGAGTGCTGGGGATGATGCCGGAGCCGTCCACCTCGAAGGTGATGCCCTTTCCGTAGTACCGGAGCGGCCTGTTGACGATCGGCACGATGTCGACGTTCTTGACCAGGGCGGCGTCGGCCGCGTTCCACAGGTCGCAGCCCGAGACGCCGGGCTTCGCCGAGGCCTGTGCGGCGAGCCGGTGGTAGTCGGCATTGGCGATGGAGCCGAAGTTGTTGCCCTTGGGCGGTGGCGGCCCGTCGTAGAACTGGGTCAGCTGGTCCGGGAGGACGACCCCGATGGGAGCCCAGGCCACATCCCAGTCGCCGCCGGTGAGGGTGCCGAGGATGCTGGAGGAACCCGTGGGCTTCGCCGATGCCTTCACACCGAAGGACGTCCACTGCTGGACGGCCAGTTCGACCGCCGAGGCGACCTGTGGGCCCTGATTGGTCGGGTGGCTGAGCCCGACGGCGAGCGGCTTGCCGTCCTTGGTCCAGGTGCCGCCGCTCTTCGCCCAGCCCGCGGCGGTGAGTACGGCGGCGGCCCGCGCCGTGTCATGGGCGGGGAGGTTCCCGGTCACCGTGTCGCCGGTGCAGGGGGTGGGAGCCGTCTCCCCGATGCCGGTGGCGGGCCTGCCCTTTCCCCCGGTGGCCACGTTTGCGAGTTGCTTCAGGTCCAGTACGGAGACCAGGGCCTTGCGGACCGCCCGGTCGGCGCCCGGGTGGCCGGCGGCCTGGTTGAAGAGGAGCTGCCCGAAGAGCGCCTGGGTGGTCTCGCGGTTCACCTTGGCCGCGTCCAGCCGGTCCTGGTCGGCGCCGTTGATCAGGGCCCCGTTGATCTGCCCGGCCATCAGGAGATTGGCCGCGGTGGACTCGTTGGCGACCACCTTGAACACCAGCTTTGCGGGGAGGCCGGCTCCGGTGGATCCGCGGGGCCCCCAGGCGTATCCGTCCCGTTTGACGTAGGTGTAGTGGTCGCCCGGAACCGCTTCGGTCAGCCGGTACGGTCCGCTCGCGTCGGTCGCCTTGGCCAGGGCTTCCGGTGTCGCCAGGCTCTTCTTGCAGAGCAGGGGCAGCAGCCGGGACATCTGCACGATGAACGGCGCGGGTTTCGTCGTGGTGACGGTGACGGTCCGGCTCGCCCTGTCGGCCTCGGCCACCGCGGTGACGGGGACGGAGAGCCCGAGCATCGGGGACTGGTTCTTCGGATCGGCGATGTGGTTGTACTCGGCTGCCACGTCGTCGGCGGTGAGCGGCGCCCCGTCCTCGCAGGTCACCCCCGGGCGGATGGTGAACTTCACGGAGGTCGGCGTGGCGGACCATTTCTCGGCCACCCCGGGAACCAGTGAGCCGTCGGCCTCGATGTGCACGAGCGTGTCGTAGGCGAAGGAGTTCATCGACAGTGCGGTGCCGGCCAGTGCCGTGGTGGGGCTGAGGGTGCCCGGATCGGCGGCGACGGCGAGCACCACCGTCGCCCCGCCCCCGCCTTCGGCGGACGAGCCGCCACCGCACGCGGCCGCGGTGGTGACCAGGCCGAGCGCCGTGACCATCGCGGCCGCGGACCGGCCCCCTCGCCTCGTGCCCAATCTCGTCTCCGTGCCTGCGGTGCTGGCCATCGTCACCTCCGGGGGAGCGGCACGCCGCCGCCGAGTGAGGGAACATTAGGCAGCCGTGCACCGGCTCCGAGTGGTCGCGCCGCACGAAAAACCGCCCTGCCGACGGTGCTCCGCGACGAAGACGAAGACGAGGGTGCGGGGGCAGGAACGGTCCGGTCGGGCGGAGCGAAAACCGATCGCGGTCGACTCGGTTGCCTGGAAGCCTGTGGCGCATGTCCGCCCACCACCAGGTACGTGCCCACTACGACGAACGGACGATCGTGGTGCACCAGGCGTACTCACCCGCGGTCGCCGGACCGTCGCTGCGGGCGAACCGGTTCGTGCCGCCGTTCTCGTTCAACCGGATGACCTGGATCAAACCGTCGTTCCTGTGGCTCATGCACCGCAGCAACTGGGCACAGAAGTCCGGGCAGGAACGTGTCCTCGCGGTACGCCTCACCCGTTCCGGCTGGGAGGAGGCGCTGTCCCGGGCCGTGCTGACGACGACCGACCCGGCGGTCGTCGCCCGAGCCCCCGTCCACGTCCAGTGGGATCCCGAGCGTTCACTGCGGGGAGCCGCGCTCAATCACTACAGCATCCAGGTCGGGGTCGGACGCGGGCTGATCCGCACCTTCGCGCAGGACTGGGTCGTCGGCCTCACCGACGTGACGCCACAGGTTCGCAGGATCGCGGCACTCAAGCAGAGCGGCCGGACCGCACAGGCCCAGCGGCTGCTTCCGCCCGAACGGATCTACCCGGTGCCATCGGCCACCGCGCGAAATCTCCTCGTCGACGCGTGAACGCCGCCTCCCGGCCGTCCCGAGCGGCCGCGGTGGCGGCAGGCCGTGCCGTTCGGCGCGCCGGGCCGGGGAGCGGCGGCTTGACGCCGCGTCACTCCGTTCGCTTCGCACCGTGACACGCGGAGCACCGACCGCCTTCCCCGCTACAGCGGTGGCTCGGTGAGGAGTTCCAGCCGCCAGTGGGCGCTCTCCGCATCCCTCGGCGCAACGGCGCCGGCGGCCGCACGGGGAAAGAGACGCTCCAGGAACGGGCCCGGCCGATCGTGTGCCTTCGCAAGCACCGTGGACCGCCCCCGGCGCCGACCGCGTGAGGTTCCACGGTGGCGTCCGCGACGGCATGGCGCACGAAGGGCACGAGCCACGGAGCGTGCCAGGGTGAGGGGTTCGGGCCGCGGGTTCGCCACAGCAACGCAATCCCTCGATCAGGTGTCAGACCACCTGGCGGGTGAATCGAACACCACATCACACCCTCTTCGTCAGCGCCCCCAAGCCTCCCCGGTCGAGCCGAACCTTTGTCCGACGATTCGTCCGTCTTAGCCCGTGACGAGTCCCCGCGCCACGCGTTTTCCGATCACACGTCCGGTAAGGCCGACTTCGAGGAGGAACCGTGAGTCTCCGTCCCATCCCTACTGTTCTTCACCTGGTGTTCGAGAATCGTCCTGCGCACGCGCCACCCCCGCGGCACCTCGTTGACGCCCGGTCCGGCCCGGTCCGTCCCTCGGTGCCGCTCGGGAATCAGGAAGCGGGTGCGGCGTGAAGGTCTTCGGACGGGTACGGATGGCCGAGCCGGCCGTCTCCGCGAGCGAGAAGGAACTGTTCGGCGGTCCCCTGCGCTATGACACGGGCTGGTCCGAGCACGAACTGTCGACACTGGACCTGACCATGCCGGAGGCGGTGCGCGTGCTGCCCCGGCTGGTCGGCACCACCCTGCGGCGGGCCTGGCGCGCCGATCGCCCGGCTCTGGTGGTGCTGGCCGTGAGCGAGATCGGACAGGGGGTCGCCGCAGCGGTCGGGCTGCTCGCGGTCAATGCCGTGATGCACGCGCTGCTCGGCACAAAGGCCCCGGTCGACCGGCTGTACGAGGCGCTGCCCGCAATGGCCGCGGCCGGGGCGATCGCGGTGATCAGCGCGTGCCTGGCCTGCTGGTCCACCGCACGGGCGGGGCGTCTGGAGCCCCTGGTGGAGCGGCTGGCCACGACGGAGTACCTGGCCGCCGCGGCGGCGGTGGAGCTGGAGGCGATCGAGGATCCGGAGTTCCGCCGCCTCATCGAGGTCGCGCAGTACGGCGCCGCCTCCGCCCGGCGCATGATCGGCGCCTGTGTCGCAGCCCTGAACGGCACCATCTCCCTCCTCGCCACCGGCGGCGTCCTCACCGTTCTGCATCCGGCGCTGCTGCCGATGCTGGTGCTGATCGCCGCACCCCGCGGCTGGGGAGCGATGCGGGTGGCGCAGAAACGGTACGTGTCGGTGATGACCTGGATCGAGCACGTGCGGGCGAGCCGTCTGATCGGCACGTTGCTCACGTCCCGCAGCGCGGCTCAGGAGGTGCGCATCCATGCGGTGGGCCGGTTCCTGCTGGAGCGGTACGAGGACATGGCCGAGAGCGCGGAGGCGGAACAGAGACGGCTCGCGACGGACAAGGGCCTCACCGAACTGGTGGCCGCGGGCATGTCCGGGATCGCCGTGGTCGGGACGTACGCCGTCCTGGGCTGGCTCATCGTGTCGGGGCACATGGAACTCGCCGTCGCGGGCACGGCCGTTGTCGCGGTGCGCTCCGGCTCGGCGAACCTCGGCGGCCTCGTCATGAACGTCAATCAGCTCCACGAGGAGAGTCTGTACGTACAGGACCACGACCGATTCCTCGGCGAGGCGGCCCGCCGCGCCATCCCCACCGGTGGTCCGGACCTTCCTGACCGTGTCGGCGCGGTGGTACTGGAGAAGGTGACATACCGATACCCGGACCGTGACGAGCCCGCCCTCGACGAGGTGTCCCTGTCGCTCCCCATGGGGTCGGTGACCGCCGTCGTCGGTGAGAACGGTTCGGGCAAGTCCACGCTGATGAAGGTCGTCGCCGGACTGCTGCTGCCACAGAGCGGCTGTGTGCGCTGGGGAGGCGTGGACGAGACCGATCTCGACCGGGCCCGGCTCTTCGAGCGGGTGTCGCTGCTGACACAGGATTTCGAGCGGTGGCCGGTGACCGCCGCGATGAACATCCGTATCGGACGCCCCCAGCGGGCCGCCACCGACGAGGAGCTGGAACGGTCGGTCGAGTACGCCGGAGCGTCGCCGGTCGTCGCGAAACTCCCCCACGGACTGGCGACGCTGCTGGCCCGCATGTTCCGCGGCGCGTCGGAGATCTCCGGCGGCGAGTGGCAGAAGATCGGTCTGGCCCGCACGCACTGGCGGACGAAGACCTGCGCCGCGGACAGCGTACTGATCGTCGACGAGCCGACCTCGGCCCTGGACCCCGAAGCGGAGATCGCCGCGTTCGACCGGATCCGGCAGCTCGCCGGCCCGCATCGGGCGGTCGTGCTGGTGACCCACCGCATGTCCGGCGTCCGCCACGCCGACACCATCCACGTACTGAACAGGGGCCGACTGATCGAGCACGGCACCCACGACGAACTCATCGCGGCCGACGGGCGCTACGCCTCCATGTTCCGTACCCAGGCGGCCCAGTACGCGCCCCGCACGGACGCCGTCCTCCCGCACCAGAGCACGCCGACGACGCGCGACCATGCGTGAACCGGCGACGTCGCACCGATCAACGCCCGCCGCCCAGAAAGGAGACAGCTCTGCGGACCATCAAGTCCACCACGACGGGCACTGGTTGACCGAAGATCCGTGACGCGCTCCGCAGGGGACCCGCCTCCGACCGGAGGCGGGTCCCCTGCGAGTCGGCTTCGGTGATCAGTGCCTCGGCAGACGGGTTTGGCATATGCCAGGATCGTGTCATGAGTACTTCTTCGCAGTCGCCGGCCGACAGACTTCAGACGGACCGGCCGCACTCGGCTCGGGTTTGGAACTACATCCTGGGCGGCAAGGACAACTACACCGTCGACCACCAGATGGGCGACATGATCCTCACGATGTTCCCGGACTTCGCCGCCGTCGCCCGCCTCCAGCGGGCCTTCCTCGCCCGCGCGGTGCGCTTCCTCACCGCGGAGGCGGGCATCCGCCAGTTCCTCGACATCGGCACGGGCCTGCCCACCGCCGACAACACGCACGAGGTGGCCCAGCGGGTGGCCCCGGAATCCAGGATCGTGTACGTCGACAACGACCCGCTCGTCCTGACCCATGCCCGTGCCCTGCTCACCAGCACTCCCGAGGGTGCCTGCGCGTACATCGACGCCGATGTCAGGGACGCCGACGCGATCCTCTCCGAAGCCGCCAAGACACTGGACTTCAGCCGGCCGGTCGGGCTGACCATGCTGGGGATCATGGGACAGCTGCCCGATGAGGACGACCCCTGGACGCTGGTCGACCGACTGGTGGACGCGCTCCCCCCGGGAAGCTATCTGGCCCTCAGCGACGGCACGAACACAAGTGACGCGCTGAACCACGCAGTTGCCTCCTACAACGCGAACTCGGCCAGTTCGTACCATCTGCGCAGCCCTGAACGGATCGCCGACTTCTTCCACGGTCTGGAACTGGTGGAGCCGGGCGTCGTCAAGACGTCGGCCTGGCGCCCCGATCCCGAACAGAACCCGGCGGACGCCCTGCAGGGCCACGCGGTGAGCGGCGTGGCACTCAAGCGCTGAGCCGCCCGAGTCCTCCGGAAGCCGAAGCCATGTCCTCCACGGCTGCGGCTCCGGAGGACCAGGAGCGCAGCGGGCGTCGGCGGATACCGACCGCCTCACCGGCCCGACGGGCCTGCGCCCAGGTCGAGTTCTACCGGCGTTCGAGCACACCCCGGACGAAGGCCGCCTGGCCCGCGTGTTGCAGATCGTCCGAGATGACACTGATCAGACGCACCCCCAGGGTGACCGGGGGCGACCACGAGTCGTCCACGACGCGGCCCAGCGCCCTGCCGTCGAGCCCACGAAGGAATCGGAGGGTCTGTTCGTGGACGTCGTCGTAGTAGCCGCTCAGCAGTTCGGCCGAACCCACCCGCGCAGCCGCGACGTCCGCACTGCTGTGTCCGTAGCCGGTGGCTTCCTTCGCGAAGGGGAGATCGAAGCGCGAGGCCCAGTCGTGGGTGAACCAGACCTGCTCGATCCCGGCCGCGTCCGATACATGGTCGTCCTGGATCCGGGTCAGGTGCCACACGAGCCAGGCGATCGTGTTCGCCCCGTCGTCGAGGCGGGCATGGAGATCGGCGCGCGAAACGCCCTCGACCGCCGAGTGCACCGCTTCCTGGACGCGAGTGAAAGCATCCGTCAAAAGGTCAATGCTGTTCATGCCCTCACCATGGCCGCTCTCGTACTGCTCCCCCGCCATCGACACGCGCCGCGCCCGACGCGGCCTCGGGCGTGGTGGCGACGGGGAGGCGACCCACATGAGTCGTGGGGGCCACGGACAGTGCGGCAACCGTCATGCCGGGGCTGCGGATCCGCTCCTGTCGCTCGTCAGGTCCGCGAGCCGGGCCAGCCGACGCAGTGAATCCAGCAGAGCCGCGCGGTCATAGGTGCTGGTGGTGACCAGCACCTCGTCCGCCCCGGTCTCCTCGATCACCGCTTCGAGCGCCGGGACCACGTGGTCCTCCGTTCCCTGGAGATGACCGTGCAGTCCCTTCTCGTAGAAGCCACGCTCCTTCTCCGTCATGGTCAGCGCCTCGATCCGTTCGGCCGGGGCGAGCGGCGGGAACACGCCATGCGTCCGGGAGTGGGCCAGGGACCAGGCCTCCGGCACCAGAAGGCGCCGGGCCTCCTCCGCGCTCCTCGCGAGCGCGATCGTTCCCGACACGACGACATAGGGCTCATGGGCCCAGGACGAGGGGCGGAACTCCCGACGGTAGCGCTCGACGGCCCGCAGCAGCGGCTCCCGGCCGCGGAGGTCGCCGACGACCAGCGGCAGCCCGGCCGCGGCGGCGATACCGGCCCCCTCGCCGGTGGCCAGTACGAACGGGGGTATGCGCAGCCCCTCCGCGGGGCGGGCATGAACCTGCGGGTAGGTGCACTGCGTACCCTCCAGCCAGCCGAGGAGTTCGCCGAGCCGGCCGGCGAACTCCTCCGCAGCCGACTTGTCCCGGCCGAGCGCGCGGCGAATGCCGTCGGTGAAGCCCACCGAGCGTCCGAGGCCCATGTCGATCCGGCCGGGGAAGAGCGATTCCAGCACCCCGAACTGCTCGGCCACCACCAGTGGTTGATGATTGGGAAGCATCACACCGCCCGTACCGACCCGAATGGTCGATGTCGCCGCCGCGACAGCCGCTGCCAGCACGGTCGGCGCCGAACCGGCGACGCCCGGCACGCTGTGATGCTCGGACACCCAGAACCGGTGAAAGCCGAGCGCTTCGGCCTCCTGGGCGAGACGCACGGTGTCGCGCAGCGCTTCCGGGCCGTCGTGGCCCTCGCGGGTCCGGGAGCGGTCGAGGACGGAAAACCGGGTGGATGCGATCACAGAGCTCACACCCTTGTTCAACGTCCGGACCGCACCAGGATTCCCCGGCCGGCCGCAGGCGCGCGCGGGCCCGGGACGATGGCGTCCGAGGGCCCGCGGCCGACAGGCGTGCACGGCGTCGGGCGGAGGCGCCGGGGTACGGCCGGGCGCTACTTCATGGGGTAGATGTCCCCACTCGCCATGCCGCTGACCTGATCACTCTCCGCTTCGATCCTGCGGGCCTTGTCCTTCAGGCGCTGACGTTCCTTGGGGTCGGTGGTGCGCTCGGCCGCCTCCTCAAGGTCCTTGGCCTTGGCACGCATCTGCTTCACACGACCTCGGTATTCTTCTGACTCGCTCATGATCACTCCTTGGATCTGCGGCCGGAGCGGGCTCCGCGCACGGAATCACGGAACCGGGCCCTGGAGGCAACGCGTCCCGGTCGGTCACCCACCGTCGGGCGCGACGCAAAAGAGTCCGGCCCGGGTCAGCCGTCAGCCGTCAGCCGTCAGCCGTCAGCCGTCAGCCCAGCGTCCCGGGCGGCCAGTGCCGCTTGGACACGGTTTCCGACCTCCAGGGTAGTCAAGATGCGACTGACGTGGGCCTTCACCGTGCTCTCGCTCATCCGCAGCCGCCCGGCGATCTCCGCGTTGGTGGCTCCTTCCCCGACCAGTACCAGGACATCACGCTCGCGCGGTGTCAGGCGGCCCACCCGGCCGCGTACGGCAGCGGTCCCCGGCCGGACGGCGCGGTGGTAGCGGTCGATCAGCCGCCGGGCCGCGGACGGGTGCAGCATCGCCGATCCGGCCGCCACGAGATGCACGGCCCGCAGGATCTCGGCAGGGTCCGAGTCCTTGAGCAGAAAACCATCGGCACCCGCCGCCAGCGCCTCGTACACGTACGCGTCCAGGTCGAAGGTCGTCAGGGTGATGACGCGTGGCGCATGGGGCAACAGACGAAGTCGCGCGATGGCCGTGATGCCGTCGAGTCGCGGCATCCGTACATCCATGAGCGCTACGTCCACCCGGTGTGCGGCGGCCTCCTCCACGGCCTGGAGGCCGTCGGACGCCTGCGCGACGACTTCGATGCCGGAATCCGTCGCCAGCAGATCGGTCAGGGCCAGTCGGACCAGGGCGTCGTCGTCCACCACCATCGCCCTGATGGACACCTCGCTCACCTCCCGGCCCCCGTCCGGAGCCGCCCGCCGCGTCCCACCGACAGCTTCCCGGCCCGGTACACCAGGGCTCTGCCGACGCTCTTTCCCATGCCCTTGTGCGAGCTCTTGCCCATGCCCATGCCCATGCCGGTCGCCTCGCCTTTACCTTTGCCTCCACCAGTGCCAGTGCCAGTGCCGACGGTCCTTCCCGTGCGCGTTCCGGCCGGACCGGTGACCCACTGCCCGCCCTGTCCGCGTTCCGGTTCGCCGGCCGGCGCGTACAACGGGAGCCGGGCCGCGAGCCGCCATCCGCCGTCGGGTTCCGGGCCGTGGACGAACCGACCGTGCAGCCCGGCCACCCGCTCACCGAGCCCGATCAGGCCGTAGCCCGGGCCTGCCACCTCGTCGCTGCGTCGCACGGGGCCTGTGGTGGGGGAATTGACCAACTCCACCTCGGTGGCGGGCGCGCCGTAGTGCACCCTCAGCCGAACCGCCGTGGCCGGTGCGTGCTTCCGGGCATTGGTGAGGCCCTCCTGGACGAGTCGGTGCACGGCCAGCAGATGGGTGGCGGGCGTGGTGCCCGGATCGCCCGTCACTTCCGCCATCACCTCCTGACCGATGGCCCGTACCTCGTCGAGCAGTTCGGACAGGTTCCGGATCGCGGGAGCGGCGACCGTCCGGCGCCCCGAGTCCTCCCCGTCCCGGTGGCTCCCGTCCTCCTTTGCACGCAGTGCGCCCAGAACGTCCCGGAGATCGGCCAAGGCCTGTGTGGACGTGGCGCGCAGCAACGCGATCCGCTCGCCGACCTGCGGCGGCATGGAATCGGCCCGCAGTGCCAGCACGCCGGTGTGCAGCGCCAACAGGCTCAGCCGGTGTGCCAGCACGTCGTGCATCTCGGCCGCGATCCGGGCACGCTCGGCCGACCTGGCCTGTTCCGCGCGGAGTTCCACCTGTTCGCTCAGCGAGTCGATCAGCCGTCGACGGCTGTGCCACCACAACCCGGCCGTCAGCGCCAGCAAGAACAGCAGTCCGGCACCGTACGACGGTGTCACGCCGCCGCTCAGGGGTGCGGCGCACACCCACGGCAGCACACCCCCGACCGCCCCGGCCGCCACGGCGAGCCGGACCCGGCCCTGGGCGGACAGATGGAAGACCATCACCGTCATGGGCTCATACGCGCCCTGGGCGATCAGCGCCACCGCCGCGGCAGCGAGCACCAGGGGCGGGCGGCGCCAGCGCAAGGGCAGGAGCAGCGTGGCCACGACGGCCGACACCGGCCCCGCGGCAGGAGGCCGTGTGTCGAGGCCGGCCTTCATCACCCCCTGCGCGACCAGCAGCAACACCCCGCCGGACAGCAGCCACTCCGTCCATACCGGACCTCGATGAGGGTATTCGCGTTCCACCGGCCGATCGTAGGCACCTCATCACCCCGGGCCCATCGGCCTCCGGTCGCGTGCGCCCCCTACTTTCGTGGGGGTTCCCTACGCCTCTTTGATGACATCGGTACCGGTTCGCCCGGACACAACGGCCGATTTCCGGAGAGCATGCGCTCCTTAGCGTCGCCGGTATGACTTCATGGCCCCGCTTCACCGACACCCGGCTCTTCGTCACCGAGGCCGTACGCGGCTTCCGTACCACCGGCGCGGTGGCACCCAGCAGCCGGAATCTCGCCTCCGCCCTCTGTGAACCGGCCACCGAGCGGGCCGGACAGCCGCTGGATGTGCTGGAGGTGGGGGCGGGCACGGGCCCCGTCACCCGCTTCCTGCTTCCGTTGCTCGCCCCGGGCAGCTCGCTGGACGTGGTCGAGGCCAACCCGCGCTTCGCGGCCGTCCTGCGGAGCGTCGTCGACGAACGGCGCCCGGACCGGGAGGACCGCTCGACGCATCCGCACGTCCGGCTCCACGGCCACGCACCGAACCCCGGTCGAAGCCCCCTTCAGGTCCGGGTTCACGAGACGCGTATCGAGCTCTTGGACACGCACAAGTCCTACGACGTGATCATCTCGGGCCTGCCGTTCACCAACTTCGGTCCGGACACGGTCGCCTCCCTGATGGACCGCTACCTGGATCTGCTGCGCCCCGGCGGGTCGTTGACCTACTTCGCGTACGTCGGCACCGCCCCGGCCCGCCGGTTGGTCGCCCGCTCCGCCGAGGTGGCCCGGCACCGGGCGGTCGAGGCCGTACTCGCCGCATACCGCCGGCGCGGGCCGGCCCAGGGGCGCACGGTGTGGGCGAACGTCCCACCGGCCCGCGTCTGGCGTCTGGATCCGACGCCCTCACGCACCCGCACCCCCGCTCCGCGCGGCGAACGAACCGCCACGGCCCGCCCGGCCAAGGGGTGAGCGGTCAGCGCCGGGCCCGGCGCCGGGCGCACCTCGATGAGGCCCGGCGTCCCCGGTGGCAGCCCGCGGTCAGGAAACCCAGACCGACGCCCAGCATCCAGGAGTCCTTGGCCATCGGGATGCCGTTCTGGGTGGGGCGCAGACTGCCGGGCTCCCGCATACCGGGAACGCGCAGGTAGAGGCCGAGGAGTCCGCTGGAGAACCCGGTCAGTGCCAGTCCGGCCAGCCGGGTCGGCACGACGGGTGCGAGCAGCGCACCCCCGATCGTGACCTCCGACCAGCCGAGCATCCGGGTGAATCGCCCGGCCTCCAACTTCTCCAGGAACGGGTAGGCGACACAGGCCATGCCGTGCACGGCCCGCGCCGTCTCCTCGTCCGCCTTCAACTTGCTCAGACCGGAGTTCAGGATGAACGCGCCGATGGCGAGGCGCGGGGCCACATCGCGTGGTTCGAACGTCATGGTCATGGGAGCCTCCGTCGATCTGGTATTGGGCCCCTCGACGAGCTTAGCCAGGAGATGCCCGTGGCGCTTCGCAAGGCGCCCCGCCGGTGCGATGCGCATCGCACCGGCGGGGCGCCCGGCAGGATCTCCCGGTGGTGCGCGGCGCACCGTCCGCGGGATCGGGCAGGACGTCGGTCCTCAGGCCGTCCGCCGGTCGGCCCCGGTGCGGTGCTGCGCGTGCCCGGGGGTGATTACGCGGTCCGGCCGACGGCCGCCGCCGACGCGTTGCCCGTCACCGTGACCTGCTGTCCGCGGCCGGTGGCCGTGGAGCTGGTGCTCAGGCAGCTGCCGGACGACGGGTCGGTGGCGGTGGGAAGGCCACCCGTGTGGTCGACGCCGGCCTCGGTGCCGACCGGTTTGCCGTACGTCACGGTGACACGCTGCCCGCAGCCGGCCGAAAGGTAGGGCTCGATGAATCCCTGATCGGCGCTCTTGAACCGGCCCGAGGCCGACGGCAGGCTGAAACTGCCGATGTGTGCCACGGGCGTTCCTGTCGCCGTCTCGACGACGTCGCCGGACATCAGCTGCGTCGCCCCGCTCACCGCGGCGCGTTTCAGCACCAGGGAGTACATCGTTCCCGGCGTGTAGACGAAGCGGACCGCACAGCTCACTCCGGCGCCGCCGTCGGCTCCGTAGGTGCAGTGGTCGTCAGCCGTCGTGGCATCGGCACTGAAGGAGCTGAAGATCGCCTGGAGCACATGGTTGCCGTTCGCGTCCACGGGCTTCGGCTGGAAACCGGCGTACGGGCGTGTGCCGCTCTCCAGGGTGGTGTAGAAGGCGAAGTAGATGCCGGACGCGTCCGGAGCGGAGTCCACCGCCATCGGAAGCGTCAGCGTGGTCACGGGGGTGGGCGCGCCGGTGGTCCAGCGGAGTATCGGAGTCGAGGCCCACGACTGGCCCGCCGCGCCGACGGCGAGCAGTGCGGCGGCGGCGAGGACCGTGCCCGCCCGCATGAGGCGGCGCAGGGGCCTGGCTGGTGCATCCGATACAAAACTTGCAGTGCACATGTCATCTCCTTCGGTGGGACTGCTGCGGCCGGCGATGTTGCGGGCGGATGCGACGGACACGGCAAACTCCCATGGGATCAACGGCACCGGAGTGAAGTGCGGGCCGCGCGCCAGCATGTAAGCGATTGCCATGAAGCCGCAAGAGCGTCCTCAAAGTTTCTAACTTTTACTATGGCCAAGGCATGTGACGGCAACAGTAATCGTTCACATTCAACAGGCATGACCGAGCGAAAAGGCGAGCACGCATCGGATGCCGGCCGACGCCTGGCCCCGACGACCACCCGGCGGATCGGGACGCGCACGCGGCCGTCCCGTTCGAGGACGGATCGGAGATCGGGCTCCCGTTCGATGCCCCACTGCCCGCCGGCCGGCATGACGATCGACGCCCGGTGCCGGACGAAGCGCCGACGGCTTCCGCGGCTCACGGAGCAACCTGAAGCACCCGACCGCCGTCTTGATCCACAACAAGGCGGTTCGCCGCACGTCACCAGCAACCTCCGACCCCCACGAACGCCCGGGTTCGACCACCGGGCGACTATGCACAAAATGTATACATGAAGTGCATAGTTGCTCTGCCGCCGACCCGGCCGCGCGCGAAAGGCACCCATGCACAGCAAGGCAATGGCGCCCGAGTACCAAGGCGCTCTCACCAAGATGTCGGTGAACTCCTCTCTCACGGATGTACTGGCGGAGGGCGTACGTCACTTGAGAGAGGCCGAACTCAGCGGCTCCCAGCAGGAAGTGGCGAAGTGCGGGCTCGCGGTGGCGGAGGCTCATCGCCGGCTCGGCAACGTTGCGGAAGCCGATCGGGCCTGGAAGGCCAGCTACCGGGCCGCCCGCTCGGCCGGTGACCTGGGAGCGATGGCGTGGGCGCTGTGGAGCGGCGGGACGCTCGCCCGGCAGCGCGGTGAACTCAGGCTCGCTTTCCGTCTGTTGGGGCTCGCCGCCGACATGGCAAAGCGCGGCGGGGATGTCGTGGCCCGTGGATACTCCCTCGCCGGCCTCGCCGAGACCGGGCGAATACAGGGCGACTACGGGACTGTCGCGGTGCTGCACGAACAACTGCTCGCCGAAGCGCGGGCCCGTGGCGAGGCACGGCACACCGTGTGGGCCCTGGAGGGAATCGCGCAGATCCACCGCAACACCGGGTCGCTCGACAGCGCCCTGGCCATGTTCGAGGAAGCGGCCGAACTGGCCGGGAACGCGGACGACCGGCGTGGCCGCGCATGGGCCCTGCGCGGCATGGCCGACATCATCTCCCTGCGGGACGACCCCGAGCGCGCTCTGGCCCTGCTGACGGAGGCGGAACTCACCTGCCGCGAGATGAAGTTGTCCAGCGCACTGGCGTACAACCACAAGATGCGCGCCAACGTCTTCTTCCGTGCCCATCGGTACGAGGAAGCACGTCAGGTGTACGAGGAGGCACTCGCGGAGTTCCGCGCGATGGCCGAACCCCGGGGTGAAGCCCTCGCCCGGCTCGGTCTCGTCAAGTCACTGGCCCGGCTCGGCCGGGACCGGAACGAGACCGCCGCCGACCTCGGCGAGCTGCGCCGCACCCTCAGCCGGATCGGCCTGCTCAACGCCCGGGACATGGTGGACAAGGCGTATGCGGAACTCGGCGTGACACCGGTCGGTGCCGATTCGGACGAGGAAAGCGGGCACCGATGACCCCCTCGCCCGTAACCCACCGGGCCACGGCGCCACAGGCCCTCACCCGCTGCCGCGAACTCGTCCGCCCCGCGCTGGCCGGAGCCGTGCAGCGTCTGCACCCCTGGCACGCGGAGATGGCCGCCTTCTCCCTCGGCTGGGACGGAGCGGACGGCAGCCCCGTCCCCGGCTCACAGGGCAAGGGGGTGCGCCAGGCCCTCACGCTGCTCAGCGCCGAAGCCGCCGGCGCACCGGCGGAGGATGCCGTCGTCGGCGCGGTCGCCGTCGAGCTGATCCACGTCTTCTCCCTCCTCCACGACGACATCATGGACGGCGACGAGACCCGCAGACAGCGCGCCACCGTCTGGAAGGTGTACGGGACCGGCCCCGCGATCCTCGCAGGGGACGCGCTCTTCGCACTGGCCGTCCAGACATTGGCCGACTCGCCCGGCGCGCACGGCGCGGCCGCGGTCCGGCATCTCGCCACAACGCTGGCCGACCTGGTGCGCGGCCAGGCCGAGGACCTGCTCTTCGAGACCCGGCCCTGGACCGGACCCGAAGCGGTGCGACCCCACGAGTACCGGTGGATGGCCGAGCACAAGACCGGCGCGCTGCTCGGGTGCGCGACGGGTCTCGGTGGACTCCTCGCCGGAGCCCCGGCCGCGACCGTCGACGCCCTCGCCGGGGCCGGCCGGCACCTCGGAGTGGCGTTCCAGGCCGTGGACGATCTCCTCGGGATCTGGGGGGACCCGGTGCTCACGGGCAAGCCGGTCCACAGCGATCTGCGCAGGCTGAAGAAGACGTACCCCGTCCTCGCGGCCCTGGCCACGGACGAGCCCGCCGCCCGGCATCTCGCCGCGCTCCTGGGTTCCGGCAACCCGCTCGACGCCGCCGCGGCCCGACGGGCGGCCGACCTCGTCGAAGAAGCCGGCGGCCGCTCGGCGACGCTGGCCGAGGCCCACCGGCACCTGGACAGCGCCCGCCGCAGCCTCGACGGCGTTCCCCTGGCCCCGGCCGCGCTCGGTGAACTCCTCGCACTGTTCCCGTTCTTCGTCGAGCGCGCCATGTGACCCGCCGGGCGCCCCGACCGGGCCCCACCCCCGTCCCGGGCCCACGCGCCGGTGGCCGGAAACCCGTCACCCGGGCCCGGCCACCGGTGGCTCGTGAACCATGGCTGCGAACAGGGCGATTCCCCGCCGCCCCGCGGCCTACTCCTCGATGGCTCCGCCGGTCCGCCGGAGGTGCTGCCGGAAGGTGTACGACGGATCGGCTGTGCGCCGGGCCAGATAGTCGTCGAAGGAGGTCTGCTTGCGCAGCGTCTCGCCCGCCCTGATCATGAGGGCCTGTTCGCGCTCGGTGCGGCGGATCTCGTGCGCGGTGGTCAGCACCTCCTCGACACGTGGGGCCGGGACGAACAGCACTCCGTCCTCGTCGCCGAAGACGACGTCCTCCGCGCTCACCAGGTGCGGGCCGAATCGCGCCGTGGTCAGGGCCTCGGGCTCCCGCTCGTCCAACCGGACGGGGCCGGAAGGGTAGTTGCCATAGCTGAACACGGGAACGCCGATCTCCCGCAGTTCCGAGGTGTCGCGGTGCAGCCCCCACACCACCAGGGCCACCACGCCCGCGGCCTCGGCCTCAAGCACCGCCAGGTCTCCCACACATGCCTCGTCCGACCGGCCGCCGTTGTCGATGACCAGCACGTCACCCTGCTCCGCCGCGCCGAACGCCTCCAGGAAGACGTCCACGCTGCCGTAGTGCCGCACCGGCAGCGCCCGGCCCGCGATCCGGTGCCCGGAGACCACCGCGCCGATGCCGGACGGCGCGATGCGAAGAGGCACGTCGACGCGGAGGCAGGCATCGGCCACCAGCGGTGTGGACAGGTCCTCGAAAGCCTTCAGCATGGTTCTCCCTGGCACGGTGCTGCCGTCTCCGGCCGACAGCGGGCGACGTCAGCGGCTTGAGCCGCGATGTTACTTGCGCAGCCCCGATGAGTCGACGGAGCACCGCGTCAGGCCCCGCCGCGGGTGCGGTACGGGCGCCGGGGAGCGCACTTCAGCTCGGGACCGGACCGCTTCGCCGCACCAGCGGCAGGTACACCTCGTCGACGATTTCGACGAGGACGTCGTCCGGTGCGGTGGGAACCCCGCGCATGACGAACTCGTTGCGCAGCAGGACGACGGCCACGGTCGCGACCCGTGGCCGGAGCGCTTCCGGAGCGACTTCCCCACGGGCCACCGCGCGCTCCAGGACGGTCAGCCAGGGGACGGCTGCGGCGTCGCCGGACTGGTCCTGCAGCTGCGCCAGAAGTTCCGCTGCGCCACCGGCCGCGGCGAGGAGTTCACGCAGGATCATGCCGAGCGGGGAGCTCCAGTGGCGGTTCGCCCGGCGCAACAGCTCCAGGACGTCATCGCGCAGATCGCCGGTGTCGGGTGGCCGGACCGTCGTGGTCAGTTGCCGGTAGGCGGCGATGCCGAGCGCGAGGCGGTTCGGCCAGCGACGGTAGATGGCGTTCTTGTTGGTGCCCGCGCGGGCGGCGACCTTGTCCATGGTCAGCCCGGCGTATCCGGATTCGGTGAGTTCATCGACCGCGGCGCGCAGAATCGCCTCCTCCAGGGCAGCTCCGCGTCGGCGCGTCCGTCCGGCGTTCTGCTGCCCCGTCACGTCCCCTGCCATGGCCCCTGCCTCACTCGGTACCGATCACACCTCCATTCTGCTCGGCGTCCCCGACGCACGAAAAATAGGGTACGTTGCGTACCGTATTTCGATTCCGACAAGAGAGGATGCGACCCATGCGGGCCAGAGGCATCAGTTACGACACCGGCTTCGTCCGGAACGGAGTGAACTCCCGCAGGTTCTTCGACCCCGTGGTGGTCGAGCGCGAGTTGCGCATCATCCGCGACGACCTGCACTGCAACGCCGTCCGCGTCATGGGCGGTGATCCGGAACGGGTGGAGCTCGCGGCCACGTACGCCGCCGACCTCGGTCTTGAGATCTGGTTCTCCCCCTATCCCCTCGAACTGACCACCGACGAGATGCTGTCGCTGTTCGCCGACTGCGCCGAGCGCGCGGAGCGGCTCAGGCAGCGGGGGGCCGAGGTCGTGTTCGTCACCGGCGCCGAGCTGAGCATGATGAACAAGGGGTTCCTGCCGGGCGACAGCACCGACGAGCGGGTCGCACTGCTGAGTCGGCCGGAGGGCGTGCGTGAGCACGTGGGCCGGGTCGGTCCGCGGGTCAACGACTTCCTCGGCAAGGCCGCGGCGCTCGTCCGCGAGCGCTTCGGCGGCAAGGTGACCTACGCCTCCGTGCCGCTCGAACGCGTCGACTGGGCGCCCTTCGACATCGCGTCCATGGATCTCTACCGGTCGGCCGAGACCGCCGACCGCTTCGCCGCAGGTGTCCGTGACCTCACTGCGACGGACAAGCCCGTCGCGATCACCGAGTTCGGCGCGGCCGGCTACCGAGGTGCGGGTGACAGGGGCGCCCTCGGTCTGGAGATCGTGGAGTACGACCCGGCCGCCGGTCCGGTCCGGTTGAACGGTGAGTACGTCCGCGACGAGGCCGGTCAGGCCGCGTATCTGCGCGAGTTGCTGGAGGCGTTCGAGGACGGCGGCATCGACAGCGCCTTCGTCTTCACCTTCGCGCTGTACGACCATGTGCACCGCCCCGACGGCGACCCTCGCGAGGACCTGGACCTGGCCAGCTACGGCATCGTGAAGGTCCTGGACGGTCGCCTCGGAGACACCTACCCCGACATGCCGTGGGAGCCCAAGGCCGCGTTCGCCGCCGTCGCCGACCACTACCGGGAACGCTGAGGTGGCGAAAGCGGCCCTGTGCGGGGCGGGTTCACCGTTCGCCCGGGTCGGCGAGGGGAAGCCGGGCCCGTGGCGGACCGGGTCGGGAGTCGGCGGAGATGCCGGACGGGCCGGCCCTGCCCCGCGTCATTCGGACGGCAGGTCCGGCGGCCCGTAGTGGGTGGTCCAGCCGCGGCGCATCTCCCAGGTGGCACCGTCGGCGGAGGCACCCCGCAGACCGTGCACGGTCTCGGCGCCCGCGAGTTCGGCCAGCCGAGGGGTGCCGAGCGAGGCGAAACCGAAGGTGCGGGCCGGTTCCCAGTCGGTGGAACGGCGCAGACGCCGGGCGAGCCGGGCCGTTCCGAGTCTCGTTCCTCAGTGCGCGGTCGGTGAAGGAGTGGGCTTCGGCGTCGCCGCAGCCATGGCGGAAGGGGAGGCGCGGCGAAGCCGGTCGGGCGGCAGTCCGGTCGCCACCCCCGGCGACGCCTTCGCGGAGGCGGGTTTGTCTCTCGCGCGCCGGCCCTCCGGGTGCCCCGTGTGCCACGACGGGCGATGTGCGGAGCCCGGCGGGGGTTCAGCGGGCGTCATGGAAGATGAGGCCCAAGGTCTGGCGCCGCCCGGACTCGACCGCGCCGGTGCCGTGCCGCACGGGGTGCCGGCGGTAGCCGTTCCGGCCCCGGACCGGGCGGTGACGCACCGGAATGATCATCCCTTGGCCCAGCTCCGGCTTGACGACCACGGCCGTGGACTGGGAGCGGGGGCGCTGGTCGACGAAGACGTTCTCCCCGCCCGTGAAGTCGTCGCCCGGCCGGTTGAGCATGATCGCGATCTGCAACGGCAACTCGATGTCGCCGTAGATGTCCTGGTGGAGGCAGGCGTGGTCGCCCTCCCCGTAGGAGAGGATCAGCGGGGTCGGACGGTGCTGGCCGTTGGCCGCGCACTCCTCGGTGAGTTCCGCGAGCGTGTCCGGGAAGGTGCGTTCGCCGAGCATCGGCGCCCGTTGGTCGGCCATCCAGGCCAACGGCGGGTAGAGGCTCTCCCGCAGCACACGGACGAGTGACGGCAGCGGATGCGCGTAGTACTTGTACGTGCCGCGGCCGAAGTTGTACCGCTGCATCACCACCGTGCTGCGGAACACTCCGTCGTCGTCGAACATGCCGATGGGCTCACAGAAGACCTCCGCGCCGGCTTCCGGTCCCTTCGCTGAGCTGAGGACTGTTGCGCAATCGCCGGTACGCCGCGCTCGGGATCACGGGACAGCCCCTGGGGTCCTACGCCGGAGATTCGTCATCGGCCCGACCGGAACGAAAAACGGACCCGCACGCCCCTGTGCATGAGCGCTTCTCGGCTGCGCCCACGTCGAGGTCACCGGGTATGACGCCCATCGACACGGAGAAGGCCCTACCAGTAATGCCGACGGCCGCCTACAGCGTGCCCGACGGCACCCAGGATCCAGAGAATGATGCCGATGACGACGAGCACGACACCGATGGTCCACAGGATCCCGATGCCCGCCACCAGGCCGATGACCAGCAGAATGACACCTAGGACGATCATTACGTCCTCCTATCAAGCACTTTCTCCCAGTATGCGCCCGGCGACCGCTCCCGCAGGTTGACGGAACGGGCCGGGAGGATCACTCGCCGAACCCGCGGAGCCGGTACCAGGCCGCCCGGGGTGCGGACGGGGGCGGCTTGGGGGCGAAGGAGGACGTCGAGCCGGGACACGAACGGATGGACTCGGGCATCCGCGCATCCGCGCATCCGGGCAGGAGGACGTATCGGCAGGAGGACGTACGGGCTCTCGCTGCCGTTCCACGACATTCGGCTCCCGGCCCTTCGGCGACACGGGCCATGAGACGCAGACCGACGACGGTGTTCGACAACAGGCCCCGATGGCGGCGGCGTCCCGGTCGGCAGACACCTCTCCCCCGCGCCGGCCCTCCTGGACGACCGCACGGAAGGCGTCTTCGGCCCGGCCGGACATGCACCGGGCCAACTCGGTCGCAGTCTCGTGCGTCCCCGCCGGTTCCGCCGCGGTGTTCACGGCCATGCAGCCACGGCGGCCGGGGTCGGCGCGATCCATCTCGGCGAGGAGCCGCAGCACCCCGCGCAACCGATTCTTCACGGAAGCCCCCGCGCCCGACTCCCGGGTGCGCCTCGCGGTCCCGGGGCCGTCGGCTCCGCCCATAGGGTGACTTCCCGCGCATGTCGCCGCACGGGCCCGCAACGGCGCGGTCTCTGCTTGGTACCAGCAGGGAATGCCCAGGCCATCGCATCCGCAGCCCGACAACACGGAAGCCGGAGCACCGCCCGAAGGACGGCGCCACCGGATCCGTGCCGCATCACGCCAGGCGTTGCGCGGCATGCCGCGCCCCGCAGCCCGGGACTCGGGCCTGCAGCACGCACGGCCCGGTCAGCCGTACGAGCCACGCGTGAACCCGGCGCTGCGGACGGCCGCCGCGTACTCCTGGCGGATCCTCGTCCTGGGAGCCGTCGTGTACGCCGTCTTCTCGGCACTGGGACGGTTCCACGAGGTGGCGGCGGCCGTCTTCCTCGGTCTGATCGGCGCCGCGTTGTTGCGTCCGGTGGCGGATCTCCTGGCGCGCCGCATGCCCCGGCCGCTCGCCGTCGCCCTCGCGCTGCTCGGCAGTGCCGTCCTCGTCCTCGGTGTTCTTTCCCTCGTCGGCGAGACGGTCGCCGACGAGCGCGCCGGGCTGGAGCGGGAGTTCGGTGACGGTCTCGGCCGCATCGAGCGCTGGCTGGAGGCGCGGCCGTTCCGGCTGAACCCGGCAGCGCTCGACGACATCAAGTCCCGGATCGGGAAGTTCCTGTCCAGCCATCGTTCCATCCTCATCAGCACGGCCGTGAGCGGCGTCGGGCGGCTGGTGGAGGTGGTGACGGTGTTCGTGCTCGGGTTGTTCTGCTCGGTCTTCTTCATCCACTCGGGCGACCGGCAGTGGGACTGGTTCTGCGACCAGCTTCCGCGGACCGCCCGCACCCGGGTCGCGATCGCGGGCCGTGCCGCGTGGCGCACGTTCACCGGGTACACGCACGGCATCCTCCTGGTGGCGGCGACCAACGCGGTACTCGTCGGGCTGGCCCTGTTCGCACTCGGAGTACCACTGGCGCTTCCGCTGGCGCTGCTGGAGTTCTTCGCCGCGTTCATTCCGCTGATCGGCTCGCCGATCGCCCTCGCGGTCGCCGCCGTTGTGGCTCTGGCGTCGAAAGGTCCGATCGTGGCGGCCGTCGTCATCGCGCTGATCGTGGTCATCGGCCAGATCGAGGGCCATCTGCTGCACCCGATCGTGATGAGCTGGGCGGTCCGCCTGCACCCGGTGGTCGTCGCACTCGCGGTGATCAGCGGCGCCATCGCGGCGGGGGTGCTGGGGGCGGTGGTGGCGGTGCCGCTCGTGTCCGTCGTCTGGTCGGTCCATCAGGCACTGCGCCGGGCAGGCGAGTCCGCGGGCGAAACACCTTGAGGGTTTGCAGGCCCCGCGAGCCCGGCCTCAGCCGCTCTCCTCCCAGAAGCCACTCGGGAGACGCAGCGGTACCGGCCCGGGGCCCCGGGCCGGGCCGGGCACGCCAGAAGGCGAATCACCGGGGTGTCCCGTCGTACCACCATCGCCGCCGACGCCTCCTGGGGCCGGTACCGGCCGCCCGGTCCGAGGCAGGTCCCTGCCCCGGCTCGCGGGGTCCTGCCTCGGACCGGGTACAGCCGCCCGTGTCAACGGCGCGTCGCGTGCTCCCTCTTCACCACCAGGCCCTCGGGCGCCTCGATGTGCGCCGTACCGTCCGCGTCGACGGAGATGTCGAGCCGCCCACCCGCGACGTCGAGTCCCTCGACCTTGAGCGGCCGGTACGCCTCCGCGAACGCGGGCGCGACCGTGAGCGTTCCGCCGGGGACATCGGCGGAGAGACCGAGCACCGACTGGAGGATCATGACGGACGAGGCCGCCGCCCAGGCCTGCGGTCGGCAGGACGCCGGATAGGGCGAGGGCCGCGCGTCGGTCGCCGCGCCGTGGCCGGCGAACAGCTCGGGCAGCCGCGCGTCGAAGGCCGCCGACGCGGTCAGCAGCCCCTCGGACAGGGATGCGGCCGCCTCCGGGAACCCGGCCCTGACCAGGCCGTGCACGGCGATGGCCGTGTCGTGCGGCCAGATGGAACCGATGTGGTAGCCGTACGGGTTGTAGGCCACGTGATCGCTGCTCAGGGTCCTCAGACCGTGGCCCGAGTCGAGGTCGGGCGCGCCGAGCCTGGCGGCCAGCAGGGCGCTCTCCTCGTGGTTGAGCAGGCCCGTACCCAAGAGGTGACCGAAGCCCGAAGTGACCGAGTCGACCGGCTTCCTGTCCCGGTCGAGCGCCACGGCCGGGTACGGTCCCCGCTCGTCCTCCACCCAGAAGTGCTTGCGGAAGCGATCGCTCAGCCGCTCGGCCCACTCCTCCCACTGGTCGGCGCCGGGGCGACCGAAGGCGCGCAGCAGGTCCGCTCCACCGCGGGCCGCCTCGTACGCGTACGCCTGGACCTCGCAGAGCGAGATCGGGGACGCGGCGAAGCCCCCGTCGCGGTACCGGATGGAGTCGCCGGAGTCCTTCCAGCCCTGGTTGGCCAGGCCCCGCCCGGTGTGGTCGATGTACTTCAGGAAGCCGTCCCCGTCCGCGTCGCCGTGGTCACGCATCCAGGCGAGGGCGGACTCCGCGTGCGGCAGGAGCTGTTCGACCTGCTCGGGCGCGAGGCCCCAGCGCCAGGAGTCGTGCAGCAGGGTGATCCAGAGCGGGGTGGCGTCGACCGTGCCGTAGTAACAGGGCGGCAGGGAGAAGTTCTCGTTGAAGTCCTGGGTGGCGCGGCGCACTTCGTGCAGGATCTTGCCGGGCTGTTCCTCGGTGTCCGGGTCGGACTTCGCACCTTGTCGCCGGGCGAGCGTGCGCAGTGTGCCGGCGGCGAGTTCGGTGCCCAGCGGCAGCATCATGCGGGCCGCCCACAGGGAGTCGCGGCCGAAGAGGGTGAGGAACCACGGGGCACCGGCCGCCAGGAACTGGTCGGCGGGCTGCTCCGGGTCGGTCAGCCGCAACCGGTCGAGGTCGGCGGCCGACTGGCTCAGCCAGTGGTCGAAGCGCCGGTCGGCGCTGCGCAGCGCCGGTGCACGCCAGGGCAGGCTCCGCGCGGGAGGCGCGGGGAACTGGTCGCCGTCATCGTGCGCCGCCTCGCAGTCCAGTACGGCGGTCCATGACGAGCCGGGGGCGAGTGCGATGTCGTACTCCAGCCGTCCGGCGGCCGGGTCGACGGCGGCGGGCTCCGGGGAGCTGGTGAGGTGTACGGCGAAGCCGTCCCGGGACCAGTCGAGTCCGCTTCCGGTGGCGGAGGCGGTGACCGGGCTCTGCGCGTGTCCCGACTTGACGCGCTCGATCGGGGCGAGGTCCGTCCCGGCGGTGACGATCAGCCGGACACGGACGTGCTGCCGCCCCGCGTTGACGACTTCGAGGGTCTCCTCCAGGTGCCCGGGGGTGACGCGGCGACGCCGGTGCAGGGTGACGGCCGGGTCCGGCGTCTCCTCGCCCAGCCCGCGCAGCACACTGCGGAAGGCAGCACGGTCCGCTCCCTCGAAGGCTCCGCGCACCGGGGCGAGCGCGATTCCGTCCGCCGCGACGGTCAGCCGAGCAAGTGCCCTGCTGTCGCCGTGGTAGAAGCCGTCGGCCGAACCCTCGATCTGCCCGTCGTCGTGCGAGATCGCGAAGCTCGGAGCGTACAGCGTCACACAGGCGTCGTGCAGGAACGGCTGGAGGCCCTCGACCGACGGGCCGACCTCCGTCTCGGAGTTTGTTATGTCGTGGGTCTTGACAGTGGTGTCCAACAGAGCAGAACCTCTCAGGCATTGGAGCGTTCCAAGAACCCTAACGACGACCTCAGGGCGTTGACAATGCTTTTGGAACGCTCCAATAATCTCGTCAGTTCGCACAACCGGTTCCGGAGACTCCCATGCCCCGCTCCCCCAACACCCCCGCGACCAAGGCCGCTTCGGTAACCCTGGCCACGGTCGCGCGGCGGGCCGGAGTCTCTCCGCAAACAGTCTCGAACGCACTCAATTCGCCCGAACTGCTGCGTCCGGAGACCCTGGACCGAGTTCTGCGCACCATCGACGAACTGGGCTATCGCCCGCACCGAGCGGCGCAGACCCTGCGCACCCGCTCCAGCAAGCTCATCGGGTACGGGATCCGCCCCACCGCCCCGGGCACCTCGGCCCCGGTCATGGACCGGTTCCTGCACGCCCTGTCCCAGACGGCCGACGAGGCCGGGTACCGGGTCCTGCTCTTCGCCGCACCCCCCGGCAGCGCGGGCCTGGACGGGTACGAGGAACTCCTCGACCTGCACAGCGTGGACGGTTTCGTGCTCAGCGGCACCGACCGGGGCGACCAGCGCCAGGCCTGGCTGGAGAAGCGCGGCGTACCGTTCGTGGGCTTCGGCCGGATGTGGTCCGGTCGGCAGGTCGGCGACTGGGTCGATGTCGACGGCGCCTCGGGCACGGACGCCGCGGTCGAGCACCTGGTCGGCCTGGGGCATCGCAGAATCGCGTTCCTCGGCTGGCCGGGCGGCTCCGGGGTCGGCGACGACCGCGCCATGGGCTGGCAGCGCGCCATGCGCCGGCACGGACTTCCGGTGCGCGGCAGGCGGGCACGGAGCGTCGATGACATCGCTGCGGCGCAGGCCGCTGTCGGACCGCTGCTCGACGCGGGTGCGACGGCTGTGATAGCCGCCAGCGACATGCTCGCACTGGGCTGCTATCACGCCCTGCGCGAGCGCCGAGCCGTGCCGGGCAGGGATGTCGCGGTCATCGGTTTCGACGACTCCCCCACGGCCGCGCTCCTGTCCCCCGGACTGTCCACCGTCGCCCAGCCGCTTGAGGCTGTCGGCCGCGAATGCGTCCGGCTGCTGCTGGCCCGGATGTCGGACGTCGGCGCTCCGCCCGAACGCGTCCTGCTCGAACCGTCTCTCGTCGTGCGTGACAGCACGTCCGCGTCGGACGACTGAACCACCCCCCAACGCCCGTTCACGGGCCTCTATTCACAGCGCGCCCTTCCGGGCAGCTGAGCCGCAAGTGTCATCCCTCCTGGAGGAACTCATGGGAACCCGTACGGCCGTTGCCGCCTTCGCCACCTGCGCGGCGCTACTGGCCGCCACCGGCTGCTCATCCAGCTTCGGCGACAAGGAGCCGGAGCAGGACAAGGCCGGCAAGCAGAAGCTGACGGTACTGATCGCCACCTCGGGGGACGCCGAGACCCAGGCAGTCAAGGCCGCCGCCGCCGCGTATGAGAAGAAGTCGGGCAACTCGGTCACGGTCGAGACCGCCAAGGACATGAACCAGCAGCTTGCCCAGGCCTTCGCCGGGCACAAGCCGCCGGACGTCTTCTACGTCAACTCCGACCAGTTCGCGAACTACGCCAAGGGCGGCTCGCTGTACCCGTACGGCGACCGGATATCCGACGCCGACGACTTCTCCCAGCAGCTGCGGACCTCGTTCTCGTACGACGGGAAGCTGGTCTGCCTGCCGAAGGACACCTCCACCCTCGGTCTCGCCATCAACACCGACCTGTGGAAGAAGGCCGGGCTGACGGAGAAGGACTATCCGAAGAGCTGGGAGGAGCTGAAGACCGTCGCGGACAAGCTCACCGGCCATGGCGTCACCGGTCTGGTCACCAGTGACGAGTACCAGCGGCTCGGGGTCTTCATGAAGCAGGCGGGCGGCTGGCTCACCGACCCGAGCCAGAAGAAGATGACCGCCGACAGCCCGGAGAACGCCAAGGGGCTCGAGTTCGTCCAGTCCCTGCTCAAGTCCGGCTCGATGAAGTTCGCCAAGCAGGTGGACACCAGCTGGGGTGGGGAGGCGCTCGGCAAGGGCAAGGCCGCCATGACCATCGAGGGCAACTGGCTCGAAGGCGGCATGAAGCTCGACTACCCCGATGTGAAGTACACCGTCGCACCGCTGCCCGCGGGGCCGGCCGGTGAGGGCACCCTCGCCTTCAGCAACTGCTGGGGCGTCGCCGCAGACAGCGCGCACCGCGACGCGAGCGTCGACCTCGTGAAGCACTTGACGTCGGCCAAGCAGCAGGTCGCCTTCGCCGACGCGTTCGGTGTGATGCCGTCGCGGACCAGCGCCCTCAAGACGTACGCCGAGAAGAAGCCCGCCGCCAAGGCCTGGGTGGACGGCAGCGCCTACGCGCAGGGCCCGGTGACGATCGCCGGCTTCGACAAGGTGCTGAGCCAGTTCAACACCGATCTGCAGTCGCTGCGCACCGCCGACCCGAAGAAGATCCTCGCCGACCTCCAGCGCAACGGCGAACAGGCCATCGCGAAGGGCAACTGAGCCCCATGCCCAACCGCACGATGCGCGCGAGCGGTACCCCCCGAACGACCGGCACGCCGGGCGCACCTGACAGCGCACCCGGCGCGACCGGTACGACCGCGAAGGCTCGCGCCCGGCGCGCGGGCCTTCGCGGGGAGGGCACCTGGGGCTGGCTGTTCGTCAGCCCCATGGTGCTCGTCCTCGGCCTGTTCATGGTGCTGCCCATCCTGATGGCGCTGTGGGTGAGCCTGCTGCACTGGGACGGACAGTCCAACCCGTTCTCCAGCCAGGCCGATTTCGTCGGCCTGGACAACTACCGGTCGCTGCTCACGCAGGACGGACTGGACCGCACCCTCTTCGCGACCGCCCTGCGCAACAACGCCTACTACGTTCTGCTGACCGTCCCTCTGCAGACGCTGCTGGCACTGGGGCTGGCCCTGATCGTCAACCAGAAGCTGCTGCGGGGGCGTGGCGCCCTCCGTACGACGTTCTTCTTCCCTTCGGTCACCAGCTCCATCGCCGTCTCCACGGTCTTCCTCTTTCTCTTCCAGGGCAGCGGAGCCGTCAACTCCATGCTGTCCTGGATCGGAGTCAAGGGACCGAACTGGTTCGCCGATCCCCGCGGGGTGCTGTCGCTGATCCTGGGCGGCCTGGGAATCGTCGACCCGGAACGGCCCACCGGGATGCTGGCCGATCACTCCGTCATGGGCCTGTCGTGGTTCGAGTGGCTCTCGGGTCCCTCGGTCGCGATGTGCACACTCATCCTGCTCGCCGTGTGGACCACCTCGGGCACCTTCATGCTGATCTTCCTCGCGGCACTGCAGAACATTCCGCGGGAGCTGGAGGAGTCGGCCGCCATGGAAGGGGTCAACCGTCGCCAGATGCTCCGGTACGTGACACTGCCCGCGCTGCGTCCTGTGCTGTTCCTCGTCCTGACCCTGGGGCTGATCTCCACCTGGCAGGTCTTCGACCAGGTGTATGTGATGGGTCAGGGGGCTCCGGGCAACACGACGCTCACGCCCGCCTTCCTGTCGTACTCCTCGGGCTTCGAGGACGCGGACTTCGGGCAGGGCGCGGCGATCGCGTTCATCCTGCTCGCCCTGATCCTCATCCTCACCGCGTTCCAGCGCTGGGCGCTGCGGGATCGTGGCGCACGCACCGGGAGGAACCGATGACCGCCGTCGGCACGACCGCACGCGACCGGAATCGGCGTTCCTCTCGCCGTCCCGCGTCGCGCGACCGGGCACGCCCCGTCCTGAGCCGCTTCCCGCTGCCGTGGCGGCTCGTGGGGTACTCCGCGGTGCTGGGGCTGGGTCTGCTCTATCTGCTGCCGTTCGTCCTCCAGCTGGTGACCGGCTTCAAGACGGACCCGGACGCCGCCGCGCATCCGCTTGCCCTGATGCCCACCACTCCGACCACGGCCGCGTACCAGCGGCTGTTCGGACTGAGCCAGGCCGCCGGGGAGGTGCCGTTCCTGCGCTGGCTGGGCAATTCGGCGCTGGTGGCGGTGCTGGTCACCGCCGGCCGGGTGCTGTTCGACTCCATGGCGGGATACGCGCTGGCGCGGCTGCGCTTCCGGGGCCGCTCGGTACTCTTCGGCTTCGTGCTCGCGGTGATGGCGGTGCCCGGTGTGGCCCTGCTCATCCCGAAGTTCCTGGTGCTCAACACCTTCGGGCTCTTCGACACGTACACCGGCATGGTCCTGCCGCTGCTGGTGGACGCGGCGGGCATCTTCATCATGAAGCAGTTCTTCGAGTCGGTGCCGCGCGAGGTCGAGGAGGCTGCGCGGGTCGACGGGGCGGGGGTGTTCCGGATCTTCTGGTCCGTCGTCCTGCCGATGGCGAGACCGGCGTTGATCACCTTGACGATCCTGTCCTTCCAGGGGTCGTGGAACGAGTTCACGCACTTCCTCGTCAGCACGCAGTCCGGCCAGTACGAGACGCTCACCACGGGCCTGGCACGCTTCGTGTCGGGCGGACTCGGCGGCGGAACGCAGTATCCGCTGAAGCTGGCGGCCGCCCTGCTCTCCACCCTCCCGGTGGCCGCGCTGTTCTTCTGTTTCCAGCGCTACTTCGTGAACGGCGCCAACGCGGGCGCGGTCAAGGAGTGAGCTCCGGCGCCGTCGGAGACCGACGGCGCCGGGCCCCGCTCGCCATCCGGCCTGATCCGAAGGAAAGGCCCCGAGGGCTGTCCCGTAATCCCTGACAGGCGCACGACGAGAGCTACGGCACCTCGCCGCGTTTTCGGGACGTCCGCATACGTCCAGGGAGCGGACGCCCCTCCGCCTCGCGATGCACCGCATCCGACGCCGCTCGCTGATCCACTCTCTGTTGTGCACCAGGCCGTTAGACTCGGCGGATGGCGAAGTATTTCGACGTGCATCCCGAAAATCCTCAGCAGCGCACCATCCGCACCGTGGCCGACAGCATCCGATCGGGCGCGCTCGTCGCGTACCCGACGGACTCCTGTTACGCGCTGGGATGCCGACTGGGCAGTCGGGACGGTATCGGCCGGATCCGGTCGATCCGGAACCTCGACGACCGTCACCATTTCACTCTCGTGTGCCAGAACTTCGCTCAACTGGGTCAGTTCGTGCACGTCGACAATGATGTGTTCCGCGCGATCAAGGCGGCGACGCCCGGCCGCTACACCTTCATCCTTCCTGCGACGAAGGAGGTGCCGCGCCAGTTGCTGCACCCGAAGAAGAAGACGGTCGGAGTACGGATTCCCGACCACGTCGTCACTCAGGCCCTCCTCGCCGATCTCGGCGAGCCGCTGCTGTCCAGCACCTTGCTGCTGCCCGACGAGGACGAGCCGCTGACGCAGGGCTGGGAGATCAAGGAACGGCTCGACCATGTGGTGGACGCCGTGCTCGACTCGGGCGACTGCGGCACCGAACCGACGACGGTCATCGACTTCTCCGCCGGCGAACCCGAGATCGTGCGCCGGGGAGCGGGCGACACGACAAGGTTCGAGTAGCGGCCCGGAGGCGACGAGACGGTCGAAGCGAGCCGGGGCCAGGCCGTCCGGCACGCACCAGGCATCCTCTTTCCCGGCATCGGCGGACGTCACGGCGCCCGGTCGAGGCGTCAAATGCTGCGAGGGGACCGGACCACCGGCTCCCAGAGACCGCTCAGGTGAGCGTGAAGGACGTCCTGCGCCTCCGGTGGAGTGAAATGGCCGACGAGGACATGTGAGGTGAGACCGTCCGCAAGGGCGAGGAGGGTCCGGGCCTCGCGTTGTGGATCGAGGGGTACGGCGCGGTCGGCGCCCTCGTCCGCTTCCGAGATGAGACGGGCGAACATCTCCTGCAGGGCCGCGTAGTTCGCCTTCAGCGTCCGGGCGAGCGGCTCGCTGACAACCGCCTGCGCGACGAAGGCGAGCCAGACCCTGGCCTCGGCACGGTGTTCCTCCCGGAGCAGTGACATCTCGGCGACCGCGTGGCCCAGGGCGGTGGCCGCCGACTGGGCCGGGCTCCTGACGAGGCGGGCCCGCACGCGCTCGCCGATCCGCTCCCCGATGTGCCCGAGAGCGAACACGAGCATCTCTTCCTTGGTACGGAAGCATCGCTGAACAGCCCCCATCGACACCTGCGCACAGGCGGCGACGTCGCGAAGGGTCACACCCTCCAGTCCGCGCTCGTCGGCAATGCGGCAGACGGCCTCGGCGATCCGGCGTCGCCGCTCCGCGTGATCCACCTGTCTGGGCATCGGTCGCCTCCCTGACGCACGGTGCTCTGTTCCGTGGCCAACTTTATTCGATGCGAGCGTATCGTTTCTCGGGCTACAGTTCCGATGCAAGCGCATCGGAACGTGGACGGGAAAGGATACGAGCACATGCAGGACCCCCTGTGGAAGATGCCGGCCGCCGCTCAGGCGGAGGCAGTGCGCAACGCACACGTCTCGGCTGTCGAACTGATCGAAAGCCACCTGGAACGCATCGCTGAGGTCAACCCACGCATGAACGCGGTCACGCAGCTCCTGGCGGAGCGCGCACGGGCCGCCGCGGCGCAGACCGATCGCCGACGGGCCGCAGGTGAAGAGCTGGGGCCGCTGGCGGGTGTGCCGTTCACCGTGAAGGAGAGCACCGCCGTCGAAGGCGTGCCGACGACGTTCGGCACGGAGCGCTTCCGCGATCTGGTGGCACCGGGCGACGCTCCCCCGGTGGCACGGCTGCGTGCGGCGGGGGCCATCCCCATCGGGCACGGCAACATACCCACCCTGATCCTGGCGGGGATGCACACGCGCAGCGAGCTGTTCGGCGACACGGTCAACCCGTGGGACAGCAGCCGGACCCCGGGCGGCTCCAGCGGGGGTGACGCGGTGGCCGTCGCCACGGGCATGGCAGCGCTCGGACTCGGCAACGACTCCGGCGGGTCGGTACGCGTCCCGGCCCAGTTCTGCGGTGTGGCCGCGCTGAAGCCGTCCACGGGCCGGTTCCCCGCCGACCACCGCATTCTGGGAGCGGACGACCCCGGCCCGGCGTCCCAGATACTGGTCACCGACGGCCCGCTGGCACGGAGTGTGGGCGACCTGCGGCTTGCTTACGAGGCGCTGGCCGGAACCGATCCGCGAGACCCACGTGCCGTGCCGGTGCCCGCCTACGGCGAACCCCTCGCCGGGCCGGTGAAGGTAGCGGTTGTGGCGGACCCCGGCGGGCACGGCGTCCACCCCACGGTTCGCGGAGCCGTCGCGACCGCGGCCGAGGCGCTCCGCGATGCCGGATACGACGTGCGCGAGGTGCGGGACGTACCGCGGATGGACGAGGCCCTTGAGGCGTACGGCCGTATCACCGTGACCGAGTTCGCCCCGAATTGGCCAGTGGTACGCACGCTGCTCGGCGAAGGTGGTGACCGCTACATCGAGATGGCGATGGAGCGGACCCCGCCCGCAAGCGCGGACGAGTTCATGAAGCTGATGGGCACCTGGATGAACATCCGCCGCTCATGGGCCGAATTCCTCGATGAATACCCGCTGTTGCTCGGCCCTTCCTTCACCGAGCCCCCGGTCGAGCCGGGGCTGGAGTCACGCGACAGGGCGGGCCGGGACCGGGTCGCGTCGGGAATGCGTCTGTGCACCGTGACGAGCTTCGTGGGCGTGCCGGGCGTGGCCGTGCCGACCGGAGTGGTCGACGGCCTGCCGTCCGGGGTCCAGGTTGTCGGACGCGCTTTCCGGGAGGACCTGTGCCTGGCCGCGGCCCAGGCGATCGAGGACAGGCTCGGCGTGTTCACCCCGGTCGATCCGCGCATGGGTGCCGGCAGCGGCTCTCGGCCGTGAGCGGAGCCATCCCTGTGCCCGGCAACGGCGAGCACCCGGACCTGGATCGTGAGGGCCGTTGACCATCGGTCACCGGTGGACTCCATCAGCTGATGGGTTCTCCGGTGGCCGCCGAAGCTGCCGAAGTCGTGTCGCAACACCGCTGGCGGGCCTGCTCCGTGAGCGTCTCCCCCGGCGTTCGGCGTGGATCGACCGGGACCGAGTTTCCGCAAAGGGAATCCGTACCGGAGGTCTTCTGTTCCACACTCGACCCATGACGGGTGACGGGCGCAGGAGGCAGGGGAACTTACGGCGGCGGCTGGCGGCCGTGATGTTGGCGGTGGCGGTGGGATGCGCGCCTGTCCTGGTCGGGCCGCCAGGACACGCGATCGCCCAGCCGGAGACCGGTCGGCAGTCGAAACCGAGGATGCCCGACGGCTGGGTGGAGATACCGACGTACGACAACCCGATCACACAGATCGGTTACGACGCCCGGAAGGCCCGGCACAGGGGCAGTCCGAGCGACTGGGGCCGCAACATGGCCGTCGGTTTCGCCGACGTGACCTCCCTCTTGGCCGGGGAGGGAAGAGCGAAGCTCCAGGAGAAGTACGGACCGTACGAGATCCGGGAGGCCGCGGACGATCCCGACCTCTTCGCCGCGCTGGGGCTGGATCCGAGCATCAAGGCCCTGTTGGTGATACCGAAACTCAACGCTCCGAAGGGGGATCACTCCGAGGAGGAGATCTTCCAGGCGCTTGACGAGAGGGGCATCTCTCCGGACCTGCTGGTGGCGCTGTGGTCGGAGCGTTCACCGTGCGCCACCGTGTGCGCGCCCCGGATCAGAAGTCGTGCGAAGAATGTCAAGATCTTCTTCTCCGTGAAGGACAAGTCCTGGCGTGGCGGCAGTGTGAAAACAGTGGAGCGCTTCATCGTGCGTGCTCTCACGGACAAGGCCGACAGTACGGCGCGGAGCGCGAAGTCACCGTCGAAGGAACGGGATGCGGCACTCCAGCGGCAGCAGGAGGCCGCCACCGCCTTCACCCACGGGGAGGCTGCCACCGACTGCTCGCTCGGCTCGCAGGGTCTGGGACGCAGCGAGATCACCCTGACCGCGTACAGCCGCCCGTGCCCGCCCGAGGAACTGGCTTCGGCCCTGGCCAGGATGCTCGGCCGACCCGATTCCAGTCCCGGCGGAATCGACTTCTCCACCCTGGAACTGCGCTACATGGCCGACACCGGCTCGGCGAAGACCGGCCTGCGCTACTCCTTGAGTGCGGTTCCTGTCGCCCCCGTGGCCGCCGGGAACGACGACAACAGCCGGTCCGACGGCGTGAACGCCGTGCGCGAGGCGTCGGATGCGTTCTTCGTGTGGCTGACGCTGCCGACGTCCACGTTCTGGGTGAACCTCAATCCCAGCGAGCCCCGGCGAATCGTGGACGACTCCCTCGGACGGACCGATGCCGGGCGCGTCCTGCTCCAGGCCGACCTGCGCATGAAGAAGACGATCGCCCAGCTGATCCACCCGGACAGCACGCTCGGGGCCCGCTACTGGAAGCAGCTTCGGGGCACGTGCATGTCGATGCGCACCTGGATCGTGCCGGCACCGGCCGAGGTTCATGAGTCGTCCGATCAGCTGTACATCCTGGACGCCCCGCTTTCGGTGAAGATGGAGACCCAGTACCTCAACGCGCAAAACCCGCTCGGTACTCACCGGACCGGCTCGTGCCGGCGGCAGGAGAAGTCCGTCGAGGCGCACAACGAGTCCGTCTTCCGCAGCATGATCCTGCCCCGTGTGGAACGGGCCGTGAACACCGCCCCGGAGTACGCCTCGCTGCGACGCGTCTACCGCAGTCGGGTCGCGGCAGAGTGGTACCGCCGGATCAGTGAGCAGAAGACCACCGCCTATGGCGGGCTCATCAACCGGGGTGACATCGGCGATTGGGCCACCCGCACCCCCTGGAGGCCCGTCGACACCTTCAATGACTACGTCGACTCCTACACCAAGGGCGAGTTCAAGGTGACGCACCGGACCAGGAAGGGCAACACCATCTACACCGACACCTATGTGTTCGGTGGTGTCGACCTGACCAAGGTGCCGTTCCACGAGGTGGCGGACAACGAGTTCAGGGCGAAGTGGCCCAGGATGCCCGACCGTGTCGACCAGTCATGGGGGATGCCCGTCTCCGACACCGGATCGGTCTGGCTGGGCGGTGGCATCTCTCCCTCGAAGGCGCGGCAGGCCGCCGAAGGGGGATCGGGCCTCGACCGGTCCTCCATCGGCCCCGAACTGCGGTGGGCCATTCCGGTCGTTGTGCTCGCCGTGCTCCTGCTGCTCAGGCGTCGGCTGCGCCGTTCCGGGCGACTGCGCGCGTGAGCGGGAGGCGGACGTGGCGGGCGCGCCTCGCTCCACGTCGTAGGGCCCCGGAAGGGTGAGCGCGTCGTCCGGGGCCCTACGGAACAGCGGAACCGTCGCGAGGGCTCGCCGATCTCTCGTCGGCGGCTGAAGAGTTCGTCGACAGGGACCGCTATTCCACGGTGATGGCCTGCACCGGGCAGACGCGGACGGCTTCCTTGACCATCGGGTCGGTCACGTCCTGCTCGTGGCCCGGCAAGAGTTCGCTGAGGCCGTCGTCGTCCTGGGTGAAGACCTTCGGCGCGGTCAGCGCACACTGGCCGGCACCGATGCACACATCTTTGTCGATACTGATCCGCATCACCGCGGCATCCTTTCCGAGAGGGGTCCGGTCACCACGCCACGGGCAGTTCGAGCATGCCCTGGATCGTGTCGCCGGGCTTGAACGGGATCTCGTCGACGGGCGCCGCCAGCCGCAGCTCCGGCAGCCTGTCGAAGAGGGTACGCAGCGCGATCTCCAGCTCGGCGCGCGCGAGGTTCTGGCCGAGACACTGATGGATCCCGAAACCGAAGGCGACATGGTGGCGTGACTGCCGGCCGAGGTCCAGTTCGTCCGGCGCCGCGTACACGGTCTCGTCCCGGTTGATCACCGAAGTGGCCAGCACAACGCCGTCACCTGCGCGGATGGTCACCCCGCCCACCTCCATGTCCTCCGTGGCCACCCGTGAAATGGCGTCGGCGATGGACAGGAACCGGAGCAGTTCCTCGACCGCGCTGGGCATCAGATCCTCGGACGTGCGCAACCGGTCGAGCTGGTCCGGATACTGGAGAAGGGTGAACGTACCCAGGGAGATCATGTTCGCGGTCGTCTCGTGGCCCGCCACCAGCAGGATCTCTGACAGCTGGACCAGTTCCTCGCGGTTGATGGCTCCGCTGTCGAGATGCTGGGCGATGAGCTCGTCGAGCAGACCCTCGCCCGGCTCGGCCCGCTTGCGCGCGATCAGTGTCCGGAAGTACTCGTCGAGTGCGGCCCGTGCGTCCTCTACGTCGGCGGCATCCGGGCCGCGCAGCAGCCTGCGCGACTGAGCCTCGAAGAACTCATGGTCGGCGTACGGAACGCCGAGGAGCGAACAGATCACCATGGAGGGAACGGGCAGCGCGAAGGCACTCACCAGATCGGCGGGCGGCCCCTGCTCGATCATGGCGTCCAGCAACCGGTCCACGGTCTCCTGGATCCTCGGTCGCAACGCGGCGGTCCGCTTCACGGAGAAGCTCGGGATCAGCATCCGGCGCCGCTCGTTGTGCTCGGGATCGTCGACGCCGAGCAGTTCGACGCGACGCTTCGTACTCCGGGCCAACCGCTCCGTGACCATCGGGAACGCGGGGTTCTCCCGGTTCGACGACAGCCGCGGGTCCACCAGCAGCGCACGCGCCTCGGCATGCCCGGTCACCAGCCACACCCGGCGGCCGTCGAAGAGTCTGACCAGGGCCAACGGCCGGTGCCCGTCGCCCTTGGACCGGTACTCGGTCGGCGGGTGGTACGGACAGGTGCGGTCCTGGGGGAAGGAGATGGTCTCGGTATCTGCCATGGCGGGCCTCGCAAACAGGATGGAGGGAGTCCTACCGATCTCCCTCCACTAGATGCCTCAGTCACCTAAATGGTCTACGCGATGTTCGGCCAACTCGTCTCGGAGGCATCCCCTCCGCTCCGGACCCACGGTTCGTGGGCGGGCTCGGGCGACACCCTCCGCCCGGGTATGCCGTTCACCGGAAGCCTAACTCCGCGACCCGCGTCCCGCCCCGGGAACCACCGAGGGGCCCGATCACGGCCGGGAATCGCCCTGGCGCACGCACCCGCCGTACCGGAGCGCGGGGCGCGCACGCGCGTCGCGGATGTGACCGTGCCCGGGCGCCAGGCACCCGGAACACCACCTCGAACGCCACGATCGAGGACGAGCGGCCGCGCGGACCGGCGGCCACGGCGGCGTCTTCGGCTCACGCCGTGTCGTAACGGGCACGCCCTTCGGCCGTGCCCGTGGCGCAGAGACGCGGTTCGGGTTGCGCGAAAGCATCACACCACCGATCCACCCGCCCTTCTGCGCACACCTCGGAACGTCTCACCCACGCCCCTCCGGAAGAGGCCGGCCACAGGTTCACCGCATGTCCCGGACGTGCTCACCTCCCGTCGAATGGCATGCCGAAGGACCGGCACGGGCAGCTTCGGTGCTGCCGTGCCGGTCCCGGCTCACGCGGCGGGTGTGGAGTTCGCCGCTCAGTAGGCCGAGTTGACGTTGTCGATCGAACCGTAGCGGTGGGCGGCGTAGTTGGCGGCCGCGGTGATGTTGGCGACGGGGTTGGTGAGGTCGTGCGCGGTGCCGTCGACGTGGTAGGCGCTGAACGTCGGCTGGATCACCTGGAGCAGACCCTTGGACGGCACACCGTTGCGGGCGTTGACGTCCCAGTTGTTCTGGGCGTTCGGGTTGCCGCCCGACTCGCGCATGATGTTGCGGTGCAGCCCCTCGTAACTCCCCGGGATGCCCTTGGCCTTCATGATGGCCAGCGACTGCTTGATCCAGCCGTCGAGGTTGTTGCCGTACCCCTGGCCGCTCTTGCCGTCGGCCGCCGAGACCTTGGCCACGGAGGCGCCCACCGACTTCACCTCGGCGGCCTGGGCGGAGGTGGACGTCAGGGTGAGGGCGGCCGCCGCGGCACCCAGGGAAGCGATACCGGCGACGGACAGGGAACGGATACGGGCGATACGGGAGGTGCGGGACTGCGTGTGCGTGGTCATACGGAAGGAACTCTCCAATGCGGGGACGTCACGTGGTGCCCGCCGTCTCGATCACGGCGGCCTGCGGAGCGGAGCCCCGCCGTGCGGGCCGGTGCGATCCGGTCCGACGCGATCCGCCCGGCCCGGTCGCGGTCTCCCGCAACGACAGCCATGGTTAACGCCCGACCGAACCCGACGCAAGAATGTGACGTACTACCCAAATTAGGAGCAATGTCCGAAATACTAGATTCTGCGGCATTTTTGTGCCGATCGCGCCGCGCCGGTCCTCCTAGCCTCCTTAGGATGTGACGCACCTCCTATGGGTGGCATCACATCCCAGGGGCCGTATCGAGCGTCTCGACGGGCCTGCGACGGCACCCGAACGGGGCAGCCGACGGGGCCAGTGACGTCCCGCGGTCCCGGCGCGGGACCAGGGTGACAGCGCCTCGCCGCCCCGCACACACTCGACCCCGCCTGCCCCGGGGTGCGGGGGGCCGAGGTCGGCACCCCCCGCACCCCTGTCCAACGGCCGCGGAGGACAGGCAAGGGTCATGGGATCCGGCCGGGTCAGGTCTTCCGCAGGTCCGGGGCCGGGACATCGATGAGCAGCCTCCGCAGCGCGTCCCACGCCACGCGCATCGCTCGGGTGATGGCGGGTGAGTCGCTCCCGACGATGCGTACCCACGCACCGCAGTCATCGGGCAGCGTGCTCGCTCCGAACGCCAGGCCTGTGGCCACAAGCGCCTCGTGGAGGGTGTCCGCCACCCGGGTCGCGGGGGCGAGCGGAGTGACCGCGTACAGGGAGGCCATCAGATCGTGGTCCGCGAAGACCGCCGGACCGGTGACCGCGCCGGGCGCCTGCGGATCGAGGCGGACGCTGTCCACGGCCAGGAGTGTCCCGTCGGGACGCCGGATCTCCAGGTCACTGAAGAGCATGCGGTAGGCATGGCGTTCACCGCGGGCCAGCCGTCCGGCCGCGATCGTCTCGCCCAGGAGCACGGTGGCGGTCGGATCGACGGTCACCCTGGTGTGCTGGTAGAGACGTGCGTCCCGGTACGGGATCAGGGAGTCCGGCAGGTACTCGACGTAACTTCCGTCTCCAGCCGTGAGGTTGACGACCTGGGTCGCGTGGTCGAACTCCATCCGGTGGACCTTGGTGGCGGCCTGGGTGGTGAGGTGCACCGCGGTGCCGGGGCCGCAGTCGATGTCGATCCGGTTGCGGTCGGCCTGGATGACCCCGCCGCCGGTCGACATCAGATAGGTCACCGGCAGATCGGGCCGCGCCGGATCGACATAGAGCGGGCGCATGATCTGCAGCGGTGACTTCTGATAGCGGTCGACGAGCTCGGTCCGGTCGCCCACACGTGCGTAGCGCAGTTCGAGCAGGCCGACCTTGCCGGGGCGCCCGGCGGCCAGCGTGTCCGGGCGACCGGCGAGGTCGAGCATCCGGGCCGGTACCCGCCGGGGTTCGTAGTGCGCGGGTTCCAGCCGCGCGGGCGCCTTGGTCACGCGGAGGCCGCCACCTGGGCGGCTTCGTGGGACAGGAGGAAGTCGGCGATGATGTCGAGTCCCTCTCCGGTGAGGGAATTGGTCAGCACCACCGGCCGTCCGTCCCGGACGCGGTATGCGTCCGACTCCATGACGCCGAGATCGCACCGCACATAGGGTGCGATGTCCACCTTGTTGATGACGAGCAGCTCGCACTCGGTGATGCCGGGGCCCCGCTTGCGCGGCATCTTGTCGCCCTCGGCGGTGTCCAGTACGAACAGGAAGAGGTCGACCAGCGCGGGGCTGAAGGTGAGTGTCAGGTTGTCTCCGCCGCTCTCGAAGAGCAGGGTGTCCACGTCGGGGAAGCGCTCCACGAGTTCGTCCGCGGCGGCCTGGTTCATCGTCGGGTCGTCGCGGACCGCGGTGTGCGGGCAGGCCCCGGTCTCCACCCCCACGATCCTCTCCGCGTCGAGGAGCCCGGCGAGGGTACGGCGCACGTGCGCGGCGTCCTCGCTGGTGTAGATGTCGTTGGTGATGACGGCAGGGGTCCGGCCGCGCTCGATCAGCACGGGCACGAGCGCTTCGATGAGTGCGGTCTTTCCGGAGCCGACCGGTCCGGCGATGCCGACGCGCAGTACGCCGTCCTTGGGCCGCTGCATGAGCTCGTCCTGGTCGTGGTGGTGCCTGGCCTGCATCGGGTCGTGCATGGTGATCCTTCCGGTGTGGTGGTCTTCCAGGTGAGGGAGGGAGGGGCGGATGATGGGGCCTTTCGTCCGGAACACCCCGGGTTCGCATGCCCCGGTGCCGTGCCGCTCGCCGATCCCTGAGGGCTGTGCATCTGACGCCGCGCGCTGATCCGCCAGGGATTGCGGGACAGCTCTCAGCTGGCGAAGAGGCGTGCCTCGGCGCGCTCGTGACGGCCGGCCATGACATCCGCGACCGGGACACACCCTCCGATGTCGGCCAACTCCCGCCGCAGCGCGGCGTCGACGGTCTCCTCGATCACCGGGGCGGCCCCGTGCAGCACGACCTGCGCCCGGCGGTGGTCGGTCAGCCGCAGCCGCACGGCGGCCCCCACGAAACTGGCCGCGAAGGCGAACAGCTCGCAGGTGACCGCCTGGCGGGTCGACAGTCCGTTGGCCGCGTGGACGACGGCGGCGACGACCGGCTGGCAGCCGCGTACGGCTCCCTCCCGGTAGAGGGCCTGGTATCGCTCGATCTGTGGTGTGCGATAGACCTCGCCGGCGAGGTCCAGCAGCTGCCGTCCGGTGCGGACGGCAGCCTGCCGGGCCTCTCGACCCAATTTGGTGGCATGCAACCGCTGTTCCACGGCCACCACCTCCGCCCAGTCGTCGGCGGTGACCGCACGGTGGGCGAGGGCGAGGGCGGTCGCGTCGGCCGGCCCCGCACTGTTGCGCAACAGGTCCTGGAGGAGGGCGGGCAGGCCGCGCGGGGTGACCGCGCGGGCCTGTTGGAAGCCTTCCAGGCCGTGGGAGAGGGTGTAATAGCCGCTGGGGAAAGCCGAGTCGGTGAGCTGGAGTCCGGTCAGCAGCGCCGGGATCGGCATCGGGTCGTTCACGCCGGGGATTCCGTTCGTGCCAGGGGGCCGTCCGAGGTGGTCCGGCCGGTGACGGCGGTCGAGGACGGTCAGACGATGTAGAAGAGGTGGTTGAGCGGGAGCCGCTCCGCCGGCTCGATGGTGGCGGGCTCGCCGTCGACCGTGACCTTGTACGTCTCCGGGTCCACTTCGATGCGCGGCAGCGCGTCGTTGCGCACCATGTGCTCCTTGCCGATGGTCCGGCAGCGCTGCACGGGTTCGATCCGCCGCTGCAGCCCCAGCTTGTCGGGGACGCCCGCGGCGATGGATGCCTGGGACATGAAGGTCACCGACGTGCGCTGCCGGGCACGGCCGTACGTGCCGAACATCGGCCGGTAGTACACCGGTTGCGGTGTGGGCAGCGACGCGTTGGGGTCGCCCATCAGCGCCCAGTTGACCATTCCGCCCTTGATGACCATCTTGGGCTTGGCCGCGAAGGAGTGGATCGGCCAGAGCACGATGTCGGCGAGCTTGCCGGGCTCCAGGGAGCCGATCACGTCCGCGGCACCGACGGCGGTCGCGGGGTTGATCGTCAGCTTGGCCAGATACCGCAGGACACGCGCGTTGTCGTTGCGGGAGCTGTCCTCGGCCAGCGGACCACGCAGATCCTTGCAGTGGTGTGCCGTCTGGAAGGCGCGGACGAAGGACTCGCCGACCCGCCCCATTGCCTGGGAGTCCGACGAGAAGATGCTGATCACGCCGAGGTCGTGCAGAACGGTCTCGGCCGCGATCGTCTCGGCCCGCACCCGGCTGTCGGCGAACGACACGTCCTCGGGGATGTCGCGGGACAAGTGGTGACAGACCATCACCATGTCCAGCAACTCGTCCACCGCGTTGATCGTGTACGGCAGGGTCGGGTTGGTGGAGGCAGGCAGTACGTTGGCCTCGCCGGACACCCGGATGATGTCGGGGGCGTGACCGCCACCGGCGCCCTCGGTGTGGAAGGTGTGGATGGTCCGGCCGTCGATGGCCGACAGGGTGTCCTCGTAGAAGCCGCCCTCGTTGAGGGTGTCGGTGTGAATGGCCATCTGGACGTCGTGCTCGTCTGCTACCCGGAGCGCGGTGTCGATGGTGGCGGGGGTGGCGCCCCAGTCCTCGTGCACCTTCAGTCCGGCCGCGCCCGCCTCGACCTGCTCGCGCAGCGCCTCGGGCAGGCTGCCGTTTCCCTTGCCGAGCAGACCCACGTTGACCGGCAGGTCCTCCACAGCCTCCAGCATCCGGTGGATGTTCCACGGGCCGGGGGTGCAGGTGGTGCCGTTGGAGCCGTCGGTCGGCCCGGTGCCTCCGCCGAAGAAGGTGGTGATGCCGTTGGACAGACCCTCCTGGGCCTGCTGGGGCGCGATGAAGTGGATGTGCGTGTCGACGCCCCCGGCGGTGGCGATGAGGTGTTCGCCGGATATCACCTCGGTGCCGGGGCCGATGACGAGCTTGGGGTCGACTCCGCTCTGCAGATGCGGGTTTCCCGCCTTGCCGACACCGACGATCAGGCCGCCGCGTACGCCGATGTCGCCCTTGACCACACCCAGAACCGGGTCGAGCACCACAACATTGGTGATGACGAGGTCCAGGGCGCCTTCGCGGTTGAGTACGGAGGGGTCCTGGGCCATCCCGTCCCGGATGGCCTTGCCTCCCCCGTAGACGGCCTCTTCCCCGTAGGAACCGGCGTTGTGGTCGTACTCGACCTCGACGACCAGATTGGTGTCGGCCAGGTGGAAGCGGTCGCCGACGGTGGGACCGAACAGATCCGTGTACTGCTTGCGCGGGATGATCGCCATCAGGTACGGGCCCCCTCGTGGTCGGTCTCGGTGTCGCTGTCGTCGTGTGTGAAGCCGAGCTCCGCCGCGCGACGGAGGGCGACGCGCTTGGTGTCCGGGGCCGACAGTCCCCCGTTGACGAGCGCGGCGAAGCCGGTGAGCCGCCCGGTGCCGGCGAAGGCGCACAGCTCCACCTCGCGGGTGTCGCCGGGCTCGAAGCGCACAGCGGTGCCGGACGGGATGTCCAGGCGCATGCCGTAGGCGGCCTCGCGGTCGAAGCGCAGGGCGCGGTTGATCTCGAAGAAGTGGTAGTGCGAGCCGATCTGCACGGCCCGGTCACCGGTGTTGGCGACCGTGAGTGTGATCCTGGCCCGGCCGGCGTTGATCTCGACGGGGTCGTCCCCGTAGAGGTAATGAGCTCCGCCAGACATCTGTGTCTCCTCGGTGTTTCAGGCGCTGATCGGGTCGTGGCAGGTGACCAGCTTCGTCCCGTCGACGAAGGCTGTCTCGACCTGGAGGACGGTGAGCATCTCCCGCACTCCGGGCATCACGTCGTCGACGGAGACGACCTTGCGGCCCAACTCCATGCATTCGGCGACGGTGCGGCCGTCACGCGCGGCCTCCAGGACGGCCTCGGTGATCAGGGCTGCGGCTTCGCTGTAGTTGAGTTTGGTTCCCCGGTTCCTGCGGCGGCGGGCCAGGTCCGCGACCACATAGACGTGGAGTTTGTCGATTTCCCGCGGTGCGAGGTTCATGGCGTCACATTGCTTTCTCGGACGAGATGCCGGGCCGGCCCAGGAGTGGACCAGCCGCCAGGAAGAGCCAGGTCGTCACGGTGAACGGCCAGGTGAAGGGGTATCCGCCGGAGGGCTGGGCAACTGCTTCCCAGGCAGCGGTGAACGGGACGGAGGCCGCCGCGGCGAGCGCGGCGTACCCGGCGGTCCACGGAGTGGGAGTCAGGAAGGTGGCTGTCAGCGCGATCGCGCAGAGCACCGCGTTGTATCCGTACAGCCCCTCGGTGATCCGGTCGGCGGGCAGTCCTGTCAGGCAGGCGGTCAGGAACGCGACGACGCTGGCGCCGATCGCCGCGACGGCGGCGATCCGCGAGGCGACGAGCAGCCCGACGAGCAGGATCAGGCCCGCGTACCACTTGTCCAGGTAGAAGATCTGACCGATGTTGTTGCAGAGCGCCCGCCCGGTCTCCGCGGCTGTCGTGGTCGTGAATCCCGAGACGCGTGCGGCCGGACCGGCGGCGACCGGCGCCTTGGACAACGTGACCACCAGCGCCCCGGCGACCAGACAGTAGGGGGCCGTCAGCACCGGCAGCCCGAGGGGACCGAGGAGGCGGCCCGCCGCGGCGCTCAGCACCGAGCAGACCGCCGCGCCGAGCACGGCCAGCACGGCGGTTTGCCACGAGGTGCCGAGCCGGACGACGAGGGCGATCCCGGTCAGGCAACCGCAGTAGCCCTGCAGCCCGTTGGCCAATCCCTTCCGGTCGGCTCCCAGGAGCGCCGCGGCGGCGGTGGACGAGGCAGCACCCAGCAGGCCGTACACACCCAGTCGCCATCCGTCCACGAACAGCGCCACGGTGAACAGCAGCCCGGCCCATGCGTTCGAGCTGAGTGCGACCTGGGCGACGCCGCGCAGTTGTATCTGTCCGGCGCGGGTAGAGGCCCAGTTCTTCGCCTGCACCACCTGTTCCACTGCAGGCATGTCTTCTCCTTTGAGGACATGACGAAATCACCAAAGCCCCCCGCATCCGGGACGCTTTGAATCTTGATCAACATTCTGTTGAGACCGTACGCCCGGCATGGGCGGGCCAGGGGTACGAAAATTCGATGCTCAGCGTGACCACATGGACGCGATCAGACATATCCGCTGCTGAGGGGATGCGATTCCCGGGCCTGCAACGACGATTTCCAGCCCCGTCGCGTCAATTTCTTGGTCAGAGGTTGAACATTCCGTACCTGTCGTTTGACCGAACCGGGCGGGCGCGACCACACGTCTCGCCCTCTTCGCGCGGGGCCCGCGAGGGTGCCGCGCTCGGCGCACCCCGTGCGGCGGCCCGCCGCGCACCCGTACGGGCATGCCGCTCGAAGTATCCCGAATCCGCGACGACTTGACGTACACAGCGCGGATATTTGCGTGGCGGAACTCCGCCTCGGAAACGCGCCCGTGTGTGACGTCGAGGGCGCGCCCCCGCCGCTCGATCCGGAAGCGCAGCGTCCCTACGCGGCCCTGACGGCCCGTCGGAAAATGCGGTCGAATTCGGGCAGCTGGGGAGTGAAGAGGTGGAGGGACCACTCGCCGTCGAGTACGCGGGTCCAGGCGGTGTCCGGAGAACCCGCAGGGTCGGTCGCCGGGCGGGACCCGAGGAAGTCGTCGCAACTGGCCCCAGGGTTCCCGCCGGTTGAGGGGAGAAGAGTCACGTACGAGCACGGCCTCCGACGGGGACGGCTGGTCATCCGCGCACGTCAGCATGGGAGCCGTGGGTCGAGCGACACCGTCCGTCTGCTCCCCCTCGGCATCCTCCTCCACGCGCCTCACCTCTCGCGCGTGCCCGTAACCGGAGCGGCGATGAAAGACCAGCCTTCATTCCTGCGCACTGTCGGCGGCTTCCTTTCCCGGTACGTGCCGCCACCCGCGCTGACCGGCTTCCTCGTACTGCTGGTGGCGATGTTCGCCGTGTCGTACGAGGTCGGCTCCGCCGTCGGCCCGGTCGCCCCGGGAATGCGCTCCACCCCTGTCGGTGACAGTGGTGGCGGTCGGTCAGAACCACGCGGTCACGACATGGGTGACATGTGCTCAGGTGATGGACGATGACGACTGCCCGGTCCACGAGCACCCTCACGACCACCGATCTGGTCATCGGTGGGATGACCTGCGCGGCGTGCGTGAACCGCGTGGAGAAGCGTCTCACCCGGCTCGGCGGGGTGACTGCCACGGTCGATCCCGCCACCGGGCGGGCCAGGGTGAGCCATCCCGCCGCGGTCACGGCGGACGATCTCGTGGCCGTAGTCGAACGGGCCGGATACACGGCCGAACTCACGCCGGTGACCGAACCGCGGGCAGCGACCGGCCGGTCGGACCGAGCTCGGGACGCGGCAGTGCCCGAGCGCGATCGGCTGTTGATCACCGCGCTGCTCGCCGTGCCGGTGCTCGTGCGGTCCATGGTGCCTTCACTGCAGTTCCGCAACGGGCAGTGGCTGTGCTTCATGTTGTGCGCCCCGGTTGCCGTGTGGAGCGCCTGGCCCTTCCGTCTGCAGGCGCTGCGCGGGCTGCGACACGGTTCGGCCACGATGGACACCCTGGTCTCCCTCGGAGTCATCGCATCGTTGTGCTGGTCCGTGTACGCGCTCTCTCTCGGCGGAGCGGGCGCTGCGGGCATGCGCATGCCCTTCGTCCTGCTTCCGTCCGCCGACGGCGGGATCGGACACGTCTATCTGGAGGCCGCTGTCGCGGTACCGCTGTTCGTCCTGACCGGCCGGTTCCTCGAAGCGCGGGCCCGCAGCGGTACGGGTGAGGCCCTGCGCTCACTGGCCGGGCTGGCCGTCAAGGACGTGACCGTGCGGGAGAACGGGCGAGAGCGAAGAGTGCCTGTCGAGCGACTGCTGGCCGGGCAGCAGTTCGTGGTACGTCCTGGCGAACGGGTCGCCACCGACGGGGTGGTCGTCTCACCTGGCCAGCCGTCCCCCGCACGGCATCCCGATTCCCGGGTTCCGCATCACCGAGGAAGGACGTCATGACGAAGGACTCCGCGATGAAGGACCTCGGGGCGAACGGCGGTCGCCGACGGCTGGTCTCCGTCGCGGCGGCGCCTGCGCGAGGGGCTGGTCGCCGCTCTCGCCCCCTTGACGGCCTGCTCCGTGGCGCTCGGCGGGCTCACGGCCTGGACCGCCACGGGTGCCGCCGGAAGCCCGCCCCGCATCGAGGTCGGCGACGGGCGGGTCTTCGTGCCCCACAACAGCGAGGGGAACACCGCGGTGTTCTTCCGGATCGTCAACAACGGCGGGGTGGACGACCGGCTGGTGGCCGTCACCTCCGCGGCCGTCGACAGCGCCATGCTCAGCCGGCATGTGCGTCACGACGGCGGCGCGGGCTCCATGCGCCTGATCGGCTCCGCCGGTGTGCCGGCCGGGAGGACGCTGGCCATGTCGGCGAACACGGTGGACGTGATGGTGAAGCCGAAGGGCCATCGACAGGCCGGCGAGACGCTGCCCTTCGTGCTGCACTTCCGCCACAGCGATCCGATCGAGACCGTGGCGGTCATGGTGCGGCCAGGCGGCTGAACCGGCCGCCGTCACCGCCGCCACACCGACGAGGTCCGGCTCGCCCTTCGCGGGCTCCACGGCGCCGATGCCCGCCGTGGTGTCCGCGCTGTGACTCCGGGTGAGTGTCATGGACAACATCCCCAGTCCGTCCACCGGGCGCGGGCCGAGGGCTTCGAGCAGGAAGGGCTGCAGCACCGAGAACGCCGTGGCACAGGTGGGCAAGGCCGTCGACCTGTCAGCTCCTGTCACCTGCGCCGCCGATGTACCTCGTCCGCCCGCACCGATGTCTCCGCCCCACGCCACTGGCCGTTCCCCGGCCACGTCAGGAGTCGGCGCCAAAGGCAGTCCGGTTCCCCACCGATTCTGTGGCGTGCGCCACACGTCACAGCGCCGAGGCCGTCGCCTTCGCACTTTTCGTACCCACCCGCGGCGACCGTGGGAGGAATGCAAGGATGGGCCAGCCATGACTCCAGGCCGAGGTTGTCGCGCGGTACGCGCTGCGGTGTTCGCAGCGACGTGTGTGCTGCTCGCTGCCCTCGGCCACGTCCTCATGTCCGGTACGGCCGTCCCCTGGTGGGCCATGGCCGCCGCCTTCACCGCGACTGCCACCGCTGCCTGGCTCCTCGGTGACCGCGAACGCGGCGTTCTCACGGTGACCTCGATGGTGGTGGTCGCACAAGCGGCGCTGCACACCGGTTTCTCCCTGGCTCAGGCGACGGTTCGTCCCTCGGTGCCGGACGGCGTGTCCTTCGCCCAGCAGTGGGCCCGGTCCCTGCTGTGCGGGCCGACGGGCTCGGCCCGGATCACCGACACGGAAGCCGTACGCATCGTCACCGAAGCGGGCCTCGGCAGCCGACTGCACCAACCACCGCCCGGCGCCGCGCACATGACCATGCCGGGCGGGATGCAGCACGCCCATCACGGCATGCGGGCGATGACGGACCACGTGGCCCTCGTGCCCACCGGACACGACATGGGCGGCATGTCGTCGACCGGAATGCTGGCCGCCCACCTACTGGCGGCGCTGCTCTGCGGCCTCTGGCTGGCCTGCGGAGAGCAAGCCGCCTTCCGCCTGCTGCGTGCCTGCGCGGGATGGATCATCGCGCCCCTGCGCCTGCTCCTGCGCCTCCCCACACCTCTTCACCGGCCGCGCCTGCACGGCCGTCGTGACCACCGAGCCCGCGTCCCGCGGCAGCTCTTCCTCATCCACGCCCTCACCTCGCGGGGTCCGCCGTCCGGGATCGCTGTCATCTGACAGCCGGATTCCCGACGTGCCGGTGTCCATCACCGCACGCCTCGGGCATCGGCATCGCCCGTGGGCGATGCCGTACACCTCACCGGCTCCGCGCACACGCGGAGCCGGATCCCGGACCCCGGAAGGACATCAGGCGATGCCCCCTGCCCAGCCACCGGCCGCGGCCGACGACGGCACCACACGCGACACCCACGGCGCCGACGAGCCCGTGACGCGTCTGGCGCTGGCCGCACGCGACGGCTCCCCCGACGCCGTCGACCGGTTCGTACGCGCCCTGCACCGCGACGTATGGCGTTACGTCGCCCACCTCGGCGCCGACCCCCAAGCCGCCGACGACCTCACTCAGGAAACGTTCTTGCGCGCTCTCGGCAGCCTCCACCGGTTCGAGGGGCGTTCCTCCGCTCGCACCTGGCTGCTCTCGATCGCCCGCCGCACCGTCGTGGACAGCCTCCGACATGCCGCCGCCCGGCCCAGAATCTCGGACCGGGACGACTGGCAGACCGCGGTCGAGAGGGCACAACCACGTGATCTGCCCGGGTTCGAGGACGGAATAGCACTCGCCGACCTCCTGGCCGCACTCCCGGCGGAACGCCGTGAGTCCTTCGTGCTCACCCAGCTCGTCGGACTCCCCTACGTGGAGGCCGCGGCGGCCCTGGGGTGCCCGGTCGGCACCGTTCGTTCACGTGTGTCCCGTGCCCGCGGCGCGCTGCTCGACCTGCTGAGAGACGCGGAGACCCACACCACGCACGGGGGGCCGGTACGACCTGCCCCCGGTGGCCGGGCCCCGGCGCTCCTGTCCACCGCGGCCTGAGAAGCCGACGGCGTACGCTCCACGGGGCGCCGGCGCCGGGCTCGACCGGTCCGGCGCCCCTCCGTCCAACTGCGGTCCCGGCCCGCCACGGACGGACGAAGTCGAGCGGAGCGCGAACGCGCTCGACGTACGCCCATTCCGGCTTGCGGTTTCCGCTGCGTCAACTCCTACGGTCGTCCCTGTGGCCGGAGGGACCGGCCGGGTGATGGGAGGCACGGCAATGGCCTGGTCGATCGCGGATGTGGCCCGGATGTCCGGGGTGACGTCCCGGACGTTGCGGCACTACGACGAGATCGGTCTGCTGCCGCCTGCGCGGATCGGAAGCAACGGGCACCGCTACTACGAAGAGGCCGGTCTGTTGCGACTGCAGCAGATCCTGCTGATGCGGGAGTTGGACCTGGGACTGCGCGAGATCCAGATGGTCCTGGACAGCCAGGCCGACCAGGTGACCGTGTTGCGCGAGCACCACCGGCGGCTCCTCGGGGAGCGTGACCGGCTGGAGACGCTCGCCCGCACGGTCGAGCGAACCATCGCCGAACTGGAGGAAGGCAAGGAACACAACGACATGGCAAGGATCAACAGGCCGGAGAACCTGTTCGAGGGATTCGAGCACTCCGACGCCGACGCAGAGGCCGAGGCGGAGGTGCGCGAGCGGTGGCCGCAGGCCTGGGAGCAGTCCCGAAAGGCCGTCGCGGCGATGACCGCCGAGGATCAGGAGCAATGGCAGCGTGAGGTGACGGCACAGATGATCCGCATCGCGGAGTTCATGGTGGCCGGCACGCCGGTTGCCGATCCTGCGGTGCAGGCCGAAGTGGATTCCCATCATCAGGACATCTGTCGGTTCTGGTCCCCGAACGCGGTCGCCTACAAGGGATTGGGCCAGACCTACGTCGATGACCCGCGAATCCGGGCGAACTACGACAGGATCGCCGACGGTTTGGCCGTCTACCTGCGTGACGCGATGGTCGTCTACGCCGACGCCCGGCTGAGCTGACCGGCGGCTGACACCGCCGGGGGGCTGCAGACCCCCGGCGACAGACGACTCGCCCCATGCGCGGAACGCCCGTGGTCCCGGTCGACCGGCGCCCGTGCCGGGGCGGGCGGTGGGCAACCGGCACGGCGCAGAGATCGTCCGCCAGGACCACACCGAAAAGAATTTTGCACACCACGCAAAATTACATAGCATGCACCCCATGAGTGCCGACGACATGTCTCTCGGACTGCGCGAACGCAAGAAGCGTGCGACGCGTGACGCCCTTGCGGACGTGGCGTTGCGCATGGCCGCGGACCGTGGGATCGAGAACGTGACCGTGGAAGCGGTCACCGATGCGGCCGGCGTCTCCGTGCGCACCTTCTTCAACTACTTCCCCTGTTTGGAAGACGCGATCACCCGTCCCGATCAGGACAACGCCGAGCGGGCCCGTCGGGCGGTACTCAACGCACCGAAGGAACTCACGGCACTCAATGCCCTGCGCGAGGCGATCGGCCAGGAGCTCGCCCACATCGAGGAGGATCACGAACGCTGGGAACTCCAGATGGCCGTGCTCAGGACGAGTCCTTCGCTGCTTCCCGGATTCCTGGCCGCACAGGGCGCGGACGAGCGCGCCCTGGTCGCTGTCGTGGCCGAACGCCTCGGCCAGGACCCCGAGTCCGATCTCTACCCTCGGCTTCTCGCGCATGTGGTGATCGCCGCCGTGCGCGCCGCCGTCGAGCTCTGGGTGGCATCCGGCCGTACCCGCACGTTCCAGAGCATCTATCGCGAGGCGTTCAACTCGCTGGCCGACGGTCTGAGCGGCTGAAGCACATCCGAAGCCCCCAGCCGGGGGCCCTTCACCAGAGAATGAGGAACGTCAGCCGATGACCGCTGCCGTCACACCCGAAACCGGTGCGCCCGAGGGGGCGGCGCCAGGCGCCATGACACGTCGCCACATACTCCAGGCCATGTCGGGCCTGATGGCCGGCATGTTCGTGGCCATCCTGGCCTCCACCGTGGTCTCCAACGCCCTCCCCAGGATCATCGCCGATCTGCACGGCAGCCAGTCCTCCTACACCTGGGTGGTCACCGCCGAGCTTCTGGCGATGACGGCGACCGTCCCGATCTGGGGCAAGCTGTCCGATCTCTACGACAAGAAGCTGCTCATCCAGCTCTCCCTCTCGATGTTCATCGTCGGCTCGCTCGTCGCCGGCTTCTCGCACAGTGTCGGCCTGCTCATCGTGAGCCGCGTGGTGCAGGGCATCGGTGCGGGCGGTCTCACCGCGCTGGCCCAGGTGGTGATGGCAGCGATCATTCCGCCGCGTGAACTCGGCCGGTACTCCGGCATCTTCGGCGCCGTCTTCGCCGTCGGCACCGTCGCGGGACCGCTCATCGGCGGTGTGCTCGTGGACACCTCCTGGCTGGGGTGGCGCTGGTGCTTCTTCATCGGTGTGCCGTTCGCCCTTCTCGCGATCGTGCTGCTCCAGCTGACCCTGAAGCTGCCGACGGTCCGCAGAGAAGTGAAGATCGACTACCTCGGCGCCGTCCTCATCATGAGCGGGGTCAGCGCACTGCTGCTGTGGGTGACCCTCGCGGGCAACCGGTTCGACTGGGCTTCGTGGCAGACCGCCGCACTGGTCTCCGCCGGTCTGGTCCTGCTGGTCGCGGCGGTCGTGGTCGAATCCAGGGTCCAGGAGCCGATGATCCCGCTGGACATCTTCCGCAACCGCACCGTCACGCTGACGACGGTGGCGAGCCTGTTGGTCGGTGTGGCCATGTTCGGCGGCACGGTGTTCCTCTCCCAGTACTTCCAGATCTCGCTCGGCAAGTCTCCGACCGTCGCGGGCCTGATGAGCCTGCCGATGATCCTCGGTCTGATGCTGTCCACGACGATCGCCGGGCAGATCATCTCCGCCCGGGGCAAGTGGAAGGGCTTCCTCATCGCAGGCGGCATCATCATGACCGCAGGCATGGGCCTGCTGTCCACGATCAGCGCGGACTCCTCGTTCGGGCTGCTCAGCGTCTACATGGTGGTTCTCGGCGTCGGCGTCGGCATGCTGATGCAGAACCTGGTCCTGGCGGCCCAGAACGACGTACCCGCGTCGGAACTCGGCGCGGCGACCTCGGTGCTGTCGTTCTTCCGCAGCCTCGGTGGGGCGATCGGCACGAGTGCGCTGGGCGCCGTGCTGGGCCACCGGGTGGCGAGCGAGCTGGAGAAGGGCTTCGGCGGGGCGGCGGGCGGCGGGGGAACCGGGCACGGCGTTCCCGACCTCTCCACGCTTCCCGCACCGGCCCGGCTGGTCGTCGAGCACGCGTACGGCGTCGCGACCGCGGATGTCTTCCTGATCGGAGCCCCCTTCGCGTTTCTCGCCCTGATCGCGGTGCTCTTCATCAAGGAGAAGCCGCTCAAGACGCAGAGCGGCATGGAGCGGCTCGCACAGGAGAATGCCGCCGCGGCAGGGGCGCCGTCGGCCCCGACGCACTGAGCACACCGAGTTGGAGGAGGAGGGCCGCCGTGCCCGGACAGAATCTGCGGACGCGCAGGATGCAGCGTACGCGTGAGGACGTGGCACGTACGGCGGCCGAACTCTTTCTCGCCCAGGGGTACGAACAGACCACCGTCGACCAGATCGCGGAGACGGCGGAGGTCTCCCCACGCACGGTCTTCCGCTACTTCCCCGCCAAGGAGGATCTGGTGCTGGCCCCGCTGACCGCGAGCGGGGACGCGCTGGTCGCGGCCCTTCGGTCGCGACCGGAGGAAGAGAACCCCATGCGTGCGATGCGCGCGGCGTTCGGTGCGGTTCTGCGCACTCTGGAGGAAGGCGGCGCATCGGGTGTCGATGCGTCGCTTCTCCGGCTGATCGACCGGACGCCCGGCCTGAACGCCGAACTGCTGCGCCGTACCGCCGGACTTGAGGCTCGGCTGGCCGAGGTCATCGCGGAACGGGAAGGCATCCGCACCGGTTCCGACATGCGCCCCCAGCTGATGGTCGCCGTCTTCGTCACGGCCGGCCGCGTGGCGACGCGGAACTGGTGCGGCCAGGAACCCACCACTGCGTCGCACCTCGGTGCGCTGCTGGAATCCGTCCTCGACCAGATGGGTCCGGGACTCTTCGGGGACTGGCGCAGCAGGAGCGAGGTCGGCACGGACCCGTCACGGCCGTAGCTTGAGGAGCGGGGGCTCGGGTTGAACAACTGGTCGCCGGAGGTGGATGAGGTGCTGGAGGCGTCGGGATGGGCGCCTGGGCGGGGGTGGATACGGGGCGTCGGCGATCCATGTTCGAATCAGTCGGCCTTGCCGTGCACGACCCTGCGGAAGCCTTCCTGTGACCCCGCTTTTCGCGGCACGGGCGATGTGCTACTGGGTCCGCCCGTCGCCGCCGCGAGTTACTCGGCCTCCCGAGTCGGCCAAGTGGCGCCACGCATGACCCGACGCGCATTGGCCTCCGCGTCCCGTTCGAAGCGGTCGGAGGGGTCGGACACCTTCAGCCCTGCACCGTTGTCAGTGCCGGCGACAGGCCCCTGGCGTTGTTGGATGACGTGGGTGAGTTCGTGGGCGAGGGTGTGCCTGTCGGCGCCACCATCACCGATGACGACGTGATTGCCGCTGGTGTAGGCGCGAGCGCCGACTTCGGCGGCGGACGCCTGAGCGGCACTGTCGTCGTGGATGCGCACATCGGAGAAGTCGGCACCGAGGCGGCTCTCCATATCGGCGCGAGTGGTGCCGTCCAGTGGCCTGCCGTTGGTACGGAGGACGTCCTGGACCGCGGAGCGCTGCACCGGAGCCGGCGTGGAGTGGGGGCCATGGTCGGCATCGCGCTGGTGATGTTCCTGTGCCCAGGAGTGCCCGGCCTGCCGGAGCATCTGTACGACGGCGGCATTCCCGACGGCGGACTGCAGGGCAAGTAGTCCCAGGGGCCGGCTGCGAGCCGCAGCCGCGGATCCGTGGGCCACCGAACGGACGTCGCCTGTCCCCTTCGATCTGACGCTCTCGTGGCGCTGCAAGAGGGCTTCTTTCCTAGGAGGGATACGGCTTCGTCCTGCATACGCGGTGAGCGAGCACGGGCGCCAGGTACTTGAGGGCAGAGTGAACGGGCCACGCGGGCAATCACCCACGACTGTGGCAGCTGTTCGTGCTCGGCGAGGGCGCGAGCAGCGGACGGCAGACCACTGAATCCCGCGGCGCGATCAACAACGTGCCCGAGGTGATCACACGTACGTCCACGAACGGTGGTATCACCTGTCATCAGGACAGGAGATACCACCGCGTTCATTTTCAGGGCAGGAATTCGTAGAACGGGCCGTCCGGCGCGAAGTTGCGAGAACAGACCGTCACGTCCCTGCCCTTGAGGTAAGCCAGCAGCCACTCACCGAACGTCATCTCGTAGAGAGTCCAGGCCGGACTGTCGAACTCCTGAACCAGGATGCGCCAGGGTGACGATGGGTTGTCGGGAATGCGAAGGAAAACCGCCTCGCCCGTCGTGGCCGACGCCACTGGTATCAGTTCCCCGGGGTCCGCCCCCACCGGACTCGGCAGGAACTCCGTCATGTCCTCATCGCGCCAGAGCTCGAGATCCCCCCTGATATTTTCTCCCAGACTGTGCAGAAGATGGCCGGCGGGGTGCTTCAGATACAACTGCTTATTGATCTCTATCGAGCCGTAGGCATCCACGATCTCACGGAAGTCCGCAGGAAATTCAATACCCAGTTCCTGCTCCAGTCCGATCCATGGAGCCGGATCCGACCAGTTGAACCGGGGTTCGCCCAAGAGGGCTGTGATCTCTGGAAGCGTTGTCACCACTAGGTCCTTCTTGCACGTCGAGCGGGTGCCTGTCTTGGAGTTGACCGCAGTACAGGCGACAGTCTCCTCGGCCTCCTGAGCCGTACATGGTCGCCCCCACCTGAACGGTGACAGGAACGGCCGAGTGAGGGTCTCCGTTCACCACCTCGACCTGACCTGGTGCTTCCGCGAGCGACGCTGTCCGAGAGGCGGTCAGAACAACGCACGGGCCGAAGCCCGCGAAGAATGTCCGACGGTAGGCCGACGCGGCGGAGCCCCGGACACGGGCGGCGAGTGGTCGTGGACATCGAGGCCGCCCGCCTGACGCCGCCCCTGGACCTGGACCTGGACCTGGCCCCACGTGATCACAGCGCGTGCGCGCGCCTGCTCCTGTGATCCGAACACGACACAAGTACAGCGTGCGGACCAGATCCTCCTCGTGTCGGATCTTCTTGCTCACGAGATGTCAGTGAGGTTTTCTCAGCGAAATGATCTCATAAGGTGACTCGACCCAGGGGATCCCGCGAGCCGCGATGAGTCCTGCGGCGTCCGGCGGTCGTACTGTCGAACCCGTTACCGAGGAGGACTTCTGATGCGCAGCGTGACCTATTCGATGAGCGTCTCACTTGATGGCTACATCGTCGGGCCGGACGGCGACTTCAACTGGACGGCGCCCGCCGAGGAGGTCTTTCGCTCCTGGATCGACGAAATTCGAGAGGTCGACGTCCACCTGTTGGGACGACGGCTGTACGAGACGATGTTGTACTGGGAGACAGCCGACCAGGATCCATCGCTCGACGACTCCATGCTCGAGTGGGCCGCGATCTGGAAGCGGCTCCCCAAGGTGGTGTTCTCCACCACGCTGTCGGCGGTGCAGGGCAACGCCCGCCTGGCCTCCGGCGGCCTGGCGGAGGAGATCGCGCGATTGCGAGCAGAGCCGGGGGAGGGTGACATCGCGATCGGCGGCGCGACTCTCGCCGCCGAGGCAGCCGCGTCGGGTCTGATCGACGAGTACCGGGCCAGGGTCTATCCGGTGCTGGTTGGCGGTGGCATTCCGTTCTTTCCCCAGCACGAGCGCCGGGTGGATCTCGAACTCGTCGAGACCCGCACCTTCAGCTCGAGAGTCGTCCACCTCCGCTACCGCGTGGCGCGTTAGCCGGCTCGTCCGCCGAGCCCCAGTGAGAACGGGCCAGTCAGTGACGTCTTCTCAGTGGAGATCGCTTCCAGTGTCTGTTGAGGACGAGGGCGGCGCGGGTGATGTCGCCGATTCGGCTTGGGCTGACGGAGACATGTTGCAGGATGCGCCAACGTTGTTTGAGTTCGGCGGCGGTGCGTTCGCTCAGGACGCGGACGTTTCTGATCAGGGCGTTCGTTGCACGGGTGTCGGCATGCAGGGCCTGCACGGACTGGCCCTTGGGACGGCGAACGGGGACCCGGATCCCGATACCCGCACCGATATGGCCTTTGTTCGCCAAAGTCGGCATTCCCTCGGCGGCTGCCTTGTACAGCGCGGGTAGTGCGTGGCAGCGGGCGTCGGCGTGAAGCCTCTGGCTGTCGCGAACGTGATCTTGCGGTGCGACCTGTCCCATCAGAGGCTTCACGCCTGTCCGCGACCGACTCCCACGCGTCCGACCTGCACACGCGCGCACGATTCACGCCGCATCGCGGTACTTTGACCTCCGCGTGTCAGTTGCGGTGGTGTCCGGATCTTGAGCGGGAAAGCAGAAGTGCCTTCCGTCCCAGGACGACAGGGATTGTCCAAGGCTTCTGTCGTCTCGTGAGGGAAGGCTCTTTCTACCGCACACTATCGGGTCGCGTCCCGGACTTGTCGTTTCGTCCGATGGTTACAGGGTGGTCTGCCACGCCGGGTCCCGACCGCCGGCCGATCTCGCCGATGTCACTGTCCTGACCGGCGACTTCCACGACACGCTGCACGGGTTGCGACCGCATCACGGTCCTGGACGATGCGCTCGCCCAACTGCCCCCGGCCCACCGAAACGGCACCGAGATCCTCATGCGCGCCAAGAGCGCGGGCAGCGCAAAACCTTCCCGGCCCACCTGTGCCAACTGCGCGAGCGGGGGCTGAACACCTCGCCTCCCTGCCCGGCCCTGATCCGCCGGACAGGCCCCAGCACTGTAGAGCGTGTATCGAGAGTGCTGCCATGCGCCTGAGCTGTGTGCGCGAAGGCTGAGCGCAACTCGGTGGCGTCCGGAGTGAAAGCCAGGAAGGCTTGCGCGCATGGTTTCGGTATTGCAGAACGTGGCGATTGACTGTGCGGATGCCTACGAGCTGGCCCGGTTCTGGAGCAGGGTGACCGACCGCCCACTGCATCCGGAGACCAAACCGGGTGACCGGGAGACTCAGGTGCTGCTGGCGGAGGGTCCAGTGCTGTACTTCAACCAGGTGCTTGAGGCCAAGAAGAGCAAGAACCGGATCCATCTGTGTTTGCGCCCTGATCGTTGACGGCCACGATGCGAACGGCCTCCTCGTGGCGGACCGCGAGTTCGCGTGAGGATGCGGCCCAGGCCCCGTCCCGCTGCCGGCGGCGACACAGGTCGTACACCCGGCCCCAGGGCCCGTGGCACTGTGGGACGTCCCGCCACGGCGCCCCGGTCCGGGTTCGCCGCCTCATGCCATCGATCAGTTGTCGCGGGATCCGTATCGGAGTCCGGCCCGGCTTCTTGTCTCTGGGCAACAGCGGCTCGAACCGGGCCCACTGTGCGCCCGTCAGGTCTCCACGTGTGACAAACCGAGATCATTGCAGTACGGCAATCCGGCCGCCATCGCGTGCCAGCGCTCGTCCGTGAACTTCGACCCGTCGAACGCGGCCCGATGTACGGCGGCGAACACGTGCGCCTGCTCCGGCCCGACCAGCTCGATCCGCACGCCTGGATCCTTCACCGGGTCCGTGAGGTCGCGGCGCAGCGGCGTCCACGGCTCGTCGGCGTTCCAGCCGTCCTCGAACAGCAGATCTTGGACCAGTGCACCCATCCGAGCCTCGATGTTCACCCTCCCCTCGGGCAGCACGCCGCACTCCGGCTCGGTCACGTCTTCAAGCAACCGCTGCGTCAACTCCTCGTCCCGCTGAGCGTCCGGCGCGATTGTCAGCCGCGACAGCCCGGGACCGTCCAGCAGCCCGACGGCGAGAATCTGTCCGTCCCGGCTCCATGTCCTGACCGCCGCGGCGGTCGCTTCCGCACCTGACCGCCAGAACCAGCCCAGGTCCCCCGGATGCAGTTGCATCGGCGCCCCGTCGTTCTGCCACTCGCGCAGGCGGCGACATAGCTGCGGACCATCCCTGCAGGAGACGCCGGCACTGCGTTCCTCGACCAGCCGGTGGAAGATGCGGGCCCGTGTGCCGCTGTTCGCGAGGCGCGTCCGGTTCGACCTTCGGCATCCGCGGCATGGCAGCACCGGACGGGGTTGCCCTGAGCAGCTAGCGCACTCGCCCTGCTCGGGCAGGTCGAGGGCCCGCGCGCTCGGGCTCGGCTCGCATCTCGCCGCCGGGTACGCCGCGACCACGGGTGGACGGGCCGTGCTCGCACCGGGCCGCCCTGACGCGGTCAAGAGAGCGCGGTCACGGCTCAGGAGTTCATGTCCTCGTTCCGGTATACCGGTTCGGCCTGCCGCAGATAGGCCGAACCGGGGGGCCCGGCGACGCCATGTGGTCGACGAAGCGTGCTGCGACCGCTTTGTCGACCACATGCGCAAGTGGCTCGGAGCGTCGGACGGTGGCAGTCGTCGACTGCTACACCTCTACTGCACCTTCCGCGCCACGAATCCCCACTGGTCGACCGGTGCAAGGCCCTCGTCCTCGGCTCGCCAGAGAGTGATCGACCCGAATCCGGGCTCGACCAACTCCATCCCATCGGCACTGGCGAGGATCTCCTCCGGTCGGCGCACCAGATACGGCGGGGTGTCGCCCGACGCATACGCCTCCTGCGCGGCCAGCGTCTGGGGTGTGGCGACCGTGTCGCAGAGGACCAGATAGCTTCCTGTCACTGTGCCGTCCATGTACCGCCGCATGAGTTCGATGCCTGCCTGCGGCTGGAGGTGTCCCAGCGTGGACAGCACCATGACGGCAACGGGTTGTGACATGTCCAGGGTGCGCGCCGCTTCCTCAAGTACCCGCTCGGCTTCCCGCATGTCCGCGTGCACGTAGTCCGTCAGCCCTTCCGGTGCACTTGTCAGCAGGGCGCGGGCGTGTGCCAGGACCAGCGGGTCGTTGTCGACGTACACGATGCGAGCCTTCGGCTCGGTGTTCTGCGCAACCTCATGGGTGCTGTTCTGCACGGGAAGCCCGGTCCCGATGTCAAGGAACTGGGATATTCCCGCTTCGGCCAGATACCGCACCGCCCGCGCCTGAAAGGCCCGTGAGGCCAGGGCGAGTTCCCGTGTCTGGGGATAGCTCGCGATGACTTGGTCTCCCAGCTCCTGGTCCACCGGGTAGTGGTCCTTGCCTCCGATCCAGTAGTTCCAGACGCGGGCCGAGTGCGGAACAGCACTGTGGAAATGCTCTGCGTTGTATGACTCGTGCTTCATAACGCCCTCTTCTATCACGGCTGTTCACGCCTCACGCTCACACCTCACGCCCACGCCTCGGGGTGCCCGGAGAGCGTGTGCCCGCCCGTAGCGAAGAGTTGGCGCTTCGGCCGATCCGTTGCACGGACATCCGCGGCCGCGCATCCCCTGAGCGTCCGGGCGCGGATCGGTCGTGAGCACGAAGAAGAACGGCAGTCGCGGCGGCCACTCCGCATGCGCGAAGACGTCGGCGTCGGCGTCGGCGTCGGTATCGGCGTCGGCGTCGGTATCGGTATCGGCGCGGGCCCGTGAACCACCGATTCCGTGCGCGTATACGCGCCGGAGGCAGCGTCTGCGCTCACCACCGGATGAGCAGCAAGAACCTGGGCAGCCCGTGGATCTACGGCATCGGCAGCGCCCACCCGCGCGCTGTGGTGTTCTTGAACCCGGTTGCTGATGGGGCGCCGACGGCAGACTTCTCGCGTCGGGTGGGCCGGGACATCATGGTGCGACCAGTACCGGTGTGGCAGGAGCCCGGTTCGGTTCAGTTCAGTTCAGTTCAGTTCAGTTCAGTTCAGTTCAGTTCCAGCATCCCCACCGTCTGATCCCCGCTGGTCTCTCCGGTCGGGCGGAATCCAAACCCCAGATAGAAGCCTGTCGGGCCATCCGCTCCGGGATGCCAGGTGGTCGTCAGGCGTGTGCCACCACGACGCCGGATCTCGGTGGCGACGGACTCCACTGCGAAGCGCCCGTAGCCCCGTCCCTGCTTTCCGGCCGCGATGTTGAGGCGCCAGAGCCCGGAGCGGAAGTCCGTGCCTTTGCCTGTCCAGTCGATGTCGAAGAAGGCCATGAGGAACCCGACGACCTCGTCGTCGTCACAGATGAGGCGAGGCCATGCGACAGCGGGGTGGACATATGCCTCGGCGAGAGACTTCATCACTGGCGCCACCAGGTGTTCCTGATCGGGACGGACCCTCAGGTCGATGGCGGTCTCGAAATTGTCAGGGGTGATCTCTTGCAGATGCAGTGAACTCGGCATGTCTGCACCCTATGCAGGCACTGCAAGTGATTTTCGAGGCTTGTCGCCCACCGTCGGCCGGGCCGGTGCTTCTCGGCCGAGCATTCCGGCGACATCACAGCGCACCGAGACCTACCACGCTGCGGAACTTCTACGCTGCGCCGATCGGCCTTCCGGCCACGGGTGCGCGCCGATGGCTGGACCGTGCAGACCATGACCGAGATGACCGAGCGATTCAGCCGGTCGGTGAGGGATTCAGTCGGTTCGACCGTGTTCCGCATCGACGTGCGCGGCCGGCACCGAGGTGCGAGACCGATCGCTGTCCCAGCGCAGGGCGGCGATCGTCGCCGGGAGCGCTGCCAATGCCCAGATGACCACCGTCATCACCACGGCCGTCCAGGCATCCCAGATACGGCCGGCGACAAACGCCACGACGAGCGGTAGGGCCACCACGCCGACGCACTTCGCCGGGCCGAACGGAACCCGGGGTGCGAAGGGGCGGCCGGTGGCGAAGCGGCGGGCCCGACGGGCGCTGCCGAAGGCGGCGACGAAGGCCAGGACCGCCGACCAGACACCGGCCAACATGAGCCCGACGAGCATGGTGGCCTTTTCGTCGGGCAGCCCGGGAAGAATCTCGCTGATCCCGTCGTGGCTGACGGCGACCCGCACGTTCCGCCACGTCATGACCTCCACCTCGTCCCCCGGCTTGATGCGCTCCGACAATTCACCGTGCGAATCAAGGTGCATCGGCCGATCGGCGGGGACACGCCATGGATCAGGCCACAGGTCCGGAGTCGGCAGCGTGATACCCGCTCCTGGTTGCCGGGTTACAGCAATCTCGGTCGTGCCGTCCATGCGGCAACGGGCTGCGTGACCACGTGCGGCGGCCTCGATGTCGTCCGGTACGAACGCTCAAGGCTCGTGGCGATCACTGAAGTCCCAAGTGGAGCGGATTTGAGTGTGATTCAATATTAGGTAAGCCTTACCAAACTTGTTCGGATCACTGGGGGTTGGCATGCAGTGGTCAACGGTCCTCGGGTACGGAGTTGCCTACGGGTCGGTGCTCGGCGTGGTGTTCACTGCGGCGGTGTTCGCCGCTGATGATCTCGGCGATGATCGGGCTCGACGGCGCGCTGGACGACGGCCTGAGTTTCCTGCCCGCGGCCCTCTGCGCGGCCCTCGTCTTCACCACGCTGTCGGTCTGGGATCTGGTCGTGTTCGACTGGATCATCTTCGCCGGACTGCGCCCCCGCCTCCTCGTTCTTCCCGGCACCGAAGGCATGGCGGAATACCGTGACCTGCGCCACCACCTCAGCACCGCACTCAAGGGCAGCCCACTGATCATCATCGTCGGCCTGGTCACCGGAGGAGCCTCGCCCCTCGTCCCGTAGTCGTCGGGACATTCCAGCAGCGCCGAGTTCAGGGGAAAACATGTACGAGACCGCTGGATCCGGCGTTCACCACCGTCGTACCGGCCAAAACCTCTACGGACGCCCTGGTCAGGATCGACGAGGAGGACTTCCCGGTCCGCCGGGCGGCAGTCGAGCTGTGATCATCCCGGGGTGCACGATCAGCGAATCCCGAGGTGCAAACGGCGGACGGTCAGCCAGCCGAACCGGATGGGCTTGGTCGAGAACTGATCCGCCTCGGGTGTTGCGCCAGGTGGCTCAATCACTTCCGCCACGCTCGCGCATCGCGATCCGGGCCAGCTTCGTCAGCATCAGGCCGTTGCGGACCGCGACAATGTAATCCACGGGCAGTCCGTGCATCCGGGTGCCGGGGCCCCGCAGTGGGTGCCAGTCGAGAACGAAGAGGGTGTTGGCGCCCCAGGGGATCAAGTTCATGGCGATGCGAGCTGCGCCGAAAGGATCCGCCTTCGCTTCCAGTTCGAGGCGGTGTTGCGGTTCACAGATGCGGACTACGCACGTGTCGTCGAGAGTCAGTGGGCCGGCACCGACTCGGACTTTCAGGCGGGCGCCCACTTCTGGCCAGTGCGGGTCCGCGGCAAGGACCTGCCGGGTTCCTGTGACCCACTCCCCGTAGCGGTGGCCGTCGGACAGCAGGCCCCAGACCTCGGACGGCGAACTGAGGATCAGACGGTAGTTCCGGGCCACGCTGAGCACGCTCCTTCCGCATCCCTTACCGCTTTCACCGCACCATGGGTGAACTCCGCCCTTCGCGCCGCTCGGCGAATGGCAGCTTCTTCCACGAGCCCGAGCCGTCGACTCCGACATCGATGGCCCCTGGATTCTCACACTGGTCAGCCGTGGCCGTCCTCGGCTCGACGGCTTGGCGCGGCCGTAGAGGGTTTCCAATCCGGCCGCCCACGGACTCGGCCTCCAGCCTCATGCCGGCCGCACCAGCTGCACAATCCGACAGGTCCATACGGGGCTGAGCCGAAACGGATCCCGTAGGAGCCGTTCCCTCATCCATCTGGCGTGGTGCCAACGGCGAGTCGTTCGCATACGTGGGCGAGCGGCGTCGCCGGGACGGCCGTGCATCGCGTGGTGGAGGCACAGCTGACCGCTTCCCCGTGCGCGCCGGTCACCCGGCCGGTAACCGCGCTCGTGAAGCGGAAGGTCGCTACGGATCGGAGACACGGCAGAGTGCCTCCGTCGGCAAGGACGGCCGGTCCCGGAGCGACGTACCGCCAGGTGCGGTCCATCCCCACACCTATTCGAGGCACATGACAGTCCGTCACCATCACCGATGCGCAAGGTGACTGCTATTGATGCGGGCATGAACCGAAGGAAGTACTCACCGTCGTCGGGTCGGCGCGCGCCACGCGCACGGACCGCCCGACTTGCCGCGGCGGCACTGGCAGTCGTCGTCGGCGCCGGAGCGTCGTTGACGCTGGACGTCGGCGCCCGGGCTCAGCCGCGTGCCGCGGGATCCCCTCTGGTCGATGAGACGTTCACGCAAGCCACGGCCCCGCAGTTCACGGGTGTGGGGTCGGCCTGTCTCACCGGCGCCCCGGCCGCCGCCGCGCCGGGTCCCGGCGATCACCCGCTGGGCGGTTGCCCGGAGGGGGTCGGGCCGGTACCGCCCCCCAACGGAGCGCCGCACGGTTACCTGCGGCTGACGGACGCTTCGAACGACCAGACGGGGGCCGTCCTCTACAACCAAGCGCTGCCCGCCAACCAGGGCCTCGACGTCACGTTCGACCAGTGGCAGTACGGGAGCACGACCCCGGCCACCCCCGCCGACGGCATCTCGTTCTTCCTGGTGAACGGTGACGGCGCGCTGACCCACCCGGGCGCCTTCGGCGGCAGCCTGGGGTACGCGCAGAAGCTCCCCGACGACAACCCCACCGCCACGTTCCTGCCCGGTGTGGACCGTGGCTACCTGGGCGTGGGGCTCGATGTCCTCGGGAACTACTTCGGCGACTGGGAACACCGCGGAAACGGTTGCGCCAACCGTTCGCCGGCCGGGACGGGGTTCCGCGTTCCCGCTCCCGGAGCCAACATGGTCACGGTGCGCGGTCCTGGCGACGGGACCGAGGGCTACTGCTTCCTGACCGCCACCACCAGCAACTTCACCACCACCGGGCCCTGGCCGTCGACGCTTCCCGGGATGCTGCAAGGACCGCTGACCGCACTGCCTCCGGGAGCCACCCCCGCCCAGGCCGAGGCCGCGCTCGAACCGTCGCGCCGCCGGGTCCATGTGCAGCTCACCCCGGCACCCAACCCGGTACTCACCGTGTCGGTCGACTTCAACGACGGTACCGGCTCCCACCAGGTGCTCAGCACTCCCGCTCCGCAACCGGTGCCGCCCACGTACAAGTTCGGTTTCGCCGCGTCCACCGGTCTGTTCACCGATGTCCACCTCATCCGCAACGTGCTCGTCACCAGTGACCAGCCGCTGCCGAAGCTGAACCTCGTCAAGCAGGTCAGGCAGCCGCTCCCCGGTGACCTGATGGCCGGGTCGAAGGTGCCGTACGACTTCGTGGTCACCAACTCGGGTGCGACGGACATCACCGGGCTCGCCGTCAATGACCCGAAGATCGGCCCGGTGACCTGTCCCACGACGACGCTCGCGAGCGGTCGGACGGTCACGTGCACCGCCACCTACACGGTCACGGCCGCCGATGTGACGCATGGTTCCATCGACAACACAGCCATCGCGACGGGTACGTCGAACGGCCAGACGGTCACCTCACCGCCGTCCTCACAGAGTGTGCCGATCGAACGGCCCCCCGGTCTCGTCGTGGAGAAGAAGGCGCAGACGCCCGGCCCCTACTCCGTCGGGCAGACGGTCACCTTCTCGTACACCGTCCGCAACACGGGCGGGTTGGAGCTGACCGATGTCAAGGTGAACGACGACCATGTCGCCGACATCACCTGCCAATCGACCACATTGGCCCCGGCGGAGAGTCCGGGCGACAGCACCACCTGCAGTGGCACCTACACGATCACCGCGAATGATGGTACGGCCGGTTCCGTCACCAACACCGCCACGGCGACCGGTAGGACGGACGGCGAGACCATCACCTCTCCGGAGACCCAGCTGACGCTGCCCGTCGGGGCACCGCACATCACGCTGAAGAAGCGGGTTGTCACGCCCGGTCCGTTCTTCGTCGGGACGAAGGTGCAGTACTCCTACATCGTCACCAACACAGGCAGCACAACGTTGGACGACGTGCTGGTCAGCGACGACCGCGTCACCGATGTCATCTGCGACGCGACCTCGCTGGCGCCGGGTGCCTTTACGACCTGCCACGGCACGTACACGATCACCCAGGTCGACGCCAATGCCTGCAAGAAGACCAGGTCGGGCGGCGACGGCAAGCTCTGCCCCGTCACCAACCTGGCGGTGGCGGCAGGTACCGACCCGCAGGGGAACCAGATCGCCAGTACGCCCGCGAAGGTCACCATCGACATCAGCAAGCCGCGGCCTCCCAAGCCCCCGCACCACAAGCCGCCCCACAAGAAGCCCCCGCACCACAAGCCGGTGCACAAGAAGCCCTCACACAAGAAGCCGGTGCACCACAAGCCCGCGCACAAGAAGCCGGCGCACAAGAGGTCTCTCAGCGAGGAAGGATCCAACGGACAGGCACCAGCCTGACAGCAAACAGGGAACCCGACAGTCCGACGAGCCCGACTGCCAGGGGAATCCCGTTCCGGCCGTTCACCTCGCGCCCCGCCCCGAAACGTCCGACGTCCGGAGCGGGGCGCGAGGCATGTCCCGGCCCGTTGGACGGTTGTACTCGGCCACGGCGTCGGTGGCAGTCGGCCGACCGGGGGCCTGCCGCCGGGCGGGGTGGGTCGATGAATGCGGGAGTGGTCGCCCGGCTCGGACCACGGACTCCGGGACACGACGCCCCACTTCCCGAGCACGGCCCGTCCGGGGGGTGACGGCCCAACGGCGGCTGAGGGGTCCGGTTCATCCCCCATCTGCAGCGCACGTCCTCCCTGCATGTGACGGTCTTTCAGCGCCCTCCGTCATGGATCGCTCCGCGCCGGGATCGACCGGTCCAGGCATGGCAGCGCCGCTTGTTCCAGCCGGCTCCGCCGGTGCAGCGAATGGCGCGAGGCTGGGAGTACATGGTTCGGGAGGCGACTTTGCCTGCACTGCTCGGCAACCGCGGCATGGCCGCTCTGGGGCGTCGGGAGGCACTGGCCCACCTGCACCGCCAGGTCAAGGATCCTGAGCTGCGGTCCCTGCTGACCCCGGACTACGCGTTGGGTTGCAAGCGGGTCCTGCTGTCCGACGACTACGACCCGGCACTGGTTCAACCCGACGTCCGCGTCGTCACCGACCCGATCGCGAGCGTCGGTCCGGACGCCGTCCTCACCGCACCGCGCGACGGCCCGCAAACCCCACCCGGTGGCGCCGCACCCGCCGACGCCATCCATCCAGTGGACGTACTGATTCTCGGAACCGGCTCCCGTGTCACCGACGCCTCCTACGCGCAGCGCATCATCGGTGGTGACGGACGGTCCCTGCGCGAGGTCTGGCAGGGGAGCCCGCAGGCATACCTCGGCACGACCGTCGCAGGATTCCCCAACCTGTTCCTCATGGCAGGCCCCAACACGGGCGTGGGACACACCAGCCTCATCTACGTGATCGAGTCACAGATCAACTACCTCATCAGCACCTTGCGGCTGATGCGCAGCCGCAGCCTGGGTGCCGTGGATGTGCGCACGAAGACGCAGCACGCGTACAACGCCGAACTGCGGAACCGAATGGCTCCCACCGTCTGGGCCGCGGGCGGCTGCTCCAGCTGGTACCAGGACCGCACCGGCCGTGTCACCAGCGTCTGGCCCGCGCCGGCCTGGCGGTTTCGCCGTCGCACCCGAGCCATCGACCCGATCGACTACATGTTGACGGCATCGCGCGACGCCCCGGACCGGCACGTCTCCGGCGGGTCCGACCGCGTGGACGCCGGCGAAGCGCAGCCGGGTTCATGACGAGTCCTCGCCACCCCCGGGCGATCGGTTGCGCCTGCGGCCGACGGCGGCTTCTGTCCAAGGAGTCGCTGGTGTCCACGGCACTCAGCCGCACCCCGGCCACGCGGCTCTTCGCCTTCGAGGCGCCGAGCACCGTACTGTTCGCGGTGCCCATGCTGACGGTCACCACAGCAGGCCGTCCCGGAGTGCCCGAATGGGCCCGGTCACTGGGGCCGGCCCTGCTCCTCACGCTGATCGGCACGCTCGTGCATACGTGTCGGCCGACCATCGCCGATGGCCTGAGACCGACCACCCGTGGGGCCACCGGGCCGGGCGAGGGCGTGACCGGGCGACTGCGTCAACAGTCCTCATCGGAAAGGCGGTTGGGTGGCTGCTGGTTCTGTATCCGGCCGCGCTGGTGATCCTGCTGCCGGTCCCCGACACCTGGGTGCGTTTCTGGTTCTGGTCCACGCTGCTTCTCAGCCTGTCCGGGTTGCTCTCACTCTGCATGCTGCTGCGTGGCGCGGGCCACGCCGACTGCCGACAGGGAGGGCTTCTGAAGGCTGCGGGCCGCGGCCGCACGCGGGCCGGAACCGGAAACGGCCTGGCCATGGGGGCCCATCGGCGGTACGCCGCACGCGAAAGACCCGGTGAGTCCCGCCGCCGTGACACTGCCGCGGAACACACCGGGGTGCGGAAGGAGGTCAGGCGCCGCGCTGGACCGGACCGATGAGGGTGCCGGTGGCCACCTGGAACTCGCCCTCGGCGACGGACGTACCGGGGATCTCCCCGTCCGGGGCCTGAAGCGTGAACGACGCCTCCGTCGCGGCGGTGCCGCGGCCACTGTTGGGAACCTGGATGTCGAAGTGCACCGGGTGCCCCGGGCCGAAGGTCACCACGGTCGCCTGGCTGCCGTAGCGTCCGGCAGTGACCCCGATCTCCGAACCACCGTTCGAGAACCGCACGTCGGTGGGTGAACCGGCCAGCTTGCACGGCTCGTATCCGCGCGGCGCGGTCAACGTCACGCGGTAGTGGCGGTGCCCTGCGCTGGCGGGACCCGCGGTGATCTTCGCAATGTGGTTGGCCGGCCGGCAGGCCGAAGGGGCGACACCATCGGCCGATACGGACGAAGCCTGCGCGACTCCCGCACCAGCGACTCCCGTCAGCACAGTGGCGGCGACGGTGACCGCGAACTTCCAGTTCGTACGCATTCTGAACACTCCTTGCCTTGCTCAATGGCCCTGCGGGCGCTCTCCGTCAGAACCATGGTCAATACGATTCCTGCCCCCCGACCCGCACGGCGAATGTCTCAGGATCGACACGGCGGTGCGGCCGGGCGTGTGTCGATGAGCGCCTCGCTCCGGGCACCGCCCTCATCCTGCGTGGGTCCGAGGAGAACAGCGGCACGGGTCCGGCCCGGTTCATGGTTCAGTGCGTTTGGCCGTGGGTACGGGCCTCGGCGGTGGTCTTCAGGTCGCGCAGCCACGCTTCGAGGCCGTTGGCGAGGATCTCGGTCGCGGCGGGAACGTCCGCTTCGACCTGGTCGCCGGTGTGGGTCTCTTCGGTCCGCACGCGGACACCGCCCTCAATCCTGGTGAAGGTCCACACGTGGACGCCGTCGATGCGCAGCCCTTCACCGACCGCGGGGCCCGTCCAGCGGATGCAGGAGTTGCGCTTGAGCTGCTCGACGGTCGAAGTGATGTCCAGGCTGGTGGCAGGGGTCGCAGGATTGGGGGGTACCGGAGTCGTCCACCGGAAGGCCGAGCCCTCCCGGAGGGGCCCCTGGTCGAGGCGTTCGATGGATTTGACAGGGGCCTGCCAGATCGGCCACCGCTCCACGTCGGTCTGCAGCTTCCAGATGGTCTTCAGGGGCGCGTGGATCACGGTCTCGGTCCTGTAGCGGACACGCGCGTCGGGATCGACACCTTGGCCGTGGCACATGAGGGACTTGGCGGAGCGGGAGGGGACGGCCGCGGCAGGTGCCGCGGCGGTACCGAGAAGGCTGACGGCGACGAGTGGGATAGCGAAGAGGGCGGCAGGGACGCTGGTGCTCCTGATGCCGGGCATGGCGGTCTCCTTGTCAGTTGCTGAACAAGCTTTGGTGGTTGAGCGCCCATCGGTCGACGTGCGGGTTTCGCGTCACCGCGCGGGAAGGCTCCGGCGGCCGCACCACCAGAGCCCTTAGAGGCTCTCCCTTGCGTTAGAAGGTATAACGAACCATGCCGGGGGGGCAACACTTTTCGTGATAACCTCTAACGAAACTTTGAAGCTGTACCCGCTCAGATGGGTAAGGGTGGTAACTCGTGACGAAGTCGGACACGAAGACCCCGCGGGAGCGCTATCGGGCCGAGGTGCGCGCGGAGATCAAGGAACGCGCCTGGGAGCAGATCGCCAGGGCGGGAGCGTCCGCGCTCTCCCTCAATGCGATCGCCAAACAGATCGGCATGAGCGGGCCCGCGCTCTACCGCTACTACGCGGGCCGCGACGCACTGATCACCGAACTCGTCAAGGACGCCTACCGAAGCCTCGCCGACACCCTACGCACGGCCGCCGCCACCGGCGCCGACCTGGCCGGACTGGCACACGCCCTGCGCGACTGGGCCCTTCAGGACCCCCAGCGGTACTTCCTCATCTACGGCACGCCCGTCCCCGGCTACCACGCACCCGAGGTAACCACCGCCATCTCCTCCGAGATGATGGCGACCCTGCTCGATGCCTTCATGGCGCTCCCGGGGGACAGCCCCGCGACGTCGTTCGACAAGCACCTGGAGGAGCACCGGGACTGGGCCGGCAACCACCCCGCCCACCCCGCTGTCCTCCATCGGGCCCTGACCTTCTGGACCCGTGTGCACGGAATCCTGTCCCTCGAACTCGCAGGCCACTTCACCGGGATGGGCTTCGACCCCGCCCTGCTTTTCGCGGCCGAACTGGATGACCTGCTGACACGCCGAGCCTGAAGCCGCCCGACCGGGTCTTCGTCGTCACCGGCCTGCGAGGAAGTCGGCTGGCATGACGTCATGAGACCGGCGGGGACGAGGACGCGGACGATGTCCTACGTGGATCCATCGAAGAACTGACGTGGCAGCAAACCGGTCGACAAGCTGCCCACGATCCTCCGGTCGTCCAGCCACTCGGTGCCGCTCGTCAGGCCGTCGCCCCTGTGCGCAGCCACCGCACGTCCCGCACGAGCGTCTGCGCGGCACTGACGAGGGCACCGAAGGCCGAGATCCGAGCACTGACGCGGTTGGTCACACGGACATCCTCAACGACGACCACGACCACGACCACGACCACGACCACAGGGTGATCCCAACGAATCGGCGTGGATCGCTCCCCTGGAGCAATACGACAACGCGCGGAGCTGCCATCTGCGGCAACGTGGTGGTGCCCGGTGCTTGTTGGCGGTCTGCAGGGCACCGCCCGGCGGAGCTGAAGAAGGAAGCAGCACCAGAAACGGTCCGACAGGCTTTGGAGGATGTGAGTGGTCACGAGGCGGCGTGTCGTCCAGGCAGCGGCCGGCGGAATGTTCGCGCTCCTTCCGGCGGCCACTGTGGCTCCACGCCTCCGCGTACCCGGCGGCAGGGGTGTCCTGGATCCGGGAACGGTGGACAAGTACGTCACGCGGCTCGTCGTCCCTTCCACGATGCCGCAGTCCGGCGGCGCCGTCGCTGGCCGCATCGACCACTACGTGATCGGCGTGCGACAGTTCCGGCAGCAGGTACTGCCCCCCGGCCTGCCGGCGACAACCGTGTGGGGGTACGGCTCGACTCTGCATCCGCGCAGCTTCCACTACCCCGCGTTCACCGTCGAGGCCCGCTACGGAACGCCTGTGCGGGTGAGATGGAAGAACCAGCTGTTTGATCGCAAGGGTCGTTACTTGCCGCACCTGCTGCCGGTCGACCCCACACTGCACTGGGCGAACCCGACGGGCGGAACCTCTGCCCGGGACACACGTCCCGGATTCCGCTCGACACCCGGAGCGTACTCGGGCCCGGTGCCGATCGTGACGCACCTCCATGGCGGGCGGAGCACGGAGGAGAGCGATGGCTACACCGAGGCCTGGTACCTTCCCGACGCGGTCGACCTTCCTGCGGGATGCGCTGAAGTCGGTTCCTTCTACGCGGAGTTCAAGGACAAGTTCGAAGACCGGTTCAGCGACGCCTGGGGCCGGGGAGATGCCGTGTTCCAGTACGCCAATGCGGAGAGGGCCTCGACCTTCTGGTTCCACGATCACGCGCTGGGTGTCACGCGGTTGAATGTCTACGCCGGACTGGCAGGGTTCTACCTCCTACGAGGCGGCCCTGCGGACCTTCCCGACGGGGTATTGCCCGGTCCCGCACCCCGGGCCGGCGACCCGCCCGGTCGAAAATATTACGAGATCCCTCTCGTCATCCAGGACCGGTCGTTCCACGTCGACGGCAGCCTCTCCTACCCGGCCGGACGCGCTGCGTTCGACGGATTCAAGGGCCCCTACATTCCGGCCAGCGACATCTCTCCGATCTGGAGCCCCGAGTTCTTCGGCAACACGATGGTGACCAATGGGAGAACCTGGCCGATCCTTCAAGTCGAACCGCGCCGCTACCGGTTCCGGCTTCTCAACGGATGCAACTCGCGGTACCTGATCCTGAAGATCGTCACCCGCCCGCTCGCTCGTAGGCCCGTGCACGCAGTACTCCCCTTCTGGCAAATCGGCAGCGAGGGAGGCTTTCTTCCCGCGCCCGCACGGCGCGACGAATTGCTCATCGCTCCCGCCGAACGCGCCGACGTGATCGTCGACTTCGCGACGGTATCGGTCGGGACCGAGTTGTATCTCATCAATGAGGGCCCCGACAAAGCGTTCCAGGGCGGGAAGGCGGGGGCGGACTTCTCCCCGGCGGACCCGGCCACCACCGGGCAGGTCATAAAGCTCACGGTCGGAGCACTCACCACGCCGGACACGACCGTCCCGCCCTCCCAGCTGTCGCTGCCGTCGATCGAGCCCCTGGGAGAGGCGAGTCGCATCCGACGGCTATCCCTGAGTGAGCAGAACTCCGCGTCACTCCCGCATGTCGGCCCCCGACAAATACTGCTCGGCACCCTTGACCACAACGGAGCCGCTGTGCCGATGCTCTGGGACGACCCCGTCACGGAGAATCCGGCTCTGGGTGCGACCGAGATCTGGGAGATTCACAATCTCACGAAAGATGCCCACCCGATCCACATCCACGAGGTCCAGTTCCAGGTCCTCGACCGGCTGCGGGCCGGCCGTGCCGCCCAGCCCGCAGAGCCGTGGGAGCGCGGGTTCAAAGACACCGCAGTCGCCTACCCGGGTGTCGCCACGAGGCTGAAGGCGACGTTCGACCGGCCGGGCCGGTACGTCTGGCACTGCCACATGCTCGAACACGAGGACAACGAGATGATGCGCCCCTACACGGTCGGATGACGGCGGAGGTTCGCCACTCCCCTGCACAGCGGAGCGCCTCCCCGGAGCGAGATCACCCAGCCGGAACCGTGGACTGCCGGGCACTCCTGCGCCCAGCGACACCCCGCACCGCGGCAGCACCCCCGTGGGTGGCCACGGTGCGCGGCGGCGCTGGTCAGCGTTGCTCGCGCAGCACCGTGAGGCGGCGTTTGTACTCGTCCTCGTCGATTTCCCCTCGGGCGAACCGCTCCGCGAGCAGGTCTTCGGCTCGTCGGCTTCCCCATGCTGCCTCACCGGTGGGCGGGCCGGGCTGATGACTACGACGGGCGTCGGTGAGGTAGTGGGTGAGCGCAACGACCCCGGCGATCAGCAGCGACCAGAACACAATCATGATCACGGTCATGAGGTGCCATCCACCGCCCCAGCCGCCGTGATACCACATCATGCCGATCACCTTCTACAGGACGGCCGACTGTCGACAGTTCCAGGATGGCGCGACGCGGCGCCGTTGAGGAGAGACGGCACGGGCCCTGCCGGGGGCTGAACCGTCCGTACGGGGGTGGTCGCCGGCGAGAACCCGATCAGGGCGCGGGCCTCGGGAGAGTGCGGCACGTCGTGGGCTCCGAGGAACGCGTGGTCGGCCCGGTGCCTCGATGGGTAGGCCCCTGTGGTCCTCGCGTCAATCGTGGGGGACGACGGCGACCGGGCAGCGTGCGTGATGAACGGCTGCCTGGGCCACGGGGCCCAGGGCCGGTGCCGGGGCGCGATGGTGTTGTCGTCGGCCGACGACCAGCAGATCGGCACCTTCGGCGGCCCGTACGACAGCCTTGGCAGGGCTTACGAGTGGGGTGCTGTCGGTGACCTCCACCTGCGGGAACCTGACAGACCAGGGTCGAAGGGTCTGGCTGAGGAGCTTCTGTGCGTCCTGAACCATTCCTTCCGCCATATCGTGGTTGACGCCCCAGGGCACGTATGCGGCCACCGGCAGACTCCGGCCGTGGACGACCCGAAGTGGCAGCCCCCGCACGGCAGCGGTCTCGAACGCGAATTCGAGCAGATCGTCGCAGGGCCCGTCCAGTTTGAGCGCCACCACCACGCCGCCTGCCGCGGTTCGAGTGGGCTGTGGGCCGTCTTCGCCCGTACTGGCTCGCACCAGGACCACCGGCCGTTCGGCGTGTGCCACGACGGGCATGCTGATGTCGCCGAGGAAGAAGCTCTCCACAGGCAACAGCGCTCGCGAACCGAGCACGATCATCTCGGACTCCGATGCCGCTCGCAGGAGCGCGTGCTCGGCATCATCGGCGACCAGGCTGCCGATGACGGGGAGGCCGGGGTGGTGTGCCTGGATCTCTGCCCGCGTGTTGTGCACGATCCGCCTCGCCCAGTAGTTCTGATCCATCTCGGCGGGAATGCGGGTCGATTCCGGCACCAGCAGAGGCCAGGCGTGCAGCAGGCGCAGCGTGAGATTGCGGCGCTCGGCTTCATCGGCGCCCCAACGGGCAGCGGACAGGCTCTCGGGTGAGCCGTCGAGGCCGACGGTGACGACTGGCTCCATGACGACTGCCTCCGTCTCGCAAGAAGCCTGAGTGGCGGTGTGGGGCCGCCTTCCCCCGCTGCTGTCGCCCTTGTGCCCCGGTCCGGGATGTGGAGGACCACGGCACACGATCGACGGGGTGCGCGTCCATGCAGACCCTCACCCCGTCGTGACCGTCTGCGCAGACGCGCGGAGCACGGATTCGCTTCCTTCGACAAGTACCCCAGATCCTGCGGTGGCGCATGCGGAACCCGGTGTGGCGCTCGGGGAGGGAAGCCCGGTCCACGCACGGTGAGCAGGAGGGGGCGCATGCTTCGGTGGTTGTGTACCGACGGGCCGAGACCGCAGGGACACCGCGGTCTCACGCGCCGGTGGGTGAACTCCGTACGTCGTCGGTCCGGTAGGCCAGGTGCTCGGCGACGGACACCACACCGTCGACGCTCCTGCACAACCGTTCGATGATGGGGATCTGGCTCTTGAACTCGACGGATCCGCCGAGGACCACCTCCCCCTGCCGGACCTCGCCCGTCACCGCGGAGGGATCGAGACCCATCGTCCGCTGCAGCACGTCCCGGTTGATCTCCTCACGGATGGCGTCGTCGTGGCGCAGGAAGACCCGTAGCAGGTCTCTGCGGCTGACGATGCCCAGCAGCTTGTCCGCCTCGTCCACAACGGGCAGACGCTTCACATCCTGCACTTCCATGAGGCGGGCCGCCTCCACCACGGTCCACTCCGGACGCGCGCACACCGCGGGGGCCGACATCAACTCCTCCGCTCTCGCCCCCTCGGCCTTGGCCCGCTCCCACGCCTCGATATGCGGCATCGGTGTCAGTCCGGAGGGATCGGCCTGGTCGGACGACTTGCGCAGCAGGTCGGCCTCGGACACCACACCCATGGGCCGGTCGAGTTCGTCCACCACGGGCACCGCGGTGACGTCGTTCTCCGCCAACAGTTTGACGATCTCCTTGAACGGCAGGTCACGCCGCGCCCGGACGACGTCTCGCGTCATGAGCTCTGCAACGGTTCGGTGGTGCATGTGACGCCCCCTTCGGGGTGTGACGGTCAGAAGTGGTCATATGCCGAGTGAATCCGGAACCGGACGCCCATGGTTGAGCCGACCGGGCCCGTTCGGGGAGACAAGTGGGCCCTGAAACGGCCCACGGGACCTGACGGCAGCGGCACGCTGTGCGTGGCAGGTTCGAGTACAGCAACATGATGAGGAAGCGGCGACGCTCGTGCGAGCTCACCCCGGCGATCAGCTTGTTGTCGAAAGTCCGGCGACCGGCACCAGCAGGCACGACGGCCGGATCGTCGGACTCCCCCATGAGGATGGGCGCCCTCCCCACGGCGGGCACCCCGGACACCGCCCATGTGCTGCCGCAGGCTGCCAGGCGGCATGAAGGTCTGACTCCCGAACGAGGAGTTCCTGACCGGCTCAGGGCAGACCTTCGACGACGCCGGCGTTCCGCCGCGCCCACACACCGGTCTTCACCCACGAGGAGTTCGAGAACAACCGCGCGCTCGCGCGCTCTCGCACCGTCGTGCCGCAACAGTCCAGTTCCGCGCATCCGATCGCGTCGCTGAGCTCAGCGAGCCCGGCGCCGGACACGCCCTACCTCTTCGTACGGGTCACGACCGCACCGAAGAGGGCCAGGCCCCTGATGACGACGCGCGGCGTGCCCGGCTTACCGATCCTGCGCGCGGCGCGCTTGTCGAAGACGCCGAACAGGCCGAGGCCCCTCACCTCGACCTCGATGTCGTCCGGAACCACGATCCTGGTGCCGCCCCACAGCGCGACGGTCCGGATCTCCGTGTCCTGGCTGCTGAAGCGTGCCTCGGACAGATCCAGCGTGCCGCCGCCCCACATCGAACCAGAGGGTCATCCGGGACGGCACGACCCACTGGCCCCTGCGCTCGAAGCCGCCGAAGATCCCCGCCACGAAACGCCGGGAGGTCGGCGGGCGGTCCACGACGAGCGCGTCCCGCGGGCCCGGTCGCGGCAGACCCCGGCAGGCGGCCTCCAGATCGCCCCGGGTGCGCGAGGTGTGCACCTCGTCCAGCCGGGGCGCAAGCTGTTCCAGCGGCAGCCGGCCGTTCTCCACTGCGGCCCGCAGCCGCTCCTCGGCCTCGTGGCGCCCCTGGTCCGAAGCCAGGAAGTCGAGGTCGTGCGGCGTCATGGTGTCAACCCTCCGAGATGGGCGGCAAGCACTGAGGACAGGGCAGTGCGGTAGGCGTCGTCGCGCCCCGGCTCGTCGGGGTCGTGGCCGACGTCGGTCAACCAGTAGCGCCGGCCGAGCGCGTAGCCGTACGCGCCGGACATGGCCAGGAGAACGACCATCTCGATCCGCGCCCGGTCCGGCCCCTCGGGCTCGGGGAGGACGGTACGGACCCCCTCCTCGATCGCGTCGACCAGCCGGGACAGATCGGTCGCGGAGTCCGGGGCCTTCTCGACGTCCCAGCCATGCATCCAACCGGCCAACAAGGTTCATGGCCGACCGACTCACCCAACAGGGCTTCGGGTTGGCGATCCGGCCCGCGCTGCCCGGGTCAGGTCGTGGAGGCAGGGCCGGGCGGCAGATGAACCGTCATGATCAGGTGGCAGGTCTCGGCGCCGGAGCCGCGGTAGGCATGGGGGGCATCACCGTCGAAGGTGGCGGTCTGCCCGGCTTCGACGGGGTACTCGGTGCCGTCGACGACCAAGGTCATCCGGCCGGAGGTGACGCTGACGGTTTCCGCGACTCCGGCCTGGTGCGGGTGACTGGGGTACTCCTCGCCGGGCTGCAGTTTCCAGCGCCAGACCTCGACCGGCGCCGGGCCCGAGGTCGTCAGCATCAGCCGGGCTTCGCCGCCCTGCACCCCGGTCCACAAGGGGGCCACGGCGTCGGCGGTCACGACGCGGACGCGACCCTCGGCCGACCCTTCCATCAGCGCGGACACGGAGAGGCCGAGCGTATCGGCCAGCCGGACCAGGGTGGCGAAGTTGGGGTTGCCCTGGGCTTTCTCCAGCCCCACCAGCGCGCCCTTGCTGACCTGGGCGCGTCGGCCGAGCTCGTCCAGGGACAGGCCGGCGCGAGTGCGGGCCGCCCTGACGTTGTGGGCAAGCGTCCGCAGGGCTGCGGCCGTCTCGGCCATCCGATCACCATCCTTGCGAGTGGACCACTGGAATGCACCGTGCGGTCGTTTGGTTGACACGACCCGGTCGATCCGTTGTACGGTTCAGTCATTCCACCGAAATGGTAAGGGATGTTCCGTGATCGCTCTGCTGCTGGCCCTGGGCAGCTCACTCGCTTACGGGTGCGCAGACTTCCTCGGCGGTCTCGGCGCGCGTAGGACTCATGTGCTGCGTACCGTGATGATCGCGGCCCCGGCCAGCCTCGCGGTCGAGATGCTGCTGTGGCCGCTCCTGGGCGCCTCGTTCAGCGCCGGCGCTCTCGGCTGGGGTGCCGCGTCCGGGGTCGCCTCGGCCGCCGCGTTCACCCTGCTCTACCGCACCCTGGCGATCGGCCCGATGAACGTGCTGTCACCCGTGACCGCCGTGGTGTCCGCCGCGCTCCCCGTCGGTGTGGGTCTGCTGCAGGGCGAGCACCTGGGCGCCGCCGGGCTGGTGGGTCTCCCGCTCGCACTCGTGGCGGTGGTGCTGGTCAGCGCCGGAGACAGCACCGGGTCGGCGCGACCTTCACGTACCGCGCTCCTGCTGGCCCTGGGTGCGGGCGCCGCTATCGCCCTTCAGCTGATCTTTCTGCACCAGGCGCCGTCCGACAGCGGGGTGGCGCCGCTGATCGTGGGCCGCGCGGTCTCCTCGGCCGTCACCCTGGCCGCGGCAGGGCTGATGCTCAGCAAGCTCGGATCCGAGCGACCCGCCTACGCGATGTCGGCAGCCGCCGGTGTGCTGGACTCCGTGGCGAACCTGTTGTTCCTGCTCGCCGCCCGCAGCGGGGACCTCGCCGTGGTCGCCGTGATCACTGCCCTCTACCCGGCCGGCACGGTCCTGCTCGCCCGCAGCGTGCTCGCCGAACGCATCCACCGCGGCCAAATCGTCGGCCTGGGTACCGCCGCGGTCGCCGTCAGCCTCCTGGCCCTGACCTGAGCGAGCCCGCAGCCCACCCCTCCCCCCACGCAGCCAGTGCCTCGACGCCCCGCACGCCGGAAGCGCCGCCGCCTGGGCCGCATCGCCCCCTGGAAACCCTGACCACGACCCCGCACGCGCACATGAAACGGAACCTCCGCACATGACCGACTTCCGCCTCGCCCCCGCCATCGCGGGCGCCTTCCCCGACACCCTCATCGCCCTGGTCACCGCCACCGGCGTGTGCGGCCACGAACCCTGGCCCCGGACAACCGCCGCCCTCGAAGACCTGGAGCAGCAACTCGCCGACGGCACCTGGCAGCCCGCCGACGAGACCGACCCCCGTATCGAGGCGTGGCACGCCGCCTACCGCTCCTTCGGCACCAACCCCCGCCGCATCCGCCCCAGCGTCGACGCGCTCGGCCGCCGCTTCGCAAAGAAGGGAACCCTGCCGCGCATCAACCCGGTCGTCGACTCCTACAACGGCGTCTCCGTGCAGCACGGCCTGCCGGCCGGCGCCTTCGACCTGGACCACGTCACCGGTGACATCGACATCCGCCACGCGGACGGCACCGAATCCTTCACCCCGCTCGGCGAACCCGACACCGTCGAGAACCCCAAGCCCGGCGAGATCATCTACGCGGACACCACCGGCGTCCTGACCCGCCACTGGAACCATCGCGACGCCCACCGCACCCGCGTCACCGAGGACTCCACACATGTGGCCTTCGTCCTCGAAACCCTCCGAGCCCCCGATGACGGCCACCTCCTCAAGGCCGCAGCGGAGGAGTTGCAGGGTCTGCTCGCCCTTCACGCCGAACAGACCGCCGTGTACTACCTCGGCCCGGCACAGTCGCGGGTCACCGTCTGAGGTACCAGTGGGGGAAGGTGTTCGGCCCGTGCTGCGCGGGCGAGGCTGGAGACGGTGATGTCCTGGCTGTTTCGCAGCAGGGCGTCGAGGGCCGTCAGGACGCGTTCGCGTCGGCGGATGCGAGGCATGCCGAGGCAGGGCTCCGGCTGCGGCGGACCACGGGGATCACCGAGGGCGTGCTTGCTGCCCGGTCGGGCACGGTCGACCGGGCTCGTCCCGCTGCTGGGCCCGGCCGAGCGGCCCGCACGTGGCTGGAGTCGATCAACGTCCGGGACCGGTCCAACTGCTCGTGGAGCGAGCGCAGAACCGGCGCTGCCCCCTGGAAGACGTGCGTGCGCACGCGCGCTCGACCGTGCCAGGATGGCGTCGGAAAGCGAGGTCTCGTGGACGAGTTGAGGCGATTCCGCCTGGCGCTGGTCGCGTGGGCGGCCGGCGGGGCGGAGGCGGGTGCGGCCGCCGCAGTGGCGCGGGAGCTGGCCGGCGGCGGTGTGCGGACGATCGTGCTCGTCGAGGGGACCAGTGATCAGGTCGCGCTCGAAGCACTGGCCACGCGCTACGGCCGCGACCTCGGTGCAGAGGGCGTCGCGGTGGTACCGCTCGGAGGTGCGACGAACATCGGGCGTTTCCTGGACGTGTGTGGTCCTGCGGGGCTCGGCCTCCCGCTGGCCGGTCTCTGCGACATCGGTGAGGAGCGGCATTTCCGGCGTCATCTTGAACGGGTCGGGCTCGGGTCCGGTCTCGCGCACGCCGAACTGGAGACACTCGGGTTCCATGTGTGCGTCGCCGACCTGGAGGACGAACTGATCCGCGCTGTCGGGGCCGAGGGCGTGCAGCATGTGATCGAGACCCAAGGCGAGATGCGCCCCTTCCACACCTTCCAGGGCCAGCCGGCACAACGGGAACGGCCCGTGGAACACCAGTTGCGGCGCTTCATGGGCACGCACAGCGGTCGCAAGGCGCTCTACGCACAGGCGCTGGTCGCACACCTGCCCCTCGATCGTGTTCCCCGGCCGCTGGAGCGTCTCCTCACTCACGTCTGATACGGCCGGACGCCACTGCGGCGCCGGCGTGGCCCCGTCAGAGGATCGGAGGACGGGCGTCACTGGTCCCGTATCGAGCCATCGGTGTCCGGTGCATGAAGCCGGCAGCCCCGCCCGCCCCGATTGCGACCCGAGCCCGACAGCGAGGAACTGAGCGCGGGGCGCGGTGCGACCGGTCCCGGCATCCGGGCCGGTGCCAGAGGTGGAGTGGGTCGACCACGTGGAACGGATCCGATCCGGGCTCCGGAGTCGTTCGTCCTCGGCTGGTTCCCCACCGAGGAGACTGACGCGTGGGCTGCTCCCCTCGCGGCTTCCACATTCGGCGGCTGAGGGCTTCCGTGCGCGGGTGGGCTGGAGTCGTTCGCAGGGTCGACGCCCTCTGTGGTGGGCTGCCCCGGCGTTTCTCCTCGATGACATCGAGCACCCGGTTGTTCATCTGAGACCCAACCTGGTCCGTTGTAGTACCACTCCCCACGGTGTTGCCACCAACACCCCCAACTCACGGCCTGGGGCCAGTGATCGGGGCTCCGTCCCGGACCAGAGTGGTGCCATGTCCACTCGACGCGAAGCCCTTGCCGCCTCGGCCGCCCTGACCGGCGGCGCCCTCCTGTCCGCCGCCCCGACCGCGGCGGCCGTCCCCCGCGTGGCCCCGGACCGCGCAACGCCCGCACCCGGTCAGCACCCCGGCGGCACCATCGCCCTCACCCACGCCACCGTCCTCGGCGCGGGCCCCGACCACACCGTCCTCATCCACGACGGCCGCATCACCCGTACCGGCCGTTCGGCCGAGGTCCCGATCCCGCGCGGGACGACGACGTACGACCTGACCGGCAAGTACATCGTCCCGGGCGGCCTCGTCGAGGCCCATGTCCACAACGACGGGCCCGAGAGCGTGCTGCCGCCCCTGTTCCCGCTCAACGGCGTGACCGCGGTCCGTGAGATGTGGGGCGGACCCGTCCACCACGAGTGGCGCGACAAGGTCCGCGCGGGCGAACTCCTCGGCCCGCGCTGGGTGATCGCCAGCTCGATCATCGACGGCGGCCCCTCGCTCTGGGCCAATGACACCGGCGAGCGAGTCGTAGAGGTCACCGACGCCCCGTCCGCACGCCGCGCGGTACGGGAGGCGAAGGCAAGCGGCGCCGACTTCGTCAAGGTGTACTCACGGCTCACACCCGAGGCGTACGAGGCGATCGCCGACGAGTCCCGCCGCCAGGGTCTGCGCCACGCGGGCCACTGCCCCGACACCCTGCCCATCGCCCGCGCGAGCGACGCCGGGCAGCAGTCCATCGAGCACCTCCACGCCCTGCTCCTCGCCACCTCCGCCCGGGAGTCCGAGATCAGGCGGGCCATAGCGAAGGTCCGTATCGACGCCACCCTGCACACCAGCTTCGAGCGCTACGCGAGCTGGTTCCGGCAGGTGAATGCTGTGGAGTGGCAGGCGGTGCGGACGTACGACGTCGGCCGTACCCGCGCCCTATTCGACCGGCTCGCCGCCAACGGCACCCGCGTCACACCGACCCTCACCGTCCACCATTCCCTGGAGCGCACCGACCAACTCCAATCCGATTCACCGGAGTTCAAGTATCTGCCCGAATGGATGACCGGCTACTGGCCCACCACCTGGTCCGCCCTCACCGCCGGCCGCACCGCGCAGGACACCGCCAGGATCCATCGGATCTACGAGCACCGGCTGCGACTCGTCGCCGAACTCCACCGGGCCGGCGTGCAGTTGCTCGCGGGCACCGACACCGGCACCGGCTACGCGGTCCCCGGTTTCTCCCTCCACCACGAGCTGGAGCTGCTCTCCGAGGCCGGACTGCCCACCCGGGACGTCCTCCACGCCGCGACCACCGCGCCCGCTCGGATGCTCGGCCTGCCCACCGACCGCGCCGACCTGCTGGTCCTGGACGCGGACCCGCGCACCGACATCCGTCATACGCGGCGGATCGATTCCGTCCTGGTCGCGGGCCGCTACCTGGACCGCGGGGAACGCCTGCGCCTGCTGGCCGACGTGGCGCGTGCCGCCGCCGCGAGCGAGCCCCCGGCCGCGGGGGCCGCGGCCCCCCACGTCTGCGCCCACTGATCACTCGACGGACGCGCCCGAGCCCCTTCGCCGTTTCGGCGAAGGGGCTCGGTGACGGCGCGTGGCGGGGACCGCTGGCGACCGCACAGCGCCAGGTCGGCGCACCCGGCGCCGTGGTTTCAGCGCCACCGGCGGGAGTTCGGGGGCGGGCAGTCGGTCGCCCTCGTAGCCCTTCCTTACCGAAACGGGATGTCTCAGCGCACCCTTCCCCGTGGTTTCAGCGCCACCGGCGGCAGTTCAGGAGCGGGCAGCCGACCTCCGTCGTAGCCATGCACTTCCCCGAACCGAGCGCCGACCATCCAGTCCGAACGCGCCTGCGCGATCTCCTCGTGGGAGCGCCCGATGAAGTTCCACCACATCACGATCTCTTCCGCGAAGGGCTCGCCGCCGAGCAGCATGAGACCCGCGTCGGTGTCCGCGCGCAAGGGGAGTTCGCAGCGCCCGCAGCCGAGGTAGAGCATGGAGCCGGGCAGCACGGGTACGCCGTCGACCTCGGCCTGGCCGGACATCGAGAGCACCGCGTACTCGAAATCCGGATCGAGCGGCAGGCGGGCCTCGGCACCGGCGGACAGGGACACGTCGGCGCCGACGATCGGGGTGTAGGCGGTGCCGGGCGAAGTGGCGCCGTCGAGTCCACCCAGGATCAGGGTCGCGGTGAGGCCGGGCGCGGTGACGGTCGGCAGTTCGGTGTGGTGCTGGAAGTGCGGTTCGACGTGCCGGTGAGCCTCCGGCAGGGCGACCCAGAGCTGGGCGCCGTGGAGAAACCTCGCATGGGACTTCGGGCTCTCCTCGGAGTGGCTGATGGCGCGGCCGGAGGTCATCAGTCCCAGCTCGCGCGGGCGGATCGTCCGCAGGCTGCCGAGGCTGTCCCGGTGCAGGACCTCGCCGTCGTGCAGCCAGCTGACCGTCTGCAGACCCATGTGCGGGTGGGGCGGTACCTGCATCCCTGGTTCGCCGGCGATGTCGTCGGGGCCGTAATGATCGACAAAGGCCCACGCGCCGACCATCCTGCGGCCCAGGTTGGGCAGCAGCCTGCGGACCTCGGTGGACTCACCCAGCTGGACGTGGCGGGGGGTGAGGAGTTCCCGTACGGGCTCGGCGACGACGAAACCCCGTCCTCCGCAGACGGAGAGTGCGGCCTGGCGATCGAGATTGCTCATGGCGCTCAACCTATTCCCGCGCGGGCCCGGGGGTGCCGGTTGCCCACGCCGATAATTTAGTGGAATATTCAACCAGTGCGCTGTGTTCGGGTCAGTGAAGCGTGACCGAGCGCATGGCGCGGTCAGCAGCAGGGCGGGTCCGGGGACGGTCCGTGAAGGAGGAGTCAAGTGAGCGACACCTATTTCGAGTTCGGTACGGCCGCCGAGCGTTGGGACCGTGCGCAGATGTTCTTCGAGGCGAAGGAGTACATGACTGCGGCCCGGATTCTGGAAGGGCTGGTCGAGGAGGCGCCGGAGCAGGTCTCCCCGCGTCTGCTGCTGGCCCGGACCTACTACCACTCGGCGCGGCTCGGCAGGGCCGAGACGGAGCTGCGGGCGGTCCTGGAGCGCGACCCGGTGGAACCGTACGCCCGGCTGATGCTGGGCCGCACGCTCGAGCGCCAGGGCCGGAGCGCGGAGGCGACCGGTCATCTGCGGATGGCGGCGGCGTTCTCCGGGGACTTCGACTTCGACGGTGACCGGAGGACCGGCGCCTGACGGTCGTGCGGGTTCTCAGCGGTCGTGAGGGGCGTTCGACAGACGGTTCGGCCATTCCGTCAGGAGGGCGCCCTCGGCCCGGGCGATTGCCGGGTCGGGCGGCTGTCGCAGCAGTGCGTTCGGCCGGGCCCCGGTGTCCGAGGCCCGGGCCCCGGTGTCCGGCGCCCGGGCCTCGGACGCGGTGACCCCCGTGTCGTCCGTGTCGGCGGAGGTGCCGGACACGTCCGGAGCGAAGGACACGGCGTGCAGGGCGTCGCGGACCTGCCGCGACATGCTCGCGTCGCCGAAGGGCGAGGGGTGGGCGACGGGCATCAGCCGCCATCCCGAACATCGCTGCACCCAGCGCTCGCCGGGGCCCACCAGGCCGCGCAGGACCCCGTTCCGCTGCCCGGCGGACACCCCTCCCGGACAATCCGGATGCCGTGCGCCCGCCCCTCATGATAGTTCACTCGGTCATGACCGACCTTGAGACTCCCCGCCTCCTGCTCCGCCTGATGAGCGCCTCCGACGCCTTGCAGGTGATGGCCGGCACGCCGGGCGAGGGTGCCCGCTGGGCGCCGGGATACCCGCCCGCCGGCGAGATGGCCGCGGCCGAGCGCTTCCTCGACGCCTGCGCGACGACGGGGGATCCGAGCCCCTTCGGCTCGTACGAGATAAGTCGCCGTGGGGACTCCCTCGTGATCGGCGGGATGGGATTCCATGGCGCCCCGGACGAGAACGGGCACGTCACGATCGGCTACGGCCTCGTTCCCTCGGCTCAGGGAAAGGGCTACGCCTCCGAGGCGCTGCGCGCGCTGCTGCTGTTCGCCCGCGAGCAGGGGGTGATCTGTGTGCACGGTGACACCGACCTGGACAACCTCGCGTCGCAGCACGTCATGACAGCCGTCGGCATGCGCCTGGAGAAGGAGGACGCGCAGTTGAAGTACTACCGGATCGATTGGTGCCGGCAGAGCGAGGAGCAGTGAGGGCGCGTCCGTCCGTTTCCCGGGTGCGGTCGCGTCGGGCGGGACGGCGGAACCCGCCGGGAGGCCCCCGGCGGGTTCCGCCGTTCCGCTGGTGGTGAGTGGTACGCCGGTCAGCCGGCTGCGGCGGCGGCCCGGTTCGCCGTACCGTCTCCCGTCGCGACGGTGTCGGCCCTCGGCACGAGAAGCCGTTCCGTCAGGTGGCCGAAGACGAGACCGAAAGTCACCCAGAGGGTGGCCTGTACCGCGAGCGTGGCGAGCCGGAACTCCCAGAGCAGGGTGGCCGGGAAATCCCTTCCGACCTCGTTGAACGAGGGCAGGAACGCGTAGGCGACCCCGATCACGACCGCATAGGCGGCCGATGCGGTGACCGTCGCGTTCCAGTTGCCCAGCCGCGGAGCCAGCCGCTTGCCGAGGATGACGGCGGCGACCGCCAGCAGCACGCTGAGGGCGACCATCAGGAAGAACAGGGCTGTGCGGCGGCCGATGGTGTCGGGGTTGCCGACGGCCGGCGGGTTGGCCGGGTACTTCAGGAACGGCACGATGTACACCGCCAGCAGGGCGGTACCCGCGATCAGGGCGGCCGTGGCCCGTGGGCCGAATCGGCCGATCCGGCCGAGGGCGTAGCAGAAGACGAGGGCGGCGATCCCGCCGATCGCCACACCGAAGACGAGCACGCCGGTGGCAAGACCCGCGGTGGACTGCACGGTGCGGCTGACGAGTTCCTCACCGCCGCCGTGGTCGTGGGCGTGCGACTCTTCGAGGGCGATGGCCGCGTCCACCCGGGACTCGCCGAGCAGGTAGGCGACGACCAGTGCGAGCGCGCCCGCGGCGAGGCCGGCCAGCATGCCGCGGACGAGCAGGGCTCTGACAGATATGGAGTTCATGAGGTCTTCCCCTGGATCGGACGGTGCGTCAGTGGCAGGGGAAACCGAGGAGGTGGCGACCGTCGTGGACCCACTCGTGGACACCCTCGCCGGAGACGACCGCGGTGGCGCCCTGTTCCGCGCCGACGAAGTACAGCAGTACGAGCATGAGGATGCCGAAGAAGACCGCCCAGGCGATGGACTTCAGAGAGATGGGGGTGATCGCCGGTACGGCGGTGGCGGGGACAGCACTCTGTGCCATGGCAGAACCTCCTGAGGGAACACGCGTCCCGATCGTGGTGCCTGAGACGAAGGTGCTGGGTCTGACTTCCCGTACGGGTACGGGTACACAGTGGCGCGACCGTGCCGGATTCTCACCGGACTTCCGTCACACCTTCGTCATGTTCGTCGGACGATACCCCCTGGGAGCGGACAGGGCCACGGCGCCGTCGGCGGGGCCGCAGCGCCCGCATGCCATGGTGGGCGCACGCGAGAGGCCACAGTTCAGGGAGTTGACCGGGCCATGACGGTACAGCTGATGTTGATCTCACCGGCGCTCAACGCCGCGCTGCGCGAGGCCCGCATCGACGACGATGCCCCGCTGGACGCGGCCGGGGCCCGGCGGGCACGTGCCGCCGCCGCGGCGGTGCCACCGGCCGACCGGTATGTGCGCGGGCCGTCCGAACGGTGTGCCGGGACCGCCGACGCGCTGGGGTTGCGTGCCGGGCCCGAACCCGCTCTCCGTGGCTGGGACATGGGCCGCTGGAGCGGACGGAGACTGGCCGAGGTGAGCGGCAGCGAGCCGGACGCTGTGTCGCTATGGATGACCGATCCGTCGGCGGCTCCGCACGGCGGCGAATCGTTGCTGGAGTTCTGCGCCAGGATCGGCGGCCTGCTGGAGGCACTTGAGTCCGGGGACGGCGAGGGGGGCGGCCGCGTGCTGGCGGTCGTCGAGCCCGCCGTGGTGCGGGCGATGGTCGTACGGGCGCTCGCTCTGCCGGCGGAGGCGTTCTGGCGGCTGGATGTCGCCCCGCTCACCCTGACCGGGCTCAGCGGCCGCTCGGGACGGTGGAATCTGCGCTGCGGTCGGCCGCTGTCCCCCGCTGCGCGGAGCCGGCTTCCCCGGTCCGCCCCCACTCGCCTGGACAACTGAGGTGCCGGGGGCCGCGGTCAGCGCATAGTCGGATGGCGCAGCTGGTTCGCCCTGTCCGCCAGACAGACGCGTCGCAAGAGGGAACCCGGTGGGAATCCGGGACTGCCCCGCAGCGGTGAGTGGGAACGACCGCCGTCATCAAGCACTGGCCCCTGAAAGGGCTCCGGGAAGCGATGGCCAGTAGGTGTCTCGTGCGCGAGACGTGCCCACGAGTCCGAAGACCTGCCACTGCCCGTGCGCGTCGGACGCGCCCGGTGATCCCGGTGACCTCGTGGGCGGGTCGGCGTACGGATCGGGCAGGGCACACGCGCGTCGGCACGACGCCGCGGTTCCGTCCGGTCCGTCCTGCCTTCGCGTCTTCGACCCGTCCCGGGGTCGTACCAGGACACACGCTCGCGAAGGAGAGTTCCGTGACCAGCAAGTCCGCAGCCGCGGCAGCCCGGGCCACCGTGTACGGCTGTCCCCGCCAAGGGGCAGACCGGGAACTGAAGAGGGCCGTCGAGGGGTACTGGAAGGGCCGTGTCACCGCGGCCGGCCGGCGGGAGACCGCCGCCGGCCTGCGCCGCGCCAACTGGCTCCGGCTCGTCGACGACGGCATCCACGAGGTCCCGACCGGTGACTTCTCGTACTACGACCACGTACTGGACACCAGCGTGATGGTCGGTGCCGTGCCCACCAGGCACCGCGACACCGTCGAAGCCGACGGGCTGGACGGCTATTTCGCGATGGCCCGCGGGACGCAGGACGTGGCGCCGCTCGAAATGACCAAGTGGTTCGACACCTCCGACGGCCGCCGGCAACTGGGACCTGCGGCCGCCCGGCTCGCCATGGCCGCGGTCCACTCCACCGATGTCGCCGACGTGGCCCCTGAGCTCCTGCGCGTCCTGGTCCAGCAGACACGCGAAACGGTCAGTCTCGGCGTTCTCAGCGGAGACGAGATGGTATTCATCTACCGCGAACGCGGCCCCCAGTCCGTCAGCGTCAACGCTGAGCTCTGAGCCCGGCGCCCACTGCACGCCACCTCCGTCGGCAAGGCGTACCACCCAAGGCCAGGTAGTCAGTGATCTCCCTGAGTTTGCAAGCCAGTTGATGGCGGCGGCCTGGACGACCTGGTCACGGGCGGTCTGGAGGGCGACGGTGAAGCAGCAGCGGTCCGGGTCGGTGCCCGGCAGCGACTCCGCGGCCTCGACCATCACGGTCCGCAGGGCCTGGTAGAGAGTGAGCAGGGCCCACATCTCCTGCTCGACGCCGGCCGGGTCGCCCGAACGCAGGACGCGCCCGTTCGTGATCGTGCGGCGGAGCGCGTAGTACGCCGATTCGTGTTCCCACCGCTGGTGGTAGAGACCTGCCAGCACGGCCGCCGGGTAGTGGCGGGCGTCGGTCAGGGTAGTGACCAGCCGGTAGGAGCCTGTGAAGACGGTCCCGTCCGCGCAGGTCACCGTGATGGTCGCGTCGATGACACGGACTTTCTCCGTACCGATCACCGACAGGTACGAGCCGTCGCCGAGACGCGTCAGCACCGGAGTGCGGCGGTTGCCCCGGAGCCGGCCCAGCACCTGCACGGTGACCGTACGGGTGATGGCCACCACCGGGGCCGAAAGGACATGATGAAACGGCAACGGACCTCCTCGGGAACAAGCTGTCTTGGACGACTGCCTGTACCGACGGGCTCCGTTGCTCCACGCCGAGAATCCCTCAACGGGCTTGCGTGACCAGCGAAAACGCTAACTACCCGGCCTTGGGTCAAGGCCCGAACCGTCCCTCTGCTTGTCACCAGAGCCCTGCGTCCGTCCCAGTCACGACATCCGCGTCGGCTATTGTGCGATGCGCTTCGGACTTCCGGAGCACAGGTCCGCGCCGCTGTGTGCGCAGACGCTGCACCCGTGCTGCGGCAGGGCCGTGTCGCAGTGCGGGTCGCGATCTGTGGGCGCGTCGGATGCGGCCGTGAGTCGCGCTATATATGGGGTGGGGAATGTCCAGACATCGACTGTCTAAAAAGAGCCGCTACATTGCATGGGCGACTGGGGGTGCTGTCGTGGCCGCAGGTGCCGGAATCGCGGCACAAACGTCCATGGCAGCCACCGCCTGGCCCGTACAGAAGACCTACACTGGACGAGCGTTCGACACGTGCACGGCGCCCTCGCTCAATGCGATGAAAGCGTGGAACACTGGGTTCTACGGCGCCGCCGCCGTCTACGTCGGCGGAAAGAACCGTGGCTGCGCCCAGCCCAACCTGACCGCTTCCTGGGTGAAGTCGGTCAACGCCGCCGGCTGGAAGCTCATACCGCTCTACGTCGGCGCGCAGCCGCCCTGCCAGAAGAGCGCGAACCCGGAAAAGTTCACCTCTTCCACGGCTGCCTCCCTCGGCGCAAGTAACGCCAAGGACGCGGTGGCCAAGGCATCAGCGCTCGGGATGAAAGCCGGCAGCCCGATCTACTTGGACATGGAGCCGTACGACATCACCGACAAGGCGTGCAACGACGCCGTCCTGACATACGTGCGCTCTTTCACCAAAACGCTACGCAACGCCACTTACCGTGGTGGCTTCTACGGCTTCAGCAGTTCCAGCGCAAAGGCCATCGCCACCGCCACGAACAAGACTGACTTGCCGGGCAACCTCTGGTACGCGCTGTGGGACAAGAAGAACACGACCACCACAGACTGGCCGTGGAAACCAACTCAGTTCACCGACCACAGTCGTGGTCACCAGTACATGGTCAACAGCAAGGAAACCCGGGGTGGTTATACCATCACGGTCGACCGCAACGCATGGGACGCTCCGGTCGCGATCATCGGCTGAAATACTTCACGCACGACTATGGGCCCGGCCGTCGACAGGCATCGAGCGGGGGGAAGGGCGATCCGAGCTGTACCTCGGCCCCGTGCACCGGGGGGTCGAAGCGGGGATTGTCCAGGCGCAGGTAGTGGTGCTCGTCGTCCCCGAAGGCCGTCTGGTCCGCTGCCGCCAGCGGTAACGGGATGACGCATCGAACCGCGACCGCGGTGTCGATCAGCTCGAAGCGCCGCTCGTCCTTCATGTACTCGCGCGGGTAGCTGCTCTCCGTCAGCCTCCAGTAGGTCCCGTGGAAGGAACCGCCGCCCATGGCCAGGGACTTGTCCGGACCGGCGTTGCGGGCGATCGCCGGGTGCCGCCACGACAGCGCCCGGCGATCGCCCCATCCCATCTTCTTGGTGTCCCAGTAGTCGATCAGGTCGGTGACCTGCGGGGATTTTCCTTGTGGGTCGCTGACCTGACCTTCCCGCAACTGCCTCAAGCGGCTCTTGGTGCACTCCACGGTCCGGCAGTGCTTGGAACGGCAGCCGCAGGGCGCCCAGCGGGCACCTCTCTGCGTCAGGCCCTTCCGCAGCCCGTCACCGATCGGTGGATCCAGGTTTCAGAGGCAGAAGCTGGCTGCCACCCGCAGCCCTGGTCTGACCTTCGGCTAGCCGATGACCGCAATGGTCACCGGCCGTCCGCCCGAAAACATCACCCAGTGCACACGGGCTGAATGTTTGGGTTCGAAAGGCTTATACGGAAGCCCTCAAGGCAAGAAAGCCCAGACGAAAGCCGCCAGCATCGGGACGATGAGTATGTCGAACCATCCGTAGCGAAATCTCCTCGTTGCCGGGATTCCTTCGCCCGCTTCAACGGCCTTCTGTGCCCGAAGTACTGCATGCCTGAGATCCCGCCGCGATCCGTTTGCTCTCTTGCCGTCGAAGATGGAACGTGTCATGGACCATGGCAGCACCACCCCGATTCCTTCCAGCTCGATTGCGCCGCCCCTGCCCTCTCTGCCGAGCAGACGCACCGTGTCCAGCCCTGCATGGTATGCGAAGAAAGGGTTGCACACCGTGACCTCGGTGTCACTCCATTCAATGAACGGCGTGATACCGATGCGAATAAGTATCCAGCTCACCCCACACGGCAGGGACAGGGCCAGAGATGCCTCCCAGACCTCTTTTGGTGCACCGGAATCGAAGAACAGGAAGTAGACGGCTACAGCCATCATTACTGCGACCATTGCGATGGATGTCGAGAAGATGAACTTGTTCCTGTAGCGCATTCTGTAATCCTCAGTGGTGCATGTCCGGCACGGTCGATTGCCTGCCGTTGGTGTGAATTGTGCGATTGAGGAGGCGTTTAAATTTCCTCCTTAATTCTCTTGCAATCCTGCACGGGTAGGAAAGTTGCCAGGGGTGCCGCTCGAATCGTACGGCACCCCTGGTTGTTATTGGAAGCTGCCTAGCAGTAACGCATCTTCCAGCTCATCCCGCAGGTGAGTGTGCCGGTCCAGGAATTACCCGCGTAGTTCCATGCCGTGCGCCGGTAGGAGACCCTCATTGCGTGGCTGCCCCGGCCTGCGGCGTGTCGGCCACCTCGGGAGAATCCGCGACTCGACTTCCACCAGGAGCCCGCGGCGAAACGGCCCGCGCCGACGCCGACTGCGGTCCATGCCGCGGACTTGGCCGTGGACTTCCAGTACTTCTTCGTGCGCCATCGTCCTCCTCGGCCGTCGGCTATGGACGTGGCGGCGAAGACGGCGACGCTGGCGACGGCGCAGGCTCCGGCCGACGCGACGATGCAGGCGGCGGTGGCGCCGTATCCGGCGTAGGTCCGCCAGTTCTTCCGGACGTGGCGGGCGGCGCGCTTGAAGCCGCGCTTGACCTTCTTCCAGCTCCACCACTTTCCGTCCAGGTCGTAGCGGTTGAGCGGGTCGCCGTTGACGTACTCGTACGCGTTGGCTCCGCCGCCGTAGACGGGGTCGATGGACAGGAAGCGTCCGGTGGTGGGGTTGTAGAGGCGGACGCCCATGAGGGTGAGTCCGGTGAGGGTCTCGGTGGAGCGTTGCTTGCCTCCCAGCCAGTTGTAGCGGGTGGCGGACTGGCCGGTGCGGGGGGTGCCGTACTCGTCGCTGTCCAAGGCGACGGGGGCCTTGGAGGTGTCAAGCGGCAGTTGGAGGGCCACATCGCCGTGGATCGTGGTGAGTTGCAGGATGGTGCCGCCGGTTTTGGTGGTGGTGGCGGCGAGGTCACCGGTGGCGGAGTCGACGTTCCGCGTCAACGCACCGGTGGTGGTGTCCTCGGTGATCCAGCGGGGATTGTCGCCGTCGCTGTCGTAGTGGTTGACCTTGGACTGCTCCTGTGTCCAGGTGGTGCCGCTGCCGGCTTCGACCTTCCATGAGCGGAAACGCAGGTTGGCGTCGAGTTGCCAGGTCTGGCGCTTACCGCCCGACGTCTGCTGATGGGCCAGGTCGTTGGCGTAGTAGCCGATGGTGCCGTTCCCCGGGAGGGCGGTGGTGCGGCCGAACGCGTCGTAGGTGTAGCCGGTGTCGACGATGCGGTCGGCGCTGTCGTAGGTGTGACTGGTGGTCGTGCCTCCTGATGTGGGGCAGTCGGCGCCGGGCGTACCGGTGGCCGAGGTGAGGGACTTGCGGTTCGTGCGCGCGTCGAAGGTGTAGCTGCGGCGCGTGCACTCGGTGTTCCACGTGTCCTCGACCGTGGTGAGCCGGCCGGTGGCGTCGTAGCGGTAGGTCTGGTCGGACCAGCCTGCGTGGGATGCGACCTGGCCGTGGATGGACTCGGTCACCGTGTCGGAGTAGACGATCGTGCCGTCGCTGTCGCGGGTGTAGGTCCGGTCAACGGCCGTGCCGGTGGTGTCCTCGGTCTGCTTGAGGGTGTAACCGCCGGGCAGTTTCTCGCTCGACACCGAGCCGTCGGCATCGTAGGTGGCCTGGAAAGTGCCGGCGATGGAGTCAGTGGTCCTGGTGGCCAGGCCACGCGGCTCGATGGCCGTGTCGTAGGTGAAGGTGACGGTGGAGGGGACGTTGTCGGTGGCCTTGACCGGCCGTCCGAGCAGGTCGTACTCGGTGGTGGTCGTGCCGCCGTCGGCATCGGTGTAGGAGATCTGGCGGCCGAGCTTGTCGTATGCCTTGGTGATGGTGCCGCCGGTCGGCGAGGTGGTCTTTACGGCCTGACCGGTGGCCGGGTCGTACTCGGTGGTGGACTCGGGGACCGCCTGGCCGATGCCGCCGGTGATGGCGACCTTGGTCTGACGGCCCGCGTTGTCGTACGTGGTCGTGGTGGTGCGGGTGACGCCGTTGGCGGTTTCGGTGACCTTGCCGGGGTTGCCCCACCAGTCGTATTCGGTGGTGGTGGTCGGCAGTCCGGTCGGGTTGCTGCCGCCGCCGGTGATCGCGCCTGCCGGGCCGGTGGAGCAGACCAGGTCGGCCCACTCCGGGCGCCCGGCACAGGTGCCGGTTCCGGTGGGAGACCAGTACGTCGTCACCCTGGTGGCGGCGTCCGTACCGTTCGCACCCGGCAGGAGTTGCTTGACCGTGCGGCCCTGGGCGTCGTACTCGGTTTTGGTGGTGATGGCCAGCCCGCCCGGGTCCTGGACGGTCTGGGTGGGCAGGCCCTTGGCCCAGTCGTAGACCGTCTGCGACACGCGGGGCTCGCCTTGCACACCAGGGTGCTCACGCACCTGCGCGCCCGTGGTGACCTTGGTGACCTGGTCCTTGACCTTGGCGGTGCCGTCGGTCGGGCGTCCGGCGTCGTACTCGTTGACCGTCCAGGTCCGCGCGGTCACGGAGGTGCCTGCCGGGACGAGGGTGGTGGTGCCTGACTTCAGGTCCGTGGTCAGGTCGATCCGGCGCAGCGGCCCGAACTCTTCGAGTTCCCGTGTACCGGTCTCGTTGTAGACGGAGCGGGTGGCCAGGAGGTCGGCGCGTTCGCCTGTAGGGAGCTGGGCGATGCCCAGGTCGGCCTGGACGGCCCTGTCGTCCGTGGTGAGTCCGAGGGCGACGGCCCGGTTGGCGGCCGACAGTTCACGGACGGTGTTGCCGAACTGGTCGTACTCGGTGGTGGAGATGTGTCCGCCGGGAGTGGCGGAGTTGATCTCGCGTCCGGACACTCCAAGGTAGTGCATGTCGGCCCGCTTGTAGTCACCGGAGGTGAGCGAGCCGCCGGTGTGGGACGCTGGGACGGCGTCGGCCGGGAAGACGGCGGCGGCATCGGTGGGTGTGTCCAGCTGGCCCCACGCCTTCACGTCCGCCGCGCCCATCTTGTACGGGGCGGCGGTGCCGGTCAGGGGCACGTCGTAGACGACGCTGGAGTGGGCCTCGCCTTCGACGGTGTCGACGGTGCCCTGCTTCAGCCCGGGACGGGACGCCTTGAGGAGCATGCCGTCACCGGCGGTGGCGGCGTTGCCGGCCTTGCCGTAGGTGAAGGTCCACGGCAGCTCGCCAGGCGGAGTGAACTTGGTGACCCGTCCGGCGCTGTCGTAGGCGTATTCGGACTTCTGCGCGGGGCTGATCTGCGGGTTCCACGCCTGGCGCAGGCGGCCCGTGCTGTCGTACCCGTACATCTGGGCGGACTTGGAGGTTGCCTCTGCGGCACCGGGGGCGGTGGACCACAGGCGGATCTCCTTGACCTGTCCGCTGTAGTCGCCGAACACTGAGTCTGTGGCGGTGGTGGAGGTGGCGTAGACGAACTCCACCACGCGGCAGCCCTTGGTCACCGGATCGGCGGTGCAGGCGGCGGTGGTCGTGGCCGAGGTGGCGCCGATGATCCGTTTGGGGCGGGCCAGCTTTTTGCCGTCGACGGTCACGGTCTCGGAGATGACGGTCGTGGTGGAGTTGGAGAGGCCGTCCAGCAGGGTACTGGAGACCTGCCAGGTGGTGGCCGCAGCGTCGGGCTTGGTGAACTCGGTCACCGTGCCCTCGGTGTCGGAGAGCGTGAACGAGCCGGTCACGCTGCCCTTGAGAGTGAGATCCTCCGATCCGGGCTCGGGGATCCAGCTGGTCTTGCCCACGTTGGCGGTGAAGTGGGTCTCTTCACCCTCGGAGTCGACGACGGCCACGGCCGTGTCGGACACCCTGCGGATGTGGGAGAAGTCCGAGTCCGTCATCTCCGCGAGGGTGCCGGTCACCCACTCCTTGCCGAAGATCGGCGCCTGGCCTTCCTGCGTCACGCCCTTGTCCGGGGCACGCGACGAAGCGGTACGCGAGACCGAGAGGTCGAACGCGGAGGCGTCGGTGGCGGAGAGGGTGTAGTCGCCAGTGAGCAGGTTCACCGATCCCGGGCCGACGTTCTCCGACGAGGCGCCGGAGGCGTTGCGGTCCACGACGACGGTCAGCGGCTCGGTGCTGCCCGAGGCGGAGCTGGGGCCGGTGAAGTCGGCCTTGATCTGCACGCTGCCGTCGGGGTCGACGGTACTGGTCGCGTTCCAGACCAGAGCGGCGTTCTTGCCGCCCGCCATCGGTACCGGCCACGCGGTCAGAGGTGTGCCGCCGGAGGTGACGTCGGCAGCGGGGATCTTCACCCACGGGTCGGCCTCGGACCGGCGCCAGGAGAAGGAGACTTTGTCGTACTTGCCGGCATCGGCCTCGGCGACCAGGGGCAGGCGGCGTGCGGTGCGCTCGCCCTCACCGGGCTGTATGAACCCGCCGGGGCCCGCGTGGAAGGTGTAGTCGATGGCCTCCGACTTGTTGTCGGCCTTGTCGACGGCCCGAACCTGAAGGGTGTGGGTGCCGTCCTTCGGCGGAGCGATGCTGATGCCCTTGTCGGCACTGGAGCCACCGGTGGCGACCTTGGTCCAGGTCACACCGTCGAGGGACCACTCGAGCCAGTTGTGGTCGCTGCCGGTGGGCGGCGTGACGGTGAACGTGCCGGTCTGCCCTGTGCCCTTGACCCATTTGTCCGACGGGTAGTCCGTCGAGGCGATCTTCGTGGGAGCGGACGGTGCCTTGGTGTCGACCGTAAACGTCTTCCACGCAGACCAGCCCACGTTGTAGTGGCTGCCGTCATAGGGGGAGGTGCGGAACTTGTACGTCTTGCCGTCCGCGAGCATACCTGCGGGGAGGGTCACCGAGGCGACCTGCCCGGAGGGCACGTACTTTGAGACGAGGACGTTGCCGACCTGGGTGTTGGTGGCGCTGTCGAAGACCTGGAAGGTGCCGTTGACCTTGTCACCGTCGGCGTCGACGAACGTGTCGCGCAGCGTCGGGGTGACGGTGTTGACGGTGTAGGCGCCGCCGTAGGAGAAGTACGGCGGGCCCGCTTCCTGCTTCGTACCCGTGCGCGGCCGGTAGTTGTAGGTCACGACCAGCTTCGGCGGGTTGGACGCGGCGTTGGCGGAGTTGACCCGCTTCCACTGCCCCGTGACGTTCTCGTCGGAGGCGCGCAGGCCCATGTGGGACCTGGCCGCCTTGGCCGACGCCCATTCCTGCACCATCGTGGTCACGTCGGCGTTGATCCAGCCGCCCGGCTGCGCGGTGCACGAGGCATTACCCCGTGTCTCCGAGGAGGTGGCCTTCGTCGCGATCCACGTCGGCTGGTTGGGCGCGGCCCAGCGCGACGACGTCGAAGCGGCGCCGGTGGACCACACCTCCCACGGCTGCAAAGGACACGAAGAACCGGTGTAGTTGCCGGAGTGGAAGTTCCACAGCGACAGCTTCGCGTCCATCACTAGCGCGTCGGCGATCGGCGCGGTGTTCCACGAGATGAAGGACCGGGCAGTGCGGTACGTGCCGTCGGCGTTCTTCGTACCCGGGTTGCCCAGGTCCAGCTCGACGTCCGTGGACCAGTCGCGTGTCTCGCCCTGCTGCACGTAGGTGTCGAAGACGTTCGACAGCGCCGATGTCGACGGGTCCACCGTCACCGGGTATTTCGTCGCCGGGTCGGCCAGAAACTTCGCGTCCGGGGTGACCACCAGGTCTATGGTCGAGCCCTTTTTCACGGCTTTCATCGCCACCGGCACTCGGCGGGTGTGCTCGCCGGAGACCGGGTCGATGGTGGCGTCCCACATCACTGGGGCGGGCATCACCGCGGTCTTCTTGTTCTTCTTGTCCGTGAAGAGCACGCTGCCGTCGGATTGTTGCTCGGCCTTCAGGCCCTTGGCCTTCAGCGGCAGGATATAGGTGTAGCTGTCCGTCGTCGGCTTCCGCTTGATCTCCACGAACTGCTCGAAACCGGTGCGCGTGGCCTCCACGACCACGTCTGCGCCGGGAACGGCGTTGACGTACTCCGCACGTGTCCCGTCGAGCGTCGGCTTCGGCAGGCCGCCCTTCCACTGGAGGGTGATCTGCTGGTCACCCTCGCCCAGCGTTACCAGGTCGGTGGCCTTGGCCTCGCGAGCGGCCTTGAGAGACGTCGCCGGCGTGCCTGTCTTCCCTGCAAGTCGCAGGCCCTCCGGGTGCGCGACTGGCTCCACGCCTGAGCCGGATTCACGCAATTCCACATCGACGTCGACCCACTTGCCGTCCCGCTCGAACCGGACGGGACCAGCTGCGAACTCGGTTGTGAGGCTGCCGTCCTTGTTCGCCCATGTCGTGGACGTCTCGGTGCGCTCCGAGAGCGCCTCGACCCGCTTGTCGGACAGCCTCGCCGCGACACGGGCGGAGGGTATGTCCGCTGCCTGGGTCGCTGTCGCCTTCTTCGGCGCATCTGCGGCCTGAGGCGGCGAGGCTGCTCCGGAACTTGTCACGTCGAGCAGGGTGATGGCCATGGCCAAGGCGAGCCCGCCCGCTGTCCAGCGGACGTTCTTCGCGAGCCAAGGCCGCCCGCGCTGCCAATGCGCGGGTCTGTGAACCGTCATGATCTCCGACCCTCTCACCTTCACTTCGGCATCACTGATGTGATGTCAAAGTGAAGGTATGCGTCAGGTAAAGATCGGAAATAGTGACAAGATCACAGAAGATGGACGGGAAACCGTCTATCGAAAGCGGTGACGTGTGTCACTTTCGCACGTCAACGGGCCTGGGATTTCCAGGTACTCACCTTGGCCCTTGCAAGGATTCGGCCACCGGTGATGCGGGGATTCAGGGTCTGATGCACGATCGGGTGACATCTGAACTGGCTTGCCCTGCGGGGCGGGTGGGAAGGACCGGAGCGCCGTACGCCCTACCGCGTGGCGCTGTGCCCTCCGGCCAGCGCCACGCGGTAGGGCGTACGGCGCGGGCCCGACGTGCAGGGAAACTGATCGAGGACATCAAGGCCCTGCGGCTCGACACCTTCGACATCGCCGATCGTCTGAGGTCCTGGCGCGCTCCCTGACCATCAGCCAGTGGAACCGCCCCCTTCCATCAGCGCCGTAGACATCCTCGGGTGGCTCGACCGTCGAGTGCCGCACACCGACCAGGCGTTCGTGGCCCATGAGCTCACGGAGATCGCGGCCTGGCTCATCGATGACGGCTTCGCACCGGACGACCCGGGCCACACGGTGGAGATCAGCGGCCCGTCCCGTATCCGTGGTGACCGCGCCTACCAGGTGGATGTGGGGCAGACCGGTGATCACCTGCGGCCCGCTGCCTCCAACCGGCTCACCCCTGCCCGGTCGGGTCCGCCGGGGGTTCAGGAATATCCGCGCTCACCTCGCCTGCCCGACCCGTGTTCCCAAACCCACAGGCATCGGGCCCGGACGGCCACCCGGCGCCAAGAACAAACGCAGGGCACCTCGCTACGACGTCGGCAAGACCGTCAAACGCCCCGAGACCCTCAGAGGGCGATATGTGGGCTGATGTTTGGTTCGTGATTCGCTGGCTACGAGTGCCTGACGGAACTCGCTGGGTGGGACGCGGCGCCCAGTCGGCCTGCGGCAATCGACTGGGCGCCGAGGCCGGAGGCGCAGGTGAGGGCGATCCGCTCGGGTATCTCAGTGAATCAGGCGGCAGGTGGGCAGGGCTGCCGATGTGAGGGCTTTCCACTGCGGCATCATGAGCGGCCGTCAGCAATGGCGATCGCAGGACCACACTGGAATCGGCAGGAGTGCAGAAAGCCCATGAGTGTCTCCGGATCCGAGCCCGATAGGGTGGCCGACAACGCTGGCGGCGACCCCACGGACCCCGCAGGTCCCACCGGCCGGCTGGCCACCTGGCTTGCCGGCACCTTGCTGGGCGAGGTGCCGCCTTCCGTGCGCGAGCGCGCCAAGCACCTGCTGCTCGACGGTGTCGCCTGTGCCCTGGTCGGAGCCAGGCTCCCTGTCTCCCGCAAAGGTGTCGAGGGGGTCACCGCGCTGGACAACGCCGGGAACGCCGCGCTGATCGGTTGGGGAGCCCGCACGACCAGCGCGCCGTCGGCGGCGATGCTCAACTCCAGCTTCATCCAGGGCTTCGAACTCGACGACTACCACCCGCTCGCCCCGTTGCACAGCAATGCGCTGGTCGTGCCGGCCATGCTCGCGGTGGTCCCGCACGTCGGTGAGGTGTCAGGGTCCCGCTTCCTGCTCGGCGCGATCCTCGGCTATGAGACGGGGCCACGGGTGGGCATGGCCCTGGGGGGCCTGGAGATGATCTCCCGCGGCTGGCATTCGGGGGTGGTCTTCGGTACCCACAGCGCCGCGGTGTCTGCTGGGACGCTCTATGGGCTGGACGCCGCCGGGTTCGAGGACGCCTTGGGGATGGCTGCCACCCAGTCGTGCGGCCTGATGTCGGCGCAGTTCGAGTCGATGGTCAAGCGGATGCAGCACGGCTTCGCCGCGCGCAACGGCCTGACCGCGGCCGCGCTCGCAGCGTCGGGCTACGTCGGTATCAAGCGGGTCTTCGAGCGTGAGTACGGCGGCTTCCTGTCCACCTTCGGAGAGGGGCACCGCCCCGACGCCGGGCAGATCACCGCGGGCCTGGGCGTGGTCTGGGAGACCGAGCGCATCGCGGTGAAGGCGTACGCCGCCATGGGCCTGCTGCACGCCGCCATCGACGCTGCCCTCCACCTGCGGTCGGAACACAAGCTGACGGCCGACCAGGTAGAACGGATCGAGATCGACCTGCCGGAAGCCGCCTATGGACACGGAGGATGGCGGGCGGTCCGGCCGCTCGAGCCGATCGGCGCCCAGATGAACGTGGCCTACACGGTGGCGGTGGCGCTCATCGACGGGGACGTGCTCATCGACCAGTTCGCCGAGAGGCGGATCAACCGCGACGACGTGTGGAACCTGATCGACCGCACGGAAACACGCCACGAACAGGCGTACGACCGGCTCCCGGTCGATGAAAGGCTCACTACACGATTGCGTCTGACCCTGAAAGACGGCGGGGTCTGCGAAGCGGTCGTCCGGCACCCCCACGGCACCGGCGACCGCTTCCTGACCAACGCGGAGATTGTCGACAAGTACCGCAGCCTGACTCACTCCGTGGTCTCCCCGGGCCGCCAGGCCGCCATCGAGAACGCCGTCCTCGACCTCGAAGCCCTCGACGACATCTCCCAGCTGACCGCCCTGCTCACTCCCGCCGTGCGGCCCGCCCTGGACTGAAGGGGCGTCACCGCCCCCGAGGTCAGCTCCCCGCCGGTCATGCGTCGCGCCATGTGGGGGCGGATGACCCGGTCAGCATCCTCGACATCCGGTCACTTATGGCCCAGTACACCCTCGACTCGGCCGAGGCGGGCCGATGCTCGTAGTCGCGCACCAGCCTCCGGTGCAGCATCAAGACCCCGTTCGTCTGCTCCACCACCCATCTCCTGGGCTGCGGCACGAACCCGGTGTCGCCAGGGTTGCGCTTCACTACTTCGACCTCGATGCCCGCCTTCGCCCCGTGGTCCTGGACGGTGATTTTGAACCCCTGGTCCACCAGCGCTTTCTTCACGGCGCCCGGCTGGGTGCCGGCAACCACCCTGTCCGCCCGGGACGGGCGCCCGTCCCGGGCCGCGCACCGTACGCCTCCCTGCAAGAAGTGTGGTCTGTACCAAAGCCTTGACAGCCTCTTGGTTCACTTCTTAAATCGCATACGAACGAAGCCTTCTCCCCGCTCCCGAGAGTTGTCATAGGCATGACATTCTCATGAACCGCACGGGAAGGACCCCCCATGAATTCCCCCCACCTCACCCGACGCCTGCTGGTGTCCGCCCTCTCCGCACTCGCCCTCGTCTCGGCCTCCTCCGGTCCCGCGGCCGGGGTATCCGTCCCCGAACCGCGGGCCGCCACCGCGGCCGGGTCGTTCACCGACGACTTCGACGGCCCCGCGGGCTCCGCCGTCGACGGTGCGAAGTGGCAGATCGAGACCGGAGACAACGTCAACAACCATGAACGGCAGTACTACACGGCCGGGAACGACAACGCGGCACTCGACGGCCGGGGCCATCTGGTCATCACCGCACGCCGGGAGAATCCGAACAACTACCAGTGCTGGTACGGCACGTGTGAATACACCTCGGCACGGCTGAACACATCGGGCCGGTTCACGCAGAAGTACGGGCATGTCGAGGCCCGGATGAAGGTCCCGCGCGGACAGGGCATGTGGCCCGCCTTCTGGATGCTGGGCGACGACATCGGCCAGGTCGGCTGGCCCGCTTCGGGCGAGATCGACGTCATGGAGAACGTCGGCTTCGAACCGTCCACGGTCCACGGGACCCTGCACGGTCCCGGCTACTCCGGCTCCGGCGGCATCGGCGCCGCGTACACCCTGCCCGGTGGGCAGGCGTTCGCCGACGACTTCCACACCTTCGCCGTCGACTGGGCCCCCGGCTCGGTGACCTGGTCGGTGGACGGCAACGTCTATCAGCGGCGCACACCCGCCGATCTCGGCGGCAGCACCTGGGTGTTCGACAAGCCCTTCTTCCTGATCCTCAACCTCGCGGTCGGCGGCTACTGGCCGGGCGACCCCGACGGCGGCACCTCGTTCCCGCAGCAACTCGTCGTCGACCACGTACGGGTCACCACCAGCGATCTCCGGCCGCCGGTCTGACCGCCCCGGCTCGCCCCGCCGGTCACCCCGCTTCCTCGCCGGTGGTTCCCGGCCGTGCCGACGGCGGGGCGACCGTCGGGGACGTGCCCCGGCCGACGTACGCGCCGTCACCGCACGGCGCGTACGTCGGCGTGTCACCCGTGTGCGGGGCGGAGTTCACGCGTCCCGGTACGTCTCCAGCAGGCGCAGCCAGATCTCGCTGATCGTCGGATAGGAGGGGACGGCGTGCCACAGCCGGGCGATGGGGACCTCGCCCGCGACCGCGACCGTCGCCGAGTGCAGCAGTTCACCGATGCCGGGTCCGACGAAGGTGACACCGAGCAGGATCTCCCGGTCGAGATCCACGATCATGCGGGCACGGCCCCGGTAGCCGTCCGCGTACAGGCCGGAGCCCGCCACGGCGGCGAGGTCGTGGTCGACGGCGCGTACGCGGTGTCCGGCCCGCTCGGCCTCGGCGAGGGTGAGACCGACCGAGGCCGCCTCGGGGTCGGTGAAGACGACCTGGGGGACGGCCGCGTGGTCGGCGGTGGCGGTGTGGGCACTCCAGCGGTCGGTCTCCAGCAGCGGGTCGCCCGCCGCACGAGCGGCGATCGCGGCGCCCGCGATGCGTGCCTGGTACTTGCCCTGGTGCGTGAGCAGCGCACGGTGGTTGACGTCGCCGACCGCGTAGAGCCAGCTGGTGCCGTCGACGCGGCAGCTGTCGTCGACGGTGAGCCACGAGCCAGGTGTCAGACCCACCGTTTCGAGGCCGAGGTCATCGGTGCGCGGAGCGCGGCCGGTGGCGAAGAGGATCTCGTCGGCCTCGATGCGTTCACCGTCGTCCAGCTCCACGACGACCGGCCCGTCCGGGGCCGTACGCCGTACGGAGGTGGCGGTGACGCCGGTGCGGATGTCGGCGCCCGCCTCCGTCAGCGCCCGCGCGACCAGCTCTCCCGCGAAGGGTTCCATCTTCGGCAGGAGTCCCTTGCCGCGGATCAGCATCGTCACGCGGGCACCGAGGGCCTGGTAGACCGTGGCCATCTCGGTCCCGACCACGCCTCCTCCGACGATCACGAGGCGGCCGGGCACCTTCTTGGCGCTCGTCGCCTCCCGGCTGGTCCAGGGACGGGCCCCGTCGACGCCGGGCAGGGCGGGTACGACGGCACGGCTGCCCGTGCAGACGGCGACGGCCTGCCGGGCGGTGAGCCGGTGCTCCGTACCGTCGGGGGCGGTGACGGAGACGGCTTTCTCGCCGGTGAGCCGGCCCCGGCCGCGGTAGAGGTCCGCTCCGGTGCCCTCCAGCCAGGCGACCTGCCCGTCGTCCTTCCAGTGCGAGGCCTGGTCGTCGCGGTGGGCGAGGACCGCCGCCGTCTCCAGCGGTCCCTGTGCGGCGTCGCTGAGGCCCGGGACACGGCGGGCGTCAGCGCGGGCGACGACCGGGCGCAACAGGGCCTTGCTGGGCATGCAGGCCCAGTACGAGCACTCGCCGCCGACGAGTTCCGTCTCGACGACCGCCGTGCTCAGTCCGGCGGCCCGCGCCCGGTCGGCGACGTTCTCACCCACCGGACCGGCTCCGATCACCACGACGTCGTACTCGGTGTTGAGGGAAGCATCTGTCATGAGGACAGTCTGATCGCGGGTGTGCGCCGCGGCCACATGGGGGGGCGGAATAGCGCAGGTCCGAGCACCGTTGAGCCGGACAGGTCCGAGCCGGTACAGGAAGAGGTAACAGAGCATGAGCACCGTAGAGCTCACCAAGGAAAACTTCGATCAGGTCGTCAGCGACAACGACTTCGTCCTGATCGACTTCTGGGCTTCCTGGTGCGGCCCGTGCCGGCAGTTCGCGCCGGTCTACGACGCGGCTTCGGAGCGCCACGACGACCTGGTCTTCGCCAAGGTCGACACGGAGGCGCAGCAGGAGCTGGCGGCGGCCTTCGAGATCCGCTCCATTCCCACGCTCATGATCGTCCGGGACAATGTGGCCGTGTTCGCACAGCCCGGCGCGTTGCCGGAGGCCGCGCTGGAGGACGTCATCGGTCAGGCCAGGAAACTGGACATGGACGAGGTCCGCAAGTCCATCGAGGAGCAGCAGAAGGAGCAGAAGTAGGCTCCGCGCGCGCAGAAGCGGGGTGAGGGGCCCGGTCGGCCGACCGGGCCCCCTTCCACGGCCGGAAGCGGCCCGGTCAGCCGTCCGCGTCGATCTCGGCGTCGTTCCGGTCGTTCTTCCCGGCACCCTGCTCCTTGATCCGGACCGAGAGGCCGAGGTCCAGCTCGGCACCGTCGACCAGCAGGGCCTCGACCGTGTGGGTCGTCGTGTCGATGTCCGCCACGATGCCTTCGCCCGCATACCGGGGGTAGCCCGATGCCCCCGTCTCTCCGGTCGCCGCCACGACCGCCGAACGGATGGCGCCGCCGGGCTCGACGGCGTCGGTGGTGTCCTCGGCGAATTCGGGGACCAGCAGGATCTCGTAACTCTGCGGATGGCTCATGGTTCTGACGCTAGGCAAGCGGCGCGTGGTGCGCACGTTGCCGCTCCGTGCGGATCCGGCTCCTCAGCTGGACTCGCGGTGGACGGCTCCGGCCCGCAACAGGTCGTACCGCGCAGGGGCGCCGCCGGGGTGCCGCACCAGGCGGTCCACGAGGTCCGCGAGCGGCTCCGCCGTGGCCAGCTCCATCCGCACGGTGCTGAGCCGGGGTCGCAGCAGTCTGCCGAGCATCAGGTCCTCGGCACCGACCACGGCCGCCTCGCGGGGCACCTCGACACCCGTGTCCTGAAGGGCCCGCATCAGAAGCATCGCGTACTCGTCGTTGTACGCGAACACGGCGTCGAGGCCCAGGGTGCGCCAGCGGGCGGCCAGTCGGGCGGCGGACTCCTCCTCGTACCGCAGCGGCAGCGGTTCGATACGGGCTCCGTGGCTCCGTGCCGCCTGCCGGGCCCCGGCCAGCCGGGGCTCGGCGAACAGGCCGAGACCGGATTCCTCCGGCATGACCACGCCGATGCGACGCCTGCCGCGCTCCAGCAGATGTCCGATCGCCCGGACGCCGACCTCCCGCTGGTCCATGACCAGCGCGTGGGCACCGTCCACCGGCCGCGGGCCGAGCGTGATGACGGCCTTGGCCCCCGATCGCCTGAGTACCGCTATGCCTTGCGGGGTGAGGGCGATCGTGCCGGGCACGATGACGGCGACGGGGCGGAGTTCGGCCCAGACGCGGGGCGCGTCGTCGGCGTCCAGGCTCGTACTGCCGTACTGGACCACGGTGTAGTCCAGGCGTCGCAGCCCCGATTCCAGCTCGTGGAAGAAGTGCTGCTGGAGCGGTCCGGCGGGGAGGTTCACGGTGGGCAGCAGCACCATGCGGGTGTGCCCGGCACGCAGGCTGCGGGCCGCCGCGTGCGGTACGTAGCCGAGTTCGGTGGCCGCCGCCCTGACCCGGCGGCGGGTGGTCTCGCTGATCCGTACGGTCGCGTTGTTGTTCAGGACGTACGACACGGTGGCCCGCGAGACCCCGGCGAGCCGTGCCACATCTGCACTGGTCGGAACGGGGCCTTCGGTGGGCTGCTTCGGTAACTGGCTCATGGCGTCGGGCAGTCTTCCAGACGCGTGCCCCATGGGTACGCCCCGGGGCACGGATGACCTCTTGATGACGGGGCGGAGCGGGGCGACGGCATGCCGGACCGGCCCGCCGGCCCTCGGCGCGCGGGCGGCGCTTCCCGGTGACGGGCGATCAACGCGGCGGTGGTGACGGTGCGTCCGGCGCGGGCGAGGCTTCCGCCGATCACGGCGGTCCGGGCCCGGTGTCCGCAGCCCGGACCCGCTCCACGGCTCGGGCCGTACAGGTCCTACGGTGGGGGAATGACCCTTCAGCACCGTGACGACAGCACCGACGGTACGGCCGAGTTCCCCGGCCGTAGCGGCCAGACGGCGACGCGTGAGGCCGAGCCGCACGAGGTGGGCCCGGTCCGCACCTCGTACGCCCCCGACCGGGACGGCGATCCCGACCCCGGCGAGATCGTCTGGACATGGGTCCCGTTCGAGGAGAACGACGGGCGCGGCAAGGACCGCCCCGTGCTGGTCGTGGCCCGCGAGGCGGCGGGCACCCTGCTCGCCGTACAGCTGTCGAGCAAGCAGCACGACCGGGACCGCGAGTGGGTGGCGCTCGGGGCCGGACCGTGGGACAGCTCGGGCCGCCCGTCCTGGGCCGATCTGGACCGGGTGCTGCGGGTGCACGAGGACGGGATGCGGCGTGAGGCGTGTGCGCTGGACCGGAACCGGTTCGATCTGGTCGCCGACCGCCTGCGGGAGCGCTACGGCTGGCACTGACCGCCGAACGTCCGGGTGAAGGCGGACCGGGTGGCGGATTCGGGGCTGCGGTCGAGGATGCCGAAGACGATCTGCTCGAAGTGCCCGTCGAACCGGCCGCCGTCGAGGAGCAACGCCCGGAACGCACCGGCCACCTGCGCCGGATCGTTGCGGAACACACCGCACCCCCAGGCGCCCAGCACCAGTCTGCGGTACCCGCGCACGGCCGCGACCTCCAGCACCCGTCCGGCCCGGGAGGCGAGCGCGGCGGGGATGCGGTGGGCCTCCTCGGGGGTGCGGCTGCGGATGACCCCGGCGTTGGGCGCCGGGGACGTGAGGAAGCCCGCGGTGTACGGGGTGTCGAGCAGCCGGCCCCGATCGTCGCGGAACACCGGCACACCGGGGGAATGAATCACCCGGTCGGTGTAGAAGGCGCTGCGTACGGCGCGGTGGTGGGCGTAGTACTCAGGGGCGCGCAGCAGCGTGGCGTACAGGGCCGAGCCCCGGCACAGGGCTTCCTCCTGGGCCTGCGCGCCGTTGAGGTATCCGCCTCCGGGATTGCGGGCGGAGGCGTAGTTCAGAACAGCGACCTTGCCCGGCCCTTCGGCGGTCATCCGGCGCGCCGCGCACAGGCTGCTCTCATCGGTGACCTCGACGACCGGGGTGCGGTCGGAGTCGAGCGCCGCGACCGGTACCGGCTCGGGCCCGTACAGCCTGGTCCCCGAGAGCGCGGCGGCCAGCGCACGCTCGATGCTCACCTCACGCCCCTCCTGCGTGCGGTAGCGGCCGGCCGCCACGATGGCCTCGGTCTCTCGCGCGATGCCGCGCAGCCGCGCGCTCATCGGTACTCCCCCGTGTGGTGCATACGGGGCATGCTCGGCGCTCCAGCGGCATGGATGCAACCGAATTTATGACGCACAGGGGCACTCTTGTGCGATCCCCTCGTAAGGGTTTGGCTGGGACGGACGAACCGAGAGCAAGGAGGCCCCGGCATGTCATCCGACACACCCGGCCACGGTCCGCCCGGCCAGGCCCCGCCCCTCGGCGAGGGCGAGACGGAGGACTTACTGCGCTGCATCTGCTTCAAGACCGGACCGCCCCGGACGGTCGGCGTCGAACTCGAATGGCTCATTCACCACCGGGATCTGCCCCGCGTCCCCGTCCCCCACCACCGTCTCGACGCGGCTGCCGCGATCCTCCGGGCCCTGCCCCTGAGCGCGGCGCTCACCTTCGAGCCCGGCGGCCAGCTGGAGCTCAGCTCGCGCCCCGCCGACTCCCTGATGGCGTGCATCGACGCCACCGCCGCCGATCTCGCCACCGTGCGTGACGCCCTGGACCGGGTGGATCTCGTGCCGGTGGGGATCGGCCTCGATCCGTGGCATCCCCCGCGCCGTCTGCTGCACGAGCCGCGCTACGACGCCATGGAGATCTCGTTCGACCGGTCGGGACCGGCCGGCCGCGCCATGATGTGCACCACCGCGTCCGTCCAGGTCTGTCTGGACGCGGGAGAGGAGGAACCCGGTCCGCTCGGCTACGCGCGGCGCTGGCAGCTGTGTCATCTGCTGGGCGCGGTGCTGGTCGCGGTGTTCGCGAACTCTCCTCTCCGGTGCGGGCGCCCGACGCCGTGGCGGTCCACCCGGCAGTCGCTCTGGGCCGACCTCGACCCATGGCGGCCGCTGGCACCGTCCGGTCATCTGCCGCCCCGCGACGCCTGGGCCGCGCATGTCCTGGACACACCGGTGATGTGCATCCGGCAGGACGAGGGGCCGTGGGCCGTACCGGAGGGTCTGACCTTCCGCGAGTGGATCCGTACCGGCGTGCCGAGACCGCCTGTGCGCGACGACCTCGACTACCACATCAGCACATTGTTTCCGCCCGTTCGCCCGCGCGGACATCTAGAGCTGCGCATGATCGACGCGCAGCACGGCGCGGACGGGTGGCTGGTGCCGCTCGCCGTCACCACCGCTCTGTTCGACGACCCGGAGGCCGCCGAGACCGTGTACCGCACCGTCAAACCGCTGGCCGAGACGGCGGGGCCGTGGCCCGCGCCGCGCAATCCGCTCTGGACGGGCGCCGCCCGCGACGGCCTGACCGATCCCGAACTGCGGGCGGCGGCCACCGTCTGTTTCCGGCTCGCGCTGGAGGCACTGCCCCGGATGGGCGCGAGCACGGCGGTGCAGGAGGCGGTGGCGGACTTCAACGACCGCTACGTCGCCCGGGGCCGATGTCCCGCGGACGATCTTCCGAATCCGTTCGCGCCGGGTGAGGCGGGCGGCTCGGGCCACCACGTCGAGGGGTTCCTCTCATGACCGACTCCCCCACACCCGCTCCCTCCGGCCCCACCGGAACGGACGAGGCGGACACCGAGGCGCTCCGGCAGCGTGCACTTGCCGCACTGCTCACCGCGCGCGAACGCACCACGCTTCTCACCGACAGCGTGGACGACCATGAACTGACCTCCCAGCACTCGCCGTTGATGTCCCCTCTGGTGTGGGACCTCGCGCACATCGGCAATCAGGAGGAGCTGTGGCTGCTGCGCGCGGTGGCCGGAAGGAAGGCGATGCGTCCGGAGATCGACGGGCTGTACGACGCCTTCGAGCACCCCCGGGCGACCCGCCCCTCGCTGCCGCTGCTGCCGCCCGCGGAGGCCCGTTCCTACGCCGCGGAGGTGCGCGGACGCGCACTGGACGTCCTCGACGGCACGGCGCTGCACGGTGATCGTCCGCTGGTGCGGTCCGGTTTCGCCTTCGGCATGATCGCCCAGCACGAACAGCAGCATGACGAAACGATGCTGATCACTCATCAACTGAGGTCTGGTCCAGCCGTCCTGACCGCACCACTGCCTCCCGCCCCCACCGACGCGACGGAGCTTGCCACCGAAGTCCTGGTCCCCGGTGGTCCGTTCACCATGGGCACGTCCACCGAACCCTGGGCACTGGACAACGAGCGCCCCGCCCATGTGCGCGACGTACCGGGCTTCTACATCGACACGACGCCGGTCACCTGCGGCGCGTACCAGCGGTTCATCGAGGACGGCGGCTACACCGAGGAGCGCTGGTGGGCACCCGAGGGCTGGGCGATGGTCCGTGAGCACGAACTGACCGGTCCGTTGTTCTGGCACCGGGACGCCGGCCAGTGGCTGCGCCGTCGATTCGGGGTGACCGAGGCTGTGCCCGGGAACGAACCGGTGCTCCACGTCAGCTGGTACGAGGCGGACGCGTACGCCCGGTGGGCGGGGCGCCGACTGCCCTCGGAGGCGGAGTGGGAGAAGGCGGCACGCCATGACCCGGTGTCGGGGCGTTCGCTGCGCTATCCGTGGGGCGACGAGGACCCGACCCCCGAGCGGGCCAACCTGGGCCAGCGCCATCTTCGGCCCGCTGCCGCCGGGGCGTACGCGGCCGGCCGGTCACCGCTGGGCGTGGGGCAGTTGATCGGTGACGTGTGGGAATGGACGTCGAGCGACTTCCTTCCCTACCCGGGATTCTCGGCGTTCCCGTACCGCGAGTACTCCGAGGTGTTCTTCGGTCCGGCCCACAAGGTGCTGCGCGGCGGTTCGTTCGCCGTGGACCCGGTGGCGTGCCGGGGCACGTTCCGTAACTGGGACCTGCCGGTGCGGCGCCAGATCTTCTCCGGTTTCCGTACCGCCAAGGATCTCTGATGTGTCGTCATATCGCCTACCTGGGGCCTCCGGTAGCTCTCGGTGAACTGCTGACACGCCCGCCCCACAGCCTTGTGCGCCAGTCCTGGGCACCGAGGCACCAACGGTACGGGACCGTCAACGCCGACGGTTTCGGCGTCGGCTGGTACGCGGACGGCGATCCGGTGCCCGGACGCTACCGGCGCGCGGGTCCGGTCTGGGGCGATCAGACATTCGCCGACCTGGCCAGAGTGGTGCGCAGTTCGGCGCTGCTCGCCGCCGTGCGCGACGCCACCGAGGCGGGCGCCGACGGCGAGGCGGCCGCCGCGCCGTTCGCCGACGGGCGGTTGCTGTTCAGCCACAACGGTGCGGTGAAGGGCTGGCCCGGCTCGATGGCGCCGCTCGCCGCCGCGCTGCCCCCGTCCGAACTGCTCACGCTCACGGCCCGCTGCGACTCGGCCCTGGTCTGGGCCCTCGTACGGCACCGCCTCGGCGCCGGCGACGAACTGCCGCAGGCGGTGGCCGACACCGTGCTCGACGTGGCGGCGGCGGCGCCGGAAGCACGGCTGAATCTGCTGCTCACCGATGGCACGGCGATCGTGGCGACGGCCTGGGGCGACACCCTGTGGTACCTCGCCGAGCCCGGCCTGCGCACGGTCGTCGCCTCGGAGCCGTACGACGACGATCCGCACTGGCGCGCGGTTCCCGACCGGACGCTGCTGACCGCGACCCGCGCCGAAGTCCTGCTGACCCCGCTCAAGGAGCCCGCCGAGTGAGTCCCTTTCTGCTGACCCGCACCCTGCCGGTGGACGCCACGGACGCGGCGCTGCGCGCCGATGTCCTGCACGGTCTGACCCGGCAACCGAAGACGCTGCCGCCCAAGTGGTTCTACGACGCGCACGGCAGTGAACTGTTCGAGGAGATCACCCGTCTTCCCGAGTACTACCCGACCCGCGCCGAGCGCGAGATCCTGATCGGCCGCGCCGAGGAGATCGCCGGGGCGTCCGGGGCGCGGACCCTGATCGAGCTGGGGTCGGGATCGTCGGAGAAGACCCGGCACCTGTTGGACGCGTTGCCCGAGCTGCGCAGCTACGTGCCGGTCGATGTGAGCGAGAGCGCGCTGCGCGGAGCCTCCGAGGCCCTGCTCGCGCAGCGGCCCGGTCTCTCGGTGCACGCCCTGATCGCCGACTTCACGGGCGCGCTCGCGTTGCCGGGCACCCCGGGGCCGCGGCTGATCGCGTTCCTGGGGGGCACGATCGGCAATCTTCTGCCCGCCGAGCGGTCGGTGTTCCTGAAATCGGTGCGGTCGCTGCTGTCCCCGGGCGACGCGCTGCTGCTCGGCACGGATCTGGTGAAGGACGAGGAGCTGCTGGTCGCCGCGTACGACGACGCGGCCGGGGTGACTGCGGAGTTCAACAAGAACGTACTGAGGGTGGTGAACCGGGAGTTGGGCGCGGACTTCGATCCGTCCGGCTTCGACCACGTGGCGCTGTGGGATCCGGAACGGGAATGGATCGAGATGCGGCTGCGGGCCCGTGAGGCGCTCACGGTGAAGATCCCGGACCTGGATCTGGTGGTGTCCTTCGAGGCCGGTGAGGAGTTGCGTACGGAGGTGTCGGCCAAGTTCCGCAAGGAGGGCGTGCGGGCCGAACTCGCCGCGGCCGGCCTGAGGATGGATCAGTGGTGGACGGATCGCGCGGACCGGTTCGCGCTGTCGTTGGCGACGGCGGTCTGAGCGAGCCGGGCCAGGGCGCGGCGGTCCGGCCCGTCACCCGCCGCGATCGGCGGCAGGACGCGGATCTCGGCGGTCAGCCCCGCCGCCGTCACCACTCGCCACAGTGAGGCGGTCAGCGGATCGTCGCCGACGAAGGCGGCCGCGCCGGCCGGGATGTTGTGCTCCGCCGGTGCGGAGCCGTCGTGACCGGGCGGCCGGGCGGCGGCCGAGCCGTGCGGCGGCGGGGTGCGATAGCTGATGCGTACCGGCCGGACGGCGGCGTCCGCGTCGATCGCCGCCTGGAACACGGCGGGCCCGAACCTGCCACCGCCGCGCCCGCACCAGGTGGTGCCCTCCGGGAAGACGACCACCCGTGAACCACCGCGCAACGCCTCCGCGATGCGGCCCACCGTCGCGGGCAGTGCGCGGAACCGGTCGCGTTCGACGAAGAGCGTGCCGCCGGCGGCGGCGAGCCGGCCGAGCAGCGGCCAGTCGCGTATCTCGCTCTTGGCCAGCATCCGGCCGGGGAACACGGCCGCGACGAGCGGGATGTCCAGCCACGAGATGTGGTTCGCGACGACGAGCGCGCCCGGTGCGACCGCCTCGGGTGCGCCGACGACCCGCACGCGCACTCCGAAGGCCCGCACGACCCCGTACGCCCAGCGCCGGATCAGCCTCTCCCGCGATGTCGGGCCGAGCATCAGCGCGAACGGGGCACCCAGTGCCCCGGCCAGGACGAACGCGCACCCGGCGAGCAGCAGGGCCACGGCCGCCGGGCGGCCCCGCACGCGGCCGTCGTGACCGGCGCAGGCGAGCGGGGTGCAGGGTGCGGTGGGCAACCAGGGGTTCATCGCAGCGGGGCGAGGGCGAGGAAGTGGCGCAGATAGCGGGGGTCGGTACGGCGCAACGACAGCAGCACGTACAGGTCTGCGACGTCGAAGTCGGGGTCGTACGCGGGTGCACCGCAGACCCATGCGCCCAGTCGCAGATAGCCGCGGAGCAGCGGCGGGAGCGTGGCGAGTCCGGTGGGCACCGCTCCCCCTTCTTCGGCTCCGGCGGCGGTGTACTGCCAGAGGCGGTGCGGAGTGACCCAGTGGTCCTCGGGTGCCAGGTGCTTCGTCCGTACGGTCTCCCACGCTCCGGCCGCCGCGACGCCGCCGTCGGCGAGGGGGATCGAGCAGCAGCCGGCCAGCCAGTTGTGCCCGGTGCGTTCCATGTAGCGGGCGAGTCCGGCCCAGATCAGCGCGATGACGGCGCCGTCCCGGTGGGCGGGGTGGACGCAGGACCGGCCGACCTCCACCAGGTCGTCGCGGATGGTGCCGAGCCGTCCGAGGTCGAACTCGCTCTCCGCGTACAGACGCCCGGCGATCCGTGCCCGGTCGGGCGGCAGCAGACGGTAGGTGGCGACGACGTCGCCGGTGATCTCCTCCCGTACCAGCAGATGGTCGCAGTACGCGTCGAACGCATCGCTGTCCAGGCCGGGTTCCGCTCCGTCCAGCCTGGCGCCGAGCTCGCCGGCGAAGACCTGGTGGCGCAGGCGCTGGGCGGCGCGCACCTCGTCCTGGTCCACGGCGAGGGACACCCGGTAGCGCGCCGGGGAGGGAGGGACGGGCTGCGCGGGAACGACGGGGGCGGCGGGGAGAAAGGTGACGGGCAGCGCGTTCATGACGGTCTCCGGGGACGGATCGGCAAGGGCGGCCGCCGGACCGTCGCGCTGCTGCGAAGGCCCGGCCCCTTACTTCTTCCGTGACCGGCTGGATTCGACGTGACCGCATGGGAGAGCCGGGATGTGCGAAGGCTGAATCCCAGGTGTGCCCGCCCGGGGACCGGGGACCGGAGCCGCGCGCGTCAGCCGCCCGCGAGCTGTTCGGTGATCTTCTCAGACGCGGCCTTCGCCTCCGCCTGCGGGTCGCCGCCCTCCAGGACCGCTGTCATGTACGGCTTGATCGGATTGACGGCCTCGACATCCGCCCACTGCGGCGCGTTGGGGGTCGCACGTCCCTTCGTGGCTCCCCGGGCCATCGCCGCGGTGCCCTCCTGTCCCACGATGACACGTGCGAGACCGGGCTTGTTGGGCACGTAGCTCATGGCCTTCGCGAGTTCTTCCTGCCACTTCTGGCCGGCGAGCGCCTTGATCACATCGATGCCCGCGGCGCGCTGGCCCGCCTTCTCCGGCACGATCAGATCGGATCCGCCGGTGAAGACGGAGCCGGGAGACTTCGTGGTCTTGCCCGGGATCGGGAAGTAGCCCAGCTTTCCCTTGAGTTCAGGGTTCAGCTGCTCGATCTGCGCGGCGGCGCCGGGCACCGAGATGATCTGCGCGACGTCGCCCTCGGCGAAGACCTTGGCCTGCGGGGGCCTTTCCTCGTCCGCGTTCTTGGGGCCGTCACCGAGCGCCTGGAGTTGCTTGTAGAAGCTCATGCCCCTGAGCGCGCCGGGGCTGTCCAGGGTGCCTTCCCAGCTGCCGCCCCTCTCCTCGGCCAGTTCGCCGCCCTCGTCCCAGATGAATCCGGCGAGGACGTACCAGTTCTGGCCCGCGAGGTAGATGCCCTGATTGCCGTTCCGGTTCAGCTGGGCGCTGTCCGCGATCCACTCGTCCCGGGTCTTCGGCGGGCTGGTGATACCCGCCTGCTCGAAGAGATCCTTGTTGTAGATCACCACTCGATTGGCCGCGTACCAGGGAATGCCGTACTGGACGCCCTCGATACTGCCCGGGTCGGCGAGGCCCGGCAGCCATTCGTCGCTGCCGAGGTCACGCACGGACTCCAGAGTGAGGTCGCTCAGTCCGCCGCTCTCCGCGTACTGGGAGACCTGGGTGTTGCCGACCTCGATGACGTCCGGGGTGTCCTTGCCCTTGAGCGCGTCGACGACCTTCGGGCCGATGCCGCTCCAGCTCTGGATCTTGAACTCCAGTTCGATGGAAGGATGCTCGTCGCGGTACGCCTTGGTGAAGCGCTCCAGGAAGTCGGCGGACACACTGTCCTTCATCAGCCAGATCGTGACCTTCTTGCTGCCCGACGCCTCCGAGTCCGCGACGAAGCCGCATCCGCCCAGCGCAAAGGTGGAAACGAGCGCGACGGCTCCGACGAGTATGCGGTTCTTCACCAGGTTCACCTTCTGCGAAACGGCACGACAAGATCCAGGACCCGGTGTGGGGGACTGCGGGCGGCGCTCGCACGGGCGTGGCTGGATTTTGGTATGGACCATTGGTTTGGTCAAGGCCCGTTCATCACGCATTCTGCACACCGACCCCTCGCACACCCGGTCCGGGTGGGGCACCGTGGTAAGGAGGAGAGGAGACATAGCATGTCGAATCACACCTATCGGGTCACCGAGATCGTGGGAACCTCCCATGAAGGCGTCGACGACGCCATCCGCAGGGGCATCGCCAGAGCTTCGGAAACGTTGCACAATCTCGACTGGTTCGAGATCACGCAGGTTCGTGGAGAGATCAAGGATGGCCGAATCGAGCACTACCAGGTGGGCCTGAAAGTGGGCTTCCGACTCGACGAACCGAGCTGATCGGGCACGACGGCATCACGAGGGCACCACAATCGCGCCGGCCCGCCTCCGGCCGGTTCCGCAGGACCGGGTTCGGCACGCGACACCGCGCGCTCCCCGAGAGCTTCCGGTCACGCCGTACACCCCGCCCAGGCACCCGGGTTCAGCCACCCACCGTGCACGCACCGGCCCTGCGCACCCTGGTGCCGCGCGCGGCACCAGCACCCCCGTCCACCACAGCCGGTCACGCCGGATTCAGGTTCGACCCTCGCGCTCCTGCGCGTCCTTGAGGGCGGGCGACACCTGCGCCCAACGGGCCCGTACCACGGCGAATCCGGCCCTCTCCGCCGCGTCGCAGACGAGTTCGTCGTCGTCGACCAGCATCCGCACCTCGCGTTCCCGGCCCAGCCGTCGCAGGATCTCCAGCTTGGTGTGCCGGGCGGGCCTGCGGTCGTCGTTTCGGCGCATGTACAACCGCCCCTCGGGCAGGCCCTGTTCCGCCAGCCATGCCACGGTGTCGCGACGGCACCGCTCGGGCCGACCGGTGAGATACCTGATCTCGCAGTCCTCGGCACTGCTCAGCGCCAGCCGGACGCCTTCGGGCAGCGGCGGGTCGTCGACGGCGGCGGAGAAGAAGCCGTCCCAGTCGCGTCGGGGACCCTCCAGCCAGTGCTGCCGGTGGCCGCTGTCGGCGAGCGTGCCGTCCAGGTCGAATACGGCCAGGGGCCGGTGGTCGCTGCTCACGCCCCCCAGCAAATCAGACCAACGCCACTATCAGCAGCACCAGCACGACCACACCGGCCACCACAGCGGCAGCCCGCAGGGACCGGCGCCTCGACCAGATCGGGACGACCTCCGGCCCCTCGCGTCCGGGGAAGACGTAGAAGACGTGGTCGGGATCGTCGGGAATGGTGACCGCGGCCGATTGCAGCCAGCCGATGTCGACGCGTCTGGCCACCTCGCCCCGGCGTGGCGTCAGAGCCGATTCGACCGCCGCGAGATGGGCAGGGTCCAGGCCGTCCGGCAGCGGGGCACCGGCCGAGCCCAGAGTGACCCGCTGCCACGCGCCGGCGCGGCCGGCCTGCTGTCGGAAGCGCAGCGGCGGCGCCGGCTCCGGCAGTCTCGACGAGGACCGGTCGGGGGCCTGAACGACCGATCCCCCGGTCCAGAGGGTGACCAGGCCCGTGCCGTCGCAGGGGTCGTGCGCCGTCGATCTCTCACCCGAGCAGACCGGGCAGACCCGGAAGCCCGTGTCATCGCACTTCGGACACCTCTTGGCACCCCATCCCCGACATTCCGGACAAGCGGTGCGGGGCTTGCGGCACTTCACACAGGCGGTCCGACCGGCAGTGGATTTCTCCCGTGCCGACTCGGACGGTGTTCGGTCCTTGCGGCGTTCGCCGGTGCCGTCGCACCAGGTGCACGGCTCGACGCCCTCGCAGGCCGGGCACACCGGGCCGACGTCGCAGCGCAGCCTTCCCCTGGCCCGGCAGCGCGAGCAGGGCTGCCGCCCACCGTCGCAGCCACAGGGCACCGTTCTCACCGAACCGCGGAGCACGAGTTCCACCGTCCGCGACACCTCCGGGTCCTGCGGCGGATCGACCGGATGGTCGCGCAGATCGCCTTCGTACTCGGCCCGCTTCGACGTGTCGTACGTGCCGGGCCTGGACTCCGGCCGCGTGGTGCGGGTCTCCACGCAGCGGACGATGCGCAGGTCGAGCATCGGGAGCCGGGTGATGTCGGCGCCGGTCCGCCGCAGTTGCGGCCCCTGCCCCGGCCGGCCGATGTGCCGGGCGACGGCTTCGAGGATGTCGTTCTCGGACAGTGCGTCGGCCATGACGACGCTTCCACCTCCCCGGTAGGCGCGCCCACGGGCGGAACGCAGCGTACGGCGGGGCCGCCCGGCGCTCAAGAGGGCGTCAGAAGGGCTTCGCCGACGCCCTGCGGGACGGTTCCGAGGAGTCGCACCCCGACCCGCACACCCGTTCGTTCGTTCGCGGATGTGTGATCATGTACTCACGTTCCGCGTAGACCGTAAAAGGTTGTACAGGATGCGCATGGAACCAAAAGCATTCGTAAAGCTATATTCAGCTTTGTGGCATCCAACGTTAACCATGTGAAGCGAATACTCCTGCGTTCAGGGAAGAGCCCCTACGACGTCGTCCCTGTCGAGCGCGCTCTCCACGAGGACGTGTTCGCCACCAACTCGGGCAACCTGATCTTCAGCGATGCCGCCCACAAGATTTTGGAGACGCCTCGTTCGGAAGTGGTCTCGAACGGCATCGCCACCAGGGTCGCCGACGCCGACCGCATCAACAGCGAGTACGACGTCTTCGTCATCCCGCTCGCCAACGCCTTCCGGCCGTCCTTCGAGCGCCAGCTGGAGCGTCTGACCCAGCTCATCTCGAAGCTCAAGATCCCGGTCGTCGTGCCGGGCGTGGGTGCCCAGACCGGCGTCAATTACTCCGCGGACCGGCTGCGCCCCATGCAGTCCACGGTCTACGCGTTCGTCTCCGCCGTGCTCGACCACAGCGCCTCGATCGGTGTGCGCGGGGAGTTCACCGAGCGGTACCTGCGGGACATGGGCTTCCGTGACGTGGACGTCATCGGCTGCCCCTCGATGTTCCTCAACGGCACCAGGCTCGACATCCGGAAGAGCGGCCGGGCGCTCGGGCCCGACTCACGGATCTCCGTCAACGGATCCCACGACGCCGTGCGGAAGCACAAGCTCGGGCGGATCATCAACCGCACCCACGCCCACTATCCCCATCTCCGGTTCATCGGCCAGAACCTCTCCGAAGCACGTCAGCTGCACTGGCGCGACATGTCCCATCAGAACGCCACGCTGACCGACATCCCCACCCATCCCGACCATCCCATGTACCGGGAGGACAAGGTCCGCGTCTATGTCGACCCGGCCGCCTGGATGGATGACCTCCGGGGCTTCGACTTCTCCTTCGGCTCCCGCATCCACGGCAACATCGCGGCGCTGCTGGCCGGCACGCCCGCCACCGTGCTCTGCGGCGACTCCAGGACGCTGGAGCTGTGCCGCTACTTCGACATCCCGCACCGGATGCTCGCCAAGGCCCCCTCCGACCTCGACCCCGCCGAGCTCTACGCCGAGGCCGACTTCGGACCGCTGACACACGGCCACCAGGAGCGGTTCGACCGGTTCATGAACTTCCTGGACAAGAACGGCCTGGAGAACACCTTCACCCACGGGGACGGCGGTACGGCCTTCGAGGAGCGGATGAGCGGGCTGGCCTTCCCGCCGGGCATCCGCCCGTGGGTCGGCGCCGACGCCTCCACGATGAGCGCGCGCCTGGGCTGGCTCCAGTCCCAGCTGACGGACCTCACCGAGCAGAACAACCAGCTCAAGCGGAAGCTCGCGAAGAACTCCTCGGTGCCGGTCCAGCGCTCCACGTACCAGCGGGCCCGCAGTGTCGTCGGGCGGCCCATCAAGCGCGCGCTGCGTCCGTCCCGCTGAGGCCCTTCGCCCCTGTCCGCCCCCGGTCCGTCGGCGGACAACGGGACGGGCGGGGTGTGTCCGTCGCCCGAGGCCGGTCCGTACAGGGCCGGCCTGCGGCTTCTGCGGGCCCGTGCCCGGCAGCAGTCGCCCCGGGACCGCTCCCGGCGCCTAGAATCGGAGTGTTTGTCCCCAGGCTGCCGCCTCTGCCCCGATCCGTACGGAGTCCACGCGCCCCATGTCCACCCCCCACGATCCGTACGTCCGGGTGCGCGGCGCCCGTGAGCACAATCTCCAGGACGTCTCGGTCGACATCCCGCGCGACACCCTCACCGTGTTCACCGGCGTCTCGGGCTCCGGGAAGTCCTCCCTCGCGTTCGGCACGATCTACGCGGAGGCCCAGCGCCGCTACTTCGAGTCCGTCGCCCCGTACGCCCGTCGGCTGATCCATCAGGTCGGTGCTCCCGCAGTCGGCGAGATCACCGGACTGCCGCCCGCCGTCTCGCTGGAGCAGCGCCGTTCGGCGCCCGGTGCCCGTTCCTCGGTCGGAACGGTCACCACGCTCTCCAACTCCCTGCGCATGTTGTTCTCGCGCGCCGGGAGCTACCCGCCCGGTGCCGAACGGCTGGACTCCGACTCCTTCTCGCCGAACACCGCTGCCGGGGCATGCCCCGAGTGCCACGGTCTCGGCCGCATCCACCGCACCACCGAGGAACTGCTGGTCCCCGACCCCTCGCTGTCGATCCGGGACGGCGCGATCGCCGCCTGGCCGGGGGCCTGGCAGGGCAAGAACCTGCGCGATGTGCTGGACGCGCTCGGCTACGACGTCGACCGCCCGTGGCGCGAGCTGGACGCCGCGGACCGCGAGTGGATCCTGTTCACCGATGAGCAGCCGGTGGTGACCGTCCATCCGGTGCGGGACGCGGCACGCATCCAACGCCCCTACCAAGGCACGTACATGAGCGCCCGCCGCTATGTGCTGCACACCTTCGCGGATTCCAAGAGCCGCACGCTGCGCGCCAAGGCCGAGCGCTTCCTGACCAGTGCCCCCTGCCCGGCCTGCGGTGGCGGCCGGCTGCGCCCGGAGGCGATGGCCGTCACCTTCGCCGGCCGTTCGATCGCCGAACTGGCCGCGCTTGCGCTCACCTCTCTCGCCGAGGTGCTGCGCACGGCGGGCGGAAGCGACACGGCACGGGTCCTGACGGCGGATCTGCTCGCCCGGATCGAGACGGTCACCGAGCTCGGCCTCGGCTATCTCAGCCTCGACCGCACGGCTCCGACGCTGTCCTCCGGCGAGCTGCAACGGCTGCGCCTCGCCACCCAGCTGCGCTCCGGCCTGTTCGGTGTCGTGTATGTACTGGACGAGCCGTCGGCCGGTCTGCACCCGGCGGACACCGAGTCGTTGCTGGGGGTGCTGGGCCGACTGAAGGAGGCCGGTAACTCGGTCTTCGTGGTGGAGCATCAGATGGATGTGGTGCGCCGGGCGGACTGGCTGGTCGACGTGGGGCCGCTGGCCGGTGAGCACGGGGGCAGGGTATTGCACAGCGGTCCGCCGGCCGGGCTCGCGGAGGTGACGGAGTCGGCGACCCGGCGCTTCCTCTTCGACGAGGGCCCCGCACCTGTGCGGCAGGTGCGTACACCGTCGGGGTGGCTGAAACTGAACGGCGTCGACCGCCACAATGTGCGAGGGGTGGACGCCGAGTTCCCGCTGGGGGTGTTCACCGCCGTCACCGGCGTCTCGGGGTCGGGGAAGTCGACCCTGGTCGGTCAGGTCCTGGCCGGTGCGCTCGCCGATCGGCAGGTGTCCGCCACCTCGGGTCCGCCCGCGGAGCCTCCCCCGCCCTGGTGCGCGTCGGCGGAGGGGCTGGAGGCGGTGGACCGCCTCGTGCAGGTCGACCAGAAGCCGATCGGCCGTACCCCCCGTTCCAATCTCGCCACGTACACCGGGCTCTTCGATGTCGTGCGGAAGCTGTTCACCGAGACGGACACGGCGCGCGAGCGCGGCTACAAGGCGGGGCGGTTCTCCTTCAATGTGCCGGGCGGGCGGTGCGAGACCTGCCAGGGCGAGGGTTTCGTCTCCGTCGAGCTGCTCTTCCTGCCCAGTACGTACGCGCCCTGCCCGGACTGTCACGGTGCGCGGTACAACCCACGGACCCTGGAGGTCACCCTGCGCGGCCTGGACATCGCGCAGGTCCTGGATCTGACGGTGGAGTCGGCGGCCGGCTTCTTCGCCGGGACCCCCGCCGCCGGGCGCAGTCTGCGGACGCTGCTCGATGTCGGACTCGGCTATCTGCGGCTCGGTCAGCCGGCCACGGAGCTGTCGGGCGGCGAGGCTCAACGGATCAAGCTGGCCGCCGAACTCCAGCGCACGCGCCGGGGCCACACGCTGTATCTGCTGGACGAGCCGACGACCGGGCTGCATCCCGCCGATGTCGAGGTGCTGATGCGGCAGTTGCACGGACTGGTGGACGCGGGCAACACCGTCGTGGTCGTGGAGCACGACATGACGGTGGTGGCGGGCGCCGACCGGGTGATCGACCTCGGTCCCGGAGGCGGCGACCGGGGCGGCCGGATCGTGGCGGCGGGATCGCCCGCGGAGGTCGCGCACGCGGAGGGCAGCCGCACCGCGGCGTACCTCAGGGCCTCGCTCCGTCTGAGCCGATGACTCAACTCCTCTTCTCCGATGGAGAGTTGCGGCATCAGGCAAGCAATGGGAAATGAAAAGGCAAAGGGCATTGACCGAAGGCTGGTCCAGACCAATTATGGGCATGCCGCACGGCCGCTCCATGCCGTGCGGCATGTGACCCCGGCCGGGAATCACAGGAACGGGCCGCGCCCTCGACCGGGCGCGGCCGAGCCGTGCGATCCGCCCGTTGTCTCACCCGCTGGGAGCACCCCATGAGACGTCCAAGAACACTCGGCGCAGTCCTGAGTGTCCTGGCGACGACCATCGCCTCCGCCGGTCTGGTCCTCGGATCAGGCATCGGCGCCGAGGCCGCCACGACCGCCGCCACTCCCCTGCCCGCGCATGTCTTCGCCCCGTACTTCGAGGCGTACAACGGAGACAGTCCGGCCGCCCTCTCGGAACAGTCCGGCGCCAAGTACCTGACCATGGCCTTCCTCCAGACGGAGGCCCGCGGTTCCTGCACCCCGTACTGGAACGGCGATTCGGGCCAGCCCGTCGCCCAGTCCGTGTTCGGCGCCGACTTCACGTCCATCCGGTCGCGCGGCGGCGACGTGATCCCCTCGTTCGGCGGTTACGCGGCCGACAACGGCGGCACCGAGATCGCCGACAGCTGCACCAGTGTCGACTCGATCGCCGCCGCGTACGAGAAGGTCATCACGACCTACGACGTGTCCCGCCTGGACATGGACATCGAGGACAACTCGCTGGAGAACAGCGCCGGTGTCGACCGCCGCAACAAGGCGATCAAGAAGGTCCAGGACTGGGCCGCCGCCAACGGCCGCTCGGTGCAGATCTCCTACACCCTGCCCACCACCACGAGCGGCCTCGCGGACAGCGGTCTGGCGGTGCTGGAGAACGCCGTGTCCAACGGCACCAGGGTCGACGTGGTGAATCTGATGACGTTCGACTACTACGACGGCGCCTCTCACCACATGGCGCAGGACACCCAGACGGCGATCACCGGTCTGAAGGGCCAGTTGGCCGGCCTTTACCCGTCGAAGACCGACGCCCAACTGTGGGGCATGACCGGCATCATCGAGATGCCCGGCATCGACGACTACGGTCCGGCCGAGACCTTCACCACGGCCGACGCGACCTCTGTCTACAACTGGGCCGTCGCCAAGGGCGTCAGCACCCTGTCGTTCTGGGCGCTCCAGCGCGACAACGGAGGCTGCCCCGGCACCGGGGGCAGCGACACCTGTTCCGGGATCGCCCAGGACACCTGGTACTTCTCGCACACCTTCGCGCCGTTCACGAGCGGCGCGGGTCCGGTGACGGACGACTACTCGGTGGCCGTCGCACCCGGTTCGGCCACGGTCGCCCCCGGTGGCTCCACCACCGCGACCGTGAACACCGCGGTCACCTCCGGCAACGCGAAGACCGTGGCGCTGACGGCGAGCGGAGCTCCCGCCGGCGTGACGGCGACGCTCAGCCCGGCCTCGGTCGCCGCGGGGGGTACATCGAAGCTGACGGTCGGCGCTTCGGCGTCCGCGACGCCCGGCACGTACAAGATCGATGTGACCGGTACGGCGGGCGCACTCAGCCATGCGGCGGCCTTCACCCTGACGGTGTCGGGTCCGGGCGGCGGCACGGGCGCCCTGGTGAACGGCGACTTCGAGACGGGTTCGCTGAGCCCTTGGACCTGTGAGTCCGGTGGCTCGGTCGTCTCCACCCCGGTCCACGGCGGTTCGCACGCGCTCGCGGCGGCGGCCACCTCGTCGCAGACGGGCGAGTGCGCACAGACGCTCACCCTGTCCCCCCGCACCACGTACACGCTGAGCGGTTGGGTGCAGGGATCCTACGGCTACCTCGGTGTGCGGGGAGACGCCTCGGCGAGCACCTGGGGCTCGTCGAGCGGCTACGCCAAGCAGTCGGTGGCGTTCACCACGGGGTCGACCGGGGCGGTGACCGTCTATCTGCACGGCTGGTACGGGCAGGGCACGGTCTACGGTGACGACCTCGCCGTGACGTCCTGACCCGGCGCAGCAGCTGAGACTTCCCGGCCCCGGAGGTGGGCGGCCTCCGGGGCCGGGAACTCGGCCGTTCTCTCAGCGGCGCACCTTGCGGGTCGCCCGCAGCCATTCCTTGTTCATGGCCGAGATCGACGGCAGCGGAATGCCCTTCGGACAGGCCGTGGCGCATTCCCCGGTGAGGGTGCAGCCCCCGAAGCCCTCGCTGTCCATCTGTCCGACCATGTCGAGGACCCGGGTCTCGCGCTCGGGAGCGCCCTGCGGCAGGACGTTGAGGTGGTTGATCTTCGCCGAGGTGAAGAGCATCGCCGAGCCGTTGGGACAGGCCGCGACACAGGCACCGCAGCCGATGCACTCGGCGTGCTCGAAGGCGGAGTCGGCGTCCGGCTTGGGCACCGGTGTGGCGTGCGCCTCGGGGGCGGTGCCGGTCGGGGCGGAGATGTACCCGCCCGCCTGGATGATCCGGTCGAAGGCCGAGCGGTCCACCACCAGGTCCTTGACGACCGGGAAGGCCGAGGCGCGCCACGGTTCGATGTCGATCGTGTCGCCGTCCTCGAAGGACCGCATGTGGAGCTGGCACGTGGTGGTGCGTTCGGGGCCGTGGGCGTCGCCGTTGATGACGAGGCTGCAGGCGCCGCAGATGCCCTCGCGGCAGTCGTGGTCGAAGGCGACGGGGTCGTCGCCGGCGAGGATGAGTTCCTCGTTGAGGGTGTCGAGCATTTCCAGGAACGACATGTCCTGCGAGATGCCGTCCACCTCGTAGGTGGACATGGCGCCGGGGGCGTCGGCGTTCTTCTGGCGCCAGACGCGCAGGGTGAGCTTCATGCGTAGCTCCGCTGGGTGGGGTGGACGTACTCGAAGACGAGGTCTTCCTTGTGCAGGACGGGTGCCTCGCCGGTGCCGGAGAACTCCCAGGCGGCGGCGTAGGAGAACTCCTCGTCCCGACGGGCGGCTTCGCCGTCCGGGGTCTGCGACTCCTCGCGGAAGTGGCCCCCGCAGGACTCGGCGCGGTGCAGGGCGTCGAGGCACATCAGCTCGGCGAGCTCCAGGTAGTCGACGACGCGGTTGGCCTTCTCCAGCGACTGGTTGAACTCGTCGCCGGTGCCGGGCACCTTGATGCGGCGCCAGAACTCCTCGCGGATCTGCGGGATCCGGTCGAGTGCCCTGCGCAGCCCCTCCTCGGTGCGGGCCATTCCGCAGTACTCCCACATGAGTTCACCGATCTCGCGGTGGAAGGAGTCGGGGGTGCGGTCGCCGTCGACGGAGAGCAGCAGGTTCAGTCGGTCCTCGGTGTCCGCGACGACCTCTTCGACGGCGGGGTGCGAGGCGTCGACCTCGTCGTGGTGGGGGTTGCGGGCCAGGTAGTCGTTGATGGTCGACGGCAGGACGAAGTAGCCGTCGGCGAGGCCCTGCATCAGCGCGGAGGCGCCGAGCCGGTTGGCGCCGTGGTCGGAGAAGTTGGCCTCGCCGATCGCGAACAGGCCCGGGATCGTGGTCTGGAGGTCGTAGTCGACCCAGAGTCCGCCCATCGTGTAGTGCACGGCGGGGTAGATCCGCATCGGGGTCTCGTACGGGTTCTCCGCGGTGATCCGTGCGTACATGTCGAAGAGGTTGCCGTACTTCTCCTCGACCTTGTCCCGACCCATCCGCTGGATGGCCTCGGCGAAGTCCAGGTAGACGCCCTGGCCGCCGGGACCGACGCCGCGTCCCTCGTCGCAGACGTTCTTCGCGGCGCGGGAGGCGATGTCGCGGGGGACGAGGTTGCCGAAGGAGGGGTAGATGCGCTCCAGGTAGTAGTCGCGCTCGTCCTCGGGGATCTCGTTGGCGGGGCGGTCGTCGCCCTTGGCCTTCGGTACCCAGATCCGGCCGTCGTTGCGCAGCGACTCGCTCATCAGGGTCAGCTTGGACTGGTGGTCGCCGGTGCGCGGGATGCAGGTGGGGTGGATCTGGGTGAAGCAGGGGTTGGCGAAATAGGCGCCGCGGCGGTGTGCTCGCCAGACGGCGGTGGCGTTGGAGTTCATGGCGTTCGTCGACAGATAGAAGACGTTGCCGTAGCCACCGCTGGCCAGGACGACCGCGTCGGCGAAGTAGGTGTCGATCCTTCCGGTGACGAGATCGCGGGCGACGATGCCGCGGGCCTTGCCGTCGACGATGATCAGGTCGAGCATCTCGGTACGGGCGTGCAGTTCGACGTTGCCCGCGGCGATCTGCCGGGACAACGCCTGGTAGGCGCCGAGGAGGAGCTGCTGTCCCGTCTGGCCGCGCGCGTAGAAGGTGCGGGAGACCTGGACGCCGCCGAAGGACCGGTTGTCGAGGAGTCCGCCGTACTCGCGGGCGAAGGGGACGCCCTGGGCGACGCACTGGTCGATGATCTCCACGGAGATCTGGGCGAGCCGGTGCACATTGGACTCGCGGGCCCGGAAATCGCCGCCCTTGACCGTGTCGTAGAACAGCCGGTGGATCGAGTCGCCGTCGTTGCGGTAGTTCTTCGCGGCGTTGATACCACCCTGCGCGGCGACCGAGTGGGCGCGACGGGGCGAGTCCTGGAAGCAGAACTGGACGACGTGGTAACCCTGTTCGGCCAGTGTCGCGCCGGCCGAACCACCGGCCAGGCCGGTGCCGACGACGATGACGGTGTGCTTGCGGCGGTTGGCCGGGTTGACCAGCTTGGCCTGGAAGCGGCGGGTGTCCCAGCGTTCGGCGACGGGGCCTTCGGGGGCCTTGGTGTCGACGACGGGCGTGCCCGTCTCGTAGTGCGAGTAGTCGGACATGTCAGCTCACGACTCCGGTCATGACGGCGACGGGTACGGAGATGAAGCCCACCGTCAGCACCAGTGCGAGGACGTTGGCGATGGTCTTGAGAGCGCGCTCACGGGTTGCCCTGCCCGCGCCGAGGGTCTGGGCGGCGCTCCAGAATCCGTGCTGCACATGGAGTCCGAGGGCGAGCATGGCGACGATGTAGATCGTGTTGCCGTACCAGGTGGAGAAGGTGTCGATGACGTTCTGGTACGGGTGCCCGGACCGGAACCCGCCGGAGTGCACGGTGCCCGTCGTCAGGTCGAGGATGTGCCAGACGATGAACAGGGCGAGGATGATCCCGCCCCAGCGCATGGTTCGGGTGGCATAGCCGGCGCGCGGCTTCCTGTGGACGTACTTGGCGGGGCGCGCCCTGATGTCGCGGCGGCTCAGCTGGTACGCGGACACGGCGTGCAGCACCACGGCGAGGACGAGCACGACGCGGACGATCCACAGGGCCCACTCGTAGTGCAGGAAGGGCTCCCCCATGGTCCGCAGCCAGTGCGCGTAATGGTTGAACTCGCCGGACCCGAAGAAGATCTTCAGGTTCCCGATCATGTGGACGACCAAGTAGAGGAGCATGATCAGACCACTCACGGCCATGATCGTCTTCTTGCCGACGGACGAGTCCCAGAGCGTACGCGTCATGGACGGCCGTCGGTCCGTCCGTGTTGCCAATGCCATGGACACGACGCTAGGGCCGAAGGACCCCATCAGTCCAAGACATGGTGCGGCTCATGTTCATAGGCTTTGACTATCGCCGCCGTTAGGCTGCGTGTATGCAATTCCAGCAGCTGATGTATTTCGTGGCCGTGGCGGAGACGCGCCACTTCACCCGTGCCGCGGAAGAGGTGCACGTCTCCCAGCCCTCCCTCTCCCAGCAGATCAGGGCGCTGGAGAACGAGCTGGGGGCGGAGCTGTTCAGCCGGGCCCGCGGCAACATCACCCTCACCGACGCGGGCGAGGCCCTGCTGCCGCTGGCCCGCCGGATCCTCGCGGACGCCGACACCGCACGCCACGAGGTGCAGGAGCTGGCGCAGCTGCGCCGGGGCCGGGTCCGGCTCGGCGCGACACCCAGCCTTTGCACCGGTCTCCTGCCCGACGTGCTGCGCGCCTTCCACGACCGGCACCCGGGGATCCAGCTGCTGCTGGAGGAGGGCGGCTCACTGGACCTCGTACGGGAGCTGGCGCGCGGCGCCCTCGACCTCGCCCTGGTCGTGCTGCCGCTGCCCGCCGCCTCCCCTGCGCTCACCACGGTCGAACTGCTCCAGGAGGACCTGGTCGTGGTGTCGTCGGCGCGGGCGCCACGGCCCGGCCGGGGCGGGAGCGTACGGATCGCCGACCTCCAGGGTGAATCCCTGGTGATGTTCCGGCACGGCTACGATCTGCGCGAACTGACCGTCGCGGCCTGTCGCGCGGAGGGTTTCGAGCCGTCGTTCACGGTGGAGGGCGGAGAGATGGACGCGGTGCTCGGCTTCGTCCGGGCGGGGCTCGGGATCGCGGTGGTGCCCAGCATGGTCGCCGTCCGGGCCGGCCACGACCTGCGAACCACACCACTGGCCCGGCCGGGGCTGCGTCGCACGATCGCACTCGCGCACCGCAGCGATGTGGCGCCGCCGCGCGCGGCACGCGAGTTGCAGAAGGTGCTGCTCGCCAGCCGGACGGGCTGATCCGGCCCGTCCGGCCTTCGAGAACCGCGCCGAGACCCTCCCGCGCCCCTCACACCGCGTCGGCCAGCAGCAGCGAGTGGATCCGGTCGGGCGCTCCGGGACGGGCGTAGTACCACCCCTGTGCCGTGTCGCAGCCCAGATTGCGCAACTGCTCCGCCTGGGCCCCGGTCTCCACGCCCTCCACCGTGACCGCGAGGTCCAGGCTGTGCGCCAGCGAGACGATCCCCTCGACGATCTTCATGTCGACCGGGTCCACCGGATGCTGCTGCATTCCCTGGGTGAAGGAGCGGTCCAGCTTGAGTACGCTCACCGGGAGCCGGCGCAGGTTGGCCAGGTTCGAGTACCCGGTACCGAAGTCGTCGAGCGCTATGTCGACGCCCATCTCGGACAGTTGCCGCAGCGGCTTGAGCAGATCGTCGTCCGCACCGATCAGCGCGGACTCGGTGACCTCAAGGCACAGCGCCCCGGGGTCGAGCCCCGACCGCTCCAGTACGTCGACGGTCTCGGCGACCAGCCTCGGGTGGTGCAGCTGCGTCGGGGACAGGTTGACGTTGATCCGCAGCGGACCGCCGTCGCTGTGCCGCTCCTGCCAGAAATTGGCCTGGCGCACGGATTCCTCCAGCACCCAGCGGCCGAGCGGCACGATCAGCCCGGTGTGCTCGGCGAGCGGGATGAACCGGTCGGGACCGAGCACCCCGTGCTGCGGGTGGCACCAGCGCACCAGCGCCTCCGCGCCGTGCACCGAGCCGTCGCCCAGGTGCACCAGGGGCTGGTACTCGATGAAGAACTCACCGCGCTCCAGGGCCGCCGGCAGGGCGGTGGTCAACCCGTGCCGGGTGATGGCACGGGCGTCCGCCTCGGCGTCGGCGAGCTCGAAGCGGTTGCCGCCCGCCGACTTGGCCCGGTACATCGTGATGTCGGCGCTGCGCAGCACCTCGGCGGCGCTGCGTTCACCGGCGGGCCCTTCGACGACCCCGATGGAGCCGCGCACGGTCAGCTCACGCCCTTCCAGGCGGATCGGGGTGCTGAGCACGCCGAGGATCCGGCAGGCCAGCTCGTCGACCTCCGTCCGGGTGTCGGGGCCCGTGGTCAGGGCCACGAACTCGTCGCCGCCGAGCCGTGCCACCATCTCGCCGGGCGCCGTCGCACAGCTCTGCAGCCGGTCGGCGACCTCGACCAGCAGCCGGTCGCCCGACGCGTGGCCGAGGCTGTCGTTGATGGCCTTGAAGCCGTCGAGGTCGAGGTAGCACAGGCCGAAGCGGCTGCCGTCGTCGGTTGAGAGCGCTTTCTCCAACCGCTCGAAGAACAGCGTCCGGTTGGGCAGGCCGGTGAGCGCGTCGTGGGTGGCCTCGTACCGCAGCCGCAGGTTGAGCAGCCGACGCTCCGTGGTGTCCTCCAACAGCGCCAGTTGGTACTCCGGTCTGCCCTCGGCGTCGCGCAGCAGCGACACCGTCAGATTGGTCCACAGGACCGTGCCGTCGTTGCGGTAGTACGGCTTCTCCACCCGGTAGTGCTCGCGTTCGCCGCGGACCAGCTCGTTGTAGTACTTCCAGACCTGCGGCGAGTCCTCCGGGTGGACCCACTCGTTGACCTTGTGGCTGCGCACATGGTGCTCCAGCCCGCCGAACATCCGGGTCAGGGTGTCGTTGACCTCCAGGACATTGCCGTCCAGATCGGCGATCCCGATGCCGACGGCCGCGTCCTTGAAGACGGCGCGGAAGCGTGCCTCCGTGGCGTGCAGGGCCTGCTCGGCATTCGAGCGGGCGGTGAGTGCCGAGCGGGCGATGGCCTCCTGTTCGGCGAGGGTCCGCTCGCGCAGCGCCTCGGTGAAGCCACCCGCGAGGGCGTGCTGCATCCGGGCGCAGCGGGCTCTGCTGTCCTCGGTCGACAGCAGCGTCTCGCCGTTGCCGCCGCAGTAGAGCACGAGATACGAGTCGACCACGCCGAGCGTGCTGCTGAGCGCGTCCGGATCCGTGCAGTGCGCGCCGACGAGGGCGGCGCCCACCTCGCTCGCGGGAACCGCGTCGAAGGGCCGCGCGTGCAGGATGTCGCTGAGCGCACGGGCCAGCGGCAGCAGATGCTGTTCGAACTCCGGGCGCGTCATGGAGGTGGCCGTCGACGGGAAGATGGCCCGGCTCCAGATCGTGGCGAATCTCCGGAGCCGGTCCTCGGGGCCGTCGGGCTCCGTGTCGGGCGCTCCGGACGACTGGGCGGGAATGCTCACGCCTTGCGTCCCACTCCCGCGAAGCCCGAGAAGGCGAATGGGTCCTCGTGCTCCGGCGCCAGAGGGGTGTCGGGGCGCCAGTTCGGCATCGACACGAGTCCGGGCTCGACCATCTCGTACCCCTCGAAGAACCGGCTGATCTCGTCGCGCGAACGCATGATCAGAGGGTTGCGGATGTTCTTGTAGACGCCGACCGCGCCGCCCGCCTCCTCCTGGGTGACCGGAATCCCCTCGTACGACGCGTGGGTGATGACGACGAGACTGCCGGGGGCCAGTGCCTCACGCAGTTCGGTGAGCGCGCTCCGCGGGTCGTCGGAGTCCTCGATGAAGTGCAGTACGGCGACGAGGAGCAGAGCCACCGGACGCTTCAGGTCCAGCAGTTCGGAGATCTCCGGGCTCTTCACGATCTCCCGCGGGCGGCGCAGATCCGCGGCGGCGATCACCGCCCGGTCGTTTCCTTCGAGTACGGCCTGGCTGTGCGCGACCGCGACGGGGTCGTGATCGACATATGCCACCCGGGCCTCGGGGTCGGCCGCCTGCGCGACTTCGTGCACATTGCCGAAAGTCGGTATTCCGGAGCCGATGTCCAGGAACTGGGTGATGCCCTCACTCACCGCATAACGCACGGCCCTGCGCATAAAGGCGCGATTCGCCTGCATGATCTTGGGGAGTCCCGGCAGGAACTCCATCGCCTTGCGAGCCGCTTCCCGGTCCACCTCGAAATTGTGCGATCCGCCCAGATAGAAGTCGTACATGCGAGACACGCTCGGCACAGTGATGTCAATGCCTTGCGGTGCCCAGGCGGGACGCTCCATCGATGTCTCCAACAAGTCGCCACGGCGATCCGGCCATGTTCATGGTCAGTGTTGTCCAGAGGCTACTGATCGACCGCCAGGAGAGCGAGCGGAAACGGAAATTAGTCGTCCGTTATTGGTCACACACCAGTGGCATGTGCGATCGGTCTGTCGCTACGTGTGACATTCGGCGACGAACCGGCCGCACAGAGGCACTTCGGGATACTCGGGGGGCACCCGCAGTTCGGCGTCGGGGGCACCACGTACCATGTGCCGCCGACGCCTTGGCCGTTGGTGTCCTCCCCGACTTCACCTCGCCGGTGAAGGTATGGACCTGACAGCAGTGGATGGCTTGCCGTTCAAGTCCGCCGGGCCGATAGAAAGCGGCAAAACCCTTGCTGGTGACGCCTTTGACATCATTCATCGCCAATGGGCGACGACTGGGCACCTCCATCGGCGGGAACCCGTGCGGACCGGGTTCATCGACCGCGCGACATCCTTCTTGAAGCGATAGACCGTCCTGCCGCGCTTGTCGACGACAATGGCTCCGAGTTCCGGATCCTTCGATGCCGAATGCCCCGCGAGTTCACCGGGTTCGGCGCCGGCCGGCCCTCGGCGTTCACCGCGGCCTCCCCTCACCCGGCGCGGACATGAACCGGCTGTGGCCCACCCGCTGCCCCTGGACATCCCCGACCCGGCGCCGCGCCTCCCCTCGCCCCGACCGCACGCCACCGTGAGCGCATGGAGGGCCTCCGGCGCCCTACGGTGCGAGACATTCCACCGGCGGTACGCAACAACTTCCCTTCACCTCGGCCCGATTGCGATGCGCAGTCGCTCATCCACGGCCCCGGGCAAGGGTGGTGCCCCGTTTTGTTCAACGCGTTCCCAGAATTTCCCCGAGCCGCAAACATCCGGCGCTCCATGTCCCCACCATCAGGGGAATCCGGTCCGCCCCCGGCGTGTGCCGCGCCGGGCCGGAACATGCTCCCCGTCGTGTACGGATCACTCATAGGACGGCTCGCGGCGGCCGTCGTACTCCTCTGGCTGCTGACCGCCCCGGCACCCGCGGTGGCGGACAACTGTGCGTACGCCTCCATCGGGGAGGACGGCGGGAGTTCGGCGGTCGCCGTGTCGGGCGACGGCCACTGTCACGCGGGCCCCATGCCCAAACCGACCCCACCACCCAGACCGGCGCCGCCACCACCGCCACCCCCACCCCCACCGCCACCGCCACCGCCACCGCCACCGCCACCGCCGACCCACGCACCGCCTCCGGAACCGAAGCCTGCACCACCGCCCCCTCCGCCCTCGCCCTCGCCCTCGCCCTCCGTACGCTCCACGCCTCCCGCGCCCCGGCCCGTGGCGCTCCCCACCTACCGCAAGCCGCCACGCAAGGTCCCGCGCCGCGGCACCTCCCTGGTCACCCTCACCCTCATGATCACGGCCCCTGCGGTGTTCGCCGTCGCCGTGCTGCGTCCCCGCTCCCGATGACCTTCGGAGGAAACATGTCGGAATGGCTTGTTCTCGCCCTCGCCATGGTTGCGGCCAGCGCCGTCGTCCTGACGATCGCCGTACTCAGCAACCGCCGGCTCGCGGACGATGACGACCCGTCCGAGACGCCAGACGTCATCGAGTACATGACAATGATGATCGGCGTGGTCTACGCGATCGTGCTGGGCCTCGCCATCGCGGGCGTCTGGGAGGGCCGCAGCGCGGCCCAGGAGTACGTACGCCTGGAGGCCCAGGCCCTGCACGAAGTGAAGGCCCGCTCCGCCGTCTACCCGGCCGAGGTGCGTACGCGCATCCGCACCGATGTCGACGCCTACGTCCGTCACGTCCTCCACGACGAGTGGCGGTCCATGTCGGACCACGGCACCCTCACCGACGAGGGGGCCCGGCTCCTCGACCGGGTACGTGCCGACGTCACCGACTACCGACCGAGGAACGACCACGAGGGGCAGGCATATCAGCCACTGGTCGACGAGGTCGCCGCAGTCGACGACGCCCGCGGGGGACGCGGCCAGAGCGCCGGTGCGACCATGCCGGGCGTGGTCTGGTTCGGGCTGATCACCGGGGCACTGGTGACCATCGGGCTGATCTTCACGCTGCAGATCCGCAGAACCTTCCGCGAACTGCTGCTGGCCGGCCTCTTCAGCGTCCTGATCGCCTTTCTGCTCTTCCTGATCTGGGACTTCGACTCCCCCTTCGGCCGGGGCATCTCGGCCACCTCGGCACCGTTCCTCGATCTGTTCCCCGGGGCGGCAGGCGGATAGCCGTCCACCGAACGCCGAAATACCGGCAATGCGCCGCTCGGGCGAAACCGGTGCCCCGAGCGGCGCACTCGGATCGACGGAGAAATGTGCGACTTCTAGCGTTTGGCCCGTCGAGGTGCATTTCTGACGCTCTGTGGAAATCCGTTCCGCAACTGCTCCTCGGGGACCGGAGGATTCACCCATGCACGCAATAGGCGTCGCACCCGTCGCCCTGCTCGGCGCCGCCGCACTCGTCCCGACCGTCGCGGCCGCATCCGCGTACGCCGCGACGTCGACAGGCGCGTCCTCCGCGACCGGATACACCGTCACTCCGTCGGTGATCGCGCCGGGGAGCCAGGTCGTCCTGGCCGCCCGGGGGTGCTCCACAACCGCCACGGCCGGCTCCGGAGTGTTCGACACGGTCACCATCCCCAGAGGCAAAGCCGCCGCGGCCACCGTCGACCGGGACGCACGGCCCGGCGCCGCCTACGAGGTGACGTTCATCTGCAACACGTCGCCGGACTCCACGACGAGGGTCGGCCTCACGGTCGGTCCGGCCCCCGGCGTGCCCACCACCGGCACTCCGGTCGCTCCGGCCGGTGTGCAGGGCCCACCCGGTGACGGCGTCGCCAGGATGAACGCCGCGAAGGTCGCCACCGGCACGGCGGTGGCGGTGGTCGCCGCCACCGCCGCCATCCATGTGGTGCGCCTGCGCAGGGAGAGCCGCCCGCGCTGAGAGCAGGACAGTGCGGCCCGATACGCCCGTGGGGCCCCGGCGCGGGGGGCCCCCCAGCGGGGGGGCGGGGGGGCGGGGCCCGGCGCGGCCGCCCCCCCCCGGCCGGGCACCCCCCCCCCCCGGTGTGGCCTGCCCGGGGCGCCCCTAACCCCCGGGCCCCCGGCACCGGGCCCACTGGACCGGGGGCGACGGGCGTGCCGGAACGGCGCCGGCGCAGAACGGCGCGGACTTCTCACCGGACCCTCCCCGGCCGGCCGGCGCCGCGGCCGAGTCCCCCGAAGCACCCGCGGGAGACGTCCCCCGCGACGCCGCGCCCGGCGATTCCGCCCGCCGGCCGCGCGCTCACCGGCGCTGCGGCACCGTGATCCGGTAGCCGTCGGCGAGCAGTTCGGGGAGGTACCGCCGCAGCGCGGTCACGCTCTGCGAACGATTGCCTCCCGCGTCGTGCGACAGCACGACGACGCCGGGTGCCGCCCCCTCCCGGACCCTGCGGACGATCGCGCCGACACCCGGTTCGGTCCAGTCCAGCGTGTCGACGGTCCACGCCATCGGTTCCATCCCCAGCTCGGCGCCGATCTCGAAGGAGTTCCGGTTCCACGCCCCGTACGGTGCCCGGAACCAGAGCGGCGCACCACCGGTGATCTTCTCGATCACCTCGCTGGTGCGGCCGATCTCGTCGCGGATGCCGGCCCGCGAGAGCTTGGTGACCAGGGGATGCGTCCAGGTGTGGTTGCCGATGGTGTGGCCGTCGGCGGCGATCGCCCGCACCAGGTCCTGGTTGTCGTGGGCCATCTCCCCGCAGAGGAAGAACATCGCTCGGACATCGTGCTCGCGCAACGTGGCGAGGATGTGCGGGGTGTAGAGCGGGTCCGGGCCGTCGTCGAAGGTGAGCACCATGGCCTGCCCGATCTCGGGCAGCTTCTCGAAGGGCCTGGTGCGGACGGGGGGCGCCGCGGGCCGGAAGCGGGGCGGGGCGCCCGCGGTCATCGGCCGGAGCCGGTAGGCGGAGGGGCGCGCGCGAGGGGCGGACCGGGGTCCCGCGGCGCCCACGACCGGTGCGGAGGTCCGGGACGGTGCTCCGGCCGGGTCTGCGGCGATCACACGCACGGCACCGGCCGTGCCGAGTCCGGCAGCCAGCCTCAGCAGCATTCTGCGCCCCGGCAGCCTCTGATCATTTTTCATGACCAACTGCTCGCACGTCGGTGAGCGCGCCCCGGCCAACGACACCGACCATGTGGGGTTTTGTACCCAATGGAGGGACCGACTCCGGAGCAACCGGCAGCCCCTTCCCAGGTCGCGCCGCATCCGGGGCCGGAGCCGACTCCGGGAGCGGATAGCCTCACTGCCGTGACTGACCAGCAGCCCCACCAGTTCGAACGTGGCACAGACGGCCCGAAAGTGATCGTCTCCGGCCTCGACGGGTCCGATTCGTCCATGCGTGCCGCGGCGTACGCGGCGGGACTCGCCCGTCGGCAGGGAGCCATGCTCGCCCTCGTCTACGTCCAGCCCGTACTGCCCGCCGGGGCCGCGCTCGGCGCACCGGTCGCCGACACGACCGGAGAGGTCGCGGAGGGGCTGGTGAACGAGATCCGGGAAGCGACGGCACGGATGAAGGACATATGGGATGTGCGCTGGGAGTTCCACACCTTCCGCGGGGATCCCTACATCGGGCTCGTGACGGCGGCGGACGAGCTCAAGGCCGATGCCGTCGTGGTGGGAGCGTCGGAATCGGCCGGGCACCGCTTTGTCGGATCGGTGGCCATCCGGCTGGTGAAGGCGGGCCGTTGGCCCGTCACGGTCGTCCCGTGACCGTCGCGGAACCCACGCCTCCGCCGGACGGCACGCCGTCTTTCGTCCCTCCTCCGTCTGGGCCATCATGAGCGCCCGTCAGGGACAGCCGTCAGCGAAGAGGTGACTCATGGCCAGGCTCCGGGTGGGCGAGGGTGTACTGCGCCGCAAACCGATCGAACAGATCGACGAGACGAGGCCGACGGGGGACGTCACCACTCGGCTCACCAGATCGCTCGGGTTGTGGCAGCTCACGGCGATCGGCGTGGGCGGCATCATCGGCGCGGGCATCTTCACCCTCGCCGGCACGGTGGCGAACGGCACCGCGGGACCCGCGGTCCTGCTCTCCTTCCTGATCGCGGGTGTGGCGAGCGCGGCGGCCGCGTTCAGTTACGCGGAGTTCGCGGGCCTGATCCCCAAAGCCGGTTCCGCCTACACCTACGGATACGCGGTGCTCGGCGAGCTGGTGGGCTGGTTCATCGGCTGGGACCTGCTGCTGGAGTACACGGCGATCGTCGCCGTGGTCGCGATCGGCATCTCCGGCTACTTCAGCTTTCTGCTCGGGGAGATGGGGCTCGAACTGCCGAAGTGGATGCTGGGCGCGCCGGGCACCGGGCCGGGCCATCGGGTCGACCTGTTCGCCGCGCTGCTCTGCCTCCTCGTGGCGTACCTCCTGACCCTCGGCATCAAGAACGCCGCCCGCTTCGAAACGGTCGTCGTCGTTCTGAAGGTCCTGGTCGTCCTGCTGGTCATCGGCGTCGGCGTGTTCCACATCAACACCGCGAACTACCACCCGTTCTTCCCGTTCGGCGTGGGCGGTGCCTTCACCGGCGCAGCCACGGTGTTCTTCGCGGTGTTCGGGTACGACGCCATGTCGACGGCCGCCGAGGAGTCCAAGGACGCCCAGCGCCACATGCCCAAGGCGATCCTGTACTCCCTCGCCATCTCGATGGTGCTCTATGTGGCGGCGTGCCTGGTGCTCACGGGGATGCAGAGCTACAAGGACATCGACCCGGAATCCGGGTTCTCCACGGCCTTCAAGTCGGTCGGGCTCAGCGGACTCGCCAATGTGATCGCGGCGGGCGCCATCATCGGCATCCTCACCGTGATGTTCACCTTCATGCTCGGCGTGACCCGGGTGTGGTTCTCGATGAGCCGCGACGGGCTGCTGCCCAAGTGGTTCGCCAAGACCCATCCGACCCGGCACGTACCGACCCGGGTGACCTGGATCGTCGGCGCGGCTTCGGCCGTGATCGCCGGGTTCCTGCCGATCGGCGAGGCCGCCGAGCTGACGAACATCGGCATTCTGCTGGCGTTCGTGGTGGTGTGCATCGCGGTGATCGTGCTGCGCTACAAGCGGCCCGAGCTCCCCCGTACGTTCCGCACCCCCGGCATGCCGTTCGTGCCGGCCCTGGGCGTGGTGTTCTCGGTCTGGCTGATCACCTTCCTGCAGTGGCAGACGTGGGTGCGCTTCGTGGTGTGGTTCCTGATCGGTCTGGTGATCTATTTCGGTTACTCGTACCGGAAGTCCGAGATGGCGAGGACACCGGAGGCGGGAACAGGTACGGGAACGGGTTGATCCGTCGCCCCGTGCTCCTTCGCCCCGTCCGCCGAGAGGACGGGGGCGAAGGGCGGCCCGGCGTCCTGCGAAGCCCCCGACGCCCGCACGGACACCGCGCCGGCCACCGTGCGCACCACCGGGCCGCCCGCCGCCCGACCGTTCACCGCACCATTCGCCGCACTGTGCGACCGCTCGTCGCACGGAGCCGCCCATCGACTGTTCCTCGGAGCCCCGATGCGTTCGTATACGGCAGTCGGCAGCGAAACGGCAGGGGCCACCACGGGGAAGGGCGCTCACGATGACCACCACGACGACCGATGAGCGGGCCCTCGCGGATGTCCAGCGGGAACACGGCCCAGCCCTGTTCCACTTTCTGCTCGGGCTGACCTTCGGCGACCGGCAGCGGGCCGAGGATCTGCTCCAGGAGACGCTGGTGCGGGCCTGGCAGCATCCGGAGGCCTTCGACGCTCCGTACGACTCGATGCGGCCCTGGCTCTTCACCGTCGCGCGGCGCCTGGCGATCGATGCGCGCCGGTCGAGGCAGGCCCGGCCCACCGAGGTGGGCGACGTCGTGCTGGAGACCGCCGCGGGCGAGGACGACACCACCGAGTCCACGGTCTCGGCCCTCGACGTGCGCGACGCGGTGCGCACCCTCAGCCCGGAACACCGCGCCGTCCTCGTCCAGATATATTTCCGCGGCCTCAGCGTGGGCGAGACGGCCCGGGTCCTGGGTGTTCCGGCGGGCACCGTCAAGTCCCGCTCCTACTATGCGCTGCGGCAGCTCTCCCGCAACCTGCCGGGCTACTCCAGCAGGTCGTCCACGCTCAGCAGGGCGAGCAGCGACACGGCCTCCGCGACCTCCACGTAGTCGGCGGCGCAGCGGTCGCACGACTGCAGATGGCGGGAGACCGTACGGGTCTCGTCGGCCGTGAGCGCATCGAGGACGTAGGCGCCGAGCAGCTGCGGCACGTGCGGGCCCTCCCCGGGATCGGCGGTCATCGCATCCTCGTGTCGTGGACGGGTCCGGTCGTGACGGATCCTGTCTTTCTGGCCACGCGGGGCGCGCTCCCCCGGTTCAATGCTCCGTGAAGCCCGGTGCCGAGAAGAGAAAGAGGCGAGACGGGATGCGCCCGGAACGTCAGGATGGAACCAGTGGGGGCGGGCTGCTGGTCCCGATGGCCTGGATGTACGCCGAGTACATGGCCGATGAGCTGCTGCGGACCGGCGATCTGATGGAGCCGTCCACACTGGAGTACCGCGCGGGCCGCGACGCGCTCGCGCTCACCATCTTCCTCTCCGACGACGGTGCGGCCGACGCCCTGCCCGCGGCCCGGCTGGACGAGCTGCGGCTGCTGACCGCGTACGGGACGGCCTGGCGCGGCTGGGTCTGTGAGCGGCTCGACGCGCCGGAGGTGTCCGCCGGGCCCGGGTCCGGGGGAGCGGACCCCGATCTGGCGCTGGCCCGCGCGGCCTGGCGGTGGCTGGAGGAGACCGAACTGCTGGCGGCCGACCTCGACGCGATCGGTCCGCCGCCGTGGGAACCTGTCGGCGACGAGCCGGACGCGGACGAGTCGGCCCAGGTGTGGACGCCCGCCTGGCAGCTGGGGCTGCCGCTGGGGCATCTGGCGATCCATCTGCACTGAACGCCTCCCTGCCCGGTGATCAGGAACCGTGCACCCCCGCACGGTACTTGGGCAACCGCACCGTGATCCTCATCCCTGCGCCGAGGCCCGTCTCGATGACGAGTCCGTAGTCGTCCCCGTACACCTGACGCAGCCTTTCGTCGACGTTCAACAGGCCGATCCCGGTGGAGTGGCCGCCCTCGCCGCGCAGGATGTGGCGCAGGCGTTCGGGGTCCATTCCCGCGCCGTCGTCCTCGATGACGACTTCGGCCTCGGACCCGGCGTCGAGTGCGCTGATGGTGATCCGGATGGGGGTCTCCCCCGCTCGACCGGGACCGAGGGGCCGGGGAGGGCCGACCGCTCCTTCGAGGCCGTGTTTGACCGCGTTCTCGACCAGGGGCTGCAGGCAGAGGAAGGGCAGGGCGACGGGCAGCACCTCGGGGGCGACCTGGAGGGTGACCGCGAGCCGTTCGCCGAAGCGGGCCCTCACCAGCTCCAAGTACTGGTCGATGGAGTGCAGTTCGTCGGCGAGGGTGGTGAAGTCGCCGTGTCTGCGGAACGAGTAGCGCGTGAAGTCGGCGAATTCCAGCAGGAGTTCGCGGGCCCGCTCGGGGTCGGTACGGACGAACGAGGCAATGGCGGCGAGCGAGTTGAAGATGAAGTGCGGGGAGATCTGGGCCCGCAGCGCCCTGATCTCGGCCTCGATGAGCTGGGTGCGGGAGCGGTCGAGCTCGGCCAGTTCCAGCTGTACGCAGACCCAGCGGGCCACCTCCCCGGCCGCTCTCGCCAGCACCGCGGATTCGCGTGGGGCGTAGGCGATGAGTGTGCCGAGCACCCGGTGGTCGACGGTGAGCGGTACGGCGACGGCCCAGCGCAGCGGGCAGTCCAGGTCGTCGCAGTCGCTGTGGAAGGCGGTGTCCCGGCCGCTGGCGAGGAGGCCGCGCACCTGGTCCATGACGTGCCGGCCGTGGTGTTCGCCCTCCCCGTCCCAGACCAGCACCCGGTCGCGGTCGGTGAGGCAGAGGGCGTCGGTGCCGAGCAGGGAGCGGAGCCTGCGGGCGGATTTGCGGGCGCTCTCCTCGGTGAGTCCGGCGCGCAGGGGCGGCGCGGCGAGCGAGGCCGTGTGCAGGGTCTCGAAGGTGGCGTGCTCGACGGGGGTTCCGACATCGCTGGTGCGGACGGGGCGGGCGGTGCGGCGGCCGAGCAGGAAGCCCGCGCCCAGCAGCAGGAGGACGAGCACGGCGTATCCGGCCCCGGTCATCGGTGTCTCCCGGAGGTCAGCGCTTCCGGCAGGTGGAAGCGGGTCATGGCGGCGTTGGTGCCGGGAGGTATGCGGCCGGGCGTGGCGAGGGAGACCAGGACCATGGCGAGGAAACCGACCGGCACCGACCAGACGGCGGGCCAGGCGAGCAGGGCGTGCGGCCAGCCCGGCGGGCGTACGGCGCCGCTGACGGTGATGGCGACGGACAGGAACGCGGAGCCGCCGCCGAGGAGCAGTCCGGCGATCGCTCCGGGCGGGGTGAGCCGCCGCCACCAGATGCCGAGGACCAGGAGCGGGCAGAAGGAGGACGCGGAGACGGCGAACGCCATGCCCACCGAGTCGGCCACCGGCACCCGGCTGACCATCAGCGATCCGGCCAAAGGCACGCATACGGCGAGAACGGTGGCCAGCCGGAAGTGACGTACCCCGCGCGAGGGAAGAACGTCCTGGGTGATGACGCCGGCGACGGCCATCGTGAGGCCGGAGGCGGTCGACAGGAACGCCGCGAAGGCGCCGCCCGCGATGAGCGCGCCGAGCAGATCGCCGCCGAGGCCGCCGATGACCCGCTCGGGCAGCAGCAGCACCGCGGCGTCCGCGTCCCCGCCGTGGATCAGTTCGGGGGCGTACAGCCTGCCCAGGGCCCCGTAGACCGGTGGCAGCAGGTAGAACACGCCGACGAGCGCGAGGACGGCGACCGTGGTGCGGCGGGCGTCGCGGCCGTTGGGGCTGGTGTAGAAGCGGACGACGACATGCGGCAGCCCCATGGTGCCGAGGAACGTCGCGACGATCAGCCCGTAGGTGGCGTACAGCGGATGGTCGGCGCGGAAGACGGAGAGCTGCTCGTCGAACGTGACCCGGGGCTGACCGTCTCCCTGCCAGGCGAGCACGAGGAAGATCGCGGGGACGAGGAGTGCTGTCAGTTTCAGCCAGTACTGGAAGACCTGTACGAAGGTGATGGAGCGCATGCCGCCCGCGGCGACGGCGAGGACGACGACGGACGCCACGAGCACGTCGCCGAGCCAGCCGGGCGCGCCGGTCAGGATCTTGAGCGTCAGTCCCGCGCCCTGGAGCTGCGGTACGAGGTACAGCCAGCCCGCCGCCACGACGAAGACGCTCACCAGCCGGCGCACCTGCCGCGACTCCAGCCGCCCCTCGGCGAAGTCGGGCAGGGTGTAGGCCCCCGACCGGCGCAGCGGCGCGGCGACGAAGACCAGCAGTACGAGATAGCCCGCGGTGTATCCGACCGGGTACCAGAGCATGTCCGGGCCGTGCACGAGCACCAGGCCGGCGATGCCGAGGTAGGAGGCGGCGGAGAGGTACTCGCCGCTGATCGCCGCGGCGTTGAGCCGGGGCCGCACGGTGCGCGAGGCGACGTAGAAGTCGGAAGTGGTGCGGGAGATGCGTAGGCCGAAACCGCCGACGAGGACGGTCGCGGCCACGACCACGGCGACGGCCGCCACCGCGTACGTACGGCTCACTGTGCGGAGCGGCCTTCCACGAGCCTGGCGAAGTCGCGTTCGTTGCGCTCGGCACGCCGCACGTACCACCAGGCGGTCAGGGTCAGCGGCGGATAGGCGGCGAATCCGAGGACCGCCCAGACGAGAGCGGCGCTGTGCAGGGCCTCGAAGACCAGCGGCAGCGTACCGACGACCACGGCGAGGACGGTGAAGGCGGTGATTCCGGCGCGCAACTGGCCGCGCATCAGTGAACGTACGTACGCGCCGCCGAGTACGGTCTGCTCGTCGATCTCCGACTGGGTGCGGTAGCGGGGCAGCGGCCGGACCCGCCGGGGCTCCCCCGTCACCACTTCGCGCCGGGGCGCGGGCTCTGCGGACATGGGCTCGGAGTGTACGCAGCACCGGACCCCGGTGGGAAGAGCCTGCGAGCCCGGGTAGGTCCTGGTCAGCGGCCGGTCTGGCGCATCAGCAGATCGCGCAGCGCCCGGGTGTGGCGACGGCTCACGGCGAGTTCCGCGGTGCCGATGCGCACGCTCATGCTGCCCGCGTCCAGGCGGAGTTCGTCGATCCGGCCCAGCGCGACGAGATGGCGGCGGTGGATGCGTACGAATCCGCGTGAGCGCCAGCGTTCCTCCAGCGTGGTGAGGGGGACCCGGACGAGGTGGCTGCCGGTGCCGGTGTGCAGCCGGGCGTAGTCGCCCTGGGCCTCGGCGTAGGCGATGTCGTCGATCGGGATGAACCGGATCACGCCGCCGAGCTCCACCGGTATCTGGTCGTTGGCGGTGTCGAGCACGGGTGCGGAGCGGCCGCCGACCTGTTCGGCCACCCGGCGGACCGCCTCGGCGAGGCGTTCGCGGCGTACCGGCTTGAGGACGTAGTCGACGGCTTTGAGGTCGAAGGCGTGGAGGGCGAAGCCCTCGTGCGCGGTGACGAAGACGATCAGAGGGGGCGCGGCGAATCCGGCCAGCAACTGGGCGACGTCGAGGCCGGTGAGACCGGCCATGTGGATGTCGAGGAAGACCACGTCGATCGCGGACGGGTCCTCGGGTCCCGCCTCGACTGCGCTGCCGATCCGGCGCAGCGCCTCGGTGGCCCCGGTGGCGCCCTCGGCGCTGCGGATGCGGGGATCGGCGCGCAGGAGGTAGAGGAGCTCCTCCAGGGCGGGTTCTTCGTCGTCGACGGCGAGTACGCGCAGCATGGGGCGGAGTTTAGGACGTGCCGGGGAGTATGGGGCCTCGCGATTCACCGCTTCTTTCCGTACCGAACGGTGTGCGCACCCGTCCACAGGCATCAGCCGTGGATCGAGGTTTATTCTCACGGGAGTTGATGTTTCCTCAGCTTCGGGAGGATGACCCATGGCAGCCGTGCACGTGACCGTGTGGGATGACCGCGATCGGGTCGGAGGAGGCCGGGCCCCGACAGCTTCGGGGGCCCCGGTGACCCCGGCGGCCGCTGCTGCCCCCGCCCTCTTCATCCACAACATCTTCACCTGGGGCAGCGACTCCACGTACGGGTTCGCCGGGCAGCGGCCCCTCGCGGACAGTCGGCGGCTCCTCTTGGTAGATCGCCGGGGCTACGGCGACAGCCCGGACACCGCGCGCAGCGACTTCGACGTCGACGCCGAGGACATCGTGGAGGTTCTCGGCAATGGGGCCTGCGCCGTGGGGCTCGGCGGCGCCCACCTCGTGGGGCACGGGAACGGCGCCGTCGCCGCGCTCATCGCCGCCGCGCGCCGACCCGACCTCGTCCGCTCCCTTGCCCTCATCCAGCCCTCCGCCTTCACCGCCGCCGCGCACCACCCAGTCGTCGCCGACCTCCTCGACCGGGTGCGCGACGGTGCCCCGGGCATCCCGGACGGCGTCACGCCGGAGCAGTATCTACGTGCGTCCACCGAGGGGTTGGGGATGGCTATGCCCGAGCCCACGTCGCGCCGACTCCGTGCCGTTGCCACATCCATGAGGGAGCGGCCCATCTGGGAGGCGGAGATCCCGCTGGAGGTGGTCCGGAGCGCCGCCCTGCCGATTCTGGTGATCTGCGGAACCTGGGAGCGCGCGCCGGCCGCGTACCGCGAGCACGTGGGGCTCCCCCTCATGGCCGTGGCCGAGTCCCTCACGGACTCCCTCGGGGGCCGCCTCCTGCGGGTGCCCGGGTACTACCCGCACACCCAGGAGCCCGCCGCCGTCAACGCGGCCCTTCGGGAGTTCTGGGGCTGACCCAGTTCCGCATCGGCTGCCAGTCCCGCGCGGCCCACCCTTGCCTGGCGGTCCGTCTCATCAGGTGCAAACCGCACGTGGGGCCTGGACTGTCTGATGCCCGGACAGATCGCCTCGGCGAGAGGCTGGATGCGGATGCGGCACAGGTTTCCGCCGGGGCGGCTGCTCCACGGGATGCAGCTGTCCACCCAGTCGCGGAGCTCCCCCTACGCGAAGGGGTGGGAGGCGGACGCCACCGCCGACGCCCTCGCCGCGATCGCCCGCACCTGGTCACCTTCGCGTCCGCCGCCGCACCCACGCCGTTCCTCACCCCGGTCAACTCGACCATCTCCGTCACCAGTCGCGACAGACCACGCTGCTGGGCCAGCCGCATCACCAGGACCAGCCCGGCCTGCGCGATCGGATTCGGGTCATCGAACGCAGCGGAGACCGCCGCCGGCGTGTGGGAAACCTGCATCTCGGAAGTACCTTGCTGATTGCGCGTGCTGGAAGCGTGAAGAACTCCCATCCCTCGCAGGTCACAAGGCACTCCTCCACTTTCCCAGACGTCATCCACAGGCATCAGCCGTGGATCGAGGCCTAACGTGTCCGGATGTCGTCTGTGAACCTGCGTCATTCAGTCCGCGCAATCATCCTCGACGAGGACAAGCGAATCCTCCTCTGCCGGTTCGCGATTCCGGAGCCGGCAGGAACGGTGGTGTGGGCGACTCCCGGCGGAGGAATCGAGCCGGGCGAGACGCCGCTTGCCGCGCTGAGCCGCGAACTGCTGGAAGAGATCGGCCTTGCCGTCCCAACCGATCCTCCGCACGTCTGGCACCAGGAAGTCGCGGCCCCTGGGTACGCCGAGGGCTACGACGGCGTCATCAACGACTACTTTCTCGTACGCACTGAGGCATTCACGCCGCGCGGAACCCTGTCCGACGACCAACTCGCTGCGGAGAACATCAGCGGTACGAAGTGGTGGCACCCGCACGAGATCGCTTCCCATGCCGGTGCCGACCTGTTCTCCCCACGCGACCTCGCGACGCCCTTGACGGCATTGATCACCGCTGGTGTTCCAGCTGCGCCGATCCGACTCGGCCTATGAAACAGACAGTCCGTTCATGAGGCGAGCAGGACGCGCTTCCGCACCTTGCGGCCATCGACCTTCTCGCCTGGACCCGCGTACTGCTGCTGGACGGCGCGGGCGTTGTCCGTAGAGCAATTGGCCCCGCAGGTGGGAGCTTCCGGGCGCCGTGCATGACGGTCCGTGGGTGCACGGCCGTCGCCTGACGGCCGCTGCCGGTGGGCGGACGGATGGATATCGGCTGGTTGGCGGCGGTCACCGTGTCGTCCATCAGGTGTCCCTCGGCGCGCATGTGCATCGCCCGTAGTACGAAGGTGTGCGGGTCGAGTTCGAGGGTGAACCAGGCGGTGATGTCGGGCCGGACGAAGGCCAGCTCGACGACCTCGGAGTCGGCGCGCAGGACGCGGATCGCGGCGGCGGGCCGGAACTCGCTCCGGTAGAAGGCTGTCGGCCAGCCGAACGGGAACCCGCCGCGGTCATGCTGCCAGTGGGCGGCCGGACCGTCCCGGTGGTAACTGTCCGGGCCGATCAGCACCGCGCTGCCGCCCCCGGCGATGCTGTACGCCATCGCGTCCGGGGCGGCGAACCGGTAGTGGGTGAGGACCGCCGGGCCGGTCGTCGACCCGCGCAGGGTCTCATCCATGCGCAGGGAGTGCAGCCGCCCCATGGCCGTGAGCATCCGGGCGAAGTCGGCCCGCCCGTCCGGCGCGGGCAGGGGCAGGGACCGTGTGGCCGTGGCGGGGCCACGGTTGCCGCGCACGCTGACCGTCGTCGTCCAGCGACCGGCGCCGGTCAAAGTGGCGGTGCCGGTGAAGCAGCCGAACCCGCACGGGCGCAATCCGGTCCGCACCGGCGTCGTGCCGTCGGTGCGGTGGGCGGTGAACGCTGCGTCCCGTAGGCCGTCCCCCGGCTGGGCGCCGACCACGGTCAGCTCCACCCGCACCCGGCCAGGACGCGGCGGGCTGAGCGACCAGCCCAGTACGTACGGGCCCGCACCGGCGGCAACCGCCGCTGCCGGCCGGCCGGCCAGGGCCGCCAGTGGAGACCGGCCCGCGGCCTGCTCCGCCGCCACCGTGGCGGCCCGCGGCGGGTCGGGGTAGCCCACAAGCGCACTGGCCACCGCAATCGCGGTCACCGCCGCGACCAACTCCGCACGGACCGCGACCCGCACCCCTCGCGGCCTCGGGACGCGGCGGCGGCGCAGCCAGTAATGAGACAGCCCGGCGACGGTCATCACGGCCAGCGCGGCGGCCTTGCCGAGCACCGCCCGCCCGTACCCGGTGCCGGTGAGCTGGCCCCAGCCGGACAGCTGCTGGGCCGCGTTCCCGACGCCGGTCGCGGCCACGGCCACCGCCGCCATGACCGCGGCCGGGGTCAGCGCGGCCAGCACCGCGATCGCCTGCCGCCCGGCCAGTACGCCCAGCACGATCGCGGCCACCCAGACCGCCGCGGCCAGTAGATGTACGAACAGCACCAACGTGGCCGGCACCGGATGCGCCGCCACGTCGGCATGCCCGGACGCCGCTTCGGCGAACAGCCCGCCCGCCCCCACCCCCACCGCCGACCACCGCAGGACGCGGAGGCGCCCGGCCCGCCAACCGGCACCGACGGCCACACCGACGGCAGGCAGCACCAGCCCGGCCAGCCGCCACCGGCCGGGCGCACCGGCGGTCAGCAGGGTGCCTACCGCGCCCATGCGCCCGGTGGCGATCTCGGCGGCCGACACGGCGGCGCCGAACAGCCCGGCCAGCGCCATCACCGGCCCGGCCACCGCCACCGCCCCGATCCGGGCTGCGGGCACACCGGCCTGCTGCGCACGGCGCGCCAGCAGCGCGGTGCCGGTCCACGACAGCAGGCCCAGCAGCCCGGCCCACCGGCACACCAACCCGGCCCAGCCCTCGGTGGCGGTCGGTCCGGCCGCCACCGACCCGGCGCCCGCCGGCGCGGTGCCGATCCCGAACTGGTAGCTGCCGTGCAGCACGTGTCCGTCGTCCAGAGCGACACTGGTCCACCGCACCGTGTACACACCCGGGGTGAGTGCGCCCAGCCGCCGCTGCATCGCCAGCCCGTCACCGGCGACCGGCCGCGTCGCACCGACCCCGACCTCCCGGCCGCGAGCGTCGGCGACATCGACATGGCTCAACCGCAGGTTCAACGCTTCGTCGAAGCGCAGCACCACCGCCGCCGGAGCCTGCGGCAGCCCGGCCCCTGGTGCCGGACTCGCCGACACCAGACTGGCGTGCGCGAACGCGGGCACCACCGACGCGAGCAGTATCAGCAGTACGGCGGCCACGACCCACCGCGCCCGACACCGCAAGCCGCCGGTGCGGACACGCTGCGCTCCGCAGCCGGCCGTGCGATCCATTCGCGCCTCCCAAGCCAATGCCACAAAAGCGCTAAAAGGGACACGTCTGCAACGATCGCACGGTTCATCCGGCGGGGCCGCGCACAGAAGGTCCCGCCGGGACGGGCGCGACAGCCGTGGATGCTTCGAACCAAGCTCCTCGGCCTCGCCGGGCCTTCACCGGATCCAGTGCCGACCGGCGCATCACAGGCTCCTTGCGCTGCGGCGAAACGCGCTGTCCAGGGCCGGGCGGACCACCCGACGGCTTCCCCGCTGCGCCGGGGCCGGGTGCGACGGACGCCCGCCGGTCCGGGCTGCTTGAGCCGCCGGTCCGGGCTACTTGAGCAGTCTGGACAGGCGGCGGTCGGCCAGTCGCCTGCCTCCGGTCTGGCAGGTAGGGCAGTACTGCAACGAGGAGTCGCTGAACGAGACCTCGCGCACGGTGTCCCCACAGACGGGACACGGCTCGCCGGTGCGTCCGTGGACGCGCATCCCGCTCTTCTTCTCGGCCTTGAGCTTCCCGGCCGCCAGTCCGCCGGAGCGTGCCACCGCGTCGCGGAGGGTGGTGCGCAGCGCGGTGTGGAGCCGGGTGATCTCGTCGTCGGTGAGGTTCGCGGTGAGCAGATACGGCGACATCTTCGCGACGTGCAGGATCTCGTCGCTGTAGGCGTTGCCGATACCGGCGACGAGGGACTGGTCGCGCAGGGCGCCCTTGATCCGTCGGCGTTCCCCGGCGAGCAGCGCGGCGAACGCGTCACGGTCGAAGGAGTCGTCGAGGGGATCGGGGCCCAGACGGGCGATGCCGGGGACCTCGCCCGGGTCGTGCACCAGGTGGACGGAGAGGCGCTTGGTGGTGCCCGCCTCGGTGAGATCGAAGCCGTCGCCGCCGATGAGTACGGTCCGCAGCGCCAGGGGGCCCTTGCCGGGACGCGGCGGCGCGGTGGGGAAGCTGTCCTTCCAGCGCAGCCATCCGGCCCGCGCGAGATGGGTGATCAGGTGCAGCGGGCCGACACCGATGTCCAGGAACTTCCCGTGCCGGGCGATGTCCGTGACGGTGCCGCCGTGCAATGCGGTGAGCGGCGGGTCGTACGTCTTGAGGACGCTCACGTTGAGCGGCAGGACCCGGTCGATCACCCTGCCGACCAGGTGGTCGTCGAGGAAGACCCGCAGGGCTTCGACTTCCGGCAGTTCGGGCATGGTTCCAGACTGCCGGAATCATGGGCCGGACGCCTGTCGGATGCCGTACACGCGCTCCGCCGTGGTGGCGAGGACGAGGCGCCGCTCGTCCTCGGTGAGGGCGCCGATCAGGGTGCGTGCCGTGTCGACGACCTCCTCGTACGTCGCGGCGAGCCGGCACACCGGCCAGTCCGAGCCGAACATCGTCCGGTCCGGCCCGAAGGAGTCCAGGACGGTGTCGGCGTACGGGCGCAGGTCGTTCACGGTCCAGGAGCGCACATCGGCCTCGGTGACCAGGCCGGAGAGCTTGCACGCGGTGTTGGGCCGGGCCGCGAGCGCTCGCAGGTCGTCGGCCCAGGGACGCAGTTCACCGGCCGCCACGGGCGGCTTGCCGGCATGGTCGAGCACGAAGGTCAGCTCGGGCAGCAGAGCGGCGGCCTCGACGGTGGCGGGCAGCTGGTGGGCCTGGACGACGAGGTCGTAGACGAGTCCCGCGTCGGCGACGGCGCGCAGTCCGCGCCGGACGTCGGGGCGCAGCAGCCACTTGGGGTCCGGTTCGCCCTGGACCTGGTGGCGGATGCCGACGAGCCGGTCGCCACCGGGATGTTCGCGCAGGGCGGCGAGGGTGTCCGCGACATCCGGTGCCGTGAGGTCGCACCAACCGACGACGCCCGCGACCAGGTCGCTGTCATGGGCGAGGGCGAGGAATTCGGGGGTCTCCCCGGGCACGGTGACGGTCTGCACGAGGACGGTGGCGTACACCCCCGCGGCGCGTGCCTCGGGCTCCAGTTCGGCGAGGGTGAAGCTGCGCCGGATCGGGGCGAGTTCGTCGCCGGTGATCCATTCCTGGTCGCGCACCGACAGGTCCCAGACATGATGATGGGCGTCGACGATCCGTTCCTGACCGGTCATGTCACAGCTCCCAGGCGACCGGCAGACCGGCTTCGGCACCGTCCGACGAGTAGTCGTGCGCCACGTCGAGCAGTTCGGCCATCCTGGTCTGCCAGGCGACGTTTACGGGGAGTTCCTCCAATGCGGCGAGGAGTGCGGCGTAATCCTCGCAGTCGATGACGTGGAAGAGATCGGTGCCGCTGCGCCAGATCGTCCAGGAGGTGGCGCCCGCCGCCCGGATCGCGGCGGTCAGCTCGGCGGGGACCTCGCGGTGGGCGGCCTCGTACTCCTCGACGCGGTCGGCACGGACCTTGGTGTGCAGGGCGATCCTCATGTCAGTGTCCGTCCTCGGTCAGCAGGCCCTCGGCGCGCAGGTCGTCCCAGAGTTCGTCCGGGATCTCCCGGCGGAGCAGGGCGGCGGCGTCTCGCACCTCGTCCGGGGAACGGGTGCCGACGAGCACTCCGGCCACGGCCGGGTGTGCGAGCGGGTAGTGGAGCGCGGCGGCCCGCAGCGGGACGCCGTGGCCCTCGGTGACTGCCTTCATGCGCAGCGCCCGGTCCAGCAGGGTGAGGGGTGCGGCCGTGTAGTCGTACGTGGCACCGGGGCGCGGGTCGGCGAGCAGCCCGGAGTTGAAGACGCCGCCGACGACGACGCTGCGACCGCGGGCGGCCGCCTCGGGCAGCAGTTCGGTCAGGGCGGACTGGTCGAGGAGCGTGTAGCGGCCCGCGCAGAGCACGACGTCGACGTCGGTGTCGCGCAGGAAACGGGTGAGCATCGCGGTCTGGTTCATTCCGGCGCCGATGGCGCCGACGACACCTTGTGCGCGCAGTTCCTCCAGTTGCGGATAGGCCTCGTGGAACGCGGTCTCCGCGTGGTCGTCCGGGTCGTGCAGATACGCGATGTCGATCCGGTCGAGGCCCAGCCGCTCCAGGCTGTCCCCGATGCTGCGGCGCACGCCGTCCGCGCTGAAGTCCCAGCGGCGGCGGTGGGTGGCTCGCACGGCGAAGCCCTCGGAGAGCCCGTCGGGCATGCTCTCCAGGGCGCCGTCGGCGGGCAGCGGGTCGAGCACCCGTCCCACCTTGGTGGACAGCACGTAGGAGTCGCGGGGCCTGCCGCGCAGGGCCTCGCCGAGCCGTCGCTCGGAGAGTCCGAGTCCGTAGTGCGGCGCGGTGTCGAAGTAGCGGATGCCCTCGTCCCACGCGGCGTCGACGGCGGCCGCGGCCTGCGCGGGGTCGACGGCGCTGAAGAGGTTGCCGATGGCGGCCGCCCCGAAGGACAGTTCGGTGACGTCGACCGCGCTGTTTCCCAGTCTGTTGCGCCGCATGCTTCCGCCGCCCTCCCCGATGATCGCTTCCTGCACAGAGCGAATATTCATCGGATCACTTGGGCACGTCAACACCCCGGACATCATGAACTGCGGCTTCTTCTTGGAAATCTGTCCGATCTATGGTCGATGGAGGACAGCCCGTCAGGGAGGCGGCAGCAGCGTGAGCAGGTGGGCCACCTCGTCGTCGGCACAGCCCGCCAGCCGGTCCAGATCGGGCAGCGCCTTGCCGTCGGCCACCAGTCCGACCTGCACCCGGCCGCCGTACGTGGACAGGGCGACGGCCAGGGACTGACCGCGCGCCAGCGGCGCCATCGGATAGACGGCGCGCAGCGGACAGCCGCCGAGCGAGAGGGCCGAGCGCGGCAGGGGCACGCTGGTGACCAGGACGTCGAAGAGCATCCTGGCCGCGTTCCCGGCGATCGGCGCGCCGAACCGGTGGGCCAGCGACGGCAACTGATCGGCGAGCACCGCGACCGCGCCGGCGCCGCGGAAGGGGCCCGCGGCCTTGTTCCGGTCCATGGCGGCGCGGACGGTTCGGAGCCGTTTCCAGGGATCGGGCTCGGAGACGGGGAGCCCCAGCAGATATGCGGAGAGCTTGTTCCCGGTCGCGGCGGGCTGGCCCGGCCGCCGACGGGAGACCGGCACCAGGGCGCGCGGGTCCTCGGGAGGCAGCGCTTCGCCGCGCTCCAGCATCCACCGGCGCAGCGCCCCGGCCACGACCGCGAGCAGGACGTCGTTGGTCGTTCCCCCGGCGGCCCGCCGGATGCGCTGGACGGCGGCGAGGTCCAGGTCCGCGGTGGCCAGCCGCCGGGTACCGCTGGAGCTCGCGGTGAGTGCGGGTGCTCCGCGCAGATCCAGTCGGCTCGCCCGGACCATGGAGGCACCGACCCCGAACGCCCGCCCGAGATCCTCGATCCGGCCCAGCGCGAGACCGGCCACCTGACGGGGGCCGGGCATCCAGGAGCGGGGCGGGACCGCGCGCGACCGACGGGGGGAGACGGCCCCGCGGGCTCGGCCGGCCAGCGGGGCGATCTCATCGAAGATCCCGGCGCCGATGGCGACGGCCCGCATCCCGTCGGCGAGCGCGTGGTGGAGCTTGACGAGTACGGCGAAGGGGCCGCCGTCCGCGCCCTCGACCAGATACATCTGCCAGGGAGGCAGGCCCCGTTCGAGCGGTCGCTCCATCAGCTCGCCGGCGAGCCGGGTGGCGCCGGCCATGAATCCGTCGTCGTCCCGCGACTCCACGCCGGTCAGGCGTACCCGCTCGATGTGCCGGCGCACATCGAAGTCCTTGTCCACGAACCACGCCGCGCCACCGACCGGCAGCAGCACGTCCCTGACGCGCATCCGCAGCCGGGGAATCGCGGCGGCGCGGCTGCCCAGTAGTTCCGAGACGTTCGCGCCGCGCGCCGGGCCGGGAGCCGGGGCGAACACGGCGAGCGCGCCGAGATGCATCGGGTGGGCATCGGATTCGAGGTGCCAGAAGGCCAGATCGAGGGGTGCCAGTAGCTCAGTGCCCAACGGATCCTCATGTCATCGAAAGACAGACTGCCGGAGTCGCAGTCAATCGCTTGCGGTCGGTTACGGTCAAGCACAGACATGTCACTTTCTGTTACTGTCGGGTAATGCTCGGCGCTGTCGTCATGCACGTTCCGGAATGACGAATTCACACCAGACGCTCTTGCCGCTGCCGCGCGATTCCACGCCCCAGAGGTCCGCCAGCCGGTCCACCAGCATCAGCCCCCGTCCGGACACCCCGGCCTCGCCCGCGTCCCGGCGTCGGGGCAGCGCGCTGGACCGGTCCTCGACATCGACCCGCAGGCGGCGCTCGGGCCCGGTGAGCACCCGGATCGTGACAATGGCCCCGCCGTCGGTGTGCATCAGCGCGTTGGTGATCAGCTCGTCGGCGGCCAGCTCGACCTCGTCGGCCCGTGTCTTGGCGCCCCAGGCGCGTACGGCCGCCCTGATCATGTGCCGCGCGGAGCTCAGCGCCTCCGGGTCGCTCTGGGCGACATGCTGCTGGAGACGGCCGCCCGGCTGGGGTGCGTGTGCGGCCTTGCGGCCCAGCAGCAGGACCGCCACATCGTCCTCCCCGCCGCGCTCGTCGACCTCTTCGCAGAGCTTGTCGGCCAGCTTCTGCAGATCGTGCGGGCCGTCGCGCACCATGGACGTGAGCAGCTGCATGCCCTCGTCGAGATCGGCGCCGGGCAGCTCCACCAGGCCGTCGGTGAACAGCACCAGCGCCTGACCGGGGTCCAGCTCGACCGTGCTGACCGGGTATTCGAGCCGTCCGAACTCGGCCGAGAGGCCCAGCGGCAGCCCGCCCTCCGCGGGCAGTCTGCGGCAGCTGCCGTCGGTGTCGCGCATCAGCGGATCGACGTGGCCGGCCCGGACCAGTTGCACCACTCCGGTCGTCAGGTCGACCTCGGCGTAGGTGCAGGTCGCGAAGCGGTCGGTGTCCAGCTCATGGAGGAAGACGGATGCCCTGGCCATCACCGTGGCGGGGCTGTGCCCCTCGGCGGCGTACGCGCGCAGCACGATACGGAGCTGCCCCATGACGGCCGCGGCGTGCGTGTCATGGCCCTGAACGTCCCCGATGACGGCCCCGACCCGGCCCCCGGGCAGTGGGATGACGTCGTACCAGTCGCCTCCGATGTCCCGGCCCAGCCGGGCCGATCGGTACCGCACGGCGACCTGCGCGCCGGGCACCTCGGGGATCCGGCGCGGCAGCATGGCCTGCTGGAGGCCCTCGGCGAGATCGTGCTCCTGCTCGTACAGCATGGCCCGCTGCAGGCTCTGGGCGATGGAGCTGCCGAGCGCGACCAGGAGATTGCGTTCGTCACCGGTGAAGCCGCCCTTGTCGCTGTAGAGCAGTCCGATCGCGCCGATGGGCCTGGCCTGGGCGATCAGTGGCAGATAGGCGGCGGACGTGATGCCGAGGTGGCTGATGTGGGGCCAGAGGATGGGGTACGAGGTGGCGAAATCCCTGGCGGACTCGATGAAGCGGGGCATGAGCGTTCGGACCACTTCGCTCATCGGGTACGGCTCGTTCGTCCGGGTGTAGCGGGTGCCGGGGACGAACGAGCCCTCCGGGCCGTCCGCCACGAGATGGATGCGCCCGGACTCGATCAGTCCCACGACCAGGCTGGTCGCGCCGAGATGCGCCAGGCCCTGGGAGTTCTTCAGCACCTCGATGACGTCCCGGACCGTCCGGGCGTGGGCCAGTGCGGCCGTGGTGCCCTCCACCAGGCTGGTGCGGCGCCGCCGCTCCGCGTCCAGTTCGCGGCGGGCGGTCGAGTCGTCGAGCTCCTGGGTGGCGTCGCGGACGACACCGATGATGCGAACGGGCCGACCGGTACCGTCGCGCCGGATGAAGGCCTGGGTGTGCGTCCAGCGCAGCGTGCCGTCGCGCCTCAGGATCCTGAAGTACGCGCCGTAGTTGCGCTGTCCGCTCTTGAGCGCCTGCGCGACCATGGCGTCGAGTCGCACACCCTCGTCCGGTGGCACCCGCGGGCCGAGCGACTCCGGCCGGCCGTCGTACTCCTCGGCCCGCAGATCGAACACGTCGAGTGCGGGCCGGTCCATGTGCATGAGGCCACTGTCGAGATCCCAGTCGAAGCTGCCCATACGGTTCAGGGCGAGACTGAGATCCGGGTGGGCGGGCCAGTCGTCCGGGAGTGACAGGGCACCCGCTACCCGATCATCCATGTGGATCACTCTGCCATCATTTGTCCGATTCTTCGAGCGAACCCGAGGCCCTCGGAGGGAATCCCGTGCCGCTCGTCCGGGCGGACGCCGGACGCCTGCCGGGCACCGTACGGCAGCCCACCCGGGCGCCGGGAACCGGCGCCCGCCGAAAGGCCGCAGGTCAGTAGCGGCTACCGTGTCCCGTGGAGCACGGTAAGCCCATCCTTACAACGAGGTCTTCCACCCTGCGCCGCACTGCCCGCGTCAGCCCGTTCTAAGGATCTGCACCCCATGACCCGCCCCGTCCGCGTCGCCATAGTCGGAGCCGGCCCCGCCGGTATCTACGCAGCGGACGCGCTGCTGAAATCCGAGGCCGCACAGGACCCGGGTGTTTCGATCGACCTGTTCGAGCGGATGCCCGCCCCCTTCGGCCTGATCCGTTACGGAGTGGCCCCCGACCACCCTCGGATCAAGGGCATCGTCCAGGCGCTCCACCAGGTGCTCGACAAGCCGCAGCTGCGGCTGTTCGGCAACGTCGACTATCCCGGCGACATCGGTCTGGACGACCTGCGGTCCTTCTACGACGCGGTGATCTTCTCCACCGGCGCGGACGCGGACCGCGCGCTCGACATCCCCGGCAGCTCCCTGGCCGGCTCCCACGGCGCGGCCGACTTCGTCTCCTGGTACGACGGGCACCCCGACGTGGCACGCACCTGGCCCCTGGAGGCGGAGAAGGTCGCCGTGCTGGGTGTGGGCAATGTGGCCCTGGACGTGGCGCGCATGCTCGCCAAGACGGCCGACGAACTGCTTCCGACCGAGATACCCGCCAACGTCTACGAGGGTCTCAAGGCCAACAAGGCCCTGGAGGTGCACGTCTTCGGGCGTCGCGGTCCCGCGCAGGCCAAGTTCAGCCCGATGGAGCTGCGGGAGCTGGACCACTCGCCGAACATCGAGGTCGTCGTCAACCCCGAGGACATCGAGTACGACGCGGGATCGATCGAGACCCGGCGCGGCAACAAGCAGGCCAACATGGTCGCCTCCACGCTGGAGAACTGGGCCATCCGCGATGTCGGCGACCGGCCGCACAAGCTGTTCCTGCACTTCTTCGAGTCCCCGGTCGAGATCCTCGGCGAGGACGGCCGGGTCGCCGGCCTGCGCACCGAGCGGACCGAACTGGACGGCACCGGGAACGTCAAGGGAACCGGGCGCTTCACCGACTGGGACGTGCAGAGCGTCTACCGGGCGGTCGGCTACTACTCGCAGGAGCTCCCGAAGCTCCCGTTCGACGTGGCCTCCGGCACCGTCCCGCACGCCGCGGGCCGGGTCGTCGACGGCGAGGGGCCCATGCCGTCGGTGTACGTCACGGGATGGATCAAGCGCGGCCCGGTCGGCCTGATCGGACACACCAAGGGTGACGCGAACGAGACGGTCGCCTGTCTCCTGGACGACCACGCCTCGGGCCGGCTGCCCGCACCCGAGCGCCCCGAGCCGGAAGCCGTCACCGCTTTCCTGGAGCAGCGTGGCGTCCGATACACCACTCGCGAGGGCTGGCACCGCCTGGACGCGCACGAGCAGGCCCTGGGAGCGGAGCAGGGACGCGAGAGGATCAAGGTCGTGGAGCGCGAGGGCATGCTGGACGCCTCCGAGCCCCGCCACTGACCGCGCGGACCGATGATCTGGCCGACCGTCACCGCGGCCGGCCCGGGAGGGCGGCTCCGTCCACCTCGGCGGAGCCGCCCGGCCCATGACCGCTCAACGTCCCTGCAGCGCCTTGACGTTGTCCCCGAACGTCCATCCCTTCGACCCGTCCCAGTTGAGCGACCAGGTCATCAGGCCCTTGAGGCTGCTGCCGTAGTGGTTCCACGCCTGCGCCACCTGACCGGTCGACATGTGGCCGCCGCCGGCGCCGGGCTGGGCGGGCAGCCCCGGAACCTGCTTGTCGTAGGGGACCTTGATGGTGGTGCCCTGGATGACGAGGCCCTTGTTCAGACAGTCGGTCTGCGCGGTGAATCCTTCGACCGTGCCGGCGGAGTACGAATCCCCCGCGCACCCGTACATGCTGCCGTTGTAGTACTGCATGTTCAGCCACCACAGGCGGCCGTTGTCCGCGTACTTCTTCACGATCGGCAGGTAGGCACCCCAGATCGAGCCGTAGGTGATGCTCCCGCCGGTGACGTAGGCCGTCTCCGGGGCCATCGTCAGACCGAAGTTCGAGGGCATCCGCGCGAGCACCCCGTCGATGATGCGTATGAGGTTGGCCTGCGAGGTGGACAGCTGGTTGATGGTGCCGCTGCCGGTCAGGCCGGTCTCGATGTCGATGTCGATCCCGTCGAAGTTGTACTTCTTCAGGATCGGCACCACCGTCTCGACGAACCGGTCGGCCACGGCGCTGGAGCCGAGGTCGATGCCGGCGGTCGCGCCGCCGATGGACATCAGCGTGGTGAGCCCGGAGGCCTTCGCCTGGCACATCTCGGCGGGTGTCGGGACCTTCACGGTCGCGTCCATTCCGTCCTCCCACAGGACGGTGCCGTCCGACAGGATGACGGGGAAGGCCGCGTTGATCACGTTGTAGCCGTGAGCCGTGATGCGGCTGTCGGTGACCGGGATCCAACCGAGCGGCGGGTGCACGCCGTTGGACGCGCCGTCCCAGTTCTCCCAGTACCCCTGGAGCACCTTGCCCGCGGGCTTCGACTTGACCGCGCACGTGTCCTCCTGCGCGGCGCTCGGCGTCGCGCCGACCAGCATCTGTACAACACATGCCGCCGCGAGGCCCAGCCCCAGCAGGCGCGATGTCCGACCGATCACGTTGCGTCCCCTTTCCAAGCGAATCGAACCATGAATGTCATGATCCTGACAAGCATGGACATCCATCGACCGCGACTCCGCGCGACACGACGCACCCAACGTAGGTTGGTCCAGACCATTCGTCAACGGCCCGAACCACCACCGGCGGCCGGGAACCGGAGGCTGGTTGTGAGTGGAAGTTGACTTAGCTTAGGCTTACCTAAACCTTCGCACTCCGCGCGGGATCCGCCTGCTCCGTCCATCAACCCCTGAGGAACACCCATGTCCCGGTTCACCCGCGTGCGTCGCCGGACGCTCGCCGCAACTGCCGCCGCCGCAGCCTTCGTTCTCGTCCTCGGCGGCTGTTCGTCGGGCGACGACGGCGAGGAGACCTCCGGCGCATCCGGGAAGAGCAGCGGAGCGTTCCCCGTCTCCATCAAGAGCGCCCTCGGCACAGCGGAGATCAAGAAGCAGCCCGAACGGATCGTCACGCTCGGCCAGGGCTCGGCGGAGACCGCCATCGCGCTGGGCCACACTCCGGTGGGCATCGAGAGCTACGAGTGGGGAAGTGACAAGACGGGCTATCTCCCCTGGATCCACGAGGCGGTGGAGAAGAAGGGCGAGAAGCTGCCGACCCAGTTCAAGGGCGGCGAGGACATCGACTTCGAGGCCATCACCGAGCTGGCGCCGGACGTCATCCTCGCGCCGTGGTCCGGGATCACGCAGAAGCAGTACGACATCCTCAAGGACATAGCCCCCACCGTGGCCTACCCCGATCTGGCGTGGAGCACGGACTGGGACCAGCAGATCGAGATCATCGCCAAGGCGCTGGGGCAGCCGGACAAGGCGAAGACCCTCATCTCGCAGATCGAGAAGCAGCTGTCCGACGCTGCGGCGACCCGGCCGAACTACAAGAAGTACAAGTTCTCCTACATCTACACCTCCGGCCCCGGCACCCTCGGCGTGTTCAAGCCCGAGGAGCAGCGCGTCAAGATGGTCTCCTCGCTCGGCCTCACCGTCGACCCGGTGGTGAACTCCTTCAAGGAGACCAAGGGCACCGACTCGGCGCTCATCGGTCTGGAGAACGCCGAGAAGCTGAAGGACAGCCAACTGGTCTTCACCTTCTACACCGATGACAAGACGCGCAAGGAGATCGAGGCACAGCCGCTGTACGCGGCGATCCCCGCGGTCAAGAGCGGCGCCGTGGTCTCCAGCAAGGACAACTCCTTCGTCACCGCCTCCTCGATCATCAACCCGCTCACCGTGCCGTGGGTGATCGACCGATACCTGCCGCTGATCGACAAGGCGGTCAAGGCCGCCGACGGCAGCCGGGGCTGACCGCCACCCACATGGCCGCCACCACACACGCGCCGCCGAGCGGTACCGGCACCTCACGGGCCGGCACCGCTCGGCGGGTGTATTGCGTCGTCGTCGCACTCGTCGTGCTCGCGCTCGCCGTCTTCGCGAGCGTCATGCTCGGCAGCCGGACCACCTCGTTCAGTGATGTGCTGAACGTGCTGTCCGGCACCGCCGACCCGAATGTCACCGCCATCGTCGAGAGCCGGTATCCGAGGACCGCGCTCGGAGTGCTCGCCGGCCTCTGCCTGGCCGTCGCGGGCACGCTCATGCAGGGGGTGACCCGCAATCCGCTGGCTGATCCCGGCCTCCTCGGGATCAACGCGGGCGCCTCCGCGAGCATCGTCACCGCGACGGCCTTCCTCGGGGCGTCGGGCAGTACGGACACCATGTGGTGGGCGCTGCCCGGTGCGCTGATCGCCGGCCTGCTCGTCCATGCGATCGGATCGGCGGGCTCGGGTGCGGGGCTGGTGCGGCTCGTACTGGCCGGTGCGGTGCTCTCCGCCGTGCTGATGGCATACATCCAGGCCGTGACGCTGAGCCGGCCCAAGGTCTTCGACAGCTACCGGTACTGGGTCGTCGGCGCCCTCGGCGGCCGGGACTTCGACGTCTTCTGGTCGGTCCTGCCGTTCGCGGTGGCCGGTCTGCTGATAGCCGCTCTGCTGGGGCCCGGCCTCAACGTGCTCGCACTCGGCGACTCGACCGCGGCGTCCCTCGGGGCGCGTCCGGCCCTCGTGCGGGCGGGCGGGCTGCTCTCGGCCACACTGCTGAGCGCCGCGGCGACGGCGGCGGTCGGTCCGATCGCCTTTGTCGGCCTGGCCGTTCCGCATGTGGTGCGGGCCCTGGTCGGTGTCGAATTCCGGATGCAGATCCTGTTCTCGGCGCTGGTCGGCCCCGCGCTGCTGCTCCTCGCGGATGTCGTGGGCCGTGTGGTCATGCGTCCGCAGGAGTTGATGGTCGGTGTCGTGACCGCGTTCATCGGCGCGCCAGCGCTGCTGGTCGCCGTACGCAGGATGAGGGGCAACGCATGACATCGCATCAGGCCGGAATCCACACCTCCGCTCCCAGCGGGGTCCTGAGAATCGGCCGGACCGTCGCCCTGCCCGTCCGCCGGGTATCGGTGCTGACGGCCCTCCTGCTGTTCGTGCTGCTGGCGGTGGCCGCCGTCGCCACACTCTCGCTCGGCAGGCTCGGCGTTCCGCTCGCCGATCTCGCCGGGGCGCTGACCGGCGGGGCCGAGGGCAAGAACGCGTTCGTCCTGGAACGTCTGCGCGGCCCGCGCCTGGTGGTCGCCCTGGGCACCGGTGGGGCGCTCGGCCTCTCCGGGGCTCTGTTCCAGTCCGTCACCCGCAATCCGCTCGGCAGCCCCGATGTGATCGGCCTGGCCTCGGGCGCCGGGGCGGGCGCCGCGATCGTCGCGCTGATGTTCCCGGACAGCGTGCCGGTGGCGCTCGGCGCGCTGCTCGGCGCCGTCCTCGCCATGGCGCTGGTCTACGTGTCGACCGGTACCGGATTCCGCAATCCCGCCCGGCTCGTCGTCGCGGGGATCGGTGTGGCCGCGATCGGCACGGCGATCACGCAGTATGTCGTCTACGCCATGGAACGGGACCGGGCGACCGTCCTCACCGCCTATGTCAACGGGAGTCTGTCGGCCCGGTCCTGGGACGACGCCACCACGATCTGGCTCGTGCTGCTGGTGGTGGCCCCGCTCACCGCGCTCATCGCACGGCGGCTGGACATCGGGGAGATGGGCGACGACATCGCGGCGGCGCTGGGCTCCGGGCCCCGCAGCACGAAGACGATCACCGTCGTCCTCGCGATCGTGCTCTCGGCGGGTGCCGTCAGCGTGGCCGGGCCCATAGCGTTCATCTCTCTGACGTCCCCGCAGATCGCCAAGCGGATCACCCGGGCCTCCGGCCCGCACCTGGTGCTGTCCGCACTGACCGGCGCGCTGCTGCTGGTCCTGGCGGATCTCTGCGCCCAGCAACTGCCTTTGTTCGACAGCCTGCCCGTCGGCATCTACACGATGGCCGTCGGAGGCGTGTACCTGGGCCATCTGCTGATACGGGAGTGGCGCCGGGGCGTCCTGTGAGGCCCGCCCGGGCCGTCACCCGCCGCTGAAGCAGCCGTACGGCGCCGCCGATACGCCCTCCCGGACGGCCCGTTCACCGTCCTGCGCGGCCGTCGGATCCGTGTCGCCCGTCGGCGATTACGACGGCACGGCTGCCGCCGGATCGGTGGTGCGGCAGCCCGGCACGCTCCGCGACCCGGGAGCGGTGGTCGCCGGTCCGGCGAGCCCGACGCCGTGTCCGGGGTGATCCAACATCCTGCCGACTACGCCGCAATCACTTCCCCCACCCCTCTCTTGAACGTGTTCAAGAGAGGTCGTAGAGTCATCGCCGAACATACTTGAACGCGTTCAAGTCCGGGGGGCTCGATGTCTGTACTGGTCGATCTGATCGTGATGCTGGGCATGCTCGTGGTGGTGCCCGCGGGGCTGCGGCTGGCCGGAACGCCCGAGCTGGACCGGATGCGCCGCCTGTGGCCGCTCTTCGCGGTGCCCGGCGCCGTCGCTCTCTGGCTGCCGCGCGGCGCGCCGGCCACCGCTCTGGCGGCCTGCTACGCGCTCGGGGCCGTACTTCTGGCCCTGCACGCCCCTGTGCGGCTGGTCCGCAGTCGCGCTGCACCCGATGCGTCCGCCGCGGCACCCGACGAGATCGCACTGCTCACCGCTCTCGTCACCCCCTCGATCGCGGCCACCGCGCTGGTCGCCGAACGCTCGGGGCACACCCTCTTCGGCTTCGGGCTCGGCATCCTCGCGCTCACCGTGCCGCACTTCCACTTCGCCGGATTCGCCGCCGCGCTCGTCGCGGGACTCGTCTGCCGGGTCGCCGACAGCGCCGCGGGCAGGTTCGCCGCGCTGAGCGTGCCGCTGGGCACCCTGCTCGTCCTGGCCGGCTACTTCATCGACGACTGGGCCGAGCTGGCCGGGGCGGTGGTCCTCACAGCGGGCATGTGGACCGTCGCCCTCCTGACCTGGCGAGCGATCCGCGGCCGGCAACGGGACCGGACCACCCGACTGCTGCTCGCCACCTCGTCCACCGTGCTCGCGGTCACCATGGTGCTCGCACTGAGCTGGGCACTCGGCGAGGCCACCGGGCTCCCGCACCCCACACTGACCTGGATGGCCGCCACCCACGGTCTCGGCAACGCGCTGGGCTTCGCACTGTGCTCGGTGCTCGCCTGGCAGAGGCTCCAGAACTCCACCGATCACGAAGGCAGGACCGTATGAGCGCCCTCACCTACTCCGAGGTCGGAGCCACCCGTCTGGGCCCGCTCCCCGACGGCTACCACCACCTCCACCACCGTACGCGGGTCGGTCGCGGCCGGGCGGACCTGGCGGCGGCGGGCGCGGCGGTCACCGACTGGCGCATGCATCGCGGCAGCGGGGCCCGGGTCCGCGCGTCGGCGGCCCGCGCCGGGGCCGGGGTCCAGGTCCGGGTGTCGCTCGGCCTCGGCCCGTTCCGGTTCACCGCACCCTGTCTGGTCGTCTGGGCGGCGTAGGAGAGCGATCGCATCGGATTCGGCTACGGGACACTCCGCGGGCACCCCGAACGAGGCGAGGAGTCCTTCGTGGTGGAGCTGGCCGACGACGGGACGGTGTGGTTCACCGTCATGGCATTCAGCCGCCCGGCCGCCTGGTACAGCCGGCTCGCGGGGCCCGTCGTACCGGTGATGCAGCGGTGGTACGCCCGACGGCTCGGCACCACGCTGCGCCGGATCGTCGCCGAGGGGCGCAACGCGCCGGTCTGAGGGGCTGGGCCGGGCCGTGGGCCCGATACTGGAAACGATGGAGTGGTTCACCGCAGACGGGTACTGGCTCAGCCGGCTGATCTTCCAGCGGGCTCTCGCCGGTGTGTATCTGTTCGCCTTTCTCACCGCCGTGCTCCAGTTCCGGGCGCTGATCGGTGAACGCGGCATGCTGCCCGTGCCCGACTTCCTGCGGCGCACGGACTGGCGCAGCGCGCCCGGTCTCTTCCGGCTCCACTACTCCGACCGCTTCTTCGCCGTCGTCGCCTGGACCGGTTGCGCACTCGCCGTAGCGCTGCTCGCGGGCGCGGACTCGTATGTTCCGCTCTGGGCGGCGATGGTCTTCTGGGCACTGCCCTGGGCGCTGTATCTGTCGATCGTCCAGGTCGGCCAGACCTGGTACGGCTTCGGCTGGGAGTCGTTGCTGCTGGAAACCGGCTTCCTCGCGGTCTTTCTCGGCAACGCGGACACGGCTCCACCGGTGCTGGTGCTGTGGCTGCTGCGCTGGGTGCTGTTCCGGGTGGAGTTCGGCGCCGGGCTGATCAAGATCCGCGGCGACGAGTGCTGGCGCAAGCTGACGTGCCTGTACTTCCACCACGAGACCCAGCCGATGCCGGGACCGTTGAGCTGGTTCTTCCACCGGCTGCCGAAGCCCGTCCACCGGGCCGAGGTGGCGGCCAACCATGTCACCCAACTCCTGGTACCGGTGCTCCTCTTCACTCCGCAGCCGGTGGCGAGCGCGGCCGCGGGGCTGATGATCGTCACCCAGTTGTGGCTGGTCCTCTCGGGGAACTTCGCCTGGCTGAACTGGGTGACGATCACCCTCGCCCTGTCCGCCGTCGACTGGTCCCTGTTCACCGAGCCGCCCGCACAGTCCGCGCCACCCCTCTGGTACGAGATCGTCGTCTTCGCGGTCACGGCGCTGGTGGCGTTCCTCAGCTACCGCCCGGCGCGCAATCTCATCTCCCGCCACCAGGTGATGAACCGCTCGTTCGACCCGCTGCATCTGGTCAATACCTACGGCGCGTTCGGGAGCATCAGCCGGGTGAGGCTGGAGGTCGTGGTCGAGGGCACGAAGGAGCGGGTGCTCCACGAGGGGACGGTCTGGCAGGAGTACGGGTTCCGCGGCAAGCCCGGCGATCCGCGTCGGCTGCCCCGCCAGTTCGCCCCCTACCATCTGCGGCTCGACTGGCTGATGTGGTTCGCGGCGCTCTCCCCCGCGTACGCCGGCCCCTGGTTCGGACAGTTCGTGGAACGGCTGCTGGAGAACGACCGGGACACGCTGCGGCTGCTGCGTCACAACCCGTTCTCCGAGGCCCCGCCCACGCATGTCCGCGCCAGGGTGTACCGGTACCGGTACACGACCTGGCGCGAACTGCGGGCCACCGGACGCTGGTGGCACCGCACCTACGTACGCGACTTCATGCCCCCCGTCTCACTGAGGGCCGTCCCGTAGGTCCCGTCCGGCTCAGCCCGACCAGGCGATCTTGAACACCCAGGCGTGCTCTCCGCTCCTGCGGGCCGCCGCCGGTACGTCGATCACCAGCGAGCCGCCCGTGGTGCGCCAGCCGAGCGGCCGGTCGTGACCGAGCAGGGTGACCCGGTCACCGCTGCGGATCGGCACCGGCGCCTCGACGGTCAGGGTGGAGCCGGGCCGGGCCAGGGAGTGGATGTAGAAGGCATTGTCGGGCCGCACGGTGAACCGCAGGTCCTCACCGAGCTGTGGCATCCGTGCCCAGTACGTGGTGTCGTAGATCGCCTCCCCGTTGGTCCTCAGCCACTCCCCCGTCTCGCGCAGCCTGCGCTGCATGATGTCGGGGATCGTGCCGTCGGCCCTCGGCCCGATGTCGAGCAGGAAGTTGCCGTTCTTGGAGACGATGTCGACGAGCGAGTGCACGATCTCCTGCGCCGACATGTACTTCTCGTCCGGCGTCAGGGCGTTGTAGCCGTAGCTGTACGGGTCGAGGCCGCGGCTCGATTCCCACTTCGCGGTGACGATCTGGTCGTACGTCGTGTACTCGGGCGTCGTGAAGTCGTGCGGCCCGATCCCTGAGCGGTTGTTGACGGTGACCTCGATCGGGCGGGCCCGGTTCTTGGCATGGTTGAAGTACTCGGCGAGCACGCGGTGGCTGTCGTTGTCGCCGCCGATGTCGCACCAGAGGATCTCGGGGCCGTACCGGTGGATCAGCTCCAGCATCTGCGGGCCCTGGAACTGGGTGATGTAGTCCTTGCCGGCCGTGTATCCGGTGTAGGGGACGGGCTCCAAGGTGTACGGATTGCGCGGGGCGTGGCCCATCCAGGGATGGTCGGGGTTGAACCACTCGGGCATCGAGAAGTACAGCCCCGGGTGGAGTTCAGGGGTGTGGCGGCGCGAGGCGTCGAAGAGTTCCTTCACGAGGTCTCGCTTCGGCCCCATCCTGACGGCGTTGCGGCCGGAGAGCTTGGTGTCCCAGAGCGCGAAGCCCTCGTGGTGCTTCGAGGTGAGTACGTGGTATTGCGCACCCGCGTCCCGGAACAGTTCCACCCAGGAGCGCGGGTCGAAGCGCTCGGCGCGGAACCGCGGGATGAAGTCGTCGTAGGCGAAGGACTCGCCGTAGGTGTCGCGATGGTGGGCGTAGGTGGGGTTGTTGGGGTCCTGCATCTGGTTCCAGTACCACTCGGCGTACTGTGTGCCGACCGGGGCCCAGGCGGGTACCGAGTAGACCCCCCAGTGGATGAAGATCCCGAACTTGGCCGCCTGGAACCAGTACGGCGCCTGATGGGTGGAGAGGGATTCGTCCGTCGGGGCGTAGTCGGGGACGCCGAGGGTGAGCGAACGGCGGACGGTGGCTGCCTGCTGTCCACGACTGCGGGCGACAACATTGCCGTCCCGGGCGGTGCCGGGTGCGGTGCCGGGCCGGTTGCGGATGCCGATGCGGACGCGGGCCCGGTCGCCGGGGGCGAGCCGGGTGATGCGGGCGGGCGCGACGGTACGGGCTCCGGGCACGTCCACGGCGAGCGTGAGGCCGTCCGAGGCGAGGATGCCGACCGTGCCCGCGTTGACGACGGTGGCCTCGACGCTCTGGGCGCCGGAGTCCAGCAACGAAGCGGTGGAGTGGGCGTCGCGCAGGGTCAACGCCCGCCCCTGGGCCGCTGGTTGGAGGGAGAGCGCGAAGATGTGCAGGGACGGCTTGCCGGCCTCGGCGGGCTGGGTGGTGGGCAGGGTGAGCGCGACGGCTTCCCTGGCCGGGTCGAGCGCGATCTCGCTGACGGCGATGGACACCTGGTGCCCGTCCTTGGCGCCGTCGGCCGTGTAGCGGTACGCGGCGGTGACGGCGCCGCTCCCCGAGTACCAGTCGGGGCCGCCGAGGACCGGGGCCGAGGTGGTGCCGTCGGCGTAGTGGACCGTGGCCTTGCCGGATGCGGCGCCGTAGCTGCACGCGCTGAGGAAGAGGCCGGAGAGATAGCGGCCCGGCGGGAGGTCGATGCGCTGTCCGAGGGCGACGATGTTGTTCCTGACACCCGCTCCGGAACCGGGGAAGAGAAACGCGGTGCCGTCGATGTTCCGTTCTCCGGCGGGGAGTTCCTCGCCGGGGAAAGTGTAGCCGGAGCCGTCGAAGTTGCCGCCGCGGGCATCGGCGGTGTCGATGCCGTCGTTGTCGAACCATCTGTCGAGGGGCACGGGGACGGCTGCGGGGACGGTGCCCCAGTCGCCGTCGTGGGCACCGGCCGCTGCGGGCGTACGGGCGGCTCCGGTTCGCGGGGCCGCATCGGCGGTGGCGGGGGTGAGCAGGGCGGCGCCGACTGCCGCCCCTGCCGTCATTCCGAGTACATGGCGCCTGGGAAGTTCGGTCATGACGTCCGATGATTGGAGCACGAAGCGTACCTGTCAATGCAATCTTCCAGACAGAACGAAACCCGCACCCCACAACCATCCGATGACTGAGCGGATTCACCGTCGGGGCCGAATGATCCACGCCGACCCCGGCCAGGTCCCCTATCTCGATTCCTCCCGGGCCCGCAGCAGCTTGGTGATCTGCCTGACGAGCTCGTCGTCGCTGGTCACGGCCTTGCCCGAGACCAGGGCGCCGAGGCGCTCGGCGGTCTGGAAGTCGTACGCGCGCTCCACCTCCGAGCCCGGCACGCGCTCGTACTCGTCCACGGCGCGGAAGCCGACGGTCAGGTCGACCACCTTCGCGATGAGCCAGGTGAGGACGAAGGAGAACGCGATCACGGAGACGATCGCGACGAGTTGCTTGCCCAACAGCCCCCAGCCACCGCCGTAGAACAGCCCCTTCTTGCCGCTGATGCGTGCGGTGGCGAACAGGCCGACCATGATCAGCCCGATCAGTCCGCCGACACCGTGCACGCCCACCACATCGAGTGTGTCGTCGACGTCGAAGCGGAACTTGAGCGTGATCGCGAAGGCACAGACCGCGCCCACGACGAGGCCGGTGATCACCGCGCCGAGGGTGTTGATCTCACCGCAGGCCGGGGTGATGGCGACCATGCCCGCGACGGCCGAGGAGACGACGCCCATCGTGGTGACCGTGCCGGTGCGCCACTTCTCGACCAGCGGCCAGGTGATCATGGCGCCCGCGGCGCCGAGCTGGGTGTTGATGAAGGCACCGGCCGCCGTGCCCTGATCGCTCAGTGCGGAGCCGGAGTTGAAGCCGAACCAGCCGAACCAGAGCAGCCCGACACCGATCACGACGAGCGGAATGTTGTTGGGCCGTTCCTCACGACGGGCGAAGTCGCGCGGCGCCCGCAGCACGAGCGCGACGGCGAGACCTGCGACGCCGGAGTTGAGTTCCACCGGCAGACCGCCGGCGAAGTCCAGCGCGCCGAGGTGCTTGACGATCCAGCCGTCCTGGTCGAACACCCAGTGCGCGAGCGGGATGTAGACGATGAGCAGCCACAGCACGACGAAGACGAGCCAGCCCTTCATCGTGGCGCGGTCCGCGATCGAGCCGCTCACCAGCGCGACGGTGATGATCGCGAAGCCCATCTGGAACGTGCTGAAGACATACGTGGGGATGTGACCGGACAGTGTGGTCAGCCCGATGTCGTGCATGAACACATGGTCGAGGTTGCCGATGAGTCCGGCGCCGCCGACGTCGGGGCCGAACGCCAGCGTGTATCCGATCGCCCACCAGACGAGCGTGCCGAAGGCGAGCGCGGCGAAGCTCATCTTGATCATCATCAGGATGTGTTTGGTGCGAACCATGCCGCCGTAGAAGAACGCCAGTCCCGGCGTCATCAGCAGCACCATGGCGGTGGCGGCGAGCAGCCAGGCGGTGTCGCCGGAGTCGTACGCGGGTGGCATCGGCGCGGGAGCGGTGTTCATCTGCGATACCTCGTAGGGGTGTGGGGGGTGGGGGCGGGTCGGTCGGGCTACGGTTTACGCAGGTCGGGTGCCGGATGTCCGGTGAGGAGCCGGTGCACGGAGCGCCAGGCGGCGGCATGTGCGGCGGCGACCTCGACGGGGCGGTCGTCCAGGAGCCGGACCCAGGCGCCGCAGTCGCGGGGCAGCACGCTGACTCCGTACAGCACATCGAGCCCGGCCAGCGCCTCGTGCAGGGTGTCGGCGATCTCCGCGGCCGGGACACGATCGGTGACCACGAAGAGCGACGCGACGTGGTCGTGCCCGGCGAAGACGCCCGGCCCGACGACGCCGTTGCCGGGTCCCCCCGCGCCCGGGGTCAGGCGCAGGGTGTCGATGGCGAGGAGGGTGCCGTCGGGCCGGGCGATGTGCAGGTCCGTGGCGAGGATCCGGTAGTCGTGGCGCTCGCCGCGGGCGAGCCGCCCGGCGGTGAGGGTGTCGCCGACGACCGCGGTGGCGCCGCTCGCGACCGTGACCTCGGTCCGCTGGTAGAACCGCGAGTCCTTGAAGGGGATCAGCGGGTCCGGCAGGTACTCGACGTACGCGTCGGCCTCGACCGTCAGATGAACGCGCTGGCTCGCGTAGTCGTGTTCCATCCGGAAGACCTTGGTGGCCGCCTGGGTGGTCAGATGCACCTGGGTGCCGGGACCACAGCGGAAGTCCATCCGGTAGCGGTCGGCCTGGGCGATGCCGCCGCCGGTCGCCATCAGACAGACGTGGCTCATCCCCGGCATGGCGGGGTCGATCCACAGCGGCCGCATGATCTGCAACGGGGTCTTCTGGTAGCGCTCGACGAGTTCGGTGCGCCCGCCCCGCACGGCGAAGGCCAGATCGAGGATCCCCACCTTGGCCGGGGAGCCGGGGGCGAGCGTGTCGGGCACGGATGCCAGGGCCGCCACGTCCGGCGGGACACGGACCGCGGTGTAGTAGTCGTGGGCGAGACGGTCCGGGCCGGGGCGGGGCAGGGTGGGCCGCATGTCAGATCAGCGCCTTGCGGCGCGATTCCAGGAAGTCCGCGATCTCCCCGATACCCACGCCGGTGAGGCAGTCGGTGAGAACCACCGGGCGGTCGTCGCGGACCCGGTGGGCATCGGATTCCATGATGCCGATGTCGGTACGCACATACTGCGCGATATCGATCTTGTTGATGACGAGCAGGTCGGAATCGGTGATGCCCGGCCCACGCTTGCGGGGCATCTTCTCGCCCTCGGCGGTGTCCAGGACGAAGAGGAAGAGATCGACGAGCACGGGGCTGAAGGTGAGGGTGAGATTGTCGCCGCCGGACTCGTAGAGCAGCGTGTCGGTGTCGGGGAAGCGCTCCAGCATCTCGGCGCCCGCCGCCAGGTTCATCGTCGGGTCGTCCCGTACGGCGGTGTGCGGACAGGCGCCCGTCTCGACGCCGACGACGCGCTCCGGTTCGAGGACTCCGTCGAGGGTGCGGCGGATGTGCTGGGCGTCCTCCTGCGTGTAGATGTCGTTGGTGACGACGCTGGGGTGATGACCGCGCTCGATCAGTACCGGGACGAGCGCCTCGATGAGCGCGGTCTTGCCGGATCCGACCGGTCCGCCGATGCCGACCCGCAGTACGTTGTCGTCCATGGTGCTCCCTGTTCGTGGGGTGGTTGGATCAGCTGGCGAAGAGCCGGGCCTCGGCGCGTTCATGACGGCCCGACATGACGTCCGAGGCGAAGACGGTGGCGCCGACATCGGCGAGTTCGCGCCGCAGCGCGGCCTCGACCGCCGCCTCGATGACGGGTGCGGCACCCCGCAGCAGGGTCTGCGCCCTGCGGTGGTCGGTCAGCCGCAGTCTCAGGGCCGCTCCCGCGAAGCTCGCGCAGAACGCGAACAGGTCGGAGGCGACGGCCTGGCGGACCGGCACACCGGTCGCCGCGTAGATGACTCCCGCGGCGACCGCCTGGGTTCCGGGTGCCTCCCGGCGTTCCACACGTTCGAAGTAGTCGTCGATCTCGGGGCGGTCGAAGACCTCCTGGGCGAGGTCGAGAAGCTGCCGGCCGGTCCGGGTGGCGGCCTGACGCATCTCCCGGCCCAGCTTGGTGGCGAACAGATGCTCGTCGATTCCGGCCACGGCCTCCGGTTCGCCCGCCCGTGTCGCCCGGTGGGCGAGTGCGAGCGCGGTGGCGTCGGCCGGGCCGACACCGTGCAGCAGCAGGTCGTCGAGCAGCAGCGACAGACTGTCGGGGTCGACCGCCTCGGCCTGGGCGAAGCCCTCAAGGCTGTGCGACAGCGTGTAGAAGCCGCTCGGGAACGCCGAGTCGGTCAGCTGGAGGCTGACCAGCAGCGGTCCGAGCCCGGACCCGGGCGCCCCGGACCCGACGGCGGCGAGCTCCGCCTCCGTCGGGGCCCGGTCGCCCGGCATGTCGTTCTCATCGCGGTACATCGAGGCCCTAGACCAGGAAGAACAGGTGGTTGAGGGGCAGTTCCTGGGCCGGGTCGATGGTGGCGACCCGGCCGTCGAGGGTGACCTTGAACGTCTCCGGGTCGACCTCGATGTCCGGCAGCGCGCTGTTGCGGACCATGTTGTGCTTACCGATGGTCCTGGTGCGGCTGACCGGCAGCACCTTGCGTTCCAGGCCCAGTTCGGCGGGGACCCCGGCCGCGATTCCGGCCTGGGACATGAAGGTGACATGGGTCGACGGCAGGGCCTTGCCGTACTGTCCGAACATCGGCCGGTAGATCACCGGCTGCGGGGTCGGCAGCGAGGCGTTGGGGTCGCCCATCTGCGCCCAGGAGATGATGCCGCCCTTGATCACCATCTTCGGCTTGGCGCCGAAGGAGTGGATGGGCCAGAGCACGATGTCGGCGAGCTTGCCCTTCTCGATCGAGCCGACGTGGTCGGAGATCCCGGTGGCGATGGCCGGGTTGATGGTGACCTTGGCGAGGTAGCGCAGCACCCGCTGGTTGTCGTTGCGGGCGGAGTCGCCCTCCAGCGTGCCGAGCTTGTCCTTGCAGTGGTGGGCGGTCTGGAAGGCCCGGGTGACGGACTCTCCGACCCGGCCCATGGCCTGCGAGTCGGAGGAGAACATGCTGATCACGCCGAGGTCGTGCAGGACCGACTCGGCGGCGATCGTCTCGGCGCGGACCCGGCTGTCGGCGAAGGAGACGTCTTCGGGGATGTCGTGGCTGAGGTGGTGACAGACCATGACCATGTCGAGGAGCTCGTCCACCGAGTTCTTGGTGTACGGCAGCGTCGGGTTGGTGGAGGACGGCAGGATGTTCGGCTCGCCCGCGACCCGCAGGATGTCCGGGGCGTGACCGCCACCCGCGCCCTCGCTGTGGAAGGTGTGGATGGTGCGGCCGTCGATCGCGGAGCGGGTGTCCTCGAAGAAGCCGCTCTCGTTGAGGCTGTCGGTGTGGATGGCGACCTGGATGTCGTGCCGGTCCGCGACGGACAGCGCGTTGTCGATCACGGCCGGGGTGGCACCCCAGTCCTCGTGGACCTTCAGCGCACAGGCTCCGGCGACGATCTGCTCGTCGAGCGCCTCCGGAAGGCTGCCGTTCCCCTTGCCCATGATGCCGAGGTTGACCGGGAGGGTCTCGGCGGCCTGGAGGAACCGGGCGATGTTGTACGGGCCGGGCGTGCAGGTGGTGCCGTTCGTGCCGTCGGACGGACCGGTGCCGCCGCCGATGAGGGTGGTGATGCCGTTGGTGAGTGCCTGCTCGGCCTGTTGCGGGGAGATCAGATGGACGTGGGTGTCGATGGCGCCCGCGGTGGCGATGAGGTGCTCACCGGCAATGGCCTCGGTTCCGGGCCCGATGACCAGGCCGGGGTGGACGTTGTTCTGGGTCTGCGGATTGCCCGACTTGCCGATGCCGGCGATGAACCCGTCCTTGATGCCGATGTCGCACTTGACGACGCCCACGACGGGGTCGATGAGCACGACGTTGGTGATGACGGTGTCGAGCGCGCCCTGGGCGCTGGTGGCCTGTGGGTCCGAGGCCATGCCGTCACGCATGGTCTTGCCGCCGCCGTAGAGGACCTCGTCCCCGTACTGGCCCTCGCTGAAGTCCTTCTCGACCTCGACGACGAGGTTGGTGTCGGCGAGGTGGAAGCGGTCGCCGACCGTCGGGCCGAACATGTCGGTGTACTGCTTGCGCGGCAGGATGGGCATCAGCGCGTACCCTTCTTCTTCGGCTTGTCCTTGGAGTCCTTCGGGTTCTTCGGGTTCTTCGGACTCCCTGCGTCCTTGGTGTTCCTTCCGTTCTTCGACGGAGTGCCGGAGCCGGCGTCGTTCCGGGCTCCCTGGAAGCCCTGCTCGATCGCCCTGCGGACGGCCTCGACCTTGGCCGGGTGGGACGCGAGGCTTCCGTTGAGCAACCCGCTGAAGCCGACGAGACGTCCGGTGCCGGCGTACGCGCACAGCTCCACCTCGCGGGATCCACCGGGTTCGATGCGCACGGAGGTTCCGGCGGGAATGTCGAGGTGCATGCCGAGCGCCTTCTGACGGTCGAACGACAGCGCCGAGTTCACCTCGAAGAAGTGGTAGTGCGACCCGACCTGGACCGCGCGGTCGCCGGTGTTGCTGACGGTGAGTTTGACCGTGCGGCGGCCCGCGTTGATCTCGATGGGGTCCTTGCCGTAGAGGTATTTCTGACGAAACGTCATATGGTGCTCCTGATGAATGGGCCCGCACCCTGTACGTGCGGGTGCCGACGCGCGTGCTGATGTGGGTGCGTGTGCGTGTGTGCATGTCCGTGACCACGGGTGAGGTCGTGACCCTCGCCGGGCGGGTGGGTGTGCGAGTGGCCGTGCTCGTCGGCGGCGGTCAGCCCGGTCGCGATGCCGTCGTCACCGCGCTCGACCCACTGCCGCCGGGCATCGGCCACGCGCTCGGCGAGGACCCGGGCCAGCGCGGCGGGCGGCACCAGCGGACCGGCGCGTTCGACCCTGGTACCCGGTACGTCCGGCACCTCGGGCAGTACGAAGGCGGCCGGGAGCAGCACCACGCGGGACGCACCGAGCAGCCTGCAGCGCCGCACCCCCTCGACCGGATCGGGATCGCCACCGCCGAAGGCGACCTCGACCAGGGCGTGGCTGCCGTATCGGCGGACCAGGCTCGCGACGCGGTACAGCTCGGCGTCCTCGAACGGGTCGCCGGACGGGGCGGTGACGAGCAGCGCCGCGGCATCGGGGGCGCGGACCGCCGCCGCCCGCAGCCAGGCGACCAGGTGCCCCGAGGTGCCGAACGGCTCGGCGAGCACGGTCCCGGAGCGTTCGTCGGCGGGCAGAGCGCGCAGGGCACGGGCGGTGTCAGCGACGAGTTCCGGGTCTCGGCCGAACGTCATGGGGACGACGCACACCTCCTCGCCGCCGCGCCTGTGTCCGGCGACGCTCCGGAACAGCTCGCGTCCGCCCGGCACGACGGTGACCGCGGGATCCACGAGGCCGTGCAGCGCCTTCCCGTACGCGGCTTCATGCCCGCACACGGCGATCACCCGGCAGCGGTCGGACACCGGGCTCAGCCGCCGATGGGGTCGTGGCAGGACACCAGCTTGGTGCCGTCCACGAAGGATGCTTCGACCTGCAGCAGCCCGAGCATGTCCCGTACGCCCGGCATGGTGTCGTCCTCGCTGACGATCTGGCGGCCGAGTTCCATGCAGTCGGCGACACTCCTGCCGTCCCGCGCGGCTTCCAGGATCGCTTCGGTGATCAGCGCGACGGACTCGCTGTAGTTGAGCTTGAGACCGCGGCCCCGACGTTTGCGGGCCAGGTCGGCCACGACGTACACCAGCAGTTTGTCGATCTCGCGGGGTGCGAGGTTCATCGTCAGTACCTTCCTCGGGGCTGTGCGGGCAGGGGGGGAATGTTCGCGGGCGGGCGGGGTCAGTCGCTGCGGCGAAGGCGCGTCAGCAGCGGGACGGCCGCCATGAACGCCCAGGTCGTGAGGATGAACGGCCAGGTGAAGGTGTGGCCGCCGAACGGCTTGAAGAACGACGTCAGTGAGGCCGTGAGACCGGTGGTGGCCGCGGCCCCGAAGAGCGCGTAGGCCCCGTTCCACACCGTGTTGGTGAGGAAGACCGCGCCGATGGCGATGGCGACGAGAACGGCGTTGTATCCGTAGATGCCCTCGGCGATCAGCGCGGTGGGGGCACCGAGTGCCCAGGCCGCGACGATTCCCATGACGCTGCCGGCCGCCGCGTAGAGCACCACGCGCACTCCGGCGAAGGCCAGACCGACGAGCATGATGAGCCCGACGTACCAGTCACCCACCAGGAAGATCTGCGACACATTGGTGAAGAAGGCGTGCCACAGGTCGTCCCACGAGATGCCGGTGTCCCCGGTGGTGACGCTGGAGACGGCCTTCGGGGCACCGTGCCAGACCCGGTGGAAGGACGGCGCCCCGAGCACCATGACGCCGGAGACCAGACAGAACGGTGCGGTGAGCGCCGTCAGTCCGTACGGGGCGAGCAGGGTGGTCAGCGCCGCCATGAGCAGGGTGCACATGATCGCGCCGACGACGGTGAGCACATAGGTGGCCGGGTGGTGTCCGAGCGAGGTGACCAGCGCGATGCCGGTGAGGCAGCCGCTGTAGCCCTGGAGGCCGAGGGCGATGCCCGACCGGTCGACACCCAGCGCGTAGGCGGTCGCCGTGGAGAGCATCGTGCCGAGCGTGGCGAACAGGCCGATCTGCCAGCCCGCGGCCCACAGCCCGGCGAGGATGAACGCGCCCGTCCAGATCCCGGGTTGGAGGTCGACCTGACCGACTCCGCGCACCGATGCCAGGAGATAGGCGTTCGGCTGCCGGCTTTCGAGCCTGCGAACGGCATCCGGCTCGGCGATGGACAAGGCGGGCTCCAACGGTTGGGCACAGAGGGCCGCTCCCACTGACTGCGCGGAGAGGCCGAAGAACCACTCACCGCCATCCACACATAGGACAGGTCGCTTTTCCCGTTGTGCGGTGTTCAGCTGATCCATTCGAGTGCGGAGCGGCGTCGCTCAGCGCGCTGGGTGTCCCGTGTCCGCCGTCGCTCATTACGTTCGCCGAATGTCCCCGAAGATGGCGCTTCACCGGTTCACCCACCCCGATCACCACCCCGGCGTGCAGCTCACCGTCGTCGCGGTCGTCGCGGTCGGCGGCGCCGCGGGGACGGCGGCCCGCCGCGGCGCCGAACTCCTCTGGCCGACCGGCCCCTCGGCGTTCCCCTGGACGAGCCTGCTGGTCAATGTGGTGGGCTGCTTCCTCATGGGTGTCCTGATGGTCACCGTGAAACAGCGCTTTCCCGGCGCGCCCCGTCTGATCAGCCCGCTCCTGGGCACCGGCCTGCTGGGCGGGTTCACCTCGTTCTCGCTCTACACGGACGACGTCCGGAAGCTGTTCGAGGACGACCGGGCCGGCTACGCGGTCGGCTACCTGCTGCTGACGGTCGTGGTCGCGTTGGCCGCCGTGACGGCGGGAGCGTTCGCCACCCACCTCGCCTTCGGGCGCGACCGCCGCACACAGGACGGCACCTGATGCTCGACTGGCTGCTCGTACTCGCCGGCGGGCTGGTCGGCGCGCCCCTTCGCTACCTGCTCGGGGTGGACGCCAAGTTCCGCCTTCACACCGTCCTTCCTTGGGGTACGTTCGCGGCCAATGCCGGTGCGGCCCTGCTCCTCGGTTTCCTTGCCGAGGCGGTGACCCGAGGCGAACTCGGACCCCGGCTCCAGCTGCTGCTCGCCACCGGATTCTGCGGCGCCCTGTCGACCTGGTCGACGTTCTCCTACGAGCTGCTGACCTTCACCTCGGCTCGCCGTCAGGCCATAGCGGCCGGGTATCTGGTGCTGACCGTCCGCGCGGGCGTCGGGCTCGCGTTCGCCGGGGCCGCGGTGGCGGAACGGTGCTGTGACCGGCGGATGCGCGGGAACGACCGAGCTCCGGCCCGCCCCTTGCGGGATGCGGGCCGGAGCTCGGGGGTGAAGCGGTCGGACGCGAAGCGGTCAGTCGATGCCGGGCAGGATGTGCGGCTCGGCGAGGTCGTCCTCGTAGCCGGCCAGCCGGATCGGTGCGGACCTGGCCCAGACCTCGATGTTGCGGAGCTTCTCGGGCCTGCGGGCCCGTTCTCCGTATCGTTCGGCCGAGGGCTTCTCGTGCTTCGTCAGTTCTGGTGTCGTCACCGCGCACTCCTTTGTGTCGCGTGGCCCCCTGCGTCGCCGACACCCCGGCCTCAACACCAGGAGTCGATCACCCGCGAGGGGCGGGGGAAGGAACAGTACGGTCGCGGTGGCGCCGGGTACGGGGCGGGACGGCGACTTGGTTGAAAGCCTGTCCCAGGACGGTCGGGGAGGGTTTGTGGACTCCTCGATGACGTCCGTTCACATCAGAGTAACCAAATGAGCGCGATCCCGCTCGATGGAATGTGTGCTCTAGGTCACTTTCAGCCACCGGATACGGAAAGGACCCGGCCAGGAGCGGTTCCCGACCGGGTCCGAGGCGCCGCGCGCGCCGCGCCACCCGCCCCCTACCAGTTGGCGGGCGCGTAGTCCTTGAGGAAGCAGCCGTACAGGTCCTCGCCCCCCTCGCCGCGCACGATCGGGTCGTAGACCCGGGCGGCGCCGTCGACGAGGTCGAGCGGGGCGTGAAAGCCCTCCTCGGCGAGGCGGATCTTGTCGGGGTGCGGGCGCTCGTCGGTGATCCAGCCGGTGTCGACCGCGGTCATCAGGATGCCGTCCTTCTGGAACATCTCCTGGGCGCTGGTGCGGGTGAGCATGTTCAGTGCGGCCTTGGCCATGTTGGTGTGCGGATGGCCCGCGCCCTTGTAGCCGCGGCCGAACACGCCTTCCATCGCCGACACGTTGACCACGTAGGCGCGCTTGGCGGCGGTCGCCGCCATCGCCGGGCGGAGCCGGCTGATCAGGATGAACGGCGCGGTGGAATTGCAGAGCTGGACTTCCAGCAGCTCGATCGGCTCGACCTCGTCGACCGTCTGGATCCAGCTGTTGGTGTCATGCAGATCGGGCACGAGACCGCCCGCGTCGATCGCCGTTCCGGCGGCGATCCGCTCCAGGGAGGCGGACCCGGTGACCAGGGCGAGCTCGGTCACGTCCTGCGCGCTCAGGCCTTCCTTGCGGGCGGCCGGAAGCGCCGCGACCCGGTCGACGGTGCCACTGCCGAAGGTGCCGATGACCTCGGCAGCGGGCAGTTCTCCCGCTGGAAGGGGAGCGGACTCCGCGCGGACCAGTTCGCTGTACGCGTTGGCGGAGCGGCGCACCGTCTGCGCCGCGTTGTTGATCAGAATGTCCAGCGGGCCCTCGGCGGCGACCGAGTCCGCGAGCGCGACGACCTGGGCCGGGTCGCGCAGATCGATGCCGACGATCTTCAGTCGGTGGATCCACTCGTCGCTGTCCGGCATCGCCTTGAAGCGGCGGATCGCGTCGTTGGGGAAACGCGTGGTGATGGTGGTGTGCGCACCGTCGCGCAGCAGCCGCAGCGCGATGTACATGCCGATCTTCGCGCGACCGCCGGTGAGGAGCGCGCGGCGGCCGGTCAGGTCGGTCCGCGCGTCGCGGCGCGCCCGGTTCTCCTTGGCGCACTGCTGACAGAGCTGGTGGTAGAACGCGTCCACCTCGACGTACCGGGTCTTGCAGATGTAGCAGGACCGCGGGCGCTGCAGGACGCCCGCGATCTCGGCACGGGCCGAGGACGACGGCAGGATCCCCTGTGTCTCGTCGTCGATGCGGTCGGCCGAGCCGGTCGCGGTGGCCTCGGTGACGGCCTTGTCGTGCGCGGTCTTGGCGGCGCGGCGCTCCTGACGGCGGCGCTGCTTCACGGTCCGGTAGATCCCGGCCGTGGCACGACGCACGGCGATGGCGTCGGGGTGGTCGACCTCGATGGTGTCCAGTTCGTCGAGCACGCTCAGGCAGACGGCCAGCCGCTCCGGGTCGATACCGGGACCGAACTCCTCAGTACCGGGAGCGAGCTCCGGGCTGTCCTCTGTCACCGTCATTGCCGTTCCTCTGTCACTCGTCCCTCGTGGCGCCGACCGCCGTACCGGGTCCTGTCGGGCCGAACGCCCCGGTCAAGTCTGCCATGCACCGGATGCTGCTCCGTTCGTGTGACGTGTCCCGCGAGGTGCCCCGTGGTTCGCCGGGCAGGTCATCGCGTGACTTCGCGCGGGCCGAGCCGCTCCGCCCCGGGGTTCCCCCACGGTTCGGTCACATATGCTTCCCTGCGATACGGCCGGAGCCGGGCCGTACCGTCCGTACACAGGGGGTGGACAGTGGCCGAGCTCCCCGTGGGCGGATCCCCGGCACAGCCCGTGCGCCCGGCCGCCGTCCCCGTGCAGAACGGGCACCCCTCGGCCGGCGGCGGTTCCGTCTGGGACGTCGATGCCGTGATCCTGCTGGTCGAGGACGACGCCGGCGACGCGCTCCTCGTCGAGGAGATGCTCGCGGACAGTGAGCTCGACTCGGCGTTGACCTGGTGCAGGACGCTGACGGAGGCACGCCGGTTCCTGGCAGGCTGCCGGACCCCGTGCTGCGTCCTGCTCGATCTCCACCTGTCCGACGTGTACGGCCTGGACGCCGTGACCAGGATCGTGGAGTCGGCGCCCGACGCGGCCATCGTCGTGCTGACCGGCAGGTCCGAGGCCGATACGGGCCTGTCGGCCGTGGCGACCGGTGCCCAGGACTATCTCGTCAAGGGCCGGCTCGATCCGGAGGCGCTGGGGCGCTCGGTCCGCTATGCCCTCCAGCGCAAGCAGGTCGAGCGGGCCGCCGCCGCGTTGCGTGCCAACCGGCTCATGGCGCAGGAGAACGCCCGTCTGGAGCGCGGTCTGCTGCCCGTGCCCCTGCTGCACGACGAGTCCTTCGAAGCGGTGGCGCGGTACGCACCGGGCCGGGCGCAGGCCCTGCTCAGCGGTGACTTCTACGACGTGGTGCAGACGTCCGACGGCACGGTGCACGCGGTGATCGGCGATGTGTCGGGGCACGGGGCGGCCGAGGCGGCGCTCGGCGTCTGCCTGCGGGTGGCGTGGCGCACGGCGGTGCTGTGCGCCACCGGTCAGGCCGAACAGGTGCGCCTTCTGGAGGAGATCCTCGTCGCCGAACGCTCCGACCCGCATGTCTTCGCCACCGTCACCTCACTGGTTTTCACACCGGACCGATGCCGGGTGCGGGTGGTGCGGGCCGGTCATCCCGGGCTGCTGCTGCGCGGCGGTGCCAGGGTGAGCTGGATCGAGCCCGAGCCGGGCATGGCGCTGGGACTGCTGCCGGGGACGGGGCACTGGAGCGTCTCGGAGCTGTCGCTGCCGGGGGACGGCCGGATCGTCCTCTTCACGGACGGCCTCTTCGAAGGGCGTACGGGACCGAGAACCCGGCTCGGCGAGGACGGGCTGCTCGCCATGGCCCGCCGACACGGGTCACTGGCGGCCCGCGCCTTCGTGGACACCCTGGTCGACGAGGCCGCCGTGGCCGCGTCCCCGTACGGCGGCCTCGCCGACGACGTGGCCGTGCTCCACCTGGGCTGGGGGCGGGAGGAACCGCGGTGAGCGGCCGGGACGCACCACGGTCCCCCCGCCGCTCGGCCTCCCGCCTGTCGGTCCAGAACTGGGTCCATCTGATTCTCGCCGTCTTCGTGCTGGTCGTCTGTGCCGAACTGACCGTCGGTGGCATGGTGCTCGCCCGGATTTCCGACCGCACCACCGAACTGGTGGACCGGATCCAGCCGGCGCGCTCGTCGTCCTTCCAACTGCAGAACGCCCTGCTGGACCAGGAGACCGGGGTCCGCGGATACGCGCTCACCGGTGATTCGACGTTCCTTCGGCCTTACGAGGCGGGGATGCGGGACGAGAAGCTGCGGCTGGCCAGAGTGCGCGCGCTCGTCGGGAACGAGCAGCCCTTCGCCCGCGATCTCGACCGGATCGCCGCGGCCGCGCGGGAGTGGCGCAGCCTGCACGCCGAGCCGCTGGTCGCCGCGGTACGGCAGGACGGCCCCGCGTCCGAGTCCTCCGCCCCGATCCGGCGGAGCAACCGCGAATTCGACACCCTGCGGCGGCTGTACGCCACCCAGCAGGCACACCTCGACGTGGCGCGCGACCGGGCCCGCGCCGATCTGAGCACGGCCCGCACCACCCGCGACCAGGTGCTGATCTCGCTGGTCCTGGGCTTTCTGCTCGCGGTCCTGTCACTGAGTCTGCTGCTGAACCGGATGGTGGGCCGACCGCTGAGCCGGCTGACCGGCGCCTCGGAGACGGTCAGCTCGGGTGCGTTCCACAATCGGATCGAAGTGGACGGCCCGTCCGATGTGCGGGCCGTGGCGGCGGCCGTGGAGGACATGCGTCGCCGTATCGTCGAGGAGCTGGCCGAGTCCCGGGAGCGCGAGACGCTGCTGGCGGACCAGACTCGGGAGCTGCGCCGGTCCAATGGAGAGCTGGAGCAGTTCGCCTATGTGGCCTCGCACGATCTGCAGGAACCGCTGCGCAAGGTCGCCTCGTTCTGCCGGCTTCTGGAGAAACGGTACGGCCCGGAGCTCGACGACCGGGCGCGGCAGTACATCGACTACGCGATCGACGGCGCCGGGCGGATGCAGGTGCTGATCGACGATCTGCTCACCTTCTCCCGTACCGGCCGGGTGCACGACAAGTGGAAACCGGTCGGCCTCGACCGGACCCTCGACCGCGCGCTGACCAATCTCGCGCTGGTCGTCGAGGAGTCCGGTGCGACGGTCGTACGGGAGGGTCCGCTGCCCGAAGTGACCGGGGACGCGACGGCGCTCGCCATGGTCTGGCAGAACCTGATCGGCAACGCGGTGAAGTTCCGCCGCCCCGACGTGCCGTGCAGGATCACGGTCGGCTGTGCGCGGGAGGGCGACGACTGGCACTTCCGGGTGACGGACAACGGCATCGGGATCGCACCGGAGTCCGCGCAGGACGTCTTCGTCGTCTTCCAGCGACTGCACAGCAGGGACGAGTACGAGGGGACGGGCATCGGCCTGGCCCTGTGTCGCAAGATCGTGGAGTTCCACGGCGGCCGGATCCGGCTGGACCCGGAGACCGCCGCCGAAGGCACCTGCATCCACTTCACCCTTCCCGTCGCCCCCTCCGCGCCGGCGCACCCGACGGCGCGACCGTCCGTCGTGGATCCTTCCGCCACAAGGCCGGGCCTTGGCTGAGATCTGCCGGGTTCTCCCCGGAGTGGGACCGTTCGTGGCGGGTAGGCGAACGGCGAGAAGCTGTCATCGAACACCCCTGCGTCGCCCTGGCTGGAGCACATGAACGAACAGGTCACCTCCCGGCCGGCCGGTCGCCCCTCCCCGGGCCGGCCCACGGAGGTTCTGCACAGCGCCGAGGTGTTCGACGGCGAGCCGGGCTGCATCGCGCAGGCCCGGGAGCTGGCCGATCGCTTTCTGGTCCGGCTGGCGGCCGAATGGCTCGCGGTGTTCGGCGAACACACCCGCAGCGATCTGATGCTGGCCGTGAGCGAGCTGGTCACCAATGCCGACCGCTACAGTCAGGGCCCGTATCTGCTGGAGCTGGAGGGCACCGCGGAGCGCGTCAGCGTGACGGTGTACGACAGCAGCACGGCCCTGCCACTGTTCTACTCGCCCGACCCCACACGCCCCGGCGGCCACGGCATGGAGATCGTCGTGGCCCTGTGCGACCGGCTGACCGCCGAGCGCGTACCGGTGGGCAAACGCATCCGGGCCGAGTTCGAGCTGAGCAGCTGAGCTGTGGGGCGGGCGGGACGCCGCCCGCCCCACGACCACGGCCGGTCCGGTGCCTCGGGTGTCCGCGGACGCTGTTGTCCCGAGCCCACGGCTCACCGCCCACCGGTACTCGGACGCTCGTCGGGAAGCCGTTGCCGGGCGCGCTCGTTCCTGGTTTCCCGGCGATCCGGGCCAGAGGTGTGGACGGATACGGCCCGCCCCGGACGGGCCGGAACGGGCCGGAACGCTGTCATGGATCAGCCGGTGGGACACCCCGCCACGACCGGATTCGACGCGTCGCGGACGAGCGCCTCCTGTGCCGCCCTGATGCGTTCGACATCGGGCTTGACGATCCGGCGGTCGTACGTGAGGAGTCCGTTCAACTCTCCCTCGACATCCGAGATCTGGGTGTAGACGGCGCCGTTGCTGCCGTTGCAGGCGAGCTTTCGCACCTCGTCGAGCCGGGCCAGATAGTCGTCGGTGTAGGTGGCCGGGTCGACCGCGATGTACGACTGCTGTACGGCCCAGGCGTGCCCCGGCACGGCCAGGCCGAGCCCGCCGTACTCCCCGCTGACCAGGGCGCGCCTCCCGTCGGGCCGCGGAAGCGCGGGACTCGGGTAGCCGTGCGCGTCGGCGATGTCACCGTTGCCGCCGTCCACCGCGCCGCAGCAGTTGAGGCCGCTCATGTTGTCGACGAGCCGGGTCGGGTCCCAGGACTTGGCCTGCTCGGCGACGCGGGCCTGGTCGTACTGGCCCCAGCCCTCGTTGAAGGTGACCCACATGACGACGGACGGGTGGCTGGAGTGTTCGTCGATCATCTCCTTCATCTCGCGCTCGTACTCGGCTCGCGCGGCGGCGGACGGGTTGACGGTGTTCATCGCGGGCATGTCCTGCCAGACCAGCAGGCCCAGCCTGTCCGCCCAGTAGAACCAGCGGTCGGGCTCGACCTTGATGTGCTTGCGGACGGAGTTGAACCCCATCGCCTTGTGCATCCTCAGGTCGTACGCCAGCGCTTCGTCGGTGGGCGCGGTGTGCAGACCGTCGGGCCAGAAGCCCTGGTCGAGGGTGGCCATCAGGAAGACCGGCTTGCCGTTGAGCACGGTGCGCGGGGTGCCGTTCACCTTCTCGACGGCGATGGACCGCATCCCGAAGTAGCTGCCGACGCGGTCGGAACCGACGGTGACCTTCAGCCGGTACAGATGCGGGTCGTTCGCGGACCACAGGTGCGGGTCGGGCACACCGAGGTCGAGTGCCGCCCCGGTACGTCCGCTGACACTCCCGACCTTGCGGTTCCCGTCGTAGGCGGTGGCCGTGACCGGCACCCCGTCCCGTACGCCGTGCACCTCGACGGCCACCTTCTCGCCCCGGACGTCGGGGGTGAGCTTCAGCGAGTCCACGTGATCGGCGGCGACGGGCTCCATCCACACGGTCTGCCAGATCCCGGACGACGGCGTGTACCAGATGCCGCTCGGGTCCAGGCGCTGCTTGCCCATCGGCGGGTTCTCGCCGTTCGCGGAATCGGTCGGGTCGTGGACACCGACGATCAGCTCCTGGTTGCGGCCGGGCTTCAGCGCATCGGTGATGTCCGCACTGAACTTGTCGTAGCCGCCCTTGTGTTCGGCGGCCTTCCTGCCGTTGACGTACACCTCGGACTGCCAGTCGACGGCCCCGAAGTTCAGCTGAAGACGCTTGTCGGATCCGATCTTCCAGTCCTTGGGAACGGTGAAGGTGCGGCGATACCACATCCGGTCCTCGTGCCGTTCGACCCCCGAGAGCTGCGACTCGACCGGATAGGGAACGAGGATCTTCTCACCGAGCTTTCTGCCGACCGGGGGCCGCTCCCCCGCCCTCGCCGGGGCGTACTCCCATGATCCGTTGAGGTTCTGCCAGTTGTCGCGGGTGAGTTGAGGTCGCGGGTACTCGGGCAGCGCGTTGTGCGGGCCCACCTCATCGGCCCACCCGGTACGCAGTTCGTACTTCGAACGATTGGGCCCACTGGACCAGAAGGCGCCGACGGGCTTGCCGTCCTCCCCCGCCAGGGCCCCCGCACCGTCGTAGCGGACATCGGCGAGCCCCTTGGCGTCACCGTTCTTGTTGCCGACGACCGGCTCCTTGAGCGCGACGGTGAGGCTGCGCGGGTCGGCCGGGTCCGCCTTGACGGCGCCGAGCGGCCACGTGGCACCGCCGATCACGGCATCGAGATGGTTGGCCAGACCGGCGGGCAGGGGCGCGAGCTTCTGCGCGAAGTCCAGCTTGAGGCCACGGCCGTCGGCGAGCACCGTGGCGGCGATGGCTCCGTCGTACGCGAAGTCGTCCGGCAGCCGGAAGGCGGACTGCGGCACCGGCACCTTGCCGCCACCGGGTTCGGTCCACTTCAGGTGAAGGTTGGACCCTCCCTGGTGCTCGAAGAACTCGACCTTGAGGTCGTAGGCCTTGCCCGCGGTCAACTCGACCGGCTGCGAGGTCTGTTCGACCTCCCAGTCGTCGACCCAGTGGTCGATGACCGGCTTCCCGTCGATCCACAGCCGGAAGCCGTTGTCCCCGATCATCGAGAACACGTGCGCTCCGGTCTTCTCCGGAACGATCTTTCCGGTCCAGCGGATGCTGACGTCGTCGCTCTGCCCGGTCGCCGCGACCAACCGCGGCTCAAGCGTGGGGAAGTCGATGTCGGGATCGAATCCGGTGGCCTTGAGCTGCCCGAAGTCGAAGGCGCCGGGGGCGGTATGCGTGTAGTACTCGCCCTTCAGCCCATGCACCTCACCGGTGCCCCCGGGGTCCGGGGCAGCCGAAGCGGCGGGCACCGCGGACAGGCCGGCGGCGCCGAGAACGGCAGCGAGAAGCAGAACCAGTTTCTTTCTGATGCGCACGGATCCTCCTTGTCGAGGAAGGGTGGCGGCTCGTTGCAGCAGGATGTACAACGTTGGAAGGAACGGCAGTTGGCATGACAGCACGACACCCGATCCGCTGTCCAGGTGCATGACAAGTCGGGAACGGCCCGCCCCCTGCCCGGCGTGCACCACGGACACCGCACCCACCCGACCACCCGCCGCGCCGGCCGTCGGCGCGCCCGCAGGTGGCGCACCGATCACTTGAGGATGCCGCCGTTTGCCGACATGTCGGCCCGTGATCACAAGCCCCCGACGCACCACCCCGCCCCAGCCATGAGCAACTCGGGTTGACCATCTCCATTAGTCAACTACAGTTGCTTACATGTCCGCCGCCAAGAATCCCCTTCCTCAAGAGCCCGCTGACACCCTGGCGGCTGTCGTGGCGTTGCGGCGCCTTGCCGATCAACTGGAGGACGCCGCTGTCGAGCAGGCCATGCGAGCGGGCTGGGGCTGGCCACAGGTCTCCGAGGCACTCGGTGTCACCCGCCAAGCCGTCCACAAGAAGCACGCCAAGCGGCTCATCGCCGCCGGAGTCGAGCTGAGGAGGCGCGGCAATGAGCGCGTTTGACAAGTACCTGCACGCGGTCATCGTGCGGGCGACGGACGAAGCCCACGAGGACGGGTCGGCAACAATGGACGCGCACCATCTCCTGTTGTCGATCGCCGCCGATCAGGGGTCCACCGCACAGCAGGTCCTGGCCTCGGCCGGACTCGATCGCGCTGCTGTCCGCGAGGCACTGGACCGAGAGTTCGAGCACAGCCTGAGCGTGATCGGAGTGTCTCCGTCCACCTATGACCTTCCCAGGCCGAGCCACGCTTCCCAGCAGCCCAAGATGGGTGCGTCCGCCAGACTCGCACTGGAGCGGAGCTTCGCCTCCGCCCGCAAGAAGGACCTGCGGTCGGCGCATCTGCTGCTCGGGATCCTGCAGGCTCAAATCGGCACCGTGCCACGTGCTCTCGCCCTGGCCGGTATCGATCAGGCCGAACTGGCCGACCGCGTACGGCAGACGCTCCACAGTCAGGATCAGTGACCACCGGAATCAGCTGACGCGGCCAATTCACCCCGCGGCGGTGCCCTGGCCGGGATGTGCAGCAGGTCCTGCGGGCATGCGCGATGGATCGCATGCTGTGCCGGGGCCCGAGCCCCTGGCGAGAGCCGGTGGGCCACGGAATCACGCTGCGGAGAGGCCGGGCGGCCATCCGCGGGTCGCGCAGGGCGAGGAGAACCACATGCATCAACACACGGCTCGTACGGGCAGCGGCCGACCGGGCGCCGAGCCACCCGAGGCTGCGGTCGCTGTATCCGAGCCCGCACCGGCCTCAAGTGCCAACGAATACGAGGCGATCCGGCGCTTACTTCGGCAAGCCGTGACTCAAGGCGGCCTGCCCGGCATTCTTGCCGAGGTCCGCGACGGCGACCGGCAGTGGTTCGGGACCGCAGGAGTGGCCGACACCCGAACCGGCCGCGAGCGCTCACAGCACGACCGGTTCCGCATCGGCAGCATCAGCAAGACGTTCGTGGCCACCGTCGTGCTGCAACTGGCGGCCGAAGGCCGGCTCAGCCTGGATGACACCGTGGAGCAGTGGCTGCCCGGCATGATCCACGGCCACTACGACGGTGCCGGGGTGAACATCAGAATGCTGCTCAACCACACCAGCGGGATCTTCAACTACACCGATGACCTGGAGGCGCTGAACCGTCACGAGACACACACCCCCGGGTCACTGGCACAGATCGCCGTTTCCCATCCGCCCGCCTTCACACCGGGTTCGGGCTGGGCGTACTCCAACACCAACTACGTCCTCGCAGGCATGATCACCGAACGGGCCACCGGCCGCGGGCTTGCCGAGGAGATCACAGAACGGATCTCCCGCCCACTCGGCCTGACTGGCACGTACCTGCCGCACGGCAGCGATCCGACGATCCACGGGCCGCACTCCCGGCACTACACGAAGCTGTTCCGGACCGACCCCGGCGCGCCGGTCCACGACGCGACCGAGCTCGATTCATCCATGTTCTGGGCGGCCGGCGGCATGATCTCCACCGCCGGGGACCTCAACCGGTTCTTCGGCGCCCTGCTGGGGGGCCGGATACTGCCGCCGGACCAGCAACACGACATGTTCACCACCGTGCCCACCCGCGACTGGATTTCCAACGCCGCCTACGGCCTCGGCGTCTCCTCGGTCGGGCTGCCGTGCGGGAAGACGGTCTGGGGCATGGGGGGTGCGCTCTTCGGATCGTGGTCCTACACCTACGGCACCCGTGGTGGCGAACAGTTGGTCTCCACCAACGTCAACGGCGACTGGAGCGATGGCGGTTGGGACGACCCCATCGGTATCTTCACCGATCTTCTTCAGGCGAAGTTCTGCCGCCGGAGCGGTACCTGAACACCGGAGTCACAGCGCCGGCCGCGTGGTCCGTGCTGCGTCCGTCCGCGGCCCGGCGGGGACGTGGCACGAGCTCGGGAAGCTGGTCCAGCACCGCACCGGAAGGGCCTCCCGCTACCGGCCCCCCTACCGGCTCAACCGGGCAGACCTCCGTCGGCAGCCACTCCGTCAGCCGTTCCTCGTCCGTCACGGCCGACGGCCGGAATCCCTACCGGCGGGCTACTTGCTCCCTGGTGTCCGAACCAGGACTACAGGGCCGAGTGGCGCAACTTCCGCGTGCACCGGGAACGATTCACCGGGATCGGGGCATCTTGTTGAGGTCCCCAGAGGCACATCTACACCCCCACGCCTCATCCCCGCCGGAGCAAGGGGTGCATGCACCATGCGGATGTCCAGGCCGGTCGCGCCCTCGGCGCCCACGAACCCGGGCCTCAAGCGGGACATCGGGCTGATCGGTCTCATCTGGACCTCGGAGGGGTCCATCATCGGGTCCGGCTGGCTGTTCGGCGCACTGTTCGCCGCACAGGCAGCCGGCACGGCGGCACTCGTCTCCTGGGGAATCGGGGCGCTCGCCATCATCGTGCTGGCCTTCGTCCACGCCGAGCTGGGAGCCATGTACCCGGTCGCGGGCGGTACCGCCCGCTTCCCGCACTACGCGTTCGGCAGCGCCGCCGGTGCGTCCTTCGGGTGGTTCTCGTGGCTCCAGGCCGTCACCGTGGCGCCGATCGAGGTCATGGCGTCGCTGAACTATCTCAGCGTCCACGCCCCCTGGGTGCAGACCGGTAAGAATCATCTGACACCCGCGGGATACGGGCTGGCCGTCGCGTTCATGGCGTTCTTCGTCGTCGTCAACTTCTTCGGCATCAAATGGCTCGCCCACACCAACAGCGTGGCGACGTGGTGGAAGGTGGCCGTCCCCGTCTTCACCATCGTCGTTCTGGCCGCCACCACGTTCCACGGCGCCAACTTCGGCTACCAGGGCTTCGCCCCCTTCGGCGCCAAGGGCGTGCTCTCCGCCATCAGCACCAGCGGCATCATCTTCGCGCTGCTCGGCTTCGAGCAGGCGGATCAACTGGCGGGCGAGAGCCGCGATCCCGCCAGGGACATCCCGCGGGCGGTCATCGGTTCGATTCTCATCGGCGTCCTCGTCTACGTGGCACTTCAGGTCGTCTTCATCGCCGCCCTGCCGCACAGCGCGTTCGCCCACGGCTGGGCCGACCTCACCTTCAGTGGAAAGGCGGGTCCGTTCGCCGGGCTCGCCACGTCCGTCGGGCTCGGGTGGCTCGCCACGCTGCTGTACATCGACGCGGTCGTGTCACCGTCCGGCACGGGCCTGATCTACACCACGGCCACCTCACGGGTCTCCTACGGGCTGTCCCGCAACGGCTACGTCCCGGTGGCCTTCGAGCGCACCACCAAGCACGGGGTCCCATGGTTCAGCCTGCTTTTCGCCTTCGTGATCGGGCTCGTCGTGTTCCTGCCGTTCCCCACGTGGCAGAAGCTGGTCGGCTTCGTCACGTCCGCGAGTGTGCTGATGTACGCGGGGGCGCCGCTGGCCTTCGGGTGCCTGCGCAAACAGGACCCGGACCGGCCTCGTCCGTACCGGCTGCGCGGGGGCATGTTCTGGGCGCCCGTGGCCTTCATCGTCTCGAATCTGATCATCTACTGGGCGGGCTGGGACACCCTGTGGCGGCTCGGTGTGGCCATCGTGCTCGGCTATCTGCTGCTGGGCGGCTCCGCCCTGCTCAAGCTCAACCCGAGGGTTCCGCACATGGACTGGCGGTCCGCGCAGTGGCTGCCGGTCTACCTCGTGGGCATGGGTCTGATCTCCTGGCAGGGCGGTTTCTGCAGCACGGGCCCGGCATCGTCCGCTTCCTGCGGTGCGACCGACGCGCTTCCGCTGTGGTGGGACATCGTCCTCATCGCCGCCTTCAGTCTGGTGATCTACTTCTGGGCCCAGGCCGTCCGTCTCCCGGCCGAGGAGACCCAGGAATACATCGGCTCCGTCGAGGTGGTACCCGGCGGGTGACCCGGCCCCGCCGGTCTTCCGGCCGCGGCGCCGTCGCGGCCGGGCGGGGTCGCGACGCGGGGGCGTGTCAGGCGCTTTCGAAGACGCAGTCGCCGCACAGACCGCCCGCCGGGCAGCGGTAGTACAGGCAGCAACTGCGGCGGCGGAACGCCGTGTCGTGCGGGCCGCCGGTGTTCCGCAGGTCCGGGTGGTCGAACAGTTCGGCGACCAGCGCACGGGCCCGGCCCGACACGTCGGGACGGCCATGCTCACGGGCCCAGGCGACCAGTTCCCGCAGGGACCCTGCCAGCGCCGACCCGGCGTTGCCCCAGAGCAGCCGGTCCGACAGGGGGCCGTCCCGGTGGATCGCTTCGGCGAGGGGAACGAGATGGCCGTACTGAACCGCTTCCCGGATGTTCCCGGCCGTGGCGCGCAGCGTCGCGGCCGAGCTCAGCCACAGGTCGTCGGGAAAGGTGTGCCGCGGGTCCCAGAGCAGGGCATCGGGAGAAAGGGCGGGGAAGCGCCCGGTCAGGGCCGCCGGGCCGAGTGCGACGGACCAGAGGCGGGCGGCCAGCCCCAGGTGCGCGACGGAGACGGCGACCCTGCGCTCGGAGGTACCGAGCCGGTCTTCGACGGCGTCGATACGAGCCCTCAGCTGCGTGGACTCCCCCGCGTACAAGACGGCCAGCGGCCGATGCGCCCCGTCGGGCGGCGCGGACGTCCGGAGTGCGAAGAATCCGGCCGGCGAATCCGCCGCGGGCTCGTCCATCACGCTGCTCCTTCCCGGCTCCCCGCCGCCACCCCGATAACATCGCGGGCACCCGGATCGCCGCGCCCCGGCCCTCACCGTAACCCGTCGGGATGATCGCTCCGGGTCCCTCGGAGGGACGACTACCGTCGGGAGGAGGACACTGGGAGTGATTCCGTACTACCAAGGCAGTACGCCGGATCGCCGCCTCAAGGACGACGACGCAGCCACTTTGAAGAGACATCGTGGTGTACATGAGTTCCCTTGCGCTGTCCGTGCTTCTGTCATTGGTCTCCGCGGTCGCCTACGCGGCCGGGGCGATCGTCCAGGAGCACGTGGCCACGGCTGGAGACGGCCGCTCGTTCGCACCCCTGCGCAACCCCGTCTGGTGGGCCGCCGTGGCACTGAACGGCGTGGGGGCGGTGCTGCATGTCGTGGCGCTGGCCTACGGTCCGCTCAGCCTGGTCCAGCCGCTCGGTGCGCTGACCATCGTCTTCGCCCTGCCGATGGCGGCGCTCTTCGTACGCCGCCGGGCGGGGGCCACCGCCTGGCGCGGCGCGATCATGGCGGCCGTCGGTCTGGCGGGACTGCTCGCACTCACCGGGAACGCCGAGTCGCACACCCTGAACGGCACGGATCAGCTGATGCTCGCCGGAGTCACACTCGGTGTGGTCGCGGCGCTCTGCCTGATCGCCAAGGGCTCGCACCGACCGGTGGTGAGGAGCGTGATCCTGGCAGGTGGCGCGGGTGTGGCCTTCGGTATCGCCTCCGTGTTCACGAAGACGGTGGCGGTGCAGTGGGCCGCCGGTGCCGCGGGAGCCGGGATGCCGGCGTTGCTGGCGATCGGCGTGTTCGCGTCCGCCGGGCTGCTGCTCTCCCAGGCCGCGTACCGGGGTGCCGGGCTGACCGCGCCGCTGGCCACCGTGACCGTGGTGAACCCGGTGATAGCCGCGGCTGTCGGCATCACCCTGTTCGACGAGCGGTTCCGGCACGGTACGACGGGCACGATGCTCGCCCTCGCCTGCGGGGTGGTCGCCGCGGGTGGGCTGATACTGCTGACGACGGAACGGCTGGGCGCGGAGCAGCGCGCCGGGCGGCAGGCCGGGAGTGCGCACCCGGTCGCCCCGTGCGACCTGGCGGGCCTCGTCCCGGGCGACGTGACGTACCCGGAGGACTCGGGCGCGGCCCCCGGCACGAAGGGCGTCGTAGAGCCGACGGTTGGTCGGTCTCAGCCTGACCGGACGGTCGTGGCTCGTCATGAGCCCGCGCTGTCGACGCCCGCCTCGACCCTAGAAGTCGTCACCGAAAAGTCCTCGGCAGCCCCGGCCCTGCAGCTGACGATGCCGCTGAAGCATCGGCTCGGGCAGGTGGAGTTCACGACCGGCCGCACTTCGCGTTCCCGCTCCGCACGGCGGGCTGGCACGTCCGCGGGGTCCACCGCGCAGGTTGATCCGGACGGGCCCCGGAGCGCCGTTCAGACGCTGACGCCGCCCGCTCTGAGGTAGGCCAGCGGGTCGACGTCCGAGCCGTAGCCGGGACCGTTGCGGATTTCGAAGTGCAGGTGCGGACCGGTGACGTTCCCGGTGGAGCCCGAGCGCGCGATCCGCTGTCCGGCGGAGACGTGCCGGCCCTCACGGACGTGAAGCGCGGACAGATGCGCGTACTGGCTGTACTTGCCGTCGCTGTGCCGGATCACGATCTGGTACCCGTACGCCCCCGCCCAGCCTGCCGAGACGACTGTGCCGGAACCCACCGCCTTCACCGAGGTACCGGTCGGGACGGGGAAGTCCACACCGGTGTGGTAGCCGCTGGCCCAGGAACCGGATCGGTGGTACGGGGTGCCGATCCCCGCCGCGACCGGTGCGACGAGGCCGGAGTGCTTCTCCGCCCGCGCCGGTCCATGGACCTCGGCCCTCTTCGGCTTCGCGGTCTGGTGGTGCGGCTTCGCGGGCTCGTGCCGGGGCGTGGTCGCTTGCTGCTTCGGTGAGGCCGTCCGGCGCTGCGGCTTCGCCTTCTCGTGCGGTGCGGTCGTCGCCTGCTTCTTCGCTTTCGGCTTCGGGTTCGGCTTTGCCGCCGAGGCCGAACCCGCCTGGGAACCCTTCCTCGGTGCCCGGGACTCGTCCAGGCTCAGGCGCTGCCCTGGAAGGATGAGATCCGGATCGTCACCGACGACCTCCCGGTTCTTCGCGTACAGATGCAGCCAGCCGCCCCGGACGTGCTCGGTCTCCGCGATGACGGAGAGCGAGTCGCCACGGGCCACGGTGTACATCTCACGCTTGCCGGGCACGGTGGTCGGCGTGGCGGTCGTGGAGGTCCGCTTCGTCTCCGGCTTTCCGGCGGTGGCCTTGCCGGGCACCTTGGCGTGACCGGTCCGCTCCGACTGCGGGCTGATGTCGGGGGCATCCCCGCCGCTGGTCAGCCCCGCCCGGGTCGAGCAGCGCGGCCAGGCACCCGGCCCCTGCCCTTCGAGCACCTTCTCGGCGACCGCTATCTGCTGCCCCTTGGTGGCCAGATCGGCGCGCGGCGCGTAGACCGTGCCTCCGTAGGCCGCCCACGTCGACCGGGTGAACTGCAGGCCGCCGAAGTAGCCGTTGCCACTGTTGATGTGCCAGTCGCCGGTGGACTCGCAGGCGGCGACCTTCTCCCAGACGTCCGCCGAGGCGGCGCCTGCCGAGGCGGCCGCGATGAGTGGGAGCGCGATGCCCGCACCTCCGGCGGTTACCGTGAGCGAGGCACGGTTGAGCCGGCCGGGCTGGTATCTGCGGTGCCGTCCGTTCGCGGCCATGACTTGGCTCCCCCACTGGCAGTAGGACACGTCGCAAGCGCCCAACTTATGGGCAGACAAAGGCCGGTGACAAGGGAGCGAGGACAGTCCGTCCGTCACGGACGGCTCGTCCGAGGACGCGACGGGTGGGACGAGGGCTCCCGCCCCCGCCCCGCCGGTCGCGTCTCGGTGCTCCCCGGCTTCGCGTACGGCTCCGGGGCCGGCGCGAAGTCGCGACGAACCCGGGGCGGTCCCGCGCAGCCGAAGGCCGACCAGGCCTGACATCAAGTCAACTCAGTTCCGTCAAAGGTCAGTCGAGGACGGCGAGGCGGAGCCGTCGGAGGCGCACCGGGTCGGCGATCACCTCGTACGCGGCGATCCTGTCGTTCTCGACGGTGAAGGTGAGCGCGAACAAAAGCCGTCCGCGCGGGGCCACGACGACACCCACCGCACCGTCGACCAGCGCGAGTTCCGCGAGCCGGGACCGTTGCGCCAGTGCGGCGGTGCCCTCCGCCACGGCCCGTGCGCCGCGGACCACGGTCGCTCCGCCCGGCGGCAGGGCGGCGGGATCGGCGCGGCGCACCACGTCGGGGTCCAGCACGGCGAGGATCGCGCCGAGATCACCGGCCCGCGCGGCGGCGAGGAACGCCGAGACGACCTGCCGGTTCCGGGCGAGCTCGGACGCCGGGACCACCGGCCTGCCCCGCACCTTGTGGCGCGCGCGGCTGGCGAGCTTCTTCGTGGCGACCGGTGTGCGCTCCACGATCGGCGCGATCTCGTCGAACGGCACGGCGTACATGTCGTGGAGCACGAACGCGACCCGTTCGGCGGGGCCGAGTGCGTCCAGCACGACGAGCAGGGCTCGGCTCACCGAGTCGGTCAGCACTGCCTCGTCCTCCGGATCTTCCCGGGGGTTCGCCCGCGCGGGGTTCGCGACGTGGTCGAGCGTCTCCTGCGCGGTCAGGTCCTCCCGCCGCGAGCTGCGGGAGCGCAGCATGTCGAGGCAGATGCGGGTCACCACGGTCCGGAGCCAGCCGCCCAGGTTGTCCACTTCGCCGGCGTCGATCCGACCGAGCCGCAGCCATGCCTCCTGCACGGCGTCATCGGCCTCGTCCAACGATCCGAGCATCCGGTGGGCGACTGCGCGCAGTCTGCCGCGCTGCGTCTCGAATCGTTCCGCCAGCCCGTCGCGCTCGTCCACCGGTCACCTTTCTCCGTCCCGCCCCGTCAGCTCCCATGACGAACGCAACGTAGCCGAAGTGACAGGAGAAGTGATGACGTCCTTGCTGCACCTGGATTCCAGCGCCAATCGTTCCGGTGAGTCCCTCAGCAGACAGCTGACCTCGCTGTTCGCGGACACTTGGCGGTCCGTGCACGGCACGGCCGGCTACCGGTACCGGGATCTGACCGTCGACCCGGTGCCGCCGCTGGGCACCGCCTACTGCTCGCTCGGGCGACGCGTGGAGCGACACGGCCTCGTCCCGCCGCCGGAAGTCGACGCCCTGGTCGAGGGCCCGGCCGAGAAACGGGAGTGGGCACTGACCCGACCGCTCGTCTCCGAACTGCTGGCGGCCGACACCCTGCTGGTCGGTGCCCCGATGTACAACTACTCGGTGGCCGCCTCGCTGAAGGCGTGGATCGACCGGGTGGGCTTTCCCGGGGCCTTCACCGACCCGGACACCGGGGAGAGCCTGCTACGCGCTACGCAGGTGGTGGTGATCACCACGCAGGGCGGTTCCTACGGTCCGGGCACCCCACGCGAGGCATGGGACTTCCAAACGCCCTACCTGCGGACGTACTTCTGCGCGCGGGGCGTGGCGGACGAGAACCTGAGCTTCGTCGGCGTCGAGATGACCATGGCCGGACTCGTCCCGCACCTGGCCCGTTTCCGGCCGCTGGCGGAGAGTTCGCTGGCCGCGGCGCGGGCCGAGGTGACCGCACTGGCCACGGCCGCGCCCCGGCCGGCGATGGACGCGGTCGAGGGGACCACGCCGATGGCCGCAACCCGACCCGGGGCTCCGGGCTGATCCGGTCCGGCCGGCCCGCTCCGGCGCGACCCCGCCCGCGTCCGCGCCGCTCGCAGGCCGGAGCGTGCGGGAGCCCGCGGCCCCGGCACGTCCATACGGCCCATCCCTGGCAGGCCGTCGCCACGCCCCGTATCCATACTGGAGAACCCGGCATTCCCGACACAGATTGCAGAGCAGACAGATGAGCGGCACTGCACAGATCGGCGTCACAGGCCTCGCGGTCATGGGCCGCAACCTCGCTCGAAACTTCGCACGCAACGGCTTCACGGTCGCCGTGCACAACCGGACGACCGCGAAGACGGACGCACTGGTCGAGGAGTTCGGCGATGAGGGCTCCTTCGTGGCCGCGCGTACACCGGAGGAGTTCGTCGCGGCGCTGGAACGTCCGCGCCGGCTCGTCATCATGGTCAAGGCGGGCGGTCCGACGGACGCCGTGATCCAGGAGTTCGCCCCGCTCCTGGAGAAGGGCGACGTCATCATCGACGGTGGCAACGCGCACTTCGAGGACACCCGCCGCCGCGAGAAGCAGTTGCGCGGGCGCGGCATCCATTTCGTGGGCGTCGGCATCTCGGGCGGCGAGGAGGGTGCGCTGAACGGGCCGAGCATCATGCCGGGCGGCTCGGCCGAGTCGTACGCATCGCTGGGGCCGCTGCTGGAGAAGATCGCCGCCAAGGCGAAGGACGGCACCCCGTGCACCACCCACATCGGTCCCGACGGGGCCGGGCACTTCGTGAAGATGGTCCACAACGGCATCGAGTACGCGGACATGCAGCTGATCGCGGAGGCGTACGACCTGCTGCGCACCGTCGCCGGCTACTCCCCCGCGAAGATCGCCGAGACCTTCCGCGGTTGGAACACCGGCCGCCTCGACTCGTATCTGATCGAGATCACGGCGGAGGTCCTGGCCCATACCGACGCGGCCACCGGTCAGCCCTTCGTCGACATCGTGCAGGACCGGGCGGAGCAGAAGGGCACGGGCCGCTGGACGGTGCAGATCGCGCTGGACCTGGGAGTGCCCGTCTCCGGTATCGCGGAGGCCGTCTTCGCCCGCTCGCTGTCCGGCCACGCGGATCTGCGCGAGGCGGCGAAAGGTCTGGCGGGCCCGTCGGCCACGCCGCTCGGGGAGGCCGAGGCCGCCGCCTTCGCCGACCGGGTGGAGCAGGCGCTGTACGCGTCCAAGATCGTCTCGTACACGCAGGGGTTCCATCAGATCCGAGCGGGCAGCGAAGCGTACGACTGGAACATCGATCTCGGCGCGGTGGCGGCGATCTGGCGGGCCGGGTGCATCATCCGGGCTGCGTTCCTGGACCGGATCCGCGCGGCCTACGCCGCCCGCCCCGACCTGCTCAGCCTGCTCTCCGACGAGCAGTTCGCGGCGGAGATCGGTGCGGCGCAGGACGACTGGCGGACGGTGGTCGTCGAGGCCGTGCGGCAGGGCGTGCCGACACCCGGTTTCGCGGCCGCGCTCTCGTACTACGACGGACTGCGCGCGGACCGGCTGCCCGCGGCGCTCACCCAGGGGCAGCGCGACTTCTTCGGCGCGCACACGTATCGGCGCACCGACCGCGAGGGCTCCTTCCACACGCTCTGGGGCGGTGACCGCTCCGAGGTCGGGGCGGGCTGAGGCACGGGGCGCCGGCGCGCGCACGTCGGGTCCGGCCCGGTGCGCGACGGCCCTCCGAGTCCCTCCCCGTCCACGGGCCGGGGCATGAGCTGTCCCAGCGACGGGAGAGGGCGAGCGGCGTCACGCCCGCGCGCGCTTCCCGGACGCCGGAATCGCGGGCGCCGGAATCGCGGGTCGTCGGAATCGCGGGTCGTCGGGCTTCCGGGTGTCCGGGCTCGGGACTCGGGACCTTGACAGACCCGGCCGGGAGGTCGCCCGGTCGGGTCTCCCGGGGTGCGGCGTTGCCGTACGTGTGCGTAAGTGGCAACGGGGGCCTGTTGTCGCCCCCGCACCGCTCGCCGTTGTCGTTCCGTACCGCTCACGCCCCATGGAGCCCCCGTATGCCCGACGCCACGCCGGAGCCGGTCACGGCGCAGCCCGTCGTCACGCCGCTGACCAGTGCGGCCTTGATCCTGGTCGCCACGATCGAGCCCGGTGGCGAGGCCGTCGTGCGCGGGGTGTTGCCGGATCTTCCGGCGATCGCCCGCTCCATCGGATTCCGGTTCCCGGGCACCGAGCTGGTTTCCGTGACCGGTTTCGGCTCCCACGCCTGGGACCGGCTGTTCGCGGGCCCCCGGCCTGCGGGGCTCCACCCGTTCCAGGAACTGCACGGTGCCCGCCACCATGCTCCGGCGACCCCGGGAGACCTGCTGTTCCACATCCGGGCCGAGCGGATGGACGTGTGCTACGAGTGGGCGTCCCAGTTGCTCGACCGGCTGGGCGGGTCGGTGAAGGTCGTCGACGAGACGCAGGGGTTCCGCTACTTCGACCACCGGGATCTGCTCGGCTTCGTGGACGGCACCGAGAACCCCGTCGGGGCGGACGCGCGGTCGGCGGCCCTGATCGGCCCGGAGGATCCGCAGTTCGCGGGCGGCAGTTACGTCGTCGTGCAGAAGTATCTGCACGATCTCGCGTCCTGGAACGCGCTGAGCACCGAGGCACAGGAACGCGTCATCGGCCGTACGAAGTTCACCGACATCGAACTCGCCGACGACGTCAAGCCCGCCGACTCGCATGTCGCCCTCAACACCATCACCGACCCCGACGGCACGGAACGCGAGATCCTGCGGGCCAACATGCCGTTCGGCAGCTTCGAACAGGGCGAGTTCGGCACCTACTTCATCGGCTACGCCGCCGACCCGGGCGTGACCGAGCAGATGCTCCGCAACATGTTCCTCGGCGATCCGCCCGGCACGCACGACCGCATCCTCGACTTCTCGACAGCGGTCACCGGCACGCTCTTCTATGTCCCCGGCGCCGACTTCTTCGACGCCCCGCCGCCGTCGCCCGCGGTGACCGCCACCGAGACCCTGCCGGAGCCGGCGTCCGCCCCGGTGGCACGGCCCCCGGTCCCGGTCCGTTCGGACGACGGTTCGCTGCGCATCGGCAGCCTGCAAGGAAGCGCCCAGTGATGAACAACCTCCACCGCGAGCTCGCCCCTGTCACGGAAGCCGCCTGGGACCAGATCGAAGAAGAGGCCCGGCGCACCTTCAGCCGCCATCTGGCAAGCCGCCGTGTCGTCGACGTCACCGGTCCGGACGGCCCGGAACTGGCGGCCGTCGGCGACGGTCATCTGCGGGACATCGATCCTCCCACGCCGGATGTGCTCGCCAGGGCTCGTACCTCGATGCCCGTCATCGACTGGCGGGTGCCGTTCACCGTGACCCGGTCGGCCGTGGACGACGTCGAACGCGGTTCCGACGACAGCGACTGGCAGCCCGTCAAGGACGCGGCCCGTACCTGCGCGTTCGCCGAGGACATGGCGATCATCGACGGGTACGCGTCGGCGGGCATCACCGGACTCCGGGACGGCTCCTCGCACGCACCGCTGCCGTTGCCGGCCGACGCCCGCGACTACCCGGCCGCCGTCAGCCAGGCGCTGACCCAGCTGCGGCTGGCCGGTGTCGACGGGCCGTACCGGTTGTTGCTCGGTGCGGACGCCTTCACCGAGGCGACCGAGACCTCCGACCACGGGTACCCGGTGGCCACGCATCTGACCAGGCTGCTCGACGACCAGATCCTGTGGGCCCCTGCCGTCACGGGCGGTGTGCTGCTGTCCACCCGTGGCGGCGACTTCGAGCTGCGCCTGGGCCAGGACCTGTCGATCGGCTACCTGGACCACGACGCGACCAGCATCCGGCTCTACTTCCATCAGGCGTTCACGTTCCGGATGCTGACGCCCGAGGCCGTCATCCCGATCATCGCCTGAGCACCTGCTACCGGTGCCCGGTCGCCGCCACGCGCCAGGTGAGGGTCTCGGTGGCCAGGGCACGGACCGCGGGGTCGCGAATGGCGTCGGTGCGGTCCACCACCTCTGCGGTCACCTTGTGGCCGCGGCCGTCCGCGCGGACACCGAGCGAGGCCGGGGTGACGGAGGTACGGCCCCGGGCGACGACTCTTTCGACGCCGTCGACGTACCAGCGCAGATCGGTCCTGGCGAGTCCGGCGGCGTCGGGCCGGTGCGCGTGGGGCTTGGTACCGACAGCCCCGAGGTTCGCGAGGGTCACCGTGATACCGCGGCCCCGGCCCACGGCCGCCTCCGTGTCGACGGTGCTGCTCAGCGCGTTGCCCGCGCGGTAGAACCCCGCGATCATCGCCTCACGTCCGGGCAGGTTGAACTCGGTGTTGCTCAGCTCACGCATGATCGATGAGGCGGTCGGGCGCTGGATGCCGAACGGGTAGTAGGCGCTTCCCTCGTACGTGCCGACCGTGCCGCCGGACGGGTCGGTCCGCCCCAGCCAGCGGTACCACTTGGCGCGCTTCTCGATGAGCTGCGCCGGCGTGTACGTGGTGGAGTTGATGCCGCCCGGCTCGCCTCCGGTCCAGGTGCCGTACGCGTCGTACGTGTACTCGTCGTCGAGCAGACCCACCGAGTGCCCGATCTCATGAGCGGCGATCAGGCTCGACGAGGCGTGGTCGGAGGAGAGTGTGGAGACCCCGTCGAAGGGGTACCCCTCGGCCTGCAGTCCGGAGTATCCCGCGCCTCCGTACTTGGTGGAGTTGGCGATCACCACCACGAGGTCGGCCGCCGGGGCCTTCGCGGCGTACGCGGCCACCTTGTCGATGTCGGTGCAGATCAGTCGCTCGGTGTCCGCGCACCAGAAGTAGCTGCCGAGTGCGGTGTCCCGGGCGGTGTCCGTTCCGGGATCGCCGCTGATACCGGATTCACGCGAGACGGCGTCGACGGTCCAGACGTTGAACAGGCCCTGGTAGCTCCTGTACGGCTCCAGGGCGGTGATGTCGGCCCATTTGGCGGTGGCGTCCGCGTGGAAGTCGTCCTGCTGGTCCGCCGTGTAGCCGTCCCCGATGATCACGACGTCCAGTCGGTCGTCGGTGGGGCCGGTCACGGCCTGCCGGCCCACCGTGCCGTCGGCGGCGGCTCCGGCAGCGCTCAGCGGGGCGGCGGTACCGCCGCCCCGCTGGGCGGAGGTGGTCGTGGGGACCTCCACGGTCCTGCCCGGACCGCCGGGATCGGGGAAGTACTCGGCCTGGACGCGTCGGCCGCCGTCGCGGTCCGCGGCGGTGACCGACGCCGAGGCGGGTGCGGCGGCCACGGCCAGGAGGCCGACGAGAACGAATCCCGCCACCGTTCCCGTCGCTCGGCGCGCGTGGGTGCGTATGCGCATGGACAACTCCTCCAGGTCCTGGGGCACTTCGGACTACCCGTCGTCACGTAACCCATAAGTTAAGTCGAATTAAGTCGACGCTTAACATAGAAGCGCGCGGCGTTCCCAACAAGAGCGGAGAGCCTGTCGGTTGAGCCATCCAACCGGGCATTTACGATGCATGGGCCACATTTCGAGGCCGGGCGAGGCGGAAGGACGGGGCGCGATGAACGAGAAGCGCACAGCGGGACGAGGAGCCGGCACGTTCCCCGGAGACGGACCGCACGACGCCCACGCCCCGAACTCCTCGCACGGATCCGACAGCGATGCCGAAGCCATCGGGCGGCGCGTGCAACGACTTCGCGCCGAACGCGGCTTGACGCAACGTCAGCTCGCCGAGCCCGCGTACACCCCGGCCTACGTCTCCACTCTGGAGGCGGGCCGGGTACGCCCGTCGGAAGCGGCCGTGCGCCATCTCGCCGACCGGCTCGGCGTGACGTACGAGGAGCTGGCGACGGGGCGCCCCGCCCATCTCGCCACCGATCTGCGACTGAGACTCGTGGAAGCACAGCGGGCGCTGGCCACCGGCGCCGCCGAGGACGCCGCCGCCACCTACGCCCGACTGCTCGCCGAGGCCGAGGGGCTCGGTCTCGGCGAGGAACGCGCCACGGCACTCCTCGGGCTCGGCCAGTGCGCGCTGGAGACGGGTGATCTGCCCGTGGCCCGTGAGCACTTCGAGAGCGCGGAGCAATTCCTCCGGGACGCGCCACTCCCCCGGCGCGCCCCGGCCGTTCGCGGCCGGGCGGTCGCCCATCTCCTGGCGGGCGAACTCCGGTACGCCTGCTACCTGCTGGAGAGCGCCATCGACGAGCTGAACTCCTCCGGACTGCAGGACCCCGGCGCGCTGCTGCTGTTGTACACGGCCTCGATCGCCCCGTACATGGACATGGGCGCCCACGCCCGCGCCGCACAGGCAGGTGAGTCGGCCCTGGCTCTCGCACCGCAGGTGTCCGATCCCGAGCTGGTCGCCGGACTGCACCGAAGCGTCGCCCGCACACTGATCGCGGCGGGCCGCACCACGGAGGCCGACGCCTCCCTCGCGAAGGCTGCCGAGATCTACCAGCAGCTCCAGATCCGTACGGAGATGGCGCACTGCCACTGGATGCGTGGTTACGTGCGCGCACAGGACGGCGACCTGTCCGGCGCCGAGGCCGAACTGCGCGCCGCCCGCGACATGCTGGCGTCGAAGCGGGCCGCGCTGTACACGGCACAGGTCGAGGTGGAACTGGCGGACGTCCTGCGCCGAAGCGGCAGGACGGCCGAGGCCCGGGAACTGCTGCACCGACTCCTGGGCGAGCTGCACCCCGAACGGGGGTCGGTCCACGCCGGAGGCGCGCACCGGCTGCTCGGCCTCGTCCACGAGGACGAGGGGGACCTCGAAGCCGCCGAGGAACACTACGTCACGGCGCTGGCCCTGCTGGAACGGGCGGGCGCGGCGGGCGATCTCGCGGACACCTGCCGGCTGCTGGGAGATCTGTTGCGCCGCCTCGGCCGTACCGAGGCGGCGATGGACGCCTACCGGACCGGACTCGGGCACCGTGCCTCCCCCGGCAGCACCACGCTGGGACCGGCGCCGGTACGTCCGCCCACGGCCCGGGTTCCGTCCGACGGGGCCGGACCGTCGGCCCGCCACGCCCCCGCACCGGGCACGCCCCGACGGCCCGGGTGAGCGGACGGCGCCCGTAACACCGGAGGCGAGGGGCCACGTCCGGCCGGGCGGCCGGTCCGGATCCCTGGAACAGCAACGACGGCAAGGGCCGACAGCCCCGGAGGGCTTCAGCCGAATTTAATAGCCATGTACATAGTATCCATGTACATTAATTCTCATGAGCAGCACATCTGAGGGACCGACCCCCGGCTTCCTGGTCTGGCGCCTGTCCATGAAGTGGCGGGTGGCCGTGGACCGGGCGATCGGGCCGCTCGGCCTGACACACGCGCAGTACTCCCTACTGGGATCCCTGCTCGGCATGCAGCAGTCGGGGCTGCGGCCCAGTCAGCGCCGACTGGCGGACCACACCGGCCTCGAACCGCTCTACGTGTCGAAGCTCGCCCGTACCCTGGAGGCCGCCGGCCTCATCGAGCGCACGACCGACCCCGGCGACACCAGGGCGGTCCAGCTCTCGCTGACCGATGCGGGGTGCACGGTCACGCTCCGCGCGGTCGATGTCGTGCGCGACCTCCTCGATCGGCAACTGGCCCCGCTGGGCGGTCTGGACGGTGCGGACACCGAGGTGTTCATCCGCACCGTGACAGCTCTTCTCGACGTTCCGATTCCCTCAGTCCCGAGTCCATCGACCAAAGAGACCAAGGAGTAGTCATGTCTGCCGCACCGACCGTCAACGGCCAGATCATCGGCCAGGCCCATTACGCCACCCGGGCCGTCCTCGAACGACGGCTGGCCGCCACCGGAACCACGTTCCACCAGTCGGTGGCGCTGAACGCCACCGCGGACCACGGCGCGCCGACGGAGCGGGCAGGGCTCGTCGACCGTATGACCTTCACGCTGAAGACAGACGCGGAAGTCGCCGAGACGGTGCTGGCCGAACTGGCCGCCGCAGGGTTGATGGAAGAGGTCCCGGGTGACACTCCGCGCGTCGTGCTCACGGCCGCGGGTCGTGCCCGGCAGGAGGCGAACCGGGCCGGAATCGCCGAGATCACGGCCCGGCTGTACGGGGATCTGCCGGCCGAGGACCTGGCCGTGGCCGGCCGCGTGCTCGCCGAGGTCACCGCGCGGGCGAACGCGGCCCTGGCCGGGGTCTGAGACGCACCACTGGGGCGCGCCGGACCGGTTGGGCACACCCGGGCAGGTCATCCGGCCGGCTGGGGTGACGGCTGCGGCTCCGGTGTGGGCGGCTGCGGAATCGGATCCGGCGAGGGGCCGGGCGGAACGGGTCCGGGCGGCGGTGGCGGCGGCTCCGGAAGCGGTGACGGCGGCCCGGGCATCGGTCCGGGGGTGGGAGCCGGGGGTACGGGGTCGGGGTACGGATCGGACATCAGGGGCCTCCGAACGGTTCGGGGTGGATCTCCTTCCACCGTCTCCCGGAGCGGCTGCCCGCGCCCGGTGAGTCCATGCGTACGGGTTCGGGATGCTCCGCCCGGGTCTTTCCGCGCCCCGTTCGGCGCCTCAGCGCGCCGCCGCGACCGCCGCGGTCAGGCCCGGCCGGGGGCTGGAGAGCACCGGGATCCGGGTGACCGTCCGCGAAACCGCATCAGCCATGGACGCCTGCGCCAGCACGATCACATCGGCCTCCGTCACCGTGTCGGCCGCGGCCGCGACCAGGTCCAGATAGCCGTCGCGGTCACCGGCCTCGAAGCACGCCCAGGCCCCGTCGACCACAACGGTACGGGCCTCGACCGACCGCTCCCCCGCTTCCTCGGCCAGCAGTGCGAGCGTCGGTGCCAGAGTGCCGGTGATCGCGGCGAGAACCACCACGCGCCCCCGCCGCACGGCAGCAGCCGCCATCGGACGGTCGACACGCAGCACGGGCACGCCGATCACCGCCGAGGTCGACTCGGCGACCGCGCCGATCGTCGAACACGTGCAGAGCACGGCGGAGGCCCCCTCGGCGACAACGCCCGCGAGCAGCGCCCGGATCTTGCCCGACACCGCTTCGGGACCGGACTCCCTGGCCCGGAGCAGCAGGTCCTCGTCCACGAGATGGCGCAGGGCGAGTCCGGGATGGTCCGCGTCCCGAAGAGCGTCGAAGACGGGGACGTGGACAGGGGAGGTGTGCAGCAGCGCGAGTATCACGGCCCGAACGGTACAGCCCCCGCCCGCCGCCGATCAGTACAGCTCGGGCCGGGACGTGAGCCGCCTCTTCGCCTGCTCCACCAGTTCCGTCGGCGCCGCGGGAGCCTTGCCGGGGTGCCGCTCCGCCCACTTCGCGGCGTACGAGCAGAGCGGGACGACGGGCACGCCCTCACGTCCCGCCATGGCGTAGAACTCCTGGACGAGAGCGCCCGCGATGCCCTTGCCCTCGTGGCCTGGTTCGACGACGGTGTGCACGGCGACCAGCGCGGCCGGCTCACCGTCCATCACGAAGTACGCGATGATTCCGGCGGCCTTGCCGCTCTCGTAGGCGAGCAGATTTCCGCTCGCCCGGTCGTCGCGGATGTCGAGTTCGATCCGGCCGGTCCGTTCTGCCATGGCGGGTGCTCCCTCAGCGATCGAGCCGGGTCAGCGCGCCGGGACGACAGCGCGCGGGCTCCGTTCGGTGGCGGTGCCGGGCACGGGTTCGGACGCGTCGGCGCCGACCCCGACCATACGGTTGCCGGCGTCGACGTGCACGACGCGCGGGGTCAGCCGACGGGCCTCGGCGTCCTCGACCTGGGCGTAACTAATCAAAATAACCAGGTCACCGGGGTGGACGAGGTGGGCGGCGGCGCCGTTGATACCGATGACGCCGGAGCCGCGTTCCCCCTCGATGACGTACGTCTCCAGACGGGCACCGTTGTCGATGTCGACGATGTGCACCAGCTCGCCGGGCAGCAGATCCGCGGCCTCCATCAGCTCGGCATCGACGGTCACAGAACCGACGTAGTGCAGGTCGGCCTGGGTGACGGTGGCACGGTGGATCTTGGATTTGAACATGGTACGCAACATCGGGGCACTCCCACAAGTAGGCTCCCTGCCTGCATTTTTGCAGGTCAAGGGCTGTTTCTGCACCCTACAACGAGTCGCATGTCCGGGCAGCTCTCCCCAGGTTTTTCAGGACTCATGCTGACCACTTGCTGACTTTCTGACGCACTGTCAGACAATTGCAGGGGGCTTCGCCCGCTCTCCTGGACCCCATCGCAATGGCTTCACAAGCCTCCTCAGCACCGTTCGAAGGATGTCCGTGATCACCGTCGCTCCGGCGGTCTGGGCAGCTGTCAGGCGCGAAGGCGGTGGACCGGGAGTCGAGCCGCGCACCGTCAGGGGCCAGTCGACCCAGACCCTTCTGTTCCGCCTCAAAGGCGGAGGCGCCCATAGTTCAACAAGGAAACCGAGGGGCCGAAGCGGCTCGCCAACATAGCAGCGGATCGCCGGTTGGCGAACGACCGGCGCCCCGGCCTGGTGATGGCAGTCCGCGCCCCGTTGTTGCTCGTCGGCCGGCCGGCTCTGGCCCTGCTGGCCGACAAGCCGATCGCGCTGCTCTTCCTCGTGTTCGCGCAAGGTGCGCTGTTCGTTCGCGCCGGGCAGCGCGCTGATCACGCGAGTTCTGTACGAGGCGGCAGGAGCCCCTACCATGGGCGGCTCCTATGCGACTTGCCGCACTCGACGTCGGCAGGTCACCCAGACACCGACCCCGACCGGCCCCTCGTCCCCTTCCCTCTGGGCACACAGCAGTTCGGCCTCGCGCCGGACCGGACGAGGCCAAACCCTCAAACGTTTTCCGTGATCTTCTAGGCAGTGCAGGCGCGGGCGGTGTGGACGGTGGTGGCGGTGAGGTAGAAGGCGTCCGGGCGCCAGAGGATGCTGGTAGGGGCGTCGTCGTGCAGGAGGGCCTCCACGTCCCGCGGTCCTCGTCGTTCAGATGCTCACCGAAGTGATCGCGCTGCCGGGCGAGACGGGTGCGCAGGTACTCGCGAGCCGGGAGTCCGAGCGGGGCCGGCAAGTCCGTGAGAAAGGTGCGCGTGCCGGTGGGGACGAGACCGGCACGGGCCAGCATGGCGGGCCAGTCCTCAACCTCATCCACGCCCGGGAGTTCGGTGCGCATGGCGGTGAAGCCGTCCTCGTTGCCGGCGTCCAGGCGGGCCTGGAGTCCTGGGCGGCCCAGGCCGATGTCACGGGGAAGGAAGCGCACGGGCAGGCCCCTATCGGCCACGGCGAGCAGACCGCCGGGGCGCAGGGAGGCGGCGAGGGCGGTCAACGCTGCCTGCTGGTCCGGGAGATGATGGACGGCGTTGGCGGTCCAGATCAGATCGGCCGTGCCGAGCCGGCCGAACTTGTCCGGAAGATCGGCCTGTTGAGTGGCGATGCGGCCGGACGAGCGTGTACGGGCGCGTTCCAACAGGGCGGGCGACTGGTCGACGGCGACCACCTCGGCGCCCGGGAAGGCGTCCGCGAGCAGGCCGGCGACCACGCCCGGCCCACTGCCGACATCGAGTGCACGCCCCACGCCGGCGCCGCCCAGCAGATCGCGCAGCCAGGCCGTGGCCTGGGTGAGCGCGGGCGTATGCAGTTCGGCCTCGCGTTCCAGATGGGAGCAGAGGGCGCCCCAGTCGATGTCGTGGACGTGCCGCGCGTTCTGCCGGGCGTCGAACCGTGCGCCCTCGAGGGCGGCCGCGACGGCGCCGGCGTCCATGCCCTTCGCCCGGCGCCGTCCGACGCGGCGGCCGATGCGGGCGGGGTCGACCGGTTCCTGGGGGGGCGGCGTCCGGGCGGCCGGTGTCCCCGTCGAAGCCCACGGCCTGGACCCGCCCGGCGGGCTCGGGCGCGGCCACGGTGAGATGCCGTCCCACCGAGCGAGGACGCTGCCGTCGGCGGACCCCTCGAAGGGGCGATGAGGACGGCGTGGTCCCCGGCGGAAACGCCCTCTCGCGGAAACGACGAAGGGCCCGGCCTGCCGGGCTTGGGTTCTCTCGCTACCGCGCGCTGCGGGACTACTTCACGTCGACGAAGTCACCGGTGGCGTTGGCTGCGGGAGTCGAGGCCGTACCGGCGAAGCTCCAGCGCCAGTAGCCGTCCTCCACCGCCTTGACCGTGGTCTTCAGCGTGCCGGTGTTGGATCCCTTCACCGTTTTGACGGTGGTGTACGTGCTGCTGTTCTTCTTCCGGAACTGGAGTTTGACCGACTGGGACGCGTAGCCCGCGTACTTACGGGTGTCCCAGTTGGCCCGGTCCAGCTTGCCCGTGACCGTGATGGTGCTGCCTTTCTTCACGGGCTCCGGGGAGGCGTTGGCCGTCAGCCGTGACAGCCGCTGGAACCTGACCGAGGAGAACGTGTCGTTCTCGGTGAAGTTCCCGTCCTTGCCCCATGCGCCGGCGTAGACCCGCCAGGTCGTAGCGTTGGTGTTCCACAGGTATCCGGGATCGACCGTGATGGTGAGGGTGCAGGTCGAGGTTGTGGCGTTCGCGGCCTTGCACTTGGCCCTTTCCCCGTCCGGGTGGAACCCGAAGCCGTACAGGTTCGGGTTGCTGTCGCGACCCCTCCAGATGTAGGAGAGAGCGTCGTCGATGCCCGAGGAGTGGGACGCGGTGACGGAGACCGTCACCTTCTTGGTGGCGGTGGTACCGAGCACGATCGGCTTTCCACTGTTCACAACGACCTTGCTGATCACCGGGGCGGCGTCCGCCCGCGTCAGCGCGAACGAAGGGCTGCTCGCCTGAGAGGCCGGCACGGCGAGGGCGGACAGGGCCAGGGTGCCGGAGAGAGCGGCCACAGTGGCACGAATACGCATGTGTTCCCCAAGTCTGGTCTGTGGATCTACTGACCCGACAGACCAGACCTGGGGCGAACGTGAAAGGTTGTACACAAAGATGAAATCTTCGCGAAGATCGATTCGAGGCGGCCAACACCCGCTCCGCCCCGTCAGTCGAACCAGCGGTCCCTGGCCAGCTCCGCCGTCCGCGACGAATCTGCCGAGTGCTTGCCGTACCGCTCGATGTGGTCGTGGAGGACCCGGTGGTCGTCGGCGGCTCGGTTACGCCAGTCCAGGACCTGCTCCCGAGTGAGGTCCTGGAGGACCGACTCCTGGTCGCCGTCGACGGGCTCCGGCCCCGGCCCCGGTGCCGCGGCGGGGGCGGCCGGGCGCGACGGTCGACCTGCCGCGGTTGCGGACTTCACGTACAGGTGGTCGGAGGAGGCCACGCCCCGGGCGCGGCCTCCGCACTCGTGCGCCGGCCCGTCCGGGTCTCGGTGGTGAGCGAAGTGGCAGACCCGGTGCAGAGCTTCGTCGTCAGCCGGCCACCGCAGCCTCCGAGTAGCAGCCCGCACCAGAACGTGTCGCCTTCGTGCCGGTGGCGGAAGGCGTCCAACTCGATCGCCTCCAGGGGAAGCATCAGCGACTCCTCCGAGCCCGCGTCGCCGAGGACCGCCGTCCGAATCTGCCGCCAGTCACCCCGCGAAACAGCCCCCTCTTCGCTACCAGCGGCGCAACACGTCGTCCTGATCCAGCCGGACCACACACGCATGACACTCCTGGAGCGCCTCACGCAAAAGCTGATGCTCCTGAGCCAACTCACGCCCGGTACTGCTCACCGAAATTCCCCCTACGTGCGTGGCCTGGCACGACACTGCCCAGTCCCGCGTGGGGTGAAGCCATAAGTGGACCGAAGCTACTCGCCGCCACCAGGTCACGGCCGGATCTTCAGGGACGGTGGCCAGAAGCGACCGGGCACCTGGCTTTGTCGTGGTCTGCTGGGTGTCGCCGCCTCCACGGCCACTACGGGCGCAAGGCGGACGTCGTGCCGGTCGATTCCTGCACCGGGCGACACCGGACGGCGTTTCTACGGTGCAGAAGTCAGTACGCGACCCGTTGGTGAGCCGTCGCTCAGCTTGCCGCTGGGCGACGGCCGACAAGTCCGAGCAGCCGCTCCAGGGCGGGAGAGTCCGCGGAGATCTCGACCGCCGGGGCGAACGGAGTCCTTGCCCGGTCCTCGGACGGTGCTCCGGTCGGGATCTGCGCCGCGACCTTGAGTGAGTAGCGGACGAGGTCGGCGCCGGGATCGTAGGCAACGCCGATGGTCTGAGCGACGTCCCAACCGTGGACTACGCAGTCGAGCACGTGCATACCGAGCGCGACCCGGCCGGGAAAGAACCCGAACTCCCTGATCTGGAGCGAATGGTCCAGGACATCCTCGGCGAACGCCCTCGTCATGGCGTCGGCCGAGTCGAGGTACGCCTGGTAGGGATCCCCACCCAGGTGGCCCTGGTCCCAGGCCCAAAGGTCACCGGTGACGCCTGCTGCGGCGGCTGCGAAGCCGAGGTTCTCGCTCACTTGGTGGCGGAGCAGGCCGTGCAGTGTCCAGTCGGCACACGGCGTTGGAAGACGAAGCTGGTCCGGGCCAATCTGCGCGATCAGCGCTCCCAAGGTGGCGAGAGCACGGCTGTCCAGTTCCCTGATATCCACGGCCGCGACGTTAGCCGTGCCCCCGTCTTCGGGCCACTCGTTTCCGGAGGCGCCTCAGCCTGCCCCGATGCCTGTCGGGGGCGAACGTTGCCTGAAGCGCACCAAGTTGTGGCTAGTCGAGCACGGCAGCGACGGCTCCGGTCTCTACGGGCTGGTCGTCGCAGCCGAGCACGGTCACTCCGATCAGGGTGCTGGGGACGTCGTGGTTTCCGAACGACCGGCAACACCTGGACGGGTACGACCTGGTTCATCGAAGGTGATGTCTCCGACTGCTTCGGATCGATCGACCATCAAGTCGTCATCGAGACCCTGGCGGAGAGAATTCACGATGGCCGGTTTCTTCGGCTGGTGCGAAACATGTTTGAGGCCGGGTACATGGAGGACTTGCGGTGGCCGAGAGAGCCGGCGATGTTTCGTCGTCCATGGCCCCACCCTCGCCCACGGACCATGGACGGGGCATCCACCCGATGGCTGGTTCGCGTGCGGGAGACGACAGCCGTCTCATCCTTTCGGCGGATCGGCCGACCGGGACGTGCGCGGGCCCTGCGTGCTTCCGGGCCACGAATGACGAGCGCGGCCCGGACCCCTGCCACGACGCCTGATGCCGGCACATCACCCCGTCCATGACCTCACTCGCCGCACTGACCGCCATCCGTGCCCAGGAACTGTCAAAGGGGGCAGCAATCTTGAACGAACCCACCTGACCCCCCGGTCCGTCGCGGAGATCTGCCGCCTGATCGGACTGCTCCTCCATCCGCAGCTGTGCCATGGCCCCAACACGCTTGTTCCTCACCGGAATCCAGTGGATTTGTACTGGCTTCCACGGTCCGAGTGCACAATGCAGCCGGGTTCCGGACCACCTCGGCAGTGGGCCATCTGCAACGCGTCGACGACCGGACTCGCACAGTGCTGGTCGGCCATCGCCTGTGGGACGCGACGGTCATCGACCAGAAGTACCCGCACAAGCCCGACGTCGAGATCGACGCGGACATGCTGGCGTCCGACGGCAGGAACCGCCAGCAGTCCTTCGCGGAGGCTGTCGTAGAAGTCGATGGATTCTGATCGCATCGCTCAACTCGACGCGTGGGTTCAGGTCTGGCAGGCGCCCTCGCGGCTGGTCGCGGTCGCTTCCGACCGCTGAGGACCCACGGCACGGCGGCCACTCCCCGGCGCACACCGGACCGGTACGGGCCGGCCCCGCTGCAGTTCTCGAAGTACCGGCCGGCCACGCCTTCGACCGACGGCGAGCGGCGACCACGCGATGCGCCGCGGGTTGCTGCCAGGGCACCGTGCGGGCCGGTGCGAGGGCCTCGTACCCGGCCCCGAGCACCGCCAGGAGATCCTCATCCTGGACGGGGCGGCATGCTGGTCGAAGTCGCGCGGCCCGTCGGCCGGTAGTTAGCATGAAATCAAACGGTGTCACCGATGAGTCGCCTGTCGCGATGCGCGTGGCGGGTCGGCCGGGCGGTGTTCTTGTGAGCGACCGCGCACACCAACCGCCGGCTTCACGCCGTCGTGTGCCGTCGGGCCCTGGAGCCACTTCGACCTTCACAGGCTTCGACCTTCACAGGTTTCGATCGAGGTCGTACTCCCGCTGACCGTTGCGGCGATGTGCGTGGCTGCTGACTGCGTGGTGGGCAGGGCACGACTGCATCCCCGGCACCCTTCGACTTGCCTGTGCCGTGTCATCGAGCGAGCCCACGACGTCACCCCGGCCGGAACGGCATTCGCACACAGGGAGATTCTCATGACCGAGAGCCACGCACGCACCCCGGCAACCCCCAGCGCCCTCGTGGATCCGCTGCGTAACCGTGGGGTGGCCTTCACACAGGAGGAACGGGAGGCCCTCGGCCTGGCGGGACGCCTGCCCTCAGCGGTGCTGACACTTGAGGAGCAGTGCAGGCGGGCCTACCAGCAGACACAGGCTCAGGGGAGCGACCTGGCCAAGAACGTCTACCTGGAACAGCTGCACGACCGCAACGAAACCCTGTACTTCAAGGTTCTCGCCGAGCACCTCGCCGAGATGCTGCCGATCGTCTACGACCCCACCGTGGGCGAGGCGATCGAGCAGTACTCCCACGAGTACCGGCGCCCGCGCGGCGTCTTCCTGTCCATCGACCGGCCCGACGACATGGAAAAGGCGTTCGCCACGCTTCAACTCGGCCCCGAGGACGTCGACCTGATCGTGTGCACAGACGCGGAGGAGATTCTGGGCATCGGCGACTGGGGCGTGGGAGGAATCCAGATCTCGGTCGGCAAGCTCGCGGTGTACACGGCAGCCGCCGGCATCGACCCGCATCGCGTGGTTCCCGTGTCGCTGGACGTGGGCACGGACCGCGAGTCACTGCTGGAGGACCCTCTGTACCTGGGCAACCGGCACCCCCGCGTCCGCGGCGCGGAGTACGACGAGTTCATCGAGAGGTACCTGGAGACGGCATCGTCCACGTTCCCCGATGCGCTCCTGCACTTCGAGGACTTCGGCCCCAGCAACGCACGACGGATCCTGGAGCAGTACGGCGGCCGCTACCGGATCTTCAATGACGACATGCAGGGCACCGGAGCCATCACGCTGGCCGCCACGCTGTCCGCCGTCAAAGTCAGCGGAATGCGGATGCGGGACCAGAAGCTGATCGTCTTCGGCGCCGGGACCGCCGGGGTGGGCATCGCCGACCAGTTGCGCGGTGCGATGATCCGCGACGGCGCGGATCCGGAGCGGGCCACCGCCCAGGTATGGCTCGTGGACAAACAGGGACTGCTCACTCGGGACATGACCGACCTGCGCGACTTCCAGCACCCCTACACCCGCGATCCGGCCGAGGTCGCGGGCTGGGCGAGGGACGGCGGCGGGGCGATCCCGCTGCTGGAAGCGGTACGCCGGGCCGAGCCGACGATCCTGCTGGGTACCTCCACAGCGCATGGTGCGTTCACTCGCGAGGTCGTCGAAGCCATGTCGGAGGGCACCGAGCGGCCGATCATCCTCCCGATCTCCAACCCCACTTCCCGGATCGAGGCCATGCCCGCCGACGTCATCACGTGGTCAAGGGGAAAGGCGCTCGTCGCAACCGGCATCCCCGTCCCGCCCGTGGGGTACAACGGCGTGACCTACGAGATCGGGCAGGCCAACAACGCGCTGCTCTACCCGGGACTGGGCCTGGGCACGATCGTCTCCGGGGCGTCCCAGGTGACCCCTGGCATGCTGCTCGCGGCCGCACAGGCGGTCGCGGACCAGGTCGACCCGTCGGGGCCCGGCGCCTCTCTGCTGCCACGCGTGGAAGACCTTCGGAAGTCCTCCGCGATCACCGCGACCGCGGTGGTCGAGGCGGCGCTCGACGACGGCGTGGCCACCTCCAAGCCGGTCGACATCGGCGAGGCCGTCCGGGAGGCCATGTGGCAGCCGGTCTACACCGATGGAGCCGCAGCATGAACACGCGACACACCGTCGGCGGTCAGGACGAGGCCCCGAGGATCCGAGACATCCCCATCGGCCTGCACGCGACCGGCACCCGGCGGGAGACCGACTCCATGGGCGCCATCGACGTGCCCGCCGACCGCTACTGGGGTGCACAGACCCAACGGTCCCTGATCCACTTCTCCATCGGGGACGACCGGATGCCCAAGGCGGTCTACCACGCCTACGGCCACGTCAAGAAGGCCGCCGCCCTCGTCAACGGGCGCGCCGGACGGCTGCCGGCCTGGGCGGCCCACCTGATCCAGCGTGTGGCCGACGAGGTCGTCGCAGGCGAGCTGGACGACCACTTCCCCCTGTACGTGTGGCAGACGGGGTCCGGCACGCAGTCCAACATGAACACCAATGAGGTGATCAGCAACCGTGCCATCCAGCTGGTCGGCGGCGAGCTGGGCAGCAAGTCCCCGATCCATCCCAACGACCACGTCAACATGGGGCAGTCTTCCAACGACACCTTCCCCACCGCCATGCACATCGCCTCGGTCGAGGAGATCCACGAGCACCTGCTGCCAAGCGTGCGGGCGCTGCAGCACGCCATCGAGGCCAAGGCGCGGCAGTGGCAGGACGTGGTGAAGATCGGCCGCACCCATCTGGAGGACGCCGTCCCGCTCACTGTGGGGCAGGAATGGTCCGGCTACGCCCACCAGTTGCATCAAGCCGTCGACCGGGTCACCAGGTCTGCCGAGGACCTGTACGAGCTCGCGATGGGCGGCACCGCGGTGGGCACGGGTCTCAACGCCCCACCCGGATTCGGCGAGCAGGTGGCAGCCGAGATCGCCACCGCGACCGGCTACCCGTTCACCACCGCGCAGAACAAATTCGCCGCGCAGGGCGGCCTGGACGCCATGACCGGCGCCTCCGCCGGGCTGCGGGCCCTGGCTGTACCGCTGATGAAGATCGCCAACGACATCCGCTGGCTGGCCTCCGGGCCCCGCTGCGGCCTCGATGAACTCGTCCTCCCGGCGAACGAGCCCGGCTCGTCGATCATGCCCGGCAAGGTCAACCCGACCCAGTGCGAGGCGATGGTCATGGTCTGCATCCAGGTGCTGTCCGAGGGCGAAGCCATCGCCTTCGCCGGCACGCAGGGCAACTTCGAGCTCAACGCCATGCGCCCGGTCGTCATCAACGACTTCCTGCACTCGGCGACCATCCTCGCCGACGCCTGCACCAAGATGCGCGAGTACTGCATCGAGGGCGCCCAGCTGAACCGGGACCGGATCGACGACTACGTCGACCGGTCCCTGATGCTGGTCACCGCGCTCTCACCGGTGATCGGCTATGACAAGGCCTCCGCGATCGCCCACAAGGCCGACGACGAGGACACCACCCTGCGCGAGGCCGCGTTGGCGTCCGGCTACATAGGCGCCGAGGACTTCGACCGCATCGTCAGACCCGCCGACATGGTCGGCCGGACGTAGAGAACACAGCCGGGCCAGGACGGTCCGCGTGACGGGCGGCAGCGGTCGGAAGTCGGACGAGCGCGGGCAAGGAACTCCGTACTCGGCGGGGAGCCGTCGTCAGCCGCTGAAGACGTCAGGTGCTGGCGAAGCCGTGTGCCCTGAACCCCCGGGCGTCTGTGTCCCGGTCGCCGCTGCGGCAGTCACCAGGTCAGCTACGGGACAGCCCTTAGTCGGCCGATCAGGTGCCGATACCGCGATTATGCGTAGTCCTTCGAGTAATGAGTCACCCGTAAAGGACGAACCATGACAATGAGGGGCGGAGACGGAAGGAAGATCGACGGGAGAGTGGTGCATGCCTCTGCGGAGACGTAAGGCGCAGCTGACGGCCCGGGCCGGGCCGGCGGCGGTCAGTGGATACGGCGCGGTGGACGGGCGCCTGCCCGTCAGCGAGCTGGCCAGGCCATTGCTGCGCAAGGCCTTTCCCGACCACTGGTCCTTTCTCCTCGGCGAGATCGCCCTCTACTCCTTTGTGGTCCTGCTCCTTACCGGCGTGTATCTCACGTTGTTCTTCGACCCGAGCATGACGGAGAGCGTCTACACCGGTTCCTATGTGCCCTTACAGGGCGAGAGGATGACGCAGGCCTACACCAGCACCCTCGACATCAGCTTCGCCGTGCGCGGAGGCCTGCTGATGCGTCAGATCCACCACTGGGCGGCCCTGGTGTTCGTCGCCGCGATCGCCGCCCACATGCTGCGGATCTTCTTCACCGGTGCCTTCCGCAAGCCGCGGGAGGTCAACTGGATCGTGGGCGTGACACTGTTCGTACTCGCGCTCCTCGAAGGATTCGCGGGTTACTCGCTGCCCGACGACCTGTTGTCCGGTACGGGCCTGCGGACGGCGGCCACCATTGTGGGGTCGATCCCTGTCGTGGGAACGTATCTGGAGCTGTTCGTCTTCGGGGGACAGTTCCCGGGCCATGCCGTGATCCCCCGTCTGTACCCTGTGCATGTCCTGCTCGTACCCGGCCTGATTGTCGCGCTGATCACCGCTCATCTCATCCTGGTGGTTCATCTCAAACACACCCACTGGGCGGGTCAGGGGAGGACCAACGAAAACGCCGTCGGCTCACCGGCTTTTCCTCACTTCACCGCGAAGACCACAGGGTTCTTCCTCATGGTGTTCGGCGCACTGACCCTGCTGGGCGCGCTCGCTCAGATCAACCCCGTATGGAACTACGGCCCCTACCGCGCCAGCCAGGTCTCCGGTGACGCACAGCCGGACTGGTATGTCGGGTTCCTGGAGGGCGCGCTCCGGCTGATGCCGCCATGGGAAACGGACATCGCAGGCCGCACCATCATGTGGAATGTGTTCATTCCGGCGATCGTGCTGCCGGGCGTGGTCTTCACCATGCTGTTCCTCTATCCCTTCTTCGAGAAATGGGTGACGGGCGACCGCAGGGAACTCCATCTGTGCGACCGGCCACGCAACCGGCCGACCCGCACGGGCCTCGGCGTGGCGGCCATCGTCTTCTACGCCGTTCTCCTGGTCGCCGGTGGTAACGACGTGGTCGCCTACTCGTTCAGGGTTTCGGTCGAGGCCATGATCTGGATCCTCAGAACCGCGCTGATCGCCGCCCCACTCCTGGCCTTCGCGCTGACCAAACGCCTCTGCCTGGCCCTCCAGATGCGGGACCGCCGCCGACTGAACGAGGGCGAGGAGACCGGCCAGGTGACGCAGTCGGTGAACGGCGATCTCTCGGAGAGCCGCCGTGGCCTGAGCCCGACAGCCCGCTACCGCATCCTGATGCGTGATGTCCCGACGCCCCTGGAGTCCCCCGCGCAGGGCCCGATCTCGAGTCGGCGAAGGCTTCGGACCGTACTGAGCGGCTGGTACTACAGGGACGTCGTGGAACTGCCCGTCACGGAGGAGCAGCGGTCCCGGATCGCGGAGCGGATGACACCGCCGGAGCCGGTCCGCGAACGCGAGGACTGAGAACCGCCCTCAGTCCTGGACACGCACGTACTGGAAGACCATTCCGAACACCCCCGCCAGGACCAGGCCCAGCCCGATCAGGAACAGCCACAGACCGAACACCACACCGAGGACGAGCAGGGCCATCCCCGCGGCTGTCAGTGGCGGCCAGATGCTGTGCGGAGGAAAGAAGTCCACCGGGCCGGACCGCTCATGGATGTGCCCGTCCCCGCGGTCCTCGGGGCGCAGGCCCTTCCTCCGGTAGTTGGTGGCGAAGAAGAACGTGACCAGCGACGCCATGAGGAACGAGACGGTGAGAGCCGCCGTACCTGTCGGATCACGGGACCACACGGCGTAGAGGACATCGGTCACGAGGAAGAACCCCGCGACCCCGGCGAAGAGAATGGCCTCGGTCTTCATTCGCCCGACTCCTCTTCGGCGCCCGATGCGGAGCGCGACCCGCCTCGACCGAGGCTCGGCCTCTGCTTCTCGGTCGTGAGGGGGTGATGCAGGTCGAAGGCCGGCGAGTCGGAACGTACGCGGGGCAAAGCCCGGAAATTGTGCCTCGGGGGCGGACAGGAGGTCGCCCACTCCAAGGAACGGCCGAACCCCCACGGGTCGTCCACATCCACCTTGGGCGCGTAACGGTTGGTGTGCCACACGTTGTACAGGAACGGCAGTGTCGACAGGCCCAGCAGAAAGGAGCCGATGGACGCGATCGTGTTGAGCGAGGTGAAGCCGTCCGCCGCGAGATAGTCGGCGTAACGCCGGGGCATTCCGGCCTCCCCCAGCCAGTGCTGGACCAGGAAGGTCAGCTGAAATCCGATGAACAAGGTCCAGAAATGTATACGCCCGACGCGTTCGTCCAGCATGCGTCCGGTCAATTTGGGCCACCAGAAGTAGAAGCCGCCGAACATCGCGAAGACCACTGTTCCGAAGAGCACGTAATGGAGGTGGGCGACGATGAAGTACGAATCGGTGAGGTGGAAGTCCAGAGGGGGTGAGGCGATCAGCACTCCACTGAGGCCGCCGAGGAGAAAAGTCACGAGGAAGCCGATTGCCCAGAGCATGGGTGTCTCGAACGAGATACTGCCGTGCCACATGGTGCCGATCCAGTTGAAGAACTTGACACCGGTGGGCACGGCGATGATGAACGACATGGCGGAGAAGAAGGGCAGGAGAACGGCTCCTGTCGCGAACATGTGGTGGGCCCAGACAACCGCCGAGAGCATGGTGATGCTGATCGTGGCCATCACCATTCCGAAATACCCGAACATCGGCTTCCGGCTGAACGCGGGAATGATCTCGCTCACCACTCCGAAGAAGGGCAGCGCGACAATATAGACCTCGGGATGACCGAAGAACCAGAACAGGTGCTGCCACAGCAGCGCACCGCCGTTCGCGGCGTCGTAAACATGGGCCCCGAACTTCCGGTCGGCTTCGAGAGCGAGCAGTGCGGCGGCGAGCACCGGAAACGCGAGCAGCGCGAGGATCGAGGTGAACAGTACGTTCCAGGTGAAGATTGGCATCCGGAACATGGTCATTCCCGGCGCACGCAGACAGACGATCGTAGTGATGAAGTTGACCGATGCCAGGGTCGTACTGATCCCCGACAGCACGAGGCCCATGGTCCAGAGGTCTCCGCCTGCGCCGGGTGAGAAGACGGCACTGTTCAGCGGCGCGTAGGCGAACCAGCCGAAGTGCGCCGCGCCGCCGGGCACCACGAATCCGGACACCACGATGATTCCACCGAAGAGGAAGAGCCAGTAGGTGAGTGCGTTGAGGCGGGGGAAGGCGACGTCGGGCGCGCCGATCTGAAGCGGCATGATGGCGTTCGCGAAGCCGCCGAACATCGGCGTGGCGAACAGCAGCATCATGATGGTGCCGTGGATGGTGAACAGCTGGTTGTACTGTTCCGCGCTGACGATCTGCAGTCCTGGCCGGGCCAGCTCCGCTCGCATGAGCATGGCCAACACGCCGGCCAGCAGGAAGAACCCGAACGCGGTGACCATGTAGAGATTGCCGATGACCTTGTGGTCGGTGGTCGTCAGCCAGCCCATGAGTCTCACACCGGCGTTGATGCGCTTGTTGTCCACCGGCTCGGCCGGCGCGGCTTCCTGCAGGTCCTGCGCCATCGGTTCTCCGTCCCTCCCGGTTGACTCGATGGTGGAGCCTGCCACCGCGTACGGTCCGTACGACTGGCGGTGACACCTCGAAGTTCACCGGTTCACCGGTGCTCCGATCGGGTGTCCCAGAGGCCCGCCGTGTCCAGGATGCCCTGGGGGTCATGAGTCGGACAGCTGTCAGTTCTAGGGTTGGCGACCGGGACGACCGGTTGGGAGCGGGTCTGTTCGGGCGGGAACGCGCGACTTCGCTCCGGCCGCGGACCAGCCCTTACGGGGCCGCGGAAGCCGTACCGGCCAAGGGCACGGGCGTGAGCGTGGCCCTCCTCGCGGGGCAAGGCCCGAAGGCCCTCGTGGCTGATGTCGTCTACCACGCCCTCGGCGACCAGGAAGTCAGCCGGCTCGGCCAGGCTCCAGGTCGAGAAGGGCAGGCCGTGCTCGGCCGGCTTGGACTTGGCGACCTTCTTGATCTCGCGGCGTCCAGGCGCCGTGAAGGTCCTCGGACGGCCGCCCCGGTACTTCGGGGAGAGCGAGTCGAAACCGCCGTCGGTGAATTTGTGGAGCACATCTCGGACCCGGTCAGCGCTGGTGAACGTGACCTTGGCGATCTTCGCCACGGGCATACCCTGCGCGGACAACAGCACCATCTGAGCCCGCCGCCAGATCCACCGACCCGGTGCCCCTACGGACGATCCGCAGCAGCCACTGCCCCTCGCCGTCATCAATCTCCCGGACCCGCACCCGTTCAGCCACGTGATCATTCCGGACGTCCGGTCCCACCCAGCGCGCGACCGGACGACACGTCACAACAGGGCGGAAGTTGCCCGACGCGGCACTACCGCGTTGTCAGCCGCCGCGGCCTCCACTGCCAAAAGCCCCACCGCTGTCATCCTTGCGTGCGTCCCTTGGCGAAGAGGGCCGGTTGAGCTCATATGGGGTGAGACCTTCCCCGAAATCGTCTGCATCCCTCAGAGTCCGCCGGCTTCGGGAGGCACGCTCCACCCGTGGTCCCTGCTGTCGTGCGCGAGCCCGACGGCGCGTGTCCCACCACAGGAGGCCGATCAGAACAGCGACTACGACCACTATTATGCCGACGGGGAAAATCCAGCGCACCGCCGAGGCGGCCGCTGTGATGTCGCTGATGGGCACCTGGCTCACAAGGTGGCTCATCTGGCCCACGTCCTTCCGGAGGGGATTCCACCGCTCACGAAGCGAGGCAGGGGCTTCCGCTCATTGGAGAGAGCCCGCGATGGCCGGAACCGTGGGAAACACCAATCCCGCCGCCCTTGGCGGAATCAACCTCGCGGCACCCGCTTGAACTGGACATCTGGCAAGGCTCAAGCTCCCTGACAAGTCTACGGCGGGGAGCGTACGGAGGCCGCTCCCCGCCCGCCCGGACGGAGCCTCACGGTGACACACGCCCCCAAAAGTGCTCTGACTCAAAAAGTCATCCGGGCACCCGCGCCCGGAAGGTGCGCCGGACCGCCGGTCGAGTACGCACTCGCGAGCCCGGTATCCCATGCCACTCAAACCTCGCTGGCACAAACCTGATGATCGTCAAGGTTCGGTGGCACAGGACAGCATCAGTCGATCCATCGCACCGTCTGATCTGCACGGATGTGACGTAGATCGAACAGGTGATGCAATAGTTGTCATGCGGCGGCCTGCTTCCCCGAGTACCTGATCGCCACGCAGTGTGCCTGGGTCCGTACCTATCGGACCCTCGCCGATCCGGCCGCAATAGCGCTGACCTTGCCAGACGGGCAGGTGTTCTCTGGGGGGAGACCGTGTGTCGCGAGGTAAAGAGGGCGGAACCTGTTCAGCTCAGCGCCGGATTTGACTTCCACAGCCGGTGCAACAGGTGTAGGGCCAACGCTGGTTCGGGTGAAGATCCCCTCCTGCCGGGCGGTCAGGGGGCGACGGTCAGATCGCGAGCCTGCTTGGCGGCGGGCACCAGGTGGGGAACGACGCGGACGTAGGCGACCATGCCGAGGACCTCGACCAGGGTCTGGGTGACCACGACGACCGCGGCCACCGCGAGCGCGTCAGGCAGGGCAAGGGCGAGAGGCAGCACGACCAGGGAGTTCCGGGTCGCGCCGGTGAAGACGATCGCCCGCCCGGCGCCGGTGTCCAGGCGGAACAGACGGGCCACGGCCTTCCCGGCGTAGGCCATCACCAGCAGGAACACGGCGTGGAACGGGACGACTGCGGCGACGTCGGTGAGGCTGTCGCCGAGCTTGGGCACCTGGGAGGCGACGACCGTGAGCAGGGTCGCGGCCATCAGCGGCACCATCGTGGTGGTCGCCGTGTCGGAGACCGCCTCCCCGGCCGGGCGGCGTGCGGCCCACGCCTGCAGCGCCCAGGCGAGGGCGAGCGGGATGACGATCAGGAACGCGAAGGCTTCAAGGAATGGGCCGACCTCCACGATGTCGGCAAGCTCCGAGCCCATGAACAGGTACAGGAACAGCGGCAGCAACAGCATCTGGACGACAAGGAGCAGCGGAGTGGCGGCGAGCAGGCGGCGGCTGGAGCCGCCGGCCAGGCCGGAGAAGACGATCACGTAGTCCACGCACGGGCACAGCAGCACCAGCAGCACTCCGACCCGCACGGCCTGGTCGACGGGCAGGAACATGAACATCGCCGCGACCACCAGCGGCACCACCAGGAAGTTCACCACCAGAGCGGCGGCGAGGAACCGGCCGTCGCGCAGCGAGCGCACCAGCTCGGCGGCGGGGACCTGGAGGAAGGTGACGAACAGCAGGGCGCCGAGCACCGGGTTGATCGCGTGCTCCAACCCCGGCCCGGCTGCCGGGGCCAGCCGGCCCAGCACTGCGCCGACTCCCATCGCCGCGAGATAGATCGCGACCTGGTGGTGTTCCATCCGCTCGACCAGGCCCCGCGGTCCCTGCTGCGACACCCCGGCTGCTCCCTCATGATCGTACCGGCCGCCCGGCGGCGGCCGACTCCCCATCCTCGCAGGTCACGCGACCAGCCCGGACACCGCAGCGGGCTGTCTCAGCGCGACGACCCGCTGTCCTTCGGCGCCGGCCGGACGGTGGGCATGCCGAGATCGGCGCGCGCCGGGGTGGTGCGGCAGGCGGCTGCCCGGCGGCGCCGGGCCCGACAGCTGGTCGTGAACTCCGGCCAGGTGGGCGGAGAAGGCGCGCAGCTCGGCGATCCGGCCGTCGGTCTCCGCGATCCGGCCCGCGACCGGCGGCACCATCCGGTCCCGCACCGAGGCACAGACGCCTTCCTCACGGACGTCCAGCAGGTCGCGCTGGAGTTCGTCGATGTCGGCGGGGGCACCCAGGCCGGACTCGCGCCAGACCTGCTCCCCCCAGCGCTGCGGACGAGCGTTTCTCCAGTTGCTGGATGCGCGCGACCAGGGCTTGTCGCGAAAGCTGGTGGCCGAACTTCTGGGTAGCGTGGAATGCCCGGGCACACACGCAAGTTGACCACTTCATGACTCTAGGTCCAGCACCCCGGTCCCTGTCCGACGATGCCCTCTCCGAACTGCTGAGCACTCAGCAGTTCGGCGCCCTCGCCACCAATAAGCGCAGTGGCCATCCTCATCTGACCACCATGCTCTACAGCTGGGACGCCGAAGAGCGCATCGTCCGGTTCTCCACAACTGCCGACCGCGTCAAGGCCAAGCAACTCCGGCGTGACCCGCGCGCGGCCGTTCATGTTGCGGGCGGCGACGTGTGGTCATTCGCCGTGGCCGAGGGCGAGGCCGAGGTCTCCGAGATCACGACCATCCCGGGGGACGCGACCGGGCGAGAGCTGCTCGCGATGATTCCGGAGGCTGCGAAGCCACAGGACGAGGGCGCGTTTCTGGAGCAGTTGGTCGCCGAGCGCCGCGTGGTCATCCGACTGAAGGTATCTCGGCTGTACGGGACAGCACTCGACATCAACGGCTGACTGATCTCGCCATGATGACCTCTGCCTGGGCGAGGGTGATCACGGTCACGCTCGACCGGGAGCCGTCCTTGAGGTCCACGAAGACGTCGACGTCGTCCACGGACTCCAGGTCCTCGTCGGCGTTCGGCAGGAATGCGGCGTCGAAGTGCTCCGCGTGGACGCGGCACCAGGACCCGTCCCCGTTGCCCGGCGGTGTGCTGTGACTCATCGGGCGAGTGTGCCGAGCTGAACGGATCAGCTTCCCGTGGTGCTCCATGTTGCGCTTGGTTCGCAGACGGGCGGCTGCTGGCCGTCAACCCCGGCCCGGCCCGCGCGCTGGTGGTCGAGTCGGTCGCCTGCCCGGCGATCCGCAAGGTACGGGCCGGGTACCTCAAGGCGTGGGCACAGCTGATGGAGGTGCTGGTGGCCGAGCGCCGCCCCGACCGGCCGGTACCGCCGATGGCCGGTACCGCCGCAATCGGGGCGGTTGTGCATCTGCCGGCCGCCGCCATCGAGGAGGGCCGGGGCCTGTCCTCGATGGCGGCGTCCTGGCCGCCACCGCCTAACGCCTGCCGCCGGCCTGAGGGCCCGGCCTCACTTCAGGTGCCGCCCGAAGAACCGGTCCCCGTCCTCCACCTCGAACCACGGGGTACCGGTGTGCCCGCCCAGATTGGCGTGCAGCGTCTTCTCCTTGGTGCCGAAGGCGTCGAACAGGTCCAGGGCCCGCTGTCGGGGGTTCCCCTCGTCGTCCCACTGCAGCAGGAACAGCAGCGGAATGGTGACCTGCCGGGCCTCCTCGCGCTGGGCGCGGGGCACGTAACCCCCGGCGAAGAAACCGGCGGCCGCGATGCGCGGCTCGACCGCCGCCAGCCGAATGCCGACGGCGGTCCACCCCGAGTACCCGACCGGGCCGCCGATCTCGGGCAGCGAAAGAAGGGCGTCCAGGGTGGTCCGCCATTCCGGGACCGCCTTTTCGACCAGCGGGCCGATGAAGGACTCGAAGATCTCATCGACCGGCTCGCCGGCGTGCATCGCCCGGCGGATGTCGGCACGGGCCTGCTCGTCGGCGGCGGAACGGGGCCGTTCACCGCACCCGGGGGCGTCGATGGCGGCCACCGCGTAGCCGTACGCCGCGGATTGCCGGGCCCGGGCCACCAGCCGGGGTTCCCTCTTGGGCAGGCCGTTGTTGTGGGCCATAAGGATCAGCGGGGCCGGTGTGGAACCAGGCGTCCACAGGGTCCCGGGGATCTCACCCAGGGTGAATTCGCGTTCGAGGACGCCGTCGTCGAGGCGCTGTTCGGAAGTGAATTGCATGGTCGTGCCGTTCGGGAGTGCTCATGAACGGCGCTCCCGGACGACCTATCGCCCGACCGTGACCCCGGAGGGGAGCACCCATGTCGCTACTGCGTTCACGGGTACCGCCTCCTCGTTCTCTCGCACGGCCTCCGGAAAAGTAGCAGTGATCGCCGTGGTCCGCCAACGGGTTTTTGCGGAGGCTCCGCGGCCGGATGCAACGGAGCGTCTCGTCCAAGGGCCAAGGCCGTGCAGCAAGGGATTCGGGCCTGATGGGTTGCTCTGGCATCAGGGCCTGGCGCCGCCGGGGGCGTATCGGCCGCCAAGCGACGAGCTTGCCACGTCGCGCGGGGCAAGTACCCAGCGTGTGAGCGGGAACCGGCCCCGATCTGCCGGCCGGCCAGGCTAAGGGTTGTCCCGTGATCCGTCGTGGATCAGTGCGCGGCGTCGGATGCGGTGCATCGCAAGGCGGAGGGACGTCCGCATACTGGATGTATGCGGACGTTCCGACCACGCGGCGAGGTGCCGTGGCTGTCGTCGCGCGCCCGCCAGGGATTGCGGGACAACCCTCAGGGGCGGACGACCGCCTACCCGCACTGCCCTGAACAACGCCCGCGGCTTCCACCGGCGGCGGGCCGCCGGACGGTCCAGGCGCGGGCCGGGCAGTCATGGAAGATCCAGCCCCAGACGGCGGGCCGGCCCGCGATGCTGCACGGCGGGGGCTGCGCCCTGTTCAAGAGCGCGCCCGGGTTCCTCAACCGCGAAGAGACGATCATCGCCTTGGCGGAGCCGGACATCGAGCCGTGTCAGATCTGCGCGCCGCGGACGGGGCTGGAGCAGGCGTAGGCCGTACTGACCGCCCGACGCGCTGTGCCGGCTCGGGGCTTGCTGGGTCGGTCTGTGGAGTTCGCGATCGAAGTGGCGCCGGCCCGCGCGGTCCCGGCCCTGCCCGACGGGCCTGGCTGGTGGTGCGAACCCGGATTCGACGGTTCTCCAGACGCTCAGATGTGTCTCGCGTCGTTAATCACTTGCCTGGTACGACCTCACCGGTGAGGATCAGCGGGTGCTTACATCTGTACCGGACGGGCGCGCGGGAATCGACGCCGCCCTGGTGAAGCGGTTGATCACCGCCCAGTTCCCTCAGTGGAGCCGTCTGCCCGTGGTCCCGGTGGCGGTGGACGGCTGGGACAACCGCACCTACCGCCTCGGTGACGACATGACGGTCCGCCTGCCCACCGCAGCCGGCTACGCCCCTGCGGTCGACAAGGAATGCGACTGGCTGCCTCGCCTGGCCCCCGCGCTGCCGGTGGCTGTCCCCACCGTCCTGGCCAAGGGGGCCCCCGGCCCGGGATATCCCTACCCCTGGTCCGTGCGCGGCTGGCTGCCCGGCGAGACGGCTTCTCCTGAACGCATCGGCGACATGACCCAGTTCGCCACCACTGTCGCCGGGTTCGTCCTCGCTCTTCAGCGCTGTGACTCCAAGGGCGGTCCTCTCGCCGGGGCACACAGCGGGTATCGCGGCGCGTCACCCGCCCACTACGACGACGAGACGCGTCGCTGCATCACTGCCCTGAGCAGCCGGATCGACACCGTGAGGGCCACCGAGACCTGGCAAGCGGCACTCGAGGCCCAATGGCGCGGAACACCGGTGTGGTTCCACGGCGACATCGGCGGCAACAACCTGCTTGTCACCGGCGGCAAGCTGTCGGCCGTCATCGACTTCGGCACCTCGGGCATCGGCGACCCCGCCTGCGATCTCGTGATCGCCTGGACGATGTTCCGCGGGGAGAACCGCGAGGCATTCCGGCGCGCGGTCGGCCAGGATGACGGCACCTGGGCCAGGGCCAGGGGCTGGGCGCTGTGGAAGTCCCTGCTGACGTTGACCCAGTGCTCCGATCCCGGGGACGGGCGAGTCGCCATCCATCTCGATGTGATCGACGCGGTGCTGGCCGACCACGAACGCTTCGCGTAACCCCGGACCGACGCCGGCGCGCTCCCCCACCGCCCAACGACACCAGTCAGGTCACTTCGGTCTCATGAGACTCACCGAAGTCTGGAGAACGACGGTCACAGGACTGTGCTGCGCCGTATCGACGACACCGTGTTCTTGCCCGCCCGGTCCGGTCGGATCGTCACCCGGCACTGGATGGACCCGTCCGTGGACGGAATGGGGCTCCGGCCCGGCACCGTGCTGGACGAGGAGGCCGTCCGCCCGGCACGACTGCGGCTCACCCCACCTGGGTGCCGGCGATATCGCGCACAAGACCCCGACGCCCGTCCTGGTGGGTTCGTTCACGTTCGACGGCAGCGAGTGTCGATGAGGTTGGGAAGCGGTCGCTGACCAACAGACCTGGGTGATGTTCACGAGGAATGACGTCGCTCCCGCGTCCGCGTCCCCGCATCGGCAAGGCCGGCTCGGAAAATCCGGTCCAGGTGGTGGTCCAGAACTGTGGCAGCCGACTCCGGGCTGCGCTGGCCGACAAGAATGCTGGTGCCGAGTCCCGCAGACATGGCGAGCAGGCTGACAGCTTCCAGCCGCGCATCCACGCCAGGCTGAACGAGGTCGCTTCCCTCTGCCTGCCGGAGGAGTTCGACGAGGGCGCTCTCAGCGGCGTCCGGGTTCTTGATGAAGGGCTGCGCAGCGAGGACTTGGTCGGTGACGGACAGAACGGCGTATGAGGTGTAGACGAGGTGGAAGATGCGGCTCTCCTCGTCGGTCGGCAATGCCGCCATCAGCATCGCCTCGATCATCGCGCGCGGTCCCGGATCGTCGCCGGCGGCCCGAATCCGGGTGGTGACCCGCTCCCCGAACCTCTCGGCCAGATGCTGCAGCCCATGGAGCAACAGCTTCTCTTTGGTCTCGAAGTAGTACTGCACCAACCGCAGCGAGACGCCCGCCTCCGCTGCCACATCGCGCATGCCCACGGCATGCAACCCGCGTCGCCCGGCCACTCGAAGAAGTGCCTCGGCGATCTCGGTACGCCGCTCCGCGTGGTCCACACGCTTGGGCATCGACCGCTCCTCCGCTCGCTGTTTCCACCGGCCGGGTTCATCCCACCCATCTTGATGATACGTCCGTACCACCAAGATGATACGTTCGTACCACGAAGAATCGATATCCGGAGGTGGCCGTGCCCCAGACCGAAATCCGCACCCAGGCCGATGTCGGCCGCTATGTGAGCGACAACTGGCGCGAGCGCTACTTCGCGGCCTGCGATGCGGTCTACGCGCTGGGAGCACCCGCTCACACGGAAACGGACGTGGAGACCTCCTTCGGCACCACGCACGTCTACAAGTACAGCCCCACGGACCCTGCTGCTCGGTCACGCACCCCCATCGTCCTGGTGCACGGAGCGGGCTCCTGCTCTGCCATGTGGTACCCGAACACCCCCGCCCTCAGCGCCGCCCGCCCGGTCTATGCGATCGACACTCCAGGCGATCCGGGACGCAGCATCCAGCGCGAACCCATCCATCGACCCGAACGCGCCGCACAGTGGCTCGACGAGACACTCGCCGGGCTCGGGCTCGAACACGTGCACCTGGTCGGCTCCTCCTACGGCGGATGGCTCGCTCTGAACCAGGCGCACCACAGGCCCGACCGCCTCGCCTCGGTCACACTCCTCGACCCCGGCGGCCTGGAGAAAGTAGGCCTGCGCTTCTTCGTATGGATCTTCGCCAGCCTGTTCGCGACCTTCGCTCCCAAGGCGCTACGCCCACGACTGGCAGCGTGGTTGCAACAGCCGGTCCTCATCGTGCCAGAGCTACGCACCATGATCAGGCTGGGCGTTCGCGCCTACCGCATACGCCGTCCCGCCCCACTGCCTTTGTCGGAGGACGAACTGGCCACCATCCACACCCCGCTCTACCTGGCACTCGGCAAACGAAGCCTGCTCGTGCACCCGCACAGGCAAGTCGAGCGCGTCCCACGCCTGATTCCAGGCGCCCGAGCCGAAATCATCGCCGACACCGGCCACGGCCCCCAGATCGACCACGCCGACGAGATCAACCGCCGGATGCTGACCTTCATGGACATCATCGACTGACAGCCCCCGCCTCCGGCGGCCTGGGGTTCGGCTGTCGGCTGCCCCCTGAGGATCTCCGAGCGGAGCTTCAGCCGACGACCTGCTGCGGGAAGAGCCCCATGACCAGGAGAGCCACGACCGCCACCAGCCCGATCACGTACCAGCCCGTCCTGCGCCGGTGCCGGGCCGGTGAGTACGTACGCCAGCCTTCCGGCTGCCCGGAGCGCTCCCGCAGCCGCCGTTCCACCTCACGGGCGCGCGCCGACGGCGCCACGGGTGCCCCGGCCGCACCCGTCACCGATTCACGGAGGAACCGCCCCCACTCCTCTTCGGACACGGACGATGCACCGGTCCACCGAGTGCCGCTCGCATGAGCAAGCCGCCAGCCCGCCGGGGCGGTGAGTCAAGTGTCAGGCCGCCGTGCTGTCCGCCGGCACGGGCGTGGGCGTTGGCGTGACCTCTCGGGCAGGGCGGCTCACCGCTCGTCCAGGCGGGCATCGGAGGTTTCGCTGCGCTGCCGGTCGAGGGCATCGTCCAAAGTAGTGGCGGCCATGATCAATGAGAGATGGGTGAACGCCTGCGGGAAATTGCCCAGTTGCTCACCGCTGGGGCCGATCTCCTCGGCAAACAGGCCGACATGGTTGGCGTAGGTCTGCATCTTCTCGAAGGCGTAGCGTGCGGGGCGCAGGCGCCCGGCGCGGGCGAGGGCGTCCACGTAGAGGAAGGTGCACAGGCTGAAGGTGCCTTCGGAGCCGCGCAGTCCGTCGGGAGACGCCTTTGGGTCGTAGCGGTAGACGAGGCTGTCCGACACGAGGGTGCGTTCCATGGCATCGAGCGTGGACAGCCAGCTCTCGGTCCTCGGAGTGAGGAAGCCGACCCGGGGGATGAGCAGCAGCGCGGCGTCGAGGACTTCGCCTCCGTAGTGCTGCACGAGAGCCTGTTGCTTCTCGTTCCAGCCGCGTTGCATCACCTGTTCGAGGATGGCGTCACGAGAGGCGGTCCATCGCGCGGTGTCGGCGGGGCGGCTGTACTCGGCCGCCAGACGCAGCCCCCGGTCGAGGGCCACCCAGGACATCACTCGGCTGAAGGTGAAGTCCTTGCGCCCGCCGCGGGTCTCCCACACTCCCTCGTCGGGCCGGTCCCAGGATTCGGCGAGCCAGTCCAGCGTCCGGGCGACGTTCTTCCAGCCGTGGTAGCCGGCCCGCATGGTGATCTCGCCGCCCTCGGCCAGGGCGTAGAGCGCCTCGCCGTAGATGTCCAGCTGGAGCTGATCGGCGGCGCCGTTCCCGACCCTCACCGGATACGAGCCGCGATAGCCCTCGAAGTGCGTGAGCTCCTCCTCCGGCAGTTGGTGGTCCCCGTCGACGCGGTACATGATCTGCAGCGGTTCACCTCCGACGGCCTCGTGGGCTCGGAAGCGGTCTCCCAGCCAACGGGTGAACTGCGCCGCCTCTTCGGTGTACCCGAGGTCGAGCAGGGCCCGCACCGACAGAGAACCGTCACGGATCCAGGTGTACCGGTAGTCCCAGTTGCGTTCCCCTCCGATCTGCTCGGGCAGGCCCATGGTGGCTGCGGCGACCGGAGCACCCGTCGGCGCGTAGGTGAGCAGCTTCAGAGTGATGGCCGATCGGTGCACCGCGCCCGGCCAGCGCCCGCGGTACCGGGAGGCGCGAATCCAGCGCTGCCAGAACTCCACCACGTCCCAGAACTGCCGGGTCACGCCGTCCGGTGTCGGGGGGTCCGGGGGCTGCTGTCCGTCCATGGTGTCGACGGTGAACACAGCGGCGGCCACCTCCCCCGCGTTCAAGGTGACGGCACCCCGCACGTCCCGGCCGTCCAACTGCAGGGGAATCGTGCTTTGCACATACGCGGTGACACCCGGGGCCCGGAACGTGGCGGTGCCGTCGCGGAGGTCGACCTCGTGGTCGGCCCGGCCGTAGTCGAACCGCGGCCTGCACTCCAGCACGAAGCGCACGCTGCCGCGTACCGCCCGCGCGCCGCGGATCAACGTATGGCGGTCGGTGACTCTGCCGGTCCGGTCCGGCGGCATGCAGTCGAATATCTCGCCGGCCCCGTCGGGCGACAGGAAACGGGTCACCAGGACCGCGGTGTCGGGATAGTACAGCTGCTTGCACGTGGCGCCCCTGTCCTGCGGGGCGAACAGAAAGTGGCCCCCGCGATCGTGATCGAGCAGGGCGGCGAAAATGCTGGGCGAGTCGAACCGGGGGGCTGCGAACCAATCGACGACTCCCTGGGAGGAGACCAGGGCAGCGGTCTGCAGGTCGCCGACGAGGCCGTGGTCGGCGATGGGTGGGTAGCGGTCCATCGTCCTGTCGCCTTCCTGGAACCCCTCTTCCACTGTCGTCCCGGTCTGCCGGGGACGCCAGAGGAGCACCGGAGAGAGCTCCCCGGCCAAGGGCCCTCGTCGCGCCGACCACTCACCCGATCGACGCCGATGCCGCGCGTGATGGGCACCGCCGCGCAACGATGGCCGTGGTCCCACGGTTCGGCAAGTGGACCGCTGCCTCGGTCCACCCGATCCCTTGCCTGTGAGGAGACCGCCTTGGGACACGCCGTAGGCGATGTACTCGGCCTCGCGGCCGGTGTCGCGATCAGCCCACTCCCCATCGTGGCGATCATCCTCATCCTCGCCACCCCGCAGGGGCGTCCGAACGGCACCCTGTTCCTGGTCGGCTGGATCCTGGGCCTGGCGCTCCTCGGGGCGATCATGCTCGCGGTGGGTGGCTCGGGCGGAGCGTCCACGAACAAGCACCCAGCCACCTGGGTGGGGATTTTGAAACTCGTCCTGGGCGTGTTGCTCGTCCTGTTCGCCGCACGTCAGTGGCGGCGCCGCCCCGCCGATCCCACAGAGGCGCAACTGCCGAAGTGGATGGCTGCGATCGACCGCTTCACTCCGCCCAAAGTCCTCGGGCTGGGGCTGCTGCTGTCAGCAGCCAACGCCAAGAACGCCCCCCTGACCATTGCCGCGGGCGCCTCGATCAGCGCAGCCGGAATCTCTGTTCCGCAACAGATCGGGGCACTTGCCGTCTTCGTGTGCATCGCCTCACTCGGAGTCCTCGCACCGCTGACCGTCTATCTGTTCATGGGTGAGCGCGCCAGAAGCATTCTCGGCACCTGGCGAAACTGGGCCGCCCGGCACAATGTGGCCGTCATGGCCGCCCTCTTCTTCGTCCTCGGACTCAAGCTGCTCGGCGACGGCGTCAGTATCCTCGTCACCTGACCGGGGGCCGTGTCGGGGCCGTCCCGGCCCCGACGGCTTCGCAGGGGGCACCTTCTCCATCTGCTCCTTCCGGTACGTCCAGGCCTTCACCCGCACCCGACGCCGGGACGAATCCGGCCCGGCCTTCGAGAAGATGGTCACCCGCGTCGGCCATCTCGGCCCGTACGCCGAGGAGACCAGCCGCACCGCAGAACAACTGGGCCTGTTCCCAAGGCGTTCACGCGCGTGAGTGCCGCCGCCGGATTCAGCCTCGACCTCGCACGGGCCGACGGCTGCCCCGGCAGCGCCCCGCAGGCGGTCGCCGTGCGAGCCTGCGGTGCTCGGCCCATGCTGGAGAAGAGGGGGGCGCGGCGACAGAGGAAGTGGTGGGGATGCGAACCGTTGTGGACCTCACGCGCTGCCAGGGCTATGCACAGTGCGTGTTCCTCGCACCCAAGATGTTCGAGCTGCACGGCACGGAGGGACTGCTGTATGCCACAGCCGTCCCGGACGACCAGGCCGAGCGCGTGCGCCAGGCTGCGGCGGCGTGTCCGGTCCAGGCCATCCTCGTCGGTGAGGAAGTGAATCCCGATGGCCGCCGGTGATCTCCGGGACGGCCGGATCGTGATCGTCGGTGCGTCGCTGGCCGGGCTGAGGGCCGCGGAGACGCTGCGCGAGGAGGGCTTCACAGGCTCCCTCACGGTGGTCGGGGACGAGCCCCATCCGCCCTACGACCGGCCGCCGCTGTCCAAGCAGGTACTGCTCGGCCGGGCGACGGCGGACACCACCGAACTGCCGATGCGCCGGGCCCCGGACGCCGAATGGCGGCTGGGAGTGGCCGCCACCGGTGTGAACCCGCTGGAGAAGCGGCTGCTGCTGGCCGACGGGGAGTCGCTGCCGTACGACCGCCTGCTGATCGCCACCGGGACCCGGGCCCGGCCCTGGCCCAACCCGGCGGAGGGGGCCCTGGACGGAGTGTTCACGCTGCGCACGCGTGAGGACGCTGCGGGGCTGGCCGAGCGACTGGACGCCGGGCCGAAGCGGGTGCTGGTGATCGGCGCCGGCTTCACCGGCTCGGAGATCGCCTCGGCCTGCCGCGAACGCGGCCTGGACGTCACGGTCGCCGAACGCGGCCCCGCGCCCCTGGTGGGAGCGCTCGGCGGCACCCTGTCGAAACTCGCGGCCGTCATGCACCGCAACCACGGCGTGGACCTGCGCACCGGGGTCACCGTCACTGCCCTGCGCGGCAACGGCGGCTTCGTCGGCGCGAACCTGTCCGACGGCACGCGTGTCGACGCGGACGTGTGCGTCGTGGCACTGGGGGCGGTCCGCAACGTCGAGTGGCTGGCCGACTCCGGACTGGCGGCGGGCCCGCGCGGGATCGCCTGCGACGCCGGGTGCCGCGCCTTCAACATGTACGGCATCGTCACCGACGACGTCTTCGTGGCCGGCGACGTCTCCCGGTTCCCCCACCCGCTCTTCGGTTATCAGATGCTCTCCCTGGAGCACTGGGGCAACGCGGTCGAACAGGCCGAGGTGGCAGCCCACAACATGATCAGCCCGGGGCCCATGAAGCGCCCGCACCTGGCCATCCCGACGTTCTGGTCGACCCAGTTCGGGCTCAACATCAAGTCCGTCGGCGTACCCACCTACTCCGACCACGTGGTCATCGCCCAGGGCTCCCTGGAGGCCCGCCGTCTGGCAATGGTCTACGGCTACCAGGGGCGGATCACCGCCGCGGTCACCGTCGACATGGCCAAGTCGCTCGACTACTACCGGCACCTGATCGAGACCGCGGCCCCGTTCCCGCCCCCGCCCGGCGCGCAGGACCGTGCGCTCGCGGCCGACGTCCCGGTTCCGTCCGACGTGCCGGATCCGAAGGGGCTGTCCCACGGCCCCACCGTGGCGCTCACCGGATACCTGCCCGACCGTCGACTGAGCGTGGTGCAGCCCACGCATTGACCCACGCCCGTCCCACGACGAGGAGCCACCATGGACTCCGAGACCCTGCTGGCCCGGATCACCGACTACGCCAGCCGCCCCAACCCCTACCCGCTGTACGCGGAACTGCGCGCGGCCGGTCCCGTGGTCCGGCAGGCGGACGGCAGCTACCTGATCGGCACGTACCACGAGATCGCCGCACTGCTTCACGACCCACGGATGAGTGCCGACCCGCGTACCCGTGGCGAAGTGACCCGCAAGCCGCCCTTCCTGCGGCTCGACGACCCGGAGCACGACAGGCTGCGCAGGCTGGCCATGCGGCCGTTCGGGCCACCGCACAGCCCGGGGCGGGTCGACGCCATGCGCGGCGAGATCGACCGGATCACCAAGGAACTGCTGACGTCCTTCGAGGCAGGCCGGCAGATCGACATCGTCGACGACTTCGCCTACCCGCTGCCCGTCACGGTGATCTGCCGCCTGCTCGGCGTCCCCCACGAGGACGAGCCGATGTTCCGGGCCTGGTCCGACGCTCTGGTCACAGCCGCCGACGTCCGGCCCGGCAAGGCCACCACCGGGACGGACGAGGCCGGCGACCGGGCACGGATCGAGATGGGCGGATACCTGGTCGGCCTCGCCGAACAGCGCCGTGGCCATCCGAACGACGACATGCTCTCCGCCTTCGTCAACGAGCCGGACCCGGCCCTGCGGCTCACTCAGGAAGAACTCGCGGAAACCGCCGTACTGCTGCTCATCGCGGGACACGAGACCACCGTCAACCTGATCACCAACGGGGTGCTCACCCTGCTGCGCCAGCCCGAGCACCTGGACCACCTGCGCCGTGACCCCGACCTGCTGCCGCGAGCGGTGGAGGAACTGCTGCGCTACGAACCCCCCGTCCACATGCGTGAACGCATCCCCCACGCGGACATCGACGTCTCCGGCACCACGATCCCCGCAGGCGCATCCGTGAACCTTGCGCTGGCCTCGGGCAGCCGCGACCCCATGAGGTTCCACGAGCCCGACCGGTTCGATCCCACCCGCCCGGACAACCAGCACCTCGGCTTCGGCAGCGGTATTCACCTGTGCTACGGCGGTCCCCTGGCGCGTGTGGAGGCCCAGGCCGCGCTCGGTGCGCTGGTCCCCCGCCTGAGCACGGCGCGCCTGGTCCAGGACCCGCCTCCCTACCGGCAGAGCGCCATGCTTCGCGGCCCCCGCCACCTGCCCGTTCGGCTCTGAGGTGATCGCCGGCTCTCTCGGGCACCGTCCCGACTTCCAAGACGCGACCCGAGCGTCCCCGGTCCCGCGGGACCGGGGACGCTCGGGTCGGCCGGCTCAGCACAGCGACGCCGTCGCCCGGGTGTTGCAGCGTTCGTCCGGTTCGCCGTTGCGGTCCTGGATCCCCGGCCCGCGGCGAAGCCTCATGTCGGACGCCGTCCAACTCACCGAAGCCGGTGGGTCGTTCCGGTGCGCGAGGAGCGGATCACCGCTCGTCCTCGGCGGTTCCCACCGGGCCGGCGGTCCGTACCGGGAAGAGCGCGGACCAGCGAGCTTCCTCCTCACGCTGCTCCCGGCCCCGTCGCCGCCACGCCTGGACGGTCAGGGACACCACGGCGGTGGTGCCCGCGACCGCAAGCAGCGCGACCACGCCCGGATCGACCGGCATGAGCAGCAGAAACATCGTGAGGGCCGCCGAACCCCAGCCGGTCAGCACAGCGGCAGCGGCCAGCCGCCGGGAGCGCGGCCGGTCCTGGCCCGCCCGCAGATCGATATAGGCAGGCAGGTACCAGACGTTGCCGGATGCGAGGAGCACGACGACACCGACCGCCAGAACACCGTGGGACATCGGGCAGCACTCTCCTGAGGGCGGGGCTTACGGAGGGAGGCGGAAGGGTCAGTTCGACACAGCGGGTTCGAGTTCGAGCGCGGCGATCTCCGGATGGTGCAGATCGAACGCCGGGGACTCGCTGCGGATGCGGGGCAGGGCGGTGAAGTTGTGCCGGGGCGGAGGACAGGACGTGGCCCATTCCAGGGAGCGGCCATAGCCCCAGGGGTCGTCGGCGGTGACCTTCCGGCCGTACTGGCTGCTCTTCCAGACGTTGTAGAAGAAGGGCAGGAACGACAGCCCGAGGAGGAATGAGCCGATGGTGGAAAGGGTGTTGAGAGCGGTGAAACCGTCGGCGGCGAGATAGTCCGCGTACCGGCGCGGCATTCCCTCGGCTCCGAGCCAGTGCTGCACGAGGAACGTGAGGTGGAAGCCGACCGTCAGTACCCAGAAAGTGATCTTGCCCAGGCGTTCGTCGAGCATCTTGCCGGTGAACTTCGGCCACCAGAAATGGAATCCGGCGAACATCGCGTACACGACCGTACCGAAGAGCGTGTAGTGGAAGTGGGCGACAACGAAGTACGAGTCGGAGACATGGAAGTCCAGTGGCGGTGCGGCCAGGATGACTCCGGTCAGTCCGCCGAAGACGAAGGTGATCAGAAATCCGGTGGTCCACAGCATCGGTGTCTCGAAGGACAGCGACCCCTTCCACATCGTTCCGATCCAGTTGAAGAACTTCACTCCGGTCGGCACGGCGATCAGGAAAGTCATGAAGGCGAAGAAGGGCAGCAGCACACCACCGGTCACATACATGTGGTGGGCCCAGACGGTGACGGACAGTCCGGCGATGGCGATCGTCGCGGCGACGAGACCGATGTAGCCGAACATCGGCTTCCGGGAGAAGACCGGAATGATCTCGGACACGATGCCGAAGAACGGCAGAGCCAGTACATAGACCTCCGGGTGGCCGAAGAACCAGAAGAGGTGCTGCCACAGAAGCGCGCCTCCGTTGGCGGGATCGAAGATGTGTGAACCGAATTTCCGATCCATCTCCAGCGCGAAGAGGGCCGCGGCCAGGACCGGGAAGACCAGGAGGATGAGTACGGCGGTCAGCAGTACGTTCCAGGTGAAGATGGACATCCGGAACATGGTCATTCCCGGGGCACGCATGCAGATGATGGTGGTGATGAAGTTCACCGCTCCGAGAATGGAACCGAAGCCGGAGAGCGCCACGCCCATGATCCACATGTCGGCACCGATGCCCGGTGAATGCGTGGCGTCGGACAACGGGGCATAGGCGAACCATCCGAAGTCGGCGGCACCCTGGGGAGTGAGAAACCCTGCGGCGGCGATCAGTGAACCGAAGAGGAACAACCAGTACGCCAGCATGTTCAACCGCGGAAACGCCACATCGGGCGCGCCTATCTGAAGCGGCATGAGCCAATTGGCGAATCCCGTGAACAGCGGCATCGCGAACAGCAGCAGCATCACCGACCCATGCATGGTGAAAGCCTGATTGAACTGCTCGTTGGAAACGATCTGCGTCCCGGGACGGGCGAGTTCGGCGCGCATCACGAGTGCCATCGCGCCGCCGATCAGAAAGAAGACGAACGCGGTGACGAGATAGAGCGTACCGATCTGCTTGTGGTCGGTCGTCGTGAGCCACGAGACGACGATCCGCCCGCGGGACGAACGGCCCGGCAGATCGGTGCCGGAGTGCACCGCCGGCTCCTTCGTGTCGGTCCGGGTGGCCCCGCGGCCGTTCGTGGTGGAGTGCGCGTCGGCAGTGGCGGCACCGGGGTCGGGGGGCATGGGCCCCTGTGCGGGGGCGGTCTGACTGCCCTGCGATTCCATTGCGTCCACCGGACCGTGTCCTCCAGCTGTTGCGGTTCTTCGAGCGCTCCCCCGGCCGGACGGGGCGGAGGGGAGCGGTCGGAAAGGTCCGGCGGATCACGAGGGGACGGACCGGACCTTCCCGGCCGCACCATCCTGGCCATGCCCCTCGAAGCCCTCCAGGGACCGACAGGTACCTTCCACCGGGGCCGACCGGCCCTGCTGCGGATCCGTCAGGCAGCCGACCGGCCTCACCCGGGCCGGTCTCGGCGACGGTGCACCGCCGGGCTTCCGGCCCCGTGGCTGTCGTAGGCTGACCGTCCGTGGACCGGTACCAGCCCTGCGGTGATCCGGTGAGCGATTTCCCGGCATACGGCACACGGAACCAGAGAGCGGCGCCCCGATGACAGACACAGCACCTACCGCGCCCGACTCCCCCTCCGGAGTCCCTTCTCCCGGCTCCGACTCCCCCGCCCTCGACGCGCCGGGAGCCTCCTGCCCCGGCCCGGCGACCTGGCCCAAGCCCAGCCGGCCGGACAGGATGCGCAGTCTGCTGGATGCCGTGATGAGTCTGGGGCGGGGCCTGGAACTGCCCGAGGTGCTCCGCGGGATCGTGGAAGCCGCCGTGACCCTGACCGACGCGCAGTACGGAGCGCTCGGCATCGTCGGGGACGGGCAGAAGCTGCTGGAGTTCCTTCCGGTCGGCATATCGGAGCAGCTCGCCGCCGTGATCGGCCAGTCACCGTGCGGGCGCGGCATCCTCGGTGAACTGATCCATCACCCGCAGCCGCTGCGGCTCACCGATCTGAGCAGCCATCCGCGCAGCTTCGGATTTCCGCCCCATCATCCCCCGATGCGCACCTTCCTCGGAGTGCCGGTGCGCGTTCGCGACGAGGTGTTCGGCAACCTCTACCTCACCGAGAAGCAGGGCGGGGTGAGCTTCGACGCCGACGACGAGGCGGTGCTGACCACCTTGTCGATCGCGGCCGGGGTCGCCATCGACAACGCCCGCATGTACGAGGAGAGCCGTCGCCGCGAACGGCGTCTGGAGGCACTGGGCGAGATCACCCGCACCCTGCTCTCGGGGACGGACGCCGACGAGGTGCTGCATCTGATCGCCGAGCGGGCGATGGAGGTGGCGGGGGCCGACCGGGCCGCGATTCTGCTGCCGACGCCCCCCGCGCCCCTCTCCGCAGCTTCGGAGGCCTCCGGGGCCGAGGCACGCCTCACCGTTGCCGTCGCCCACGGCATGGACTCCGAACGCGTGACGGGACTGTCCGTACCCGCGTGGGGATCACTGGCCGGACTGGCCGCCCGTACCGGGACACCGGTGCACTGCGCCGATGTCCGTACCGATCCCAGGGCCCACCCGTTCGGCGACGGTGCCGAGGAGGGTCTGGGTCCGGTGGTGACGGTGCCTCTGCGGGTCGACACGGGGGCAAGGGGCGCACTGCGCCTGGGGCGGCCCGTGGACCGTCCACCGTTCGACGACACCGAGGTCGCGCTCGTCTCGGGCTTCGCCGACCAGGCGGCCATCGCTCTTGAACTGGCCCGTCGGCGGGCCGAGTCCGAGGAACTCGCCGTCATGCACGACCGGGACCGGATCGCCCGCGATCTGCACGATCTGGCGATCCAGCGTCTCTTCGCGACCGGGATGACTCTCCAGAGCACCACGCGTGCCATCGCGGACCGGCCGGACGCGGCCGAGCGGGTCAGCCGGGCGGTGGATGATCTGGACACCACGATCCGGATCATCCGGTCCACCATCTTCGATCTGCGGACGGCGGACGGTTCGGGCCGTGGCGGGCTCCGGCACCGGATGACGGAGACCGCTCGCACGGCGGCACACGCCCTTGGCTTCCGGCCCTCGGTGCGGATCGACGGGCCGGTGGACACCACGGTGCCGGACGAACTGGCCGAACACGTGGTGGCGGTCGCCGCCGAGGCGGTGTCCAATGCCTCTCGCCATGCGCGCGCCACTCGTATCGACATCGTGCTGTCCGCCGACGACGCGGTGACCCTGACCGTCACCGACAACGGCATCGGAATCCCGGACGGTGTCACGACCGCGCCCGGGACAGGGGCAGCGGTCGATGCCGACGAACCGGCGACCGGGCGCCTCGGAGGGCTGGCCAATATGCGTACGCGGGCGCAGCTGTGCGGCGGCGCACTGACCATCGAACGGCCGGCGGACGGCGGCACCCGGATCGTCTGGCGCGTGCCGCTCCACGACTGACGCCCGAGTGCCTGTCAGCTCCCCCGGGCCGTGGGTCAGCCCTGGCGGTCCTTGATCCGGCCTACGAGCATCGCGGCCTGGATCCGGCGGCCCACGCCCAGTTTGGCGAGGATCGAGGAGATGCGGTTCTTGACGGTCTTCTCGGCCAGGAAGAGACGTTCCGCGATCTCCCGGTTGGTGAGGCCCTCGCCGATGAGATCCAGGATCTGCCTTTCCCTGGGCGTGAGTCCGTCCAGCTCCGATGCCTGCGACGCCTCGGCAGGGGCTTGCTCGTTGCCCCGCAGCCGTGCCATCACGCGGGCGGTCGTCCGCGGATCGAGCATCGAGGTCCCTGACGCGACCGTGCGTACGGCGGCGATCAGATCGGCTCCGTTGATCTGCTTCAGCACGTACCCCGCGGCGCCCGCCATGATGGCGTCGAAGAGCGCCTCGTCATCGTCGAACGATGTCAGCATCAGGCAGGCGAGTTCGGGCATCAGGGCGCGCAGTTCCCGGCACACCTCGATACCGGCGTGGTCACCGCCCCGGTCGTCGCCGAGGCGTACGTCCAGTACGGCGACCTGCGGTCTGCTGGCCGGAACGCGGGCCAGCGCCTCCCTGGCGTCGGACGCCTCGCCGACGACCTCGATGCCGTCCTCGGCTTCCAGCAGATCGCGTACACCGCGCCGTACGACCTCGTGGTCGTCGAGGATGAAGACGCGTACGGGGGCCGCGGACTGCGACGGGGGCGTGCTCAAGGGGGACTTCGCGGACTCGTTCACATCATGCTCGATCGGTTCGGGGAGAGGGCCAGAACCAGTATGTGCCCGTCCGGCGGCCTGCTCCCGCCGGGGTGCCACAGCATGGCAAACAGTGTTTGAACAGGGCCGAAAGGCCCTGTGGCCAGGGCCGGTCAGCGGGCTGGACGCGGTGCCATACTGACGCCGCCAAGATCGTCCGGGCACCACGGACATCTCCCGTTCCCGGCCACCCCACTGCGCTGCACCGAGGAGTCACCGGCCCATGAACACTTCGAGCGAGGACTACCACGCACTGCTCGCACGGCACGACGCGATGCGGCTGCGACGACGCATCCTGGCCCCGGCCGACACCCGCCCCGAACCGTGGAGGGGCGAGGCCCCGCAGACGTACGACGGAACGGCCGACCAGATGCTGATCAGTGACTCCCTGTCGCTGGTGAGCCCCTTGGAGGAGCTGATCGCCGAACTGTACCGGCTGCTGTTCGAGCGGCATCCGTATCTCCGGTCGTTGTTCCCCGAGTCGATGGCGTTCCAGCAGGTTCATCTCGTGGGGATCTTCCGCTATCTGATCGGCAATCTGCACCACGCGGACGAAATGATCAGCGTTTTCGAGCAGTTGGGGCGCGACCATCGCAAGCTCGGTGTGCGCCCCGCCCATTTCGAGGCCTTCGAGGCGGCGCTGATCGAGGCACTGCGCGTGCGCGCGGGCGCCCGGTGGACCAGCGCGCTGGAGCATGCCTGGCTGCGGATGCTGCGGCTCGCCGTCACGGCGATGGTCAGGGGCGCGGACGAGGCGATCGCCGAACCGCCCAGCTGGGAGGCGACGGTGACCTCGCACGAACTCCGCACGCCCGGTCTCGCGGTGCTGCGGGTACGGCCCCATCAGCCCTACGCCTTCGAGGCCGGACAGTACGCGTCCTTGGAGTCGCCGCTGTTGGAACAGGCATGGCGTCCCTACTATCTGGCCCGCGCGCCGCATCCGGACGGTGAGCTGGAATTCCATGTACGGGCCCGGGGCGCCGACGGGGTGAGCGATGCGCTGGTGCACGGCACCCGGGAGGGCGGCGTCGTCCGTCTCAGCGCCCCGCGCGGCGCGCTGGCGCTGCCCGATCACACTCCGTCCGCGGACCTGCTGCTGATCGCCTCCGGAACGGGCTGGGCTCCGATGAAGGCGCTGCTCCAGCGCATCGACGCCGACCGGTCCCGTGCGCACCGGGTACGGCTGCTGCTGGGTCGCGCCGCGCCGGAGGCGGGGGTTTCGGCCGAGGGGATGTACGACGCGGCTTATCTGGAGGCGTTCCGGCGCGGACGCCCCTGGCTGACCGTCATCGCGGCCGATGCGACGGATGCCCGCTTCGCGGGTGCCGGACTGCGGGCCCTGAACGGAATTCTGACCCCGCGTCCCGGGGCCGCCGCCCGGCAGCACGCCTTTCTGGCCCTGGCCCCCGAGGCCTCCACGACGGAGCCGGCGCGGGCCGTCGCCGAGCGGCTCGTCGCCGCCGGAGTACCGGCCGCGCACATCCATCACGAGACCACCGGCATCGTCGCGGTCACAGAAACGTCCGCCAGTACGACCAGAACCGGGTTGCTATCAGCATGACGATGGCCAGGCACCAGGTCACCGGCACGACGAGCGGGAACTCCAGCACCGCCGCGACCAGGGCGCGTGGGGCGGGCAGGACACCATGGCGCAGATTGTGCACCGTGGTGTGCCAGAACATGAAGATGGTGGCCACCCACACGAGCACGCACCACAGGCAGAGGGCGCCGATGTCGTACAACGCCTGCGTCATCAGCCACATGCAGAAGCCGACGCCGAACAGCATGCCGAGATTCAGCCCCAACCAGTACCAGCGCCTGTAGCGTGCGCCCGCGAGCAGGCCCGCACCGGCCCCCATCACCACCCCGAAGGCGACCAGCCCGATGAGCGGGTTGGGAAAGCCGAACAGCGACGCCTGCTCGCTGCGCATCACATTCGTGCAGGACACCACGGGGCTCAGCGAGCAGGCGGGCACGAAGCCGGGGTCGGCGAGCAGTTCGAACTTGTCGATCGTGATGACGAACGAGCCGAGCAGCCCGAGCGCGGCCGTGATCACCAACAGCCACCCGAACCCCCGCCTCGCCCCGGCGCAGTCCCGGTCGTCGCCCGCCCCGGGCGCACTGGCACATTCCCGTTCGTCGCCCGCCCCGGACGCGCCGACGCACTCCCGGTCGTCGGTGTCGGGCCCTTCCGCCGTCTTCCCGGTCCCACGTTCCGACAGTTTCATGTCCGCCCCCGTACAGAACCGTCCGGCCAGACGACCTCCACCCGGATTCCCCGCGCACGGGCGAAGGCGACCAGATGGGCGGTGGCGTCCCGGCCGTCCGACGGCGATCCGTCCCACACGGCGAGCACGGTCCGGCACGTCTCCACCAGACGTTCATCGGCACTGACACACGCGTTGCGGTCGGCCGGATCGAAAGCCAGCAGCCGTACGTGTTCGGCCAGGACCAGCAGTTCGCCTGCGGCCGACCGGTCCCGTTCGGGCAGCACGGCGGGAACAGCACCCTGGGCCGGCAGCAGCACCGTCAGCTTCCGCCCTGCCTCCCGGGCGGCCCGCCCGAACACCAACGGCAGCCCCGCCCCGACCCGTACCAGGGCGGCCGCACCTTCCGCCAAGCGGTCCAGCCGCGCTCTCAGTTCGGCTTCCACCAGTTCCAGGGTTCTGCTGCTGAGGTCTCTGTGCCCGACAACTGCGATCACCACGTTTCCTTCCTGCGCGCACGGCGCCGTCCGAACGATTCCGCACACCGCGCCACGGCCCGGTCCGGTCCGGGAGCCGATGCCGGACCGGCCCGCGCAGCAAGCGATGCCCCGCAGTGAACCCATCGGAAGTCCGACGCCGCTAGGGCCGTTCGGCCCTGGGGCCGTTCGGCCCTGGCGTGGGGGCGCCGCCGCACGATGTACTCGTGCGGCAGGTGAGCAGACCAGGAGACGAGGCAGCCCCGTGAGCCACTCATGCCATCAGGCGCCCCAGCCGTCCGCGCGCACGGCTGTGACCACACCATCAAAGACGGCGCCCTTCCCGGGTTCGGCGGCCACCGGCCCACGCCGCACGGTCGAGTTGACAGGTGCCCAGGCACTGGGCCTGCTCGGCAGGGCATCGCTCGGGCGCATCGTCTTCACCCAGCGTGCGCTGCCCGCCATCCGGCCGGTGAACCATCTGCTGGACCACGGTCGGATCGTCATCCTGACCCATGAGGACTCGGATCTGTACGCCCAGGCCCGCGACCATGGCGATCGGGGAGTCGTGGTCGCCTACCAGGCCGACGACATCGATCCGCTGACCCATCTGGGCTGGAGTGTCGTCGTCACGGGGTACTGCCGCCCGGTCACGGATCCGGACGCGCTGACGCGCTACCAGCGGCTGCTCCGCCCCTGGTCGGGCCCGGTGATGAACTGTGCGGTACGCATCCGTCCGCATCTGATCACCGGAATCCGGCTGACCGTCTGACACCGCACACAGAACTCCTGGCCATCCGTCAGCCGAGCCGCCGGCCCAGGGCATTGCTCCGGCACCGGACGACCGACGACCTCGTATCGGGAACCGAGTCGGCGGCCGGACAGGTCCTGACGCAGCATCCGCCCAAGGTGGAGCGTGCGGCGGCTTCGCCACCCGCTACGGCAAGGCAATCGCCCACGAAGAAGCCACCGTCACACTCGCATCACCCCTCATGCGGGCATGACTGTTGGACGACACCCCCTGGCAGCACCCGCTCGCCCAGCAGCACCACACAGGCCGCGACGGTCAGCAGCCCGCCCACAAGGAAGGTGCCGCGCACGTCGGCACGTGGCAGGACCAGTCCGCCGACGGCGGCGCCCGCCGCGATACCGGCGTTGTAGGCACCGGAGTTGGCCGCGAGTGCGATATCCGTGCGACCCGGTGCGCAGCGCAGCATCTCGTTCTGGGTGGCCATGAAAACCGGCCCGAGCGCACCGCCCATCAGCACCAGGAACACCACGGCCGCCGGCGGTTCGGTGCCGGTCGCGTACAGGCCGAGCATGCCCACCGCCTGCGCGGCCACGGCAGTGGTCAGCGTGGATTGCGGGAAGCGGTCCAGCAGCGCCCCGGTGACGCTCACCCCGGCCAGACACGCGACGCCGAAAGCCACGAACAGGGCGCTGACCGCGTTCGGGGAGAACCCGCTCACGTCGCCCAGGAACTTCACGATGTAGGTGTACCCCGCGAACGCCCCGGCGGCGGACAAGGCCCCTGCCGCCAGCACCGTCCCGAACCGGCGGGCGTCGGGACGCGTTCCGTAGGCGGCGTGCCCTTCTTCCGGGCGGGAGGTCGGCAGCAGGACGGCAATCGTCACGAGGGAGACGAGCCCGAGACCGGCCAGCACCGCGAGTGGCACCGGCCAGTCGCTCTGCCGGCCCAGCCAGGTCCCGGCGGGGACGCCGAGCACGAGGGCGAGCGAACCGGCGACGGACAGCGCTGCGACGACACGCCCGCGGACCTCGGGCGGGAACAGACCCACCGCGACCGGCCCCATCACGGCCCAGAACAACGCCTGTGCGAGCGCGGTCAGCAGCCGTGCCGCGAGCAGCAGCCAGTAGGAGGTGGCCAGCGCCGCGACCAGACTGGACGTGATGAGCGCGGCCAGCAGTCCCGTGAGGACATGACGTCGGGGCATGGACCGCGTGACGTGGGCCAGCGGCAGGGACGTCACGGCAACCGTCACACCGTAGCCGGTGACCAGGTAACCGACCGCCGACAGCGACACCCGCAGGTCGTCGGAGATGAGTTCCAGGAGGCCGATCGGCAGGTTCTCCGCGGTGTTGAAGGTGAAGGCGGCCAGCATCAGGGCCGCGAGCACCGCCAGCCTGCGCCATGGAGCCGGTTGTGCCGTGACCATACGGCCTCTTCCTCTCCTCGCCCGTCACACCCGTGCCGTCCCCCACGGCCCAGCCGCGGTCAACCTACACACGATCGCGCCGGTACGGCCCGTCGCCCTGCGGCCGGCCACCTTGCGCGGCTGGGAGCGGAGGGCTGTCGGCCCGGCCTGTTCGTGGACGACGCCTCGGCCGGTCGCCGGTGACACGGGCCTCGCAGAAGAGGCCGACGTCTGCGTCCGCCGCTCGGTTCACGTCGACTGTGTCCCGGCCCGTCGGACCGGTCGTCGGCAACCTCGGCACCGGTACTGCTCGGACCGGCGCCGCTCCGGCCACTCTTTCCGGTGATCAACCCGGGGAACCGTCTTCCGGGGCCGACCGCCACGCTATCCAGGAAGCGACGGATCACCGGTCGGACCCTCCGGAAGGAAACTGTATGAAGCTCCGCCGTTCACTGTCCGCCGCTGCTGCGGCCCTTGCCGCCGCCATGCTGTGCGTTGCGGCAGCCCACGCGCCCGCGGACGCCGCGTCCCACTGCAAGGGAAATGCCTGTACCGGGGAGAACCCGCGGACGCAGGGGTGTGGTGCGGACGCGCACGACGTGCCCAAGAGCACCGTCAGGGCACCGGGCGGCGGCCCCTCCGTCCGGCTGCGGGTCTCGAACCGGTGCAGCGCGACGTGGGCCAGGGCGGACAAGGCCGACCACGGTTGGCTCTTCAAGATCGAGATCAAGGAAGGGAAGTCGTATCACGGCAATCCCTCCCCGAGGGCGGAGACCTACACCGCCATGGTCGGGACGAGCCACGCCTACCGGGCCTGCATCCAGGACATCGACAAGCAGTGGGAATGCAGCCGGTGGTTCTAGTAGTGCTTGGTCATGTTGGTGCGGGGTCTGGCATGTTGCGGTGACAGGTGGGGCAGGCGCCGGTCCAGATCGCGAGGAGTATCTGCAGCTC